>NZ_BBNM01000008.1 GCF_000760595.1 Acinetobacter soli | reverse complement strand
GAAAATAAGTGGAAAAACGTATATAAAAATTAGCTTTGTAATTCAGAAACTGTCTTATTTTGTATTCTTGATTTGAAGTTTAGACTTTTATATAAACGATAAGCGGTTTAAAGTTTTATATACTAATTCCTTATTAATATTATTTAATCTCTATGAAAGAATTGGATTGGAAAGATGAGGCTAAATTTTTCGCTAAGATAAAAGATCGCTATGTTGATGGATTAGACTTTTGTAGAATAGCCTATGATCTATTTGAATATGTTAAAGAGCATGACCAACATGGTTATGAATTGAGAAAAAGGCCTCGTAACATAAAGGAATTAATAGAAGAAATTCTTCCAATTTCAGTATATATAAAAACTAAATATAGATTAGGGAATTACATTCAAGTATGTTGGACATCGCGCACTGCATGTTTTGATGCAGAAATTAAAGTACTTGAGGATACTTATTTTTTAGAAGTAACTTGTGCTGTACATCCTAAGGAATATCTAGTGAGAGAACTACTAGATAAACAAGGATATTGTTATGCAGCTGATGGAGTTGATAAGTCTAACAAAGTTATAAAATCAGAATGTATTAGCTATAATAATTCAAGTTTCATTGAACATTTTATAGATTTAATTGCTCTAAGAATTCATAAGAAAAACAGTAAAAACTACCCAAAAAATACTATTTTAATTATTTGTTGTGAGTTAGATATTATATATTTTTCAAGAGAATGGAGCATCTTAGAAGAAAAAGTTAAAGCTTTAAATATTAAACATAATTTCGAAGAGATTTTTATATATGATAACTTAACTGAAAAATCATTTACTATAAATTAAATTGATTCAACTTATAATACTAGGATAATGATAATGAAGCTCAACTCTTTCTCTCCAATTCCCAAAGAAGATGACGAAATCAATCTACCTGAACTCGTGTACTGGGCATCACTTGGTGATACAGCGCGGGTAAGGCAATTACTCGCAGACGGTATCGATCCGAATCAGAGCGATGAAGAAGGTTACAGTGCCCTTCAGGCTGCTGCTGAAAATGATCATCTGGATGTTGTAAAGCTTTTGGTCAGTAAAGGTGCCGATATCAGTTTTAAAGGCCAATATACGGCACTGGAACTGGCAGAAATGGCACAAAATACACAGATTGTGCAGTACCTAAAAGATTTATAACCATATATAAAAATAACAGCCAAAAAAGAACCCCCTATCATCCTGACAGGGGGTTCTTTGTATTCCGATTATTGTGTCGTTAATGTCCTATTCACGACCACGTCCTGTGTATTTTTATTTTCAATGAGACTTCCTGTCTCTCTATGTTTTGTATCTTAGTTAAAAATTCTTAATCACAACATGGGTGATTCACCATGATGCGTGTAGGCTTTTGCTGACAACGTGATAAAAAAGCACTCCGAAGAGTGCTTTTGATTTACATCAGTTTAATGCCTTGCTGGCCAGCAGGTGTTACCTTAAAGATTTCAACTTCGAAAGTAATATTTTTTCCTGCAAGTGGATGATTAAAGTCGATTTCGGTAATACTGTCGTCGACCGATTTCACCACACCAAATAAGGTGGCTTTCGCTTTATCTTCAAACTCGATCATATGGCCGACAATCGGTCGTTGCTCGAATTTGACCGTATCAAACTTTTGTATGTTTTCTGGATTCCATTCACCAAAAGCGTCTTCTGGTGGTAAATGTACCGTGCGGCGATCACCAGCACGTAATCCAAACAGCGCTTTTTCGAAGCCTGGCAGTAAGTTGCCATCGCCAATGGTAAGGCTAACAGGCGCTTCACGACTGCGGGTATTATCAATTTCAACGCCATTTTCAATGGCCACTGAAAAGTGCAAATCGACTTTTGCACCTTCTTCAATACGAATTTCTTCGTTAGGTTGGATAATCTCAGTCATGTTTGGCTTCTGCACGTTGGATGCGTTGCTTTTCTAGAAAGAACGTATCGATTAACAATAAAATAGTACCCAGAGTGATCGCACTGTCGGCAATATTAAACGCGGGAAAGTGGTGATCTTGATAGAACACATGGATAAAATCGACCACATAACCTAAGGTCACACGGTCAATCAGATTGCCCAATGCACCACCCAAAATCAATGCAATCGCAGCAGGCAGCACAACGGTCTGTTTAGGCATGCGCATCAGCCAAAACACAAAAATGATGGATACAATGCCTGCTAAACCTGTAAATAGATAGTGCTGCCAGCCTCCTGCATCGGACAGAAAGCTAAATGCTGCGCCATAATTATGCAGTAAGGTCCAGTTTAAAAAGGGCAAAACTGGCACCGGATCTGCATAATTTAGATGGGTGCTGGCAATCCACTTGGTCCACTGATCCACCACAATGGCCAGCACAGAAAGTGCGAGCCAAATCAGGTTATGAGGATAAAACTGGAATAAGCCCTTTTTTGCTTGAAGCTTAGGCATATTTTCTCACTTCGCCACTGCCCGTGACGTTAATAATACAACGACCACATAAACCTGGGTGATCTGCATGTGTATTGACATCTGGAAGTACGTGCCAGCAGCGCACACATTTTTCACCTTCAGCCGCAGTCACTTTGACACGTAGGCCATCAAGCTCTGTCGCTTCACCGTGCTCTGCATAGGCATAAACATGCACTTGCGATGTAATCAGTACAAAACGGAGTTCATCACCCAACTGGTTTAAAACGCTTTGAATGTCATCTTTGGCCCAAATTTCAACTTTGGCAGAAAGATTACTTCCCACGATCTTAGCGTTACGTGCCGCTTCAATCTGCTTATTAATTGCTGATTTTACGTTAATTAATGTTTGCCAGTCGGCCTCAGACACCAAGTTTGCACTGCTTGCGACAGGAATATCGTACCACTCGGTAGTAAAGACATATTGCTCGCTTTGCTCTGGAATTAACGGCCATGCTTCTTGTGCAGTGAAGCTTAAGATTGGTGCCATCCAGCGTACAAATGCCTGAACCAAATGATACAAAGCGGTTTGTGCAGAATGACGTGCTTGTGAGTCTGCTTTGGTGGTGTACTGACGATCTTTGATGATATCAAGATAGAAACCACCCAAGTCATTGATACAGAAGTTAGTCAATGCACTGCACACGATATGAAAGTTCATATCTTCGTAAGCTTGCTGAATGGTTTTTTGAACCTCAGCAGCACGTTGCAAGATGTATTGATCCAGTGCAATCAATTGATCGACAGGCAATGCATCTGTAGACGGTTTGAAGCCATTGAGGTTGGCCAGCAAGAAACGCAAGGTATTACGAATACGACGATAACCATCTGAGGCACGGCTGAAAATTTCTTTACCTGCGGTCATCTCATAACGGTAATCACTTGACGCAATCCAGAAACGTAAGCCATCTGCACCCATGTCTTTGATGATGTCTTGAGGGGTAATGATATTGCCTAAAGACTTCGACATCTTACGGCCTTTTTCATCGACCACGAAACCGTGCGTCAGTAAGCCTTTGTAAGGTGCACGCTGATTAATCGCGACAGAAGTGAGCAGAGATGACTGGAACCAGCCACGATGCTGGTCAGACCCTTCAAGGTACAAATCTGCTGGATCGGTTAATTCTTCACGCTGGCGCAAAACCGCATAATGTGTTGTACCTGAGTCAAACCAGACGTCTAGTGTGTCTCGGACTGCATTGTAGTGCGCTGCATCTTCACCAATGAAGTCTTTGGCATCACGGTTGTACCATGCATCGATGCCTTCTTGTTCGATCAGTTTGGCAACTTCTTCGATGAGTTCAGCGGTGCGCGGATGCAATTCATTGGTATCTTTATGTACAAAGAATGGAATTGGAACGCCCCATGTACGCTGACGTGAGATACACCAGTCTGGACGACCTTCAATCATAGATTGAATACGGTTTTTACCCCAATCAGGTACAAAACTGATCTCATTTTCGATAGCATTCATTGCACCGTCACGTAAGCCTTTTTGGTCCATACTGATGAACCATTGCGGTGTTGCACGGAAAATGATTGGTGTTTTGTGGCGCCAGCAATGTGGATAGCTGTGTTTGATCGGTTGATGTGCCCACAAGCGTCCAACACTGCCCAATGCCTCAATGATTTGCGGATTGGCTTTGTAGATGTGCTCACCGGCAAAAATAGGTGCGCTTGGTAAATAAACCCCGTTTCCACCCACTGGGTTATCTACTTTTAAGTTGTATTGCAAGCCAACTTTGTAGTCGTCTGCACCATGGCCCGGCGCGGTATGCACTGCACCCGTACCGCTCGTGGCAATGACGTGTTCGCCCAAGATCACAGGAACCTGACGATCCACCAGTAATGGATGTTGCAGCTTGAGATGCTCAAGTGCTGCACCTTTAAAGTCTGCCAGTACGACTGGATTTTCAAGCTTGTAACGCTCAATCGCCGATTCGACCAGATCTTTGGCCAGAATAAAGTTTTGCAAACCACGTTCGCCTTGAACTTGTACCAGTTGGTAATCAATCTCGGCGTTCAGTGCAACCGCCTGATTGGCAGGTAATGTCCATGGAGTAGTTGTCCAGATCACAATATCGGTTGGTGCGGTGACATCTGCATTGACACGTTGTGCTAAATCGTGAAGATCGACCACGCCAAAACCAACGTCAATGGCGTCGGATTTTTTATCTTCGTATTCCACTTCAGCTTCTGCCAATGCAGAACCACAGTCGATACACCAGTTCACAGGTTTTAAACCAGGTTCGATATGGCCTGCTTTTTGAATTTCACCCAAGGCACGCACAATATCAGCTTCTTGTTTGAAGTTCATGGTCAGGTACGGATCATTCCAGTCACCAAAAACGCCCATCCGGATAAAGTCTTTACGCTGTAAGTCGACCTGACTCATGGCGTAGTCACGGCAGGCTTTACGGAAGCTCGATGCATCGATTTTAACGCCGACTTTACCGACTTTTTCTTCAACTTTAAGTTCGATTGGCAAGCCGTGGCAGTCCCAGCCGGGTACATACGGCGCATCAAAGCCGTCCATCACGCGGCTTTTAATAATGATGTCTTTGAGTACCTTGTTGACTGCATGACCCAAATGAATCTGACCGTTGGCATACGGAGGGCCATCGTGTAATACATATTTTTTCTTGCCAATACGCGATTCACGAATCTTCTGATAAATGTTGTCGGCGTACCACTCTTCTAACCATTTTACTTCGCGTACGGCCAAGTTTGCTTTCATTGCAAATTCGGTGCCCGGTAGGTTTAACGTGGCTTTGTAATCCACTGCATTTTCAGGAGTTTGCTTATCGCTCATGCAAGTCGTCTTCCAGTTCAATCAGCTCGAACGCTGACGTGTTTTACTATCAAAAAATTCGAAATTAAAAAGGGTGTTGTGAATGTTGCTCACGATATTCGAGCAAATCTTCAACATCTTGGTCAATGCCGGCCTTGAGTGCTTCAAGCGAAGGGTAAGGTCGTTCACCATGTAAATAGTGCAAAAACGTCACCCGCATCAATAAGCCATACAGATTAGCAGAAACTTGTGGAAAGTGTACTTCCAATCGCCATTCGGGATGAGTTTGCGCAATGGCAGGACGGGTACCCATATGGCCTGCGCCAAACAGGCTGTCACTTCGATAACCAGCTACGCCGGGTTGCTCCGGATTTTGCGCACGAACTTTTTCATTTAAGGCGGTGGTTTCGCAGACCACGTCTACGGCATAAATGCCACTTAAACAAGGCTTATGGCGCCCAAGACGAACATTGATGGTCGGAAAGTTTAGGGTACGACCAATCTGGTCACCATACTGAACCCGACCAATAATACTATACGGACGCCCCAAAAGCTGCGCAGCCAGTGCCAGATCGCCTTCGGCCAGAACCTGACGGATACGGGTAGAACTGACGCGGTCACCTTCAAAATTGATGGTGTTTAAGTTGGTTACATCAAAGCCGTAATCGCGTAAAAACTCGCTATTGCCTTGACGGTTTTTACCAAAATGAAAATCGTCCCCCAAGACCAGATGCTGGGCATTGAGTTTAAATTTGAGCAAATCTGCAAATTCGGTGGCATTTAGGCTGCGAAAGAACTGATCGAATTTAGCAACCGCAATATAATCGACACCCAGTTCAGTCAAATATTCGACTTTTTCGCGAAGAGAACTGATACGTGGCGGAGCATCGTAGCCTTTAAAATATTCAAGCGGTTGAGGCTCAAAAATCATGACCAGCGTTTTTAATCCCTCAGCCTGAGCCAATGCTTTAAGCTGTGAAATCATCGCTTGGTGTCCCAAGTGAACACCATCAAAATTGCCGATCGTGACCGCAGTTGGAGCTAACTGAAAATCTGGCGATAATGCGTTAAGACGAAGCAACTTCATGAGCGTTAAATACTGAGAATTTTGCAGAGGCTTTATATTGCCATAATCTAACGCATTCGTCTTGTTGTTGTGTTTTTATGCAAAGGAAAACTTTCTCTTTTTATTGTTATAGATCAGTATTTCTAATGTTTTTATGAGTCATTAATCAGTTTTCCTGTTTTTCATGATAAATATACGCACTGCATCGGGTCAATCTGAATCGATCCCATCGGCATATACATAATCCAATACTGCTTGTGATGAAAAAGGATAAATACGTATTTCTATGATCTGATGGATAGGTGATCCTTCATAAAACAGTGTAGTGCACGATTTTTGATATTTCGATTAGGCTTGCTCATAAAAGATTTTCATATGCTATAAAACGGCATAAATTTTGCTGATCATTTCAATCATGATTTTACCAAATGGTTGAAAATGTACTATCAGGTTTATCCAAATATGACCAAAGAGGCCGATTATGTGGTGCTGGCCTCGGGTTTAGGTGGTCATGCCAGTTTCTGGCAACCGCAAATACAGGCCTTGCAAGCATACTTTCATGTGGTGGTCTACGATCAGGAAGGCTGTCATGCCGACAGCGCGGCTTTGCCTAAAGACTATTCTTTTTTTAATCTTGCCGAGCAGGTCGAGCAGTTACTCTGTCATTTGCAGATCAAACGCTTTCATTTTATTGGTCATGCCTTGGGTGGTTTTATTGGCGTGGAATGGGCATATCGATTTGCGCAAACCAGCGCCCAGATGCTCAGTCTGAGTCTGATTAATGCCTGGCAATCTCTCGATGCGCATACGCGGAGATGTTTTACCACTCGGCGCACCTTACTTGAGCAGGCCGGGGCTGAGGCTTACTTACATGCCCAGGCCCTATTTTTATATCCACCCACTTGGATTTCCAGTCATAGCGCGATACTGATTGAACAAGAAGCCAAGTTGCAGCAAGATTTTCCACCACATGGCAACGTTCTGGCGCGCCTAAATGCCTTGATGCACTATGTTTTGGATAAACCGCGCTGTACCGCTCTAGACTCACTTCCGATTTTACTGTTGTGCAATCAGGACGATATGCTGGTGCCCTATACACAATCTTTGCAATTGTATCGGGCGCTGTGTCATGCAGAGCTGGTGATTTTGCCGCAAGGCGGTCATGCCTGTACGGTCACGCAAGCTGGACAGGTCAATACTTGTCTGGTTGAGTTTTTGAATCAAACAGATAATGCTCAGCTCAAATCAGCTTGAATCAGGTACGCGGCAGTACACCATAGAGCATCATGTGCACGGTATGTTCGATCGCGCGCTGATGCATACTTTTATTTTTCAGAGTTTTGCCGGTGACCATGTCCATTTGCGTGCTGAAATCGGCATAGTTTTGGGTAACGGCCCAAATATTCAAGATCAGTAATTCTGGGTCGATCTCTGCCGAGATTTTGCCTTGTTCCTGCCAAGTCTGGATGACTTTGGCTTTACGCTTAAATAGTTTTTTCAGCGGCCCTTTTAGAATTTCCAGAATATGCGGCGCACCCTGAATAATCTCAAGCGCAAACAGTTTGGATGCCTTTGGCTGGGTACGTGAAACTTCAATTTTTTGAATCAGATAATGAGCCAAAGCCTCGGTTGGCTCCAGCTCAACTTCAAGCGTCTGTAAAGGCGCCAGCCATTTTTGTAAAACAGTGGTCAGCACCTCAACGTAAAGTGCTTCTTTATTTTCATAATAATAAAAGATGTTGGACTTATGCATTTGTGCCAATTGTGCAATTTCGTCCAGACTCGCCCCACTAAAGCCATACGTAGAAAAGACATCCAGAGCGGCATTGAGAAGCTGATTACGTTTTTGCGTACTCTTTTTTTGTTCCATTGATTTAACAAACTGGGGAAAGTCAGCTCATTGTAAGGGAAATCGAATGATTTGTGCACAGTTCTTGGCGATTTTCTTTCGCTTTATGTCCGCTTAAGTCGCTCATCTGTTTAGAGATTATCTAGTTTGATTAGGAAGTAAACACATGCTGCATACAACGGGTTGTAGTCGGCTATTTCGCAGCCAGATTTTCTGCTGCGCGATTTTTGCACACTATTGAATCGCTGTACACAAAAACAGTGCATCTGAATGCCACATTATTTTACTAAATGGTAAAAACTGTTTGACCGTATGTTTTTATTAAATATATGAAAAATAATATTTATTTAAAGTTGGCACGTTGTATGCAATATAAAAAATTAAGAATTGGCCATTCTGCGTACCACGATTATTAATCTAGGCGATCACGCACAGCGTGACCTATTGCCGTCATAAGAAGGATGGGTAGTATGAAAATTGGTGTTTTTTGTCCTATCGGAAATAACGGCTGGCTGCTTTCGGAAAATGCGCCTCAATATATGCCGACATTTGAACTGAATAAAAAAATTGTACAACGCGCTGAACATTACGGCTTCGATTTTGCGCTCTCTATGATCAAGCTTCGTGGTTTTGGCGGAAAAACTGAATTTTGGGATCATAACATGGAGAGCTTTACCCTCATGGCAGGGTTGGCTGCGGTCACCAGTAAAATCAAAATTTATGCCACTGCTGCAACACTGGTGATGCCACCAGCCATTGTGGCGCGAATGGCATCAACCATTGATTCGATTTCGAATGGTCGTTTTGGACTTAATGTCGTGACGGGCTGGCAAGCACCTGAATATAGCCAGATGGGAATGTGGCCAGGCGATGAGTATTTTGCCAAACGCTATGACTATCTATCTGAGTATGTACAGATCCTGCGTGAACTCTGGGCGACAGGACAATCCGATTTTAAAGGGGAACACTTCCAGATGGACGATTGCCGCGTGAGCCCTGCGCCGCAAGCCGATATGAAAATTATTTGTGCGGGTCAATCCGATTCGGGGCTGGCATTTTCGGCACAACATGCCGACTACAATTTTGTGTTTGGCAAAGGCCTCAACACCCCGACTGCCTATGCCGCAATTAATGACCGTTTAAAGCAGTTTACCGATCAAACCGGGCGTGATGTACAAACTTATGTGCTGTTTATGGTGATTGCGGCAGAAACTGATGCTGAGGCCATGGCCAAGTGGCAACATTACAATGCCGGTGCAGACGTTGAGGCGATTAACTGGCTGATGAATCAAGGCAGTAAAGATACACGCTCAGGCGCAGATACCAATGTACGTCAGATGGCTTCGAGTGTTTCACCAGTCAATATCAATATGGGCACATTGGTGGGCTCGTATGCCAGTGTGGCTGCCATGCTCGATGAAATTGCCCAGATTCAGGGGACTGAAGGCATCTTGCTCACCTTTGATGATTTTGTCCAAGGTGTTGAAGATTTTGGTGAGCGCATCCAACCGCTGATGATGTCGCGCCAAGATGCAGTTGCTGAATATCGTCCACTCACCGCATTGGAGAAAAGCGCATGAATACCGTTGTTGCTGATTTTACCGAACGTGCCGGAACGGGATGTGTACTTAAAGCCGAGCCAGAAGCCATCCAATTGGCACCTGAGCATACCGCGCTGATTGTGATTGATATGCAAAACGCTTACACCTCGATTGGCGGTTATCTGGATTTGGCCGGATTTGATGTCTCGAAAACCAAACCTGTGGTCAAGAATATTCAAAAAGCCGTCGCGGCTGCGCATGCTGCGGGTATACAAGTCATTTATTTTAAAAACGGTTGGGACAAGGCCTATGTTGAGGCAGGGGGTGCTGGATCTCCGAACTTTCATAAATCCAATGCCTTAAAAACCATGCGCAAACAACCCGAATTACAAGGCAAATTACTGGCAAAAGGTGGCTGGGATTTTGAGCTCATTGATGAACTGACACCGCTGGCACAAGACATCGTGATTGAAAAGCCTCGCTATAGTGGCTTTTTCAATACCGCGCTAGACAGCATGCTACGTGCACGCGGCATACGCAATCTGGTTTTTGTGGGTATTGCCACCAATGTCTGTGTGGAATCGACTCTGCGAGACGGCTTCTTTTTAGAATATTTTGGTGTTGCACTGGAAGATGCCTGCTATCAGGCTGGGCCAGTCGAGATGCAACAGGCCAGCATGTACAACATTAAAACCTTTTTTGGCTGGGTATCGGATACCCAGACCTTTGTCGAAACTTTCGATCAATCTCATTTAGCCAAAACTGCCTAGCGAGTCGCCGTATGCCAAAAGAAATTATTTTACCCACCGGAACACCAGCCCCACTGGCACCTTATGTACCTGCCACCAAGGCAGATCATATTGTCTATGTTTCCGGTATTTTACCGCTCGATGCACACAACAACGTGGTACATGTCGGCGATGCCGCAGCCCAAACCCGACATGTGCTTGAAACCATTCAAGGCATTGTCAGTCATGCTGGAGGAACGCTCAAAGACATCACCTTTAACCATATTTTTTTACGTGACTGGTCTGACTATGCGGCGATTAACGCCGTATATGCCGAATTCTTTCCAGATGAGCGTCCAGCACGCTACTGCGTACAGGTGGGTTTGGTTAAGCCCGAAGCCTTAATCGAAATTGCATCGGTGGCTCATGTGGCCCCTTAAAGTATTAAAATCTTAAAGCGAACGGCGTATGAGATACCGCGCTAAGCCCAGTGAGGCAGGAGATAGGTTATGACCGTATTAGAAGATACTGCAAAACATATTGAAACGTTGATTCGTCACAGTTCACCACTTGAACGTTCGACCACTTTACACGTCGACTCACAGGTTTTTCGACAGGGAATGTCTAATTTGGGTGCCGCCGTCCACGTGATTACCACCGATGGCATTGCAGGAAAATCCGGCTTTACAGCTTCGGCCGTATGTAGCGTCACCGATTCTCCACCGACCTTACTGGTATGTCTGAATCGGGGGGCATCGGTGTTTAAAACCTTTGAGCAAAATAAGGTGCTCTGCGTAAATACACTGGCAGCTCATCAGGCACATCTGTCAAATTTATTTGGTGGTAAAACCCCAATGAGCGATCGCTTTGCGCAGGGGGAGTGGGATTGTTTGCTTACGCAATCACCCGTATTGCAAGATGCGCTGGTGTCGTTTGATTGTGAGGTCGTGAACAGTGTTTCGGTGGGCAGTCATGATGTACTGATTTGTGAGGTTCGTGCCATACAGCAATGTCAGGGCAAAAATCCCTTGATGTATTTTAATCGTCACTATTGTGAACCACATGCTGTGGCTTAAAGCAGCTAAAGAGCAGGAGTAATCGTCATGTCGCAACATGAATCGTGGTTTACCAAATTTAAACCTTATCGAGGCGACCTGAATCATCAGCCGGTTCAAATCGATGAATATCTTCCCGCAGGAAAAAGTGTGGTTTTAGGTATGCAGCATGCCTTTGCCATGTTTGGTGCCACGGTGCTGGCACCCATGTTGATGGGTTTTGATCCCAATCTGACCATCTTGATTACCGGATTTGGCACCATCTTATTTTTTCTGCTCACTGGCGGGCGGATGCCCAGCTATTTAGGTTCAAGCTTTGCCTTTATTGCGGCGGTTGCTGCTGCCACAGGATACAATGGGGTGGGTGCCAATCCCAATATTGCATTGGCACTGGGTGGTACAGTGGTATGTGGTCTGATTTATGCTGCGATTGGTCTGATCGTGATGCGAACAGGAACAGCATGGATTGAAAAACTGATGCCACCGATTGTCACGGGTGCGATTGTGATGATTATTGGATTAAATCTGGCACCTGTCACCATCAAAAGTGTCTCTGCTAATGGCTTTGATACGTGGATGGCGGTCCTGACCATTTTGTGTATCAGTGCCGTTGCCGTCTTTACGCGAGGCATGTTGCGGCGCTTATTGTTACTGGTCGGGCTATGTTTGGCGTATCTGGCTTACTTTGTTTTGGCCAACCTAATGGGATTGGGTAAAGCCATCGATTTTGCGCCAATTGCTCAAGCCGCGTGGATAGGTTTGCCCACATTTCATCAGCCTGTATTTCAGGCAAATGCCATTTTGTTAATTGCACCTGTCGCCTTAATTTTGGTGGCTGAAAATCTGGGACATTTTAAAGCAGTTTCGGCCATGACTGGTCGTAACCTTTCGCCGTATATGGGGCGTGGCTTTTTTGCCGATGGAGTCTGTACCACCTTGTCGGCTTCTGTAGGCGGCACCGGCATGACCACTTATGCAGAAAATATTGGTGTGATGGCGGTGACCAAGGTTTATTCCACCACCATCTTTTTATTTGCAGGTGTCTTTGCGATTTTACTGGGTTTATCTCCAAAATTTGGCGCGATTATTCATACCATTCCGGTAGCACTGCTGGGTGGTGCATCGATTGTGGTATTTGGCTTGATTACAGTGGCCGGAGCCAAAATCTGGATTGATCATCGAGTTGATTTTAGTCAAAACAGCACGCTGATTATCGCGGCGGTCAGTTTGATTATGGGGGCCGGTAACTTTAGTTTGCATATTGGAGCATTTGATTTGGGCGGTATTGGCACGGCTACGCTGGCGGCGATTGTATTGAATTTGCTTTTAAACCGAACTCAGCAGCAGCCTGTCGCAACAATGAATGCATCGACCGAAAAAACGATTCATCCTGCAACACCGCATTCCTCCTAAAAAGAAAAATAAAAAAAACAGCGTGCCAGATGACACGCTGTTTTTTATTTGGGCAGTAGTATTTAGGTGGCTAAAACGGCTTCAAGCACCTGTTGCTCAAGCTGGGCAAACTCTAGACTTTTCTGGCGCGGACGCGGCAATTTCACCTCAAAACTTTGTGCAATATGGCCTTTATCGAGCAGGATGATGCGGTCTGCCAGTTGCACCGCCTCACTGACATCATGTGTAACCAAAATAGCCGTAAAGCCTTGCTCAGTCCATAAACGTTCAATCAGGCTTTGCATCTCAAGGCGCGTCAGGGCGTCGAGCGCGCCAAGTGGCTCATCTAGCAATAAGATGCGTGGGGAATGTGAAAGCGCGCGTGCCAAGGCTGTACGCTGGCGCTGACCACCCGAAAGCTGCGACGGCCATTGTTCTGCTTTGTCTTTTAAGCCGACTTTTTCAAGCAAGGTAGCGGCATGATGCTGCTGTTCTTTCTTTAAACCCAACTGCACATTATGCACAATACTTTTCCATGGCAACAGGCGTGGATCTTGGAACATGACCCGAATGTCGTCTGATGTAATGCCTTCACGGAAATTGCGTGCCGATTTAAATTTGATTTCACCGTAACTGGTGTCTTCAAGCCCTGCAATGAGGCGTAGCAGGGTGCTTTTACCACAGCCGCTACGCCCAACAATCGCAATAAACTCGCCGGGTTGAATGTGTAAATCCAGATCTTCGAGTACTTTAACTTGACCATAAAACTTATGCAGTTGTTCGATTAAAATTTCTGCACCGATAGGCGCTTTTGTATCATCTGGAGTGGCTGCTGTGTTTGACTGATCTAGATACAGCGGGACATTTAAATTGCTCATGATCATGACCTCTTATTGTTGATAGCCTGCATGCCAGCGCAGCAAATAACGTTCTAGGCTTTGTGCCAGCACATCTGCCAATTTGCCCAGTAAGGCATAAAGTAAAATGCCTACTAGCACGACATCAGTCTGCAAAAATTCACGTGCGTTCATGGTCATATAGCCAATACCTGCTTGTGCAGAGATGGTTTCAGCCACAATCAGCAATACCCAAACCAGACCTAAAGAAAAACGTAAGCCCACCAAAATCGATGGCATTGCACCCGGTAAAATAATTTCTTTATATAACTGCCAGCGACTCAAACCATAACTTTTACCCATCTCGATCAGCTGAGGATCGACAGAGCGAATACCGTGATAGGTATTGATATACATTGGAAAAAATACCCCGACGGCCACCAAAAACAGTTTGGCAGACTCATCGATACCAAACCACAAAATTACCAGTGGAATCAGCGCCAGTGCAGGAATGTTACGAATCATTTGTAAGGTGGTGTCGAGTAGGGTAGAGGCGATTTTGGACGAGCCATTGAGCAGCCCCAAAAATAACCCCAGTCCACCCCCTATTAGTAAGCCAATCAGTGCACGACCAGCACTCACCTTGACATGGTGCCAAAGCTCACCACTGATCAGAAGCTGCCAAAATGCACTCACCACGGCACTCGGTGCGGGTAAAACACGGCTTTGCAACAGGCCCACGCTCGATGCAAATTGCCAGACTGCAATCAGCACCACCGGGAATACCCAAGGCAGCAATTGCTGCCCGAGTGCTTTGGTTCCACGTGAAACATTCGATGTATTCGATCGACTCATGCGGGCTCCTTGACGACCTGATTTTTGGGTTCGTCCTTTTGCTGGTTCGGAACATAGTTATTGGCAATAATCTCGCCAAATGGTCCAGTCAGATTCGGTTGGGTCAGTTTTTCACGGGTTTTAAGCGGCAGCAGTGGAAACACCAGTTCGGCAAAACGAATCGACTCTTCTAGGTGCGGATAACCAGAGAAAATAAAGGTATCGATACCAAGGTCGGCATATTCTTGAATACGCGCGGCAACGGTTTCAGGATCACCGACCAGTGCAGTTCCCGCACCGCCGCGAACTAAACCAATCCCTGCCCACAAGTTGGGTGACACTTCAAGCTTATCGCGGCGTCCGCCATGCAAGGCTGCCATACGCTGTTGTCCCACCGAATCCATCTGGGCAAATTTCTTTTGTGCAGCGGCAATGGTGTCATCGTCTAAATATTGGATCAGTTCATTGGCTGCAGCCCATGCTTGCTCGTTGGTTTCACGCACAATCACATGCAAGCGAATTCCATAATTGAGTGTGCGGCCTTTGGCTTGTGCACGCGCTTTCATGGCGTCTACTTTTTCTTTCACTGCCGCTGGAGGTTCACCCCAAGTCAGATAAGTATCGACTTGTTCGGCAGCCAGTTCGGCAGCCGCCTCAGATGAGCCACCAAACCAGAGCGGTGGATACGGCTGCTGAATAGGCGGATAAAGCAGCTTGGCATCATCGACACTTAACCGTTCGCCGTGAAAGGTCAATGACTCGCCTGTGTGCGAACGGGTTAAAATTTCGCGCCAGATTTTGACGTATTCGGTGGCCGTCTGATAGCGCGTGTCATGGTCTTCATACAAACCATCGCCTTTGAGTTCCTGTTCGTCGCCACCGGTGACCAAGTTCAGCAAAACACGTCCGTTCGAAAGTCGGTCGAAGGTGGCTGCCATCCGCGCCGCTAGCGCTGGTGTGGTAATGCCCGGGCGCAGCGCCACCAAAAACTTGAGCTGCGTTGTGGCATCGATGAGGCTGGCGGCCGTAATCCATGGGTCTTCACAAGAACGACCTGTCGGAATCAGTACACCGGTATAACCCAGTTGATCGACCGCAACAGCAATTTGCTTCATATAGCCATGGTCGACCTGACGTGCGCCTTTGCTGGTTCCGAGGTAGCGACTGTCACCGTGAGTGGGAATAAACCAGAAAATATTCATACTAACATTCCTTACAAGTTGCTAAATCTAGGGCTTCGCAGTCCAGATGGTCTGGCTCACGTTGATGGTTTTGGGAATAAGCTGCACCTGCTGAAACAGATCTGCAATCTGCTGCTGCGCTTGCGTTACTTCGGCATTGATGGGTTGAATTGGAGACGGTTTGGCACGCTTATCCAACACCGCCTTCGCCACTTGCGTATCTAGACCCGTACTCTGCGCATAAATACTTAAACCTTGATCTTGATGCTGAACAAACCATTGATCGGCTTTATTCAAACCATCTAAAACTTTCTGTGCTGCATCGGGGTGTTGCTGAATAAAACGAGGATTGCCGATATAAAATGAATAGGTGGTTGGAAACGCACGGCCGTCAATCAGTGATTTTGCATGGCCTTTCAGCTCGGTAGTGCTTAAGTACGGTTCCCAGATCGACCATGCATCAATGGCACCTTTGTCAAAAGCCGCACGCGCATCGGCAGGTGGGAGCCAAATGGGCTGAATATCGCTCCAGCTCAGCCCCGCTTTTTGCAATACTTTGGCCAGTAATTCATGCGCACTCGATCCTTTTTGAACGGCAATGCGCTTGCCTTTTAAATCGGCAATGGACTGAATGCCACTGTTTGTTGGAATCAAGATGGCTTGCGAATCGGCAGGAACTACTTCATATCCGACATAGCTCAGCGGTTTATCGGCTGCCTGAGCAAAAATAGGCGGTGTATTGCCCACAGCGCCAAAATCGACTGCACCTACGGCCAAGGCTTCAAGCATTTGTGGCCCTGCAGGAAATTCACGCCATTCAATTTTGGCGCCCGGAAACTCTTGTTCATAAATTTTTTGTTGTTTGGCAATCAAGAGATTCAGCGATGATTTTTGAAAGCCAATGGTCAGGGTTTTCACTGCGCTTTCGGCTGCGGGCGTGGTTTGGTTTTTATTTTCTGTGCCTGCGTCATGCTTTTGGCATGCGGTCATTACTACGCTAAGCCCCAATGCACCGATTACGCCGAATGTTTTCAATATGGTCATGATGAATGTTGCCCCAATTATTTTATTTGACCAGTTAAAATGGCATCTTGAATTTTGAGTGGTTGTGGAATCAGTTTTTGTTGATAAAAGGCATCTGCAACGTATTGCTGCTGCTGAATCACTTCAGATGAAAGTGGTTTAACCCCAAAGCCCATACGCGAAATGGACGTTTTTAAAATATTGAAATCCAGCGCGGTCGGTTTTTCTAATAAACGAGCTGCATCGTCCTGATGGGTTTTGACCCACTCGGTGGTTTGATTGAGCTGTTGCACTACGGTCTTAAGTACTTCTGGATGCTGCTCGGCAAATTTGCGATCGGCTAAATAAAACTGATGGTTACTGACCAGATTTTGCCCGGTGGCCAGTACACGTGCGTCAATTTGCTGCTCTGCTGCTGCAAAGAATGGATCCCAAATCACCCATGCATCCACCGCACCTTTTTCAAAGGCTGCACGGGCATCGGCAGGTGGCAAATACACCACTTGAATATCCTGCAGCGTGAGCTGGTTTTTCTCGAGTAATTTAAGCAGCAGATAATGCACGTTTGAGCCTTTGTTCAGCGCCACGCGTTTGCCTTTTAAATCTTGAATACTTTGAATAGGCGAGTTTTTTTGAACAATCAGTGCCTCGGCGTTTGGTGCAGCAGGCTGATTAGCCACGTACACCAGATTAGGGCTGGCAGCTTGTGCAAAAATAGGAGGTGCCTCGCCCGACTCACCAAATACGACACTTCCGACATTTAAGCCTTCAAGCAGTTGCGGGCCCGCCGGAAACTCGACCCATTTCACCTGAATACCCTGTGCTTTCAGGGCCTGATCCAGATCGCCACGTTGTTTCACGATGGGCAATAAACCGTATTTTTGAAAACCAATATTTAAAGTGGTGAGTGCTTGTTTTTGTTCTTTGGCACAGCCGCTAAGCATCATCATGCCGGTGATTCCTGCTGCAATCACTGAAAACTTAAACCATGAAGAAGATGCGATACTGGCCATGATGCGTGCTGCCTCGAAAAAGTGAAAAGATCGAACTAGAGGGCACACCTTAGAACCAATTGCTTTGCATAAAAAATAAGATTTTTAACATTACTTATGTAAAAAATAGATAAATAAAAAACTGCAAAGCTTATCTGTATTTGTCATTTATAAAATTATGATGGCATTGAATTTTATTAAAATAAGTGTTTGAATTTTATGTATTTTCAATACATTAATAATGTCATCTTAAAACTGAATAAAGCGGTGAAGGCAGGCAATAGCGCTGATTTGACTAAAGATTGCATGAATAAAGATATAGCAAGTTCTGCTAAAGCCAAATGACTCACACAATCTGACATGTAGCGAAAGGCAAAGGGCAGTCTGGCTCTGACTTGCACGCGACTGCCCAACAGTTGGCCTTACATCAGGATTTTTTTAAAGACCAACGAGTTGCGCTGAAAATTGTAAAGTGCTTGGCGCGCGTCGGGTAATTCGTCCACGCTGGCATGCGAAAAGCCATGCTCTAAGAACCAGTGCGCTGTACGTGTGGTCAGTACAAATAACTGTAAAATTCCGTCTTGGCGCGCTTTTTCTTCTAAAAAGTGCAAAATCTGGCTACCCCGGTTGGATTTGCGATAGGCCGGATCGACCGCTACACAGGCAATTTCGGCCGAACGAATTTCGCCTTTTGCGGTTGGTATTGGATATAGCGCTGCACACGCCAGAATCATGCCATCACGTTCAATCACAGCAAACTGAGCAATCTCGCTCTCCAGTCGTTCGCGTGAGCGGTACACCAAAATTCCTTCTTGCTCGAGTGGGCGCAGCAAATGAATCAAACCACCGACATCTTGAATGTTGGCGATACGCACCTCTTCATAATGTGCATCGGTAATAAGCGTACCAATCCCGTCACGGGTAAACAGCTCCTCAATTAAGGCACCATCATGAAAATAAGGAATTAAATGCACACGATGCACGCCTGAAAGCGAAGCCGTTTGGGCACTTTGTAGCGGAATGACATGCTCAAGCCTTTGTGCCTTTTGCTGAATGTAGCGATCAAGCTGATGCGGTGTCAGCTCGCGCAGCAGTTTACCTTCATCGTTGACCAAGCCTTGCTGATCGGTCAGAAAAATTAGTTTATCTGCTTTGAGCGCAATGGCCGTACGGGTGGCCACTTCTTCGGCCATTAAGTTGAATACCTCACCTGTGGTGGAATATCCCGTTGGGCCCAGTACCACAATATTATGGTTATCGAGGTGACCTCTGATCGCATCGGTATCAATACTTCGTACTTCACCAGTCAGCTGAAAATCGATACCATCCCGGATTCCATAAGGCTTGGCAGTAACAAAATTGCCAGACACCGCATCAATGCGTGCGCCGTGCATCGGCGAGTTGGCGAGCCCCATCGACAGCAGCGCTTCAATTTGCAAACGAATTGAACCCACCGCATTCATGACACTAGCTAACGATTCACGTGTGGTGACACGGCGATGCTGGTGAATAGGCGTATATAATGATTTTTCTTGAAGATTCTGGTTAATTTGTGGGCGAGCGCCATGTACCAGAATCAGACGGATGCCCAGAGAGTGCAGCAGGGCAATATCGTGAATAATATGCTGGAAATTATGATGTTGAACGGCTTCACCACCAAACATTAAAACGAACGTTTTATTTCGATGCGCGTTGATGTACGGAGCTGAGTTTCGAAACCAGTGGACATACTGTTGGGTTTGAGTGTGTTCAGAATGATTTTCTGGAAGCGACATAGAAGGCTCAGCATAAAGAAAGCATAGTTAGGATTCTAAACAAAATCGCTGATCCTTCAATAAAAAAATGCCCAAACCGTCATGGCTTGGGCATTTTTGAGAGATTCAATTAGCGAACGACTTGAATAATTTTGTGGTTGTGATCGTTGATTAAAAGATAATGGCCGTTGGCTTTAATCCAGTGTTGGCCGCGCCCTGGCTTATGAAGCTTTTTATATCCGCGGTGATCGACTTTATAACGGTCGGATACGTACTGTTTTGGTGCGAACTGACCCGGACGCCAGTCGGCTTTTTTATCCTGATACGCAGCATGATGCTCATGACGCATGTCGTTGTGATCGTGTGGTGCAGCCATAGCCGAAGTGGTCACAATACCTGCTGTTGCTAAAATAATAGCAGTAGTTAATTTACGCATGATGTTCCTCATTTATCTTTATCGATTTGATAAATCTAATGTAATGAATAATTTAAGATGAATGATGAAGACACGTTGTGAAAATGTGAACTTGATGGATAAAAATTGGATCCAAAAAATTTCTTAAATAAAAAAAGCCTGAACGTGGGTTCAGGCGAAATCTGACTTTTTGAGGAGATCGATTAAAAATTCATGATGCGCACAATATCGTTGCTGTCTGAATTGACCAGAATAAAGTCATTGTTAATTTTATACCACTGCTGGCCACGGCTCGGACGGGGCAGATTAAACTCGCGATAGTCGGCTTTATAGGCATCGCCGCGATAATGCTGCGGCATGATGTAACCTGTCTGCCAGCGATGCTGTTTTAAACGCTGCACGCCTTGTTCTTGACGAAAGCGGCGCTCCGAACGAATCGAGTCATCCTGATCGCGATCAAAACGATTTGAGCGATCAAAACCTTGACCGCGATCACGGGAAGGTCCCCCCATATCTGATCCACGATCAAAATTAGGTGCTGCGATCGTGACAGTGCTTGTGAGCGTAGCAAGTGATACGACTAAGCTTGTCAAAATCTTTTTCATGATGCATCCTCGACGACACAAGTATTCTCTGTGAATGGGTATTTGTACGAGCCTTTAATGTACAAAAAAAATGCAGAGAAACTGTGAAGATCATTCAATAATTCTATTAAAAATATGGAGATATCTTTTTTGTTTATCAGGCTAAGGTGCTGAATTTTTTCGGCTTAGATCCGGCTTGTATATCATAAGATGCAATATTTTTATTTGATCATGATCTTCACTTTAAATGGATCTGATTGCATACGCAACCAGACCTAGACCAATGTGTAAGTGACCGAACACATGCTGTTCAAGATTCGCTTTATTCGTTAATCCTGCGCGTCGATACTGACGCCGTTTAAATCGAGACTATCATCACCCATCAAGTACAGATAGGCGGGCATGATCGATTCGGATGTTGGTAAAGACAGTGGATCTTCTTCAGGATAGGCTTTGGCACGCATGGCGGTACGAGTTGCCCCCGGATTAATGCAGTTAAAGCGAATATTCGGATAGGTATGTTCGCTGGCAAAAATTTTGCTGACAGCTTCAATGGCAACTTTTGAAACCGAATAAGCCCCCCATAATGCGCGCGCTTCACGGCCCACACCGGAGCTGGCAAACACTACCGATGCATTTTGCGATTTTTCAAGCAAGGGCAATAGTGCCTGCGTTAATACAAAAGGAGCGCGCAGATTTACTGCCATGACATCATCCCATACGTCGGCAGGATAATGCGCCAGCGGAACACGTTCACCCAAGATGCCCGCATTGTGCAAAATACCGTCTAGGCGACCAAACTGGTCTTCAAGAGTATTAAACAGTAATTCGTAATCACGATCTGAAGCACTTGAAAGCTGTAACGGCAAAATGGCCGGTTGCGGTGCACCCAGACTCTCAATTTCGTCATAAATGACTTCAAGTTTGTTTAGGGTACGGCCATGCAATACTACGGTAGCGCCGTGCAAGGCATAACTTAGTGCTGCTGCACGCCCAATGCCATCGCCAGCACCCGTGATTAAAATAATGCGGTCTTTGAGTAAATCGGTACGAGGTTGATATTCTGAATATTTCATTGTGGAACCTCCTTAAAATTGAGTGTTGTTATCAAGCATGCTGTTGCATCTGTTCAGCTGGATTTGATTTTAAACCCAGCTGCTGCAAAATTTTTGTTTCCAGTTCTGTAACTGTGTGCACAATCGCATCGGCTTGCCATGCAGCCAGATCGTCTTTGTAGGCCAGCGGTAGGTAACCATAAGCGGCCAGAATCGTATACATGTTGGCTGCACGTCCTGCATCGATATCACGCGGATGATCACCCACATAAATAATTTGCTCGGCTGGAACCTGAAGCTGCTCGGCCGCTAGAAACATGGGTTCTGGATCAGGTTTGGCATGTTTGACATCTTCTGGGCATACCAACACCGCACAGCGCTCGGTCAGATCAAGTCGCTTTAATAGCAATTCGGTCAGATAACGTGGTTTATTGGTGACAATACCCCACGGAATCTGCTGCGCCTCTAACTGTTCGAGTAAAGATGTCATCCCGCTAAACAGGTCGGTGTCGACGACAATATCTTGCTCATACAAATCGAGAAAGCGCTGACGATGCGCGAGAAAGGTCGCATCATCGGCGGCCAGTTCTGGATAGACCAACTTCACCATGGCACGAGCGCCTTCAGACACTTGAGTGCGAATCAAGTCGGCATCGACTACATCACGCTGTTCTTCACGGCACATGGCCTGAATGATGCGAATAAAGTCAGCCGCTGTGTCAATCAGGGTACCATCAAGATCAAAAAGAACAGCGCTCATGATTATCCTTGTTTTACCGTATGAACCATGTAGTTAACATCGACATTTGGCGCGAGCCAGTAACGCTTGGTCAGCGGATTATAATGCAGACCGATCATATTTTTGAGCGTGAGCCCCGCATGGCGAATGTCTTGCGCCATTTCGGACGGTCGGATAAATTTGTGATAGTCATGCGTGCCTTTTGGCAGCAAACGCAAGATGTATTCGGCACCTAAAATGGCAAATACATAAGACTTTGGATTACGGTTAATGGTGGAGAAAAAGACATGTCCACCCGGTTTAACCAAAGCCTGACAAGCACGAATAATCGATGCAGGATCTGGCACGTGTTCCATCATTTCCATACAGGTCACGACATCGTACTGACCGGCTTGTTCTTTGGCCAAGTCTTCCACCAGTACCTGACGGTATTCGATGTTGCTGACGTTTTCTTGCTGGGCATGCAAACGACCCACATTCAGCGGCGCCTCACCCATATCGATCCCGAGTACGTCTGCACCACGGCGTGCCATGCTTTCGGCTAAAATACCGCCCCCACAACCGACATCGAGCACCTTTTTACCCGCCAAACCGCCTGCATGCTCGTCAATCCAGTTCAGACGCAATGGATTGATCTGATGCAATGGTCGAAATTCAGAATCCTGATCCCACCATTGGGCCGCAAGTGCTTCAAATTTTGCAATTTCTTGTGGATCAACATTCAACTGTGACATGCGGGTGACCTCAGATTAAAATGGATTGTCATGATTTTGATATATTGTTTAGTGTAGCGATAATTCTAGAAAAAGCGATAAATTCAGAAAAAATCTTCACACAACGAAACGAAAATTGAATATTTGTTTTATATTTAGCGCATACACTCAGCATAACGATTCAGAGGATAATACGGACAATGAAAAAATTTGTTTTGGGCGGACTTTCTGCTGCAATAATGGCCTTTTCGGGCACCACGATGGCAGCCGACTTTGTGGCAGGCAAGGACTACACCGTGATTGCAAACCCGGGTAAAGTCGCGGTACCGGGCAAAATTGAAGTACGTGAGTTTTTCTGGTACGGCTGTCCGCACTGTTATAAGCTTGAGCCATACATGCAAACATGGTTAAAGCAACTGCCAAAAGATGTGAATTTCTTGCGCACGCCGGCTGCCATGAATAAAGTCTGGGAGCAGGGTGCTCGTGCCTATTATGTGTCTGAAGCGCTGGGTGTACGTCAAAAAACGCATCTCCCGTTGTTCCATGCGATCCATGCCCAAAACCAGCAAATTTTTGATCAGGCATCTTTGGCCAAGTTTTATGTGAACTATGGCGTGCCAGAGCAAAAGTTCAACAGCATGTTTAACTCTTTCCCGATTACGGCCAAAATTGCTGAATCGAACAAACTGGCGCAGCAGTATCAATTAACGGGCGTGCCGGCTGTGGTGGTCAACGGCAAATACGTGGTACAGGGTGAAGATGGTAAAGTGGTTCAGGTGGTGAACTATCTGGTGCAAAAAGAGCGCGCTGCGAAAAAATAACCCACAAAATTGCGATTAGCCCTCATAAAAAGGTTTCTGAATATCAGAAACCTTTTTTGTACATGCTGCTTTTGCAAGGGTTAGGCATCTTTGAGTTCAATCTCGAATGCATCCAGATTGATCGACTGCGCAGGTAAAGAAAGCGCCTGATTGATATACAAGTTGATCAGTTTTTGTCGTGAGCCAATCGAACGCTGATAATAGCTCGAATTGAGCAACAGTGCCGCACCATACGTCAGTGACCAAATGTACGACAGGTAATCACGAATCGACATATCGTAATTGACCGATTTCAAATAGGCCTCAGTAATGTCCTTAATGGCCAGAATACGTGCCTGACGAATCTCATAGAGCGCTTCAAATAGGTGATTCAGCTTCGATTCGGTCATGGTCAGATTTTCTTCAAGTTGATGCAGCAAGATGGTACGTGCAGGCGCCGTCAAATGGTGCAACATGTAGGTTGGTGCATATTCCTTGAAATCACGATTATGCTGTTGGGAAATCTCAAGCAAACGCTTTTCATTTTGAATCACCAGCTCTAAAAGTAGCTCGTTTTTACTTTTAAAATGTTTGTAGAGGGTGCCTTTGGCGATATCAAGCTCTGCCACCAGCTCGTCTAGGGTAATTTCCTGATTGTTTTCCAATAACAGCTTTTCGGCGACACTTAAGATGCGTTCTTTACGGATTAAAAATTGTTGATGGCGATCTGGATTCATGAGTATTCCTGTCACTGTTTTGATCACACGCCAGCATCCATTTGCTTTGGGCGAAATTATCTGTTGTCTTTGGTGATACCTCCCATCTATAGCATGTTGCATCACCTGTCATCAACAAAAAAAGCCACGCTATTCCCAGTTTGCAACGCCTCTGAACAATAAGCGCACTTGGGTTGTGGCATTTTCAACAAAGTTATGCTGCTGATCAGACAACATAGGCTCTTGTAATTGACGTGGCAGGCTTAGCCATGTCATGGCCCAAGTAAAAGACATATTAATCAAAATATCGGAAAGCACTTTTAAATCTTGAGAATGCTGAATATGTTCAAACATCGGCAGTTTACGCAGGTCGCTGGCCAGATCTTCAATCAAATCGTCGATTTCGCGTGCAATGGCCTGACGTACTGCCGCAGAGCCGCCCCAACGCTCAGCAATCATAAATTGCCATTCTAAAGGGCTGCGGTTGATGGCTTGAAAAAACAGCTCAATACTGGTTTGCGGATGTGAATTGGCTTGTTGCAGATAACTTTGACCGAGCTGATGAATCAGACTTTTAATATGAAGCGCAACTTGATCGACCAGTTCTTGTCCTAATGCATCCATATCTTGAAAATGCCGGTAAAACGCGGTGGGAACCAAACCGACCTCGCGGGCCACTTCGCGCAGACTAATACTGCTAAATGAACGACCCCCTGTACTCAGTTGTAACGCGGCATCGAGTAATGCCTGACGACTTTGCTGTTTACGTTCATCCCGGATCGACATGCCCATGACCTAATAAAAACCTGCCACGAGTCTATCAAAAAGCATCGGTATTTCAAAAAAGTAAAAATAAGCAATCAAAAAACCAGTGAACACCTGTTGACTGAAATAAAAAAAGAGCCTATTGTGTACAAGTGTTCACTAAAAGCACATTTGTTCACTCATATAAATAGCCAGATACAAACGAGGAACGTATGAACATGTTAGCCCGCTACCAGCCGCAATGGATTCGTGAAGACTTTGTCGATTTTGTACTCGAACAGGTCAACCCAATGTGGTCGTGGAAGAAAGCCAAAGCACAGGTGGTTGCGGTTGAAGCCGTAGCGCCTGATTTTTATCAAGTGTCTTTATTACCGAATACTCATTTTAATACACAGCAGATCCGTGCCGGACAAAGCATCTTGGTCACGCTGGTGCTTGAGGGTGTTCATCAGCAGCGCAGTTATTCGATTATGCGTAGCCACCCCAATGGTCAGATTGATTTAGGCGTTAAGGTACAAGGCAAGGTGTCTCGCGCAATGAGCCAGCTTAATGTGGGGCAGGTGATTGAGATTTCGCAGCCGCAAGGTGACTTTATTTTGGCGCCGGCAGCGAATCGTGTATTACTCATTGCCTCTGGCAGCGGCATTACGGCCATTTATGCCTTGTTAGAGCAAGCACTTTTTCAGCAATCTGAGCAAATCGATGTGGTTTACTTCACCCGCGACGATGCCTTTCATGCCATGTTGCAGCAGGTGGCCGATCAGCACGAAACAGTCCGCTATCATCACATCAATACTGCACAGCAGCCACAGCATCTGAGTTTGGATTTTTTAAATCAACGCATATCCGATCTTGCACAGTGTCAGGTTTATGCCTGTGGTGCCTCGGCGATGATGCGTGCAGCAGATGACATTTTTACCCAGTTAGGGTGCCGCGACAGATTGCATATGGAGTATTTCCAGACCCAAGTGGATGAATCGCTTGAGGCACAGCCAGTGACTTTTATGCGCGCACAGCAGCAATTTGAGGCCCGAGGTAACTTGCTTGAAAGTGCCGAGCAGGCTGGACTACGCCCTGCGCATGGCTGTCGTATGGGAATTTGCAATACCTGCACATGCACCAAAGTCAGCGGAAGCACCAAAAATATACTGACCGGTGAAATTGATCATGGCAGCAATACCCAGATCAAACTTTGCGTTAGTCAGGCGGTCAGTCCTGTCGTGATTAACCTATAAAACGTTACAAGATCAGGATTCGGAGAAAAACAATGAATATGTCGGTTAAATTTCCTGAACACAGTAAATCGAGCTATTTAAGCCCTGAACAAATCGAGGCCTTTGGCCAAGAGATTGAAACGATTCGCCGTGAGGTGATGGATCACTTAGGCGAAGCCGATGCACTGTATATCTATAAAATTCGCAACTTTGTCCGCTACAGCGAAATTGCTTCACGTGGCATGCTGATGTTTGGCGGCTGGATTCCACCTGTATGGCTTCTCGGAACAGGGCTATTGGGTGTCTCTAAAATTGTAGAAAACATGGAACTCGGACACAACGTCATGCACGGTCAGTTTGACTGGCTCAATGATCCGAGTTTGAACGGCGCCAATTACGACTGGGACACCATTGCTACAGGCGACGACTGGAAACACACGCATAACTATGTGCACCACACTTACACCAATATCGTCGGTAAAGATCACGATGTCGGTTATGGCTTACTACGCGTGAGTGAGCAGCAAAAATGGGAACCGCGCTTTCTTTTGAATATCCCGATGGCAGCGCAGCTGATGCTGTTTTTTGAATGGTATGTTGGTGTGCAAAATCTGCACCTAGAAGATGCCTTGGTGTATAAAACCAGAAGCTGGAAACAGGTCTGGCTGGACTCTGCCAAACTGCGCAAAAAAGTGGTGCGTCAGGTGGGCAAAGACTATGTATTTTTTCCACTCATTGCCGGCCCAAATGCGATTCCTGTCTTTATGGGCAATGCTGTCGCAAATGTGATTCGTAATTTATGGTCTTCTGCGGTGATTTTTAATGGTCACTTTACCGAAGATGCTGAAACCTTTGAAGAAGACCATACGGCTACCGAAACACGCGCGCAGTGGTACTTACGCCAAATTCGCGGATCGAGCAACTTTAGTGGTGCTGAATGGTTACACATTTTAAGCGGTAACTTGAGCCATCAGATTGAGCATCACTTGTTTCCAGACATGCCGGCCAACCGTTATGCCGAGGTTGCACCAAAAGTAAAAGCCTTATGCGAAGCGTATGGCGTACATTACAACGAAGCCAATTTTACCCAACAGTTTTGGAGTGTATGGGTTCGCCTCGCTAAATGTTCGTTACCCAATGATGTATCGATCAAAGTGACTGGACGCTGGCAGAAAATCAAACAGCGCTTGTTGGGTGGGTACACCTGAGTCAGTTGCTGTTTTGTACAGTTGTAAGAGGCGCTGAAAATTTGTCCAATCTTCAAAGTCAGGTTTGCTATACTATGCAGCAATTTGAATAGTGGCTATTAAGGATAAGTTATGCGTATTGACCAACGTGCTCTCGATCAATTACGTGATGTAAAAATTACGCGCAATTATACGCGTTATGCAGAAGGTTCCGTATTGGTTGAATTTGGTCATACCAAGGTCTTATGTACTGCTAGTATCGATCATTCCGTGCCGCGTTTTCTAAAAGGCCAAGGCCAAGGCTGGGTAACCGCTGAATACGGTATGTTGCCGCGCTCAACGCATACACGTAGCGACCGTGAAGCGGCGCGTGGCAAGCAAAGTGGACGTACACAGGAAATTCAGCGTCTGATTGGTCGAAGCCTGCGTGCTATGGTCGATTTGAAAAAGCTGGGTGAAAATACCATCACCATCGACTGCGATGTGATCCAAGCTGACGGTGGAACGCGTACTGCTGCCATTACGGGTGCTGCTGTGGCGTTGGTCGATGCGATGAACGTGTTACTGGAAAAGAAAAAAATCAAGCATGATCCACTTAAAGGCTTAGTGGCTGCAATTTCTGTAGGCATGTATCAAGACGAAGTCTTGCTCGATTTGTGCTATGAAGAAGATTCAAACTGTCAGACTGATCTAAACGTCGTCATGACTCAGTCGGGCGAATTTATTGAAATTCAGGGTACAGCAGAAGACAAGCCGTTTACCCGTACACAAGCCGATGCCATGTTGGAAATGGCTGAAAAAGGAATTCAGCAGCTCATTAAAAAGCAGCAAGATGCACTAGGCTGGTAAAATAGTTTCAATAGAAAACGTATCTTAGGATGCGTTTTTTTATGCTTGTGTTGCTCAGATAAATAATTGTTATAGAAATATCAAAATCGTGAATATCCTTTTAATGAATCAAACTTCTCACTGAAGCTAATAATAAGATCTATGTTTTTTACCAAACTTCAAAAGTTTGTTATGCTAGATACTCAAAAATAAAATGAGATATGAACTCATATATGACAAGTCCAACTTTTTTATATGAACTACCGCTCGAACAATTACAACGAATGTCTCAGGAAGATATTGAACAAACCTCAAAGGCTGAACAGCTCTATTTTCAACACCGCCCTAAAACAACGTATTGCCTTGCTGTCAATGGATCAAAAACAAAGTACGGTGGTCTTGTAAAAGCCAGTGCGACACAAGGAAAAATTGGAGGCCTGTCGATTGCTCGTATTGGCGATGATGTGATTTATGCCGATGGCACAGTTGCCAAGATCATTTCAGGTGCAGGAAAAGTCTGTATTGTTGAAGGGCTTTCTGCTGCATTGGTCGGGAGTCAACTGAATAACGGTGATGAAATTATCGATAGTCCAAACCGTACAGTCGCAATTAATATTTTTAAAGGTGAAACATTACCTGAAGGATTTTTAATTCCTGAAGGAGCTGATCATGGCTAAAGGCTTTGCGATTCATAATGCACCAACCAACCATGGTGGCATCATTCCGTCAACTCAAGTAAGAAGTTCACAACAAGGAAATTTATTTGTACGTGCTGGAGATGGTCACTTTTGTCCTAAATGTAAGCGTTGGTCTACAGTTATTAAAAGTCATGATCATGTCATTATGGATGGTAAGCCCGTGGCTTATGCTGGCGATAAGTTAACCTGTGGTGCAACGATTCAGCCTCAACAGAGTCATGTGGTTGGGGATAGTGGTAGTTATTATTCTCATAGTCCCAGTAACAATGAAACTAATAGTTTTATAGAACAAACTAAGGAAAAAATTGTAAAAGAGATCTACTGGAGTTATGGTGAGAATTTTATCTTATTACAAGATAAATCTAGATTTTATAATGATTTAAATATACATATTAAAACTGTTGGCTATTCCTCAGGAGAATCTCTCTCTATCAATATAGAACCTGAAGATTCAGAAATTGATACATTTCAACCGTTTACCATATTCGTAAAAATTGATAACCGGGGTGAAGGAGTTGCTAGAAATGTATTTTTAGGAAAATTCATAACAATAGATACGGAATACTAAATATGGGGACAGGTATAAGAGCAACAGTAACTGATAGATCAACATCCATTCAGGCAAATCGTCCTTTATTTTCATCATTATGGATCAATTATCCTGTGAAAATGGCTGCACCAGATGTCTATAAAAATGTAGGAGGGCAAGCTCTTGTTTTATTTCAAGATAACCCTACTGGTTATGCAAATGCATGTGCCTTAAGATTAAGTAAAGCATTAAATTATGGTGGCATGCCTATTAAACAAACAACTAAAGGGTATAAGGTTAAAGGAGGGGATAACAAAATTTATCTATTGCGAGTAAAAGAAATGATCGCTTTCATTGAAAATAATTTAGGAAAGGCCGACGTCACACTAAAACCTAAAAATAATCAAGATGTATCAAGCCAACTCGTGAATAAAAAAGGAATTATTATATTTAAAGTTAGTGGTTGGGGAGATGCCTCTGGACACGTTACTCTTTGGAATGGCAATGATTGCGGTGATAGTTGTTATTTTACTCATAACCAACCTAATGTTATTACAACAGAAATACTATTTTGGAATCTAAAATGATTAAATTTTTATTTATATTTCTAACAACTGTCTTCATAAGTTGTGTGCATGCTCAAAATTTATCAACATCAGAAATGAATGATCATGAAATTAATTTGAAGAATTTTGGATTCACTTACTGTCTTACAAAATCAAATAATGAAGGATTAATAGATGAAGCATCATTAGCAATGGGAGGATATTTCCAGAATGGTTCATATGATGAAAATGCTTATAAAAATATTAAAAACTTCATAGATCAAGAGTTACTACGATATAATAAAATTTATAAGTCGACTGGTGCTACACCTATCATGATGAACTGTTTGGATTTATATAATTCTTCAAAATATAATAAAATTATAAAAAATCAGAAGAAGTTTTTTATTAATTAACTCGAATCTCGGATAAGAATTGATCTGAAAAAAGAAATGTCCACCTCTTCTTGAAGTTCACATTGTATGCTCAGAAACATTCAAGGAATAAAGGGGTTGAAATGATTACAGAATTAGCTAAGGATAGTTTTACTGCACGCATGGCAATTTCTAAAAATAATTTTGGTGAGATTATAGATATAGCATTGTCAAATGCTAGTAAGCCTGTATTAACAGCCAATGCTTTAGCTACCTTCACTAACAATGGACCATATGGAATCAATGAATACATGTAAAAAAATGTATTTGGTCGTCCATATGATAGAGCAACACTATCTCAATATATTCAAAATTACCAATACACACCACCTAAAAACCATTTCTCACTATGAAACTTACTTTAATACCAATATTTATCCTTTCCTGCGTTTTCTTAACTTCATGTAAGGCATCGACAGATAAAGAAGCCATTGACAACTATGTGAAAGTAGATTTAAAAAACTACGCAACAGACAATTATCGATTATTCATTGAAGCAAATAAAAATGTAAACACTGAACCAGCACTGAAGAACTCTTTATTTAATAATACATATGTTAAACTAGAAACAGCTCGAAGCCTATTAAATGAAGAATATAACGATTGGATTGAAGGTTTGGAGAAAAATGATTATGACTATGGGGATCTTAACACCATATTTTGGATGACGGTATTCATGGAAAACTATGTAAATAATATTGAAGGACAATATAAAAAAGATCTTAAATATGAAACCTTAAATGATGTTCATCATCTTTATAATGAAAGACAGAAAATCATTAAGTTACGTGATAGTAAGGACAAGACCGCTAAAAGTTTTGTAGCGGTTTGCAAGTAGTAGCTATTCTATTAGAGCGTGTAAATAATTTTGTGTAATTGTTTTTCATAGTTTTAGATTTAGTTTTTCATTCTTTAATTTAAGATTACTTTACAAGATTTCAAATTGTTTCACAAAGCGTAACTTTTTGTATTGAAGCACCTACACTCTCTGCCCATCCTGATCATGCTTACTCATTAAAGTTGTTCAGCATTGAAATTGAGAAATAGGGGAGCCAACTATGCTACAAATATTTATTGTGATTTGTGCGGTGATTACGTTTACCGTGATGGCAGCCGATCCGCGCCCGAGCCAAGATCAGCAATCGGCTTCTGCATGGCAAAAACCGGATCAGTCGAAACCGTCACAGGCCACTCAAAAAATTATTGAGCAGCCGAATAACTCAGCACATGAAGATGCTTAAGCGTTAAAACGCATCGATAAATCGATGGCAGTGACATCTTTGGTTAAAACACCCATCGAAATATAGTCGACACCCGTTGTTGCCACTTCGCGCAAGTTATCTAGCGTAATATTACCTGAGGCTTCAAGTTTGCAGCGACCTGCTACATGCTTTACCGCATCAATCATTTGCTGTTGAGAAAAATTATCGAGCATTACAATATCGGCACCCGCCTCTAAGGCCTGTTCCAGCTCATTCCAAGTTTCTACTTCTACTTCAACAGGCTTGTTCGGTGCAATCTGGCGCGCCTGCGCGATGGCCTGTGCAATTCCACCGGCTGCCATAATATGATTTTCTTTAATTAAAAAGGCATCGAATAAACCGAGGCGATGATTTTGTCCGCCACCAATGGCTACTGCATATTTTTGTGCGATACGTAAACCAGGTAGGGTTTTACGTGTATCAAGCAGTTTGGTGTGCAAGCCATCGAGTTGTTTCACATAAAATGCAGCTTTGGTCGCCACTGCCGATAAAGTTTGAATAAAATTCAATGCAGAGCGCTCGACCGTTAGAAGGCTACGTGCCGAACCTGCCAATTTTAAAAAAGCTTCACCCGCCTGAACGTGTTCACCTTCGGCTTTGAGCCACTCCACTTTGACTCGATGATCATAGTGTTCAATAAGCGCATCAACCCACGGACGACCGGCTAAAATCATGTTTTCACGTGTAATAATGGTCGCAGTTGCTTGTTCGTGTTCTGGGGTGAGCAATGCCGTAATATCGCCATCACCAATATCTTCGTTCAACGCCTGTTGGATATTGAGTTGAATCGATTGTTCAAGCAATGATTGTGGAATGCTCATAAGTACGTCCAAGATGTAACCCAGAAAATTGAGCGATATATTAGCATTGTCGTTTTAAAAAATAAGTATTCTTGGCACAATATTCCTAAAATGCAGATACCGCTCGGCAGTTTCAATCTGTCGATACGTGATGGATGATGTTGCGAATGCTATGGCGAAAAAAGAGAGTTGTTTCAGATGATGCCGCGTTTTGAAGTCAAAGATGGTCAGTTAATCGGGGCAAAGCAGTTGCCTTCGCCAAATTTTAATCAGCGTCCGCCACACACCGAGATGTGTTTGCTGGTGATTCACAATATCAGTTTACCGCCTTCACAATTTGGTGGCGGTTACATTCAGCAGTTTTTTCAAAACCAGTTAGACTGGTCGCTGCATCCTTATTTTAAAGAAATTGAAGGCATGTGCGTTTCGGCACATTTACTGATTTTACGTAGCGGTGAGGTGATTCAATTTGTAAACTTTAACGATCGTGCATGGCATGCCGGTCGCTCACAGTATCTTGGTCAGGTCGAGTGTAACGATTATTCGATTGGCATTGAACTGGAGGGCAGTGACGATCAGCCCTTTGAGCCAGAACAGTACGAAACACTGGCCGATGTCACATGCTGTTTGCAGCGTGCGTATCCTAAAATCCAGACACATATTGCGGGGCACTCCGATATCGCACCCGTCAGAAAAACCGATCCGGGGCCTTTTTTTAACTGGCCTCATTTTCGCGCAAAACTTCATGCAAAAAAAACTGCTGCTAGACATGATTTCGCAACGAAATAATATCCAAGTTTCATTACAATAACGACTTTGTGTTTAGGCGTGGGTAGAGGCGATGGCATTGTGGCGATCGACGTTTATTGTCAGTGCAATGACGATGTTATCTCGCATATTGGGTTTGGTCCGCGATATGGTCCTGCTCAATGTGTTTGGGGCAGGAAAAGATTTTGATACCTTTGTGGTGGCGTTTCGGATTCCAAACTTTTTTAGGCGCTTGTTTGCTGAAGGCGCATTTTCACAAGCCTTTATTCCTATTTTGACCGAATATAAAACGGGTCGTGCTCATGCTGAAGTACAAATACTGATTAGTCGGGTGTTTGGTTGCCTACTGATGGTGATGAGCTTACTTACCTTAGTGGCCATGATCATTGCACCGGTGATTATTTATGCCTATGCCCCCGGTTTTCACAACGATCCAGAAAAGTTTGATCTGGCTGTCGGAATGTTTCGTCTGACCATTCCTTACTTGATGTTTATGTCGCTGACCGCATTTGCCAGCAGTATTCTCAACAGTTATGGCTCGTTTGCTTCACCCGCTTTTTCTCCCGTTTTGCTTAACGTGGCCATGATTGCAGGGGCGTGGTGGCTCACGCCGTATATGCAGCAGCCGATTATGTCGTTGGGTTGGGCCGTACTTGGGGCGGGTATTTTGCAGCTTGCGATCCAGATTCCAGAGCTTTGGCGTAAAAAACTCCTGATCCCACCAAAAATTGACTTCAAGCATGAAGGGGTCGAGCGCATCATGAAACTGATGTTACCGGCCTTGTTTGGTGTTTCGGTTACTCAGATTAACCTGTTGCTCAACACTATTTGGGCATCGTTTATGCAGGATGGTTCAGTCTCGTGGCTCTATAGTGCCGAGCGTATGACCGAGCTACCGCTCGGACTCATTGGTGTTGCCATTGGTACAGTGATTCTGCCTTCTTTATCTGCCCGCCATGCCGAGCAAAATCAGGAGAAGTTTCGCGGGATGCTGGACTGGGCTGCACGCGTGATTGTATTGGTGGGTTTACCTGCCAGTATTGCACTGTTTATGCTGTCGACACCGATTATTCAGGCGCTGTTTCAGCGCGGTGAATTTACTTGGGAAGACACCAAAATGACAGCACTGGCCCTACAATGTATGAGTGGTGGCGTGATTGCCTTTATGTTAATCAAAGTGTTTGCACCGGGTTTTTATGCACAGCAAGATACCAAAACTCCTGTTCGAGTGGGCTTGATTGCTGTTGCCACAAATGCGCTTTTAAACGTGATATTTATTGGGCTATTTAAGCTGATCGACTGGAAAGCCGAACATATGGCACTGGCGCTGGCCTCATCAGGTTCGGCTTTGGTGAATGCCGGAATGCTGTATTTTTATCTGCACAAGCGTAATATTTTCCGTTTTGGCGGACACTGGAAAAAACTCGCACTCCAGTATGCTGTCGCTAATTTAGCTATGATTGGGGCACTTTGGGGCGCACTGCATTGGTACGATGGACAGTCTTCTCAGCTGATGCGCATCATCGAAGTGATTGTTTTTTGTGTAGTGGGTGTGGCTGCCTATGCAATCGCACTGTTTGCAACGGGTTTTAGACCTCGCCACCTAAAGCATGAGACATAAAATAAAGCAGCGCGTGGCAATACATGAATTGCGCTTTATTTTTTGTCGCAAGACAACCGAAGCGTTAAAAAACTGCTGTGATGACAGCAGTTTTTTTAATTATTTGGCTGGTAATACTTCGAGTAATTCAATATCAAAAATCAGCGTACTGTTTGGCCCAATTGCATCACCACTGCCGACTTCGCCGTAGGCCAGTTTGGCAGGCACAAACAAACGTGCTTTTTCACCTTCTTTCATCAGTTGTAAGCCTTCGGTCCAGCCCGGAATCACTTGGCTGAGTTGAAACTCGACCGGATGATTACGCGCAATCGAACTATCGAATACGGTGCCATCGAGTAAGCGGCCTTCATAATTCACTTTTACTCGTGATGTGGCTTTAGGTGATTTACCTTTACCTGCACTCAAAACTTGATATTGAAGACCTGATTTAGTGGTGATCACACCTGATTTCTTCGCATTTTCTGCCAAGAATGCATCGCCACTTTTCAGGTTTTGCTGAGCCAGTTGCTGATAGGCATACAGTTGTTTGGCTTCTATTTGCTTTTTATACTGACTAAGCACCCTAGCCATATCTTCATCCGTCAAAGCGGCATCTTTGCCTTGTGAACCTTCTTTGAGGCCCTGTACAAAAGCTTCAATATTGAGATCTTTTAGGGTATCGGCATTGGTACGACCCATCACGTATCCATAGCTATAGCCTAATTGGTCTTTTTGCGGGCTATTTTTGGTAATTGCTGCAAAGCCTGAAACAGACAGACTGGTTAAAACCAAACCGAGCACAGTTTTTTTCATCATTTTTATCCAAATTATGTGTCATATAAAAAACAAGGAGAGTACATGACTCTCCTTTGAGCGATTATTTTACTTCGAGAAGCTCAACATCAAAAATCAGGGTGCTGTTGGCCGGGATCATGCCTGGAACACCTTGTTCGCCATAACCGAGTTTTGCCGGAATATAAAAAGTCGCTTTGCCGCCTTCTTTGAGCAGTTGCAAACCTTCGGTCCAGCCCGGAATCACTTTATTGAGCGGGAATTCAACTGGCTCGCCGCGATCATACGAGCTATCGAAGACCTTACCATCGGTGAGCTGACCTTTGTAGTGTACTTTGACCACAGACGTGGCTGTTGGACGTTTACCTGTACCCTCGGTAATAATTTTGTATTGCAAGCCTGATGCTGTGGTTTTAACACCTTCTTTTTTAGCATTTTCGGCTAAGAAGTCATTGCTACTCGATTCAGACTTTTTGGCATGCTCAAGCTCTTTTTGCTGCGCTTCTTGCTGGTAAGCAGTATAGGCGGCTTGAAGCTGCTCTTGCGTGTAGGCTGCAGGTGTATGAGCATGACCATCACGAATACCTTGTACAAATGCATTAACATCAAGCTCTGCAGGTGTTTGGTTGGCAACTTCATAACCGAGCGCATAGCTGATTTTTTGCACCGGAGACGCATTTTGATCAGCCTTGCTGCCTACGTTTGTTGCAGGATGCTGAGTCGCGTAATAAACAGGAATAAGTGCAGCACCGCCTAAAATGATAGCGACAGCAACGGGTAAGGCTTTACTCATACAATGTTCCAAAAAAGATGTTTATTTGATCATGTTGAAAATACATGTGATCTTAGCATGCATCCGTTTAGCATATAATGTTTGTAAAAAAAAACGAGTGGATTTTTATACTGTTTGCGTTGTTTAAACGAAAAAGCCGAATCATGTGATTCGGCTTTTTTGAGTTTATTAGATTAGATGATCAATCATCTTTTGCCGCGGTATAGCTATAGGCATAGTTGTATCCATAGCCGCCACTCGACTTCTCGATATCATTTAAAATAAAGCCATTCACTTTCACGCCTGCCTGTTCGAAGCGACTTACGGTTAATTCAAGCTCTTTCATTTGCGTCTTATTATGACGTGCAATGATCAGGTTTACCCCTGCATATTGTGAAATGATAATACCATCGGTTACAGCAAGTACTGGCGGCGTATCAATCAAGATATGATCATAAAGCGGCATGATTTCATCAAGAAAGGCTTTAAATTTAGCAGAGCCGAGCATTTCAGACGGATTCGCCGGGCTTTTACCTCGAGTAATCATGTCTAAACCAGCCACTTCAGAATGATGAATGATCGACTCAAAGCTGGCCTCATCACTTAAATATTCCGATAAGCCAGGTTTAATCTCGACATTAAAGTATTTGTTTAGGTACCCACGGCGTAAGTCTGCATCAATCAACAGCACGCGTTTATTACTCTGTGCCAATATCGCCGCCAAGTTCACCGAAACAAACGACTTACCTACTTCAGGCGCTGGGCCTGCAATCATAATCAAATTATTTTTTGCATTTGCCAAAGCAAAGTGAATAGCGGTACGCATACTACGCAAGCTTTCAATTGCAATATCGTCGCTGTTTTTAATCGATAAAATTGGAATACTTTTATTCTTTTTAAGCAATTTGATTCGACTTTCCTGAATAGGCGAGCGGGGTACCGTTGCATACACAGGCAGGTCGAGTTCATTTTCGATTTGTGCAGAGTCTTTAATGCCTGTACGGAGCATTTTACGCATCAATGCAATCAGTACACCAATAAAACCCCCCACAAAAAGAGATAAAATTAACACAATTAATTTCTTAGGTTTAATTGGTTTCACAGGTTCGATTGCGGTATCGATCACTCGTACATTGCCAATCTCACCTGCATTCGCAACTTTAAGCTGCTGATAGTTATTGAGTAAATTGGTATAGAGTTCCGTATTGACCTTTACATCACGATAATATTGCAGATACTGGCGCTGTAACTCTGGTAGTCTTTTAATCGTGGCATTTAACTCGGCAGACTTTTTATTCACAGCATCGAGCTGAGCATTGATTTCAGCCATGAGTGGATGATCACTGGTATATTTTGCTGCAAGTTCGGCTTGTTTTTGTTTGAGCTCGATTTTTGTAGTTTCGAGTGCAATATTTTGCTTCAAGAACAGTTCAGATTCCTGTGTGACATCAACTGTATTGTATTGTTCACGGAATTTATTAAACTTAAGCTCAGACTCTTCAAGCTGCTTTTTAAGTTCTGGCAATTGTTTGTCTAGAAAGCTTAGCGTTTGCTGTGCCTCTAAAGACTTACGCTCGATATTTTGCGCATGGTACACCGTTAAAATATTGTTGAGTACTTGCGTAATATGTACAGGATCTTGGCCTTGGTAAGTGAGCCCCACTACACCAGTGAGTTTGCCTTTTTCAGCCACTGCGTAGTTTTGAGTGAGTTCTTTCACTGCTGTCGGGACAGATAAACGACGAAGTATAAAAGTACGATTAAAAGGTACTTGACTGTCGATTCGTACCTGCCATGTGCCTTTAGCATCTTTAAGAATATTCTCTTTGTTTAACGTGCCTTCAAAAACAGGCATATCCTTATAGCTCAAACTAAATTGCTGCGTTTGAGGTTTAAATTCTAAGTTTAAGGGTTTATCAAGATAGTACTCAGGTACATCTAAACGTTGAATAAAGAAAGCATGTGTTGGATCTTTATATTCTACGCCTTTGTGTGAGTAATCGATTTGAGTATTATCACCATTAAACAGTCGGTGAAGAAGTGTATCTTGGGTATCTGTTATTTGAATATTTAAATTTAAATTTTGAATAACATTACCAAGCACTAATCTGGACTTTAAAATTTCAATCTCAGCGTCTGCTGGGGATTTTTGACCTGCACCACCAGCGATGTTTCCAAGCTCGCCTAAAAGTGCTTGAGATGCAGCGCTTTTACTGTCTTCAACTTGTATCATGGCATCTGTCGCATAAATACTTGGAGAAACCCGCAGATAAAGAAGGGCGCAAATAAGACAGAATAAGGTGCAGACGGCAATCAATTTCCATTGTGCAATTAAGGAGAAGAGCAACTCTTTTAGATCGATTGTGTCTTCATTGGTATTTGAATTTTGGCTCATAGTGTCGATGTTACTTCTTCAAATTATAGATGTGATGCCCAGTCCGCGACATACGACTGAATGTTGATACAAGTTTGGTCAAAAAAGGCCTGATCATGCTGATATGGGTCGGGTACATTCTGCCCTTTCCAATGCCCAAGTCGAAAGGTTTTGCCCTTGGCAAATGGCCAAGTCTGCTCAATGTGCTTTTGCTGATTATTGCTCATGACTAGCACAAGATCGGCTTTCTTGATCATCTCTGCATTCAACTTACGTGCCACATGGTTGCGCATATCAATATTTAAGGCATCCATACATTGAATGGCTTTATCATCTGCACTATGGCCAGTCAAACCAGAAATACCGGCCGATTCTATATGTAACTCAGGATGCTTTTGTTTTAGCAGATATTCGGCCATCGGGCTGCGGCAAATATTACCCACACAAATGACCAAAACATTTTGGATTTGCATTTTAGTTATTTCCAAGAATCTTAAATGAATAAATTGCGCTTGCGAATGGAACGATTTGCCCAATCACACGTTGCCAGCGAGTCAGGCCCGTTGCATCGATATACACAATATCATTTTTTTGCATCTGGAACTGATTGGCCAAAGCCAAGTTGCCGAGGTTAGACAAATCTAAATGATACAGCTTTGACGTACGATCTTGTAAGTTCGTACGCATCACGTAAATTCGGGCAGCACTAGCCGAATATGGGTTAATCCCTTCGCTTTCACCCAGTACATCACTTAAAGTCATGCCCTGATCGCGTAAAGCAAGTGCTTGACTTTTGTTCGACTCACCCATCACGTAAAGTTTCTGATTTTGTTTGGTATTTACAAAAATCGTATCGTTGGGTTGAATCAATAAATTGTGTAAAGAATAACCCTGTTTTTCTAGGCTTATTGCATTTAAATCGAAGGTTTTACCATTACGAATGAGCTGAATAGAGGTATTGTCACCTGTTTCGGTATTTACGCCACCGGCCATACTGAGCGCTGTGTAAATACTGATTGGCTGATCATTTAAGGTATATTGTCCGCTTTTCATGACTTGGCCATTTACAAAGTAACGGCTACCTTCATAAGAGAGTACACGAACCACGACATCTGGCGCTTTTAAGTACTGAGCAAATCTGGAGCGGAGGTGCTGAGTCAGCTCGGAAACACTTTTACCCTGTGCTTGTACTTTTCCAATTAAGGGTAAGTAGATACTCCCATTACTATCAATAGGGTAACCAATGCCTTTAATGTTATTTCCATCTTGAAGAGGAGGTGTAATTTCAGGATAGGCCCAAAGCTGTATAGATAAAACATCACCTGCTCTTAAGCGGTATAACTGGTGTGATGTTCTAAATAAAGCTGCAATATCCGATTGATAGCGAATATTTTCAGCGGGCTGTAGTTTAGGCAAATTGGTTTGGTTGAGCTGTACAATTGAAACCTGAGCGCCCTGATCGGTTACATAAGTGCCTTGTTCAGGTATGTCGTGTGTTTGCAAACCTGAAGTAACGGCACAACCTGATAAACCTATAAAACAGGACGATAAAAAAAGTAAAGTGCTTTTATACTTCACATTGAAACCCTTAGATTGTAAGCTTTAGCGTGATATTTTAAAATGTCGTTATAACGCGACATTCTAGACCATAATTTATGAGAGTTATAGCGTTTTCAACTTAAGTTTGTATGTTTAGCGAAAAAATGAGTCTGAACGAAAAAGCCTTCACACTATTGGCAAAATGATCTTCTCTCGTCATTTTTTACTTTTTTACAACTATAGTGCTCATGCTTGAGAAAATTGCTTTAAATGCTTGAAGTTTTCTATTTAAAAACCTTGAAATCGAAGCTATTATTTGCGGCTAAGTTAAATATGAATTTAAGTTGTAAATTAAATTTTTTAAAGAGATAAAGGCCAGATAACGGTTTTTATCAAATATGTCATAAACATATTCTATTTTAAACATAGATAAAGACGATTTCTTCCATAAGATGAATCAACCAACTGATAGATCAAGCATTTAAGTCGTATTACAGGAAATATATGAAAATATTAATTACAGGTGGCGCGGGTTTTATTGGTTCAGCCGTTATTCGTCATGTTATTGAAAATACAGAAAACGAAGTATTAAATGTCGATAAACTCACCTATGCAGGCAACTTAGAGTCACTTGCTTCAGTCGCACATCATCCACGGTACACATTTTCACAAACCGATATTTGTGATCGTGCTGCTTTAGATGAATTATTTGAAAATTTCCAACCCGATGCTGTGATGCATTTAGCTGCTGAATCGCATGTCGACCGTTCAATTACTGGCCCTGCGGCGTTTATTGAAACCAATATTATTGGTACCTACCAACTACTTGAGGCAGCACGCCATTACTGGAATCAACTAGATCAAAATAAAAAACAAGCATTTCGATTTCATCATATTTCAACAGATGAAGTGTATGGCGATTTAGAAGGTACAGAAGATCTGTTTTTAGAAACAACACCTTATGCTCCAAGTTCACCTTACTCTGCCAGTAAAGCCAGTTCGGATCACTTGGTTAGAGCATGGTACCGTACGTACGGCTTACCAGTTGTACTCACCAATTGTTCAAACAACTATGGGCCGTTCCATTTCCCTGAAAAACTCATTCCGCTGGTGATTTTAAATGCACTGGCGGGTAAGCCACTACCTGTATATGGAAATGGTACACAAATTCGTGACTGGTTGTATGTAGAAGATCATGCCCGCGCACTTTATAAAGTAGTCACAGAAGCAGCAGTGGGTGAAACTTACAACATTGGCGGTCACAACGAGCAAAAAAATATTGATGTGGTAAAAGCAATTTGCGAACTTTTAGAAGAGCTTGCTCCAAACAAACCTGAAGCTTTAGCACGTTATCAGGACCTGATCACTTATGTGACAGATCGTCCGGGACATGATTTGCGCTATGCGATTGATGCAAGTAAAATCCAGCAAGATTTAGGCTGGGTGCCGCAAGAAAGCTTTAAGACAGGCCTTAGAAAAACAGTGCAGTGGTACTTAAACAATCAAGACTGGGTACAGCATATTCAAAGTGGTGAATATCAAAACTGGATTCAGCAACAGTATACAACCACCGAAAAGATGAATTAAGTTGCGTGAAACTATGAAAATACTGTTGCTTGGAAAAAATGGTCAAGTTGGATGGGAGTTGCAACGCGCACTCCAACCGCTTGGCGAAGTGGTTACACTTGATCGTAATATGTCATCTGAAGGCTTCAGTGGCAATGTTGCAGATTTTGCTGCCATTTCTGATGTGTTTGATAAAATTAATCCAGATATCGTCGTGAATGCCACCGCATATACTGCAGTTGATAAAGCCGAATCTGATCAGCAACAGGCACAGCTTATCAATGCGCAAGCAGTGAAGCATTTGGCTAGTGAGTGCAAAAAGCATCATGCACTGTTGATTCATTACTCGACTGACTATGTTTTTAGTGGAGAAGGTATTACTCCATGGAATGAAGATGATCAAACCTCACCAGTGAATTACTATGGCCTCACCAAACGTGAAGGCGAGTTAGCACTTGAACAGAGCAATGTTCGGTTTTTAAACTTTCGTACCTGCTGGGTATATGCCGCACGAGGCAATAACTTTATAAAAACCATGCTCAAACTGGCTCAGACCAAAGAAGAGCTGAGTATCATTCATGATCAGGTTGGGGTGCCTACAGGCGCAGCACTGATTGCTGATGTTACGGCTCAAGCGATTCGCTATTACACCTTACAATCTGAAACTGAAAAACAAAATCTGCATGGTCATTATCATTTGGCGCCAAAAGGTGAAACCACATGGCATGATTACGCTCAATTTGTTTTTGCACATGCACGACATGCAGGACAAGTTTTAGCTTTAAATAAAGTAAATCCCATTGAAACATCGGCATACCCAACACCGGCAAAACGCCCGCTTAATTCACGTTTAAACACCAACAAGCTAGAACAAAATTTTAAATTGCATCTTCCTCACTGGCAGCAAGGTGTAACACAAGTATTAGAGGAACTTCTCCCATGACACAAACAAACCGTAAAGGGATTATTTTAGCGGGCGGCTCTGGCACACGCTTGTATCCAATTACCATGGGTACATCAAAACAGCTACTCCCAATTTATGACAAACCCATGATTTATTATCCACTGTCTGTACTTATGCTGGCAGGGATTAGTGAAATTTTAATTATATCTACCCCAGAAGACTTACCAAATTTTGAAAAACTTTTAGGTACGGGGGAAGAACTTGGAATCAAACTCTCTTACAAAGTTCAACCGTCTCCTGACGGGCTTGCTCAAGCATTTATTTTGGGCGAAGAGTTTATTGGTCAAGATAATGTCACCCTAATTTTGGGTGACAATATTTTTTACGGTCAAAGTTTTGGGCAGCAGCTCAAGCGTGCAGCCGAGCAACAGACGGGTGCAACAGTATTTGGCTACTATGTGAGTGATCCAGAGCGTTTTGGTGTGGTCGATTTTGATGCATCGGGTAAAGCTTTAAGTATTGAAGAAAAACCAGAGCAGCCAAAATCGAATTATGCAGTGACGGGTTTATATTTTTACGACAATTCGGTGGTTGAGATTGCCAAAAATATTAAACCATCACATCGCGGGGAGCTTGAAATTACCGACGTAAATAATATTTATTTACAGCAACAAGCGCTAAATGTAGAAGTACTTGGCCGAGGTTTTGCATGGCTAGATACAGGTACACATGATTCACTGATTGAAGCGAGTCAGTTTGTACAAACCATTGAGCATCGTCAGGGTTTAAAAGTTGCCAGTTTAGAAGAGATTTCTTTTAACAATGGCTGGATCGATTTAAACCAACTTAAAGCACGTGGTGAATTTTTTAAGAAAACTGGATATGGTCAGTACTTGTTAAAATTGCATCAAGAACATTCAAAATAAATGTAATCAAGTCATTATCTAAATCAACATGATGCCTTGCATATAAACTACACTGGATATTGTCGTAATGAATATTATTGAAACTAAAATCAATGGTTTACTCATTTTAGAGCCGCGTGTATTTGGTGATGACCGTGGCTGGTTTATGGAAAGTTTTAACCAAAAAAACTTTGAGCAGGCGCTTACTGAGCGTGATTTAGATGTGCCACAATTTGTACAAGATAATCACTCGTTTTCACAAAAAGGCGTATTGCGCGGTTTGCATTATCAGCTTAATCCGCATGCGCAAGGTAAACTGGTACGTGTGGTACAGGGCCGAGCGTGGGATGTGGCAGTAGATATTCGTGAAAACTCACCAACATTTGGGGAGTGGGTAGGGCTTGAGCTTACAGGTGAAAACCACAAACAGTTTTGGATTCCTGCTGGTTTTGCACATGGCTTTATAGCACTCGAAGATAATACTCAGTTTTTATATAAGACCACGAATTACTACTCTAAGGAATGTGAAAGAAGTATTGTATGGAATGATCCAGATCTTGCGATTGATTGGCCTATTGAAGAAGGATTGAATATAAAGCTAACTGAGAAAGATGAAAAAGCTAATTTCTTTCATGAGTTAAAAAATGACGAATAAGTTATGAAACTAAATAAGATAACAGAAAATGCTATATCATTAACATTGGTACAATTAATCAATTTAGTACTTCCGTTATTGGCTTTACCTTACTTAGCAAGAGTTTTAGGTGCTGATAGTTTAGGAAAAGTAGTATTTGCGATGGCTATTTCGCAAATACTTCTGATTTTAAGTGATTTTGGATTTAATTTGAGCGCTGCTAAAGATGTAGCAGTTTATAGAAATGATAATAATAAACTTTTTGAAATCTGGGGTACTGTAACAATTATAAAAATTATTCTCTCGAGTGTTTTAATTTTTATATTATATCTGTCAGGATTATTTTTCGAACGTATTGGAAATGATTTAATCTTATATTTGTTAGCATGTACTGCTGTAATAGGGAATATCATTTATCCGCAATGGTTATTTCAGGGTTTAGAGCAATTAAAATATGTGAGTTTTATTCAGATTTTATCTAGAGTATTGCTATTTATTTTATTGCTGCTGTGTGTTAAAACTGAAGCTGATATATATTGGGCAGTTTTTCTTCAATCAGCAGGTGGTTTATTAGCTGGATTTATATTAATACCTAAGTTACTAAAAATATTTAAATTTTCTGAAAAGAAAATATCTGAAAAAGATTTTTTTATAAAACAGTTAAAATATAGTTGGATTATTTTTATTCCAAATATTTTTGGAAATCTATATTTAAGTTGTAATACTTTTTTCCTTGGTTTAATGCTACCTCCTTCTTTGGTCGCAAATTACTATATAGCTGAAAAGCTTATACGAGCTTCAATTAGTCTATGTTCTCCGATTAGTAATGCTTTTTTTCCAAATCAAGTTAGGATGTTTCATGAAGATAAAGCTAATGCATTAGCTTCAACAATGAAAATTATATATATATTACTAGCTTTATTTTCTACTGGAAGTTTTATTATTTTTGTTTTATCCAATTTTATTGTAAATTTATTATTTGGTTCTGAGTTTGAAGAAGCTGGGTATTTGCTAAAATTATTTTCGCCATTACCAATATTAGTAATGTTGGCTATAATATTTGCAAATTTAATTATGATTCCTGCTGGTTTAGAAAAAGCATTCAGTAAGATTATTATGTATTCATCTGTAGTCAATGTTTTTGTTTTTGTCTTTTTTGTGAAATTTCTATCTAATTATGGTGCTGTTTTGGCAAATATTTTGGTAGAGCTAATAATCTGTTTCTCAATGTTCTGTGTTATATTGAAAACAGGAAATAGTCCATTTAAATACTGGCGCGAAGCATTTACTGAGTTAAAATTGAAGGTTATAAAATGAAAATTTCAGCATTAATAAATACACTCAATGAGGAAAAAAACATTGAAAAATGTCTTCAATCACTTAGTTGGGTAGATGAAATCATTTTAGTAGATATGTATAGTGATGATAAAACTGTAGAAATAGCAAAAAAATATACAAATAAAATTTTTTATTTTGAGCGAGTTGGATATTCCGAACCAGCACGCGCATTCGCTTTAAGCCAAGTATCGAATGAATGGGTTGTGGTTTTAGATGCGGACGAAGTAATTCCAAAGTCTTTGTCAGACGAGTTAATAGCAATAGCAAAGGAAGATAAAGCTGATGCTATTTGGATTCCTAGAAAAAATTTTATGTTTGGTCATGAGATTAAACATACGGGCTGGAATATGCACGATGATATTCAAATGAGATTTTTCAAAAAAAGTATGATGACATATGGAAGTACTATACATAATTTTGTAAATATTTCTGATCAAGCAAGAATAATAACTTTAAAAAATAATGAAACATGTATATGGCATTTTAATTATATTGATATTGAACATTTTTTAGAAAAGTTAAATAAATATACAACGGTTGAGGCTAAACAATTATTTGATAAAAGAAAACAGTCGTCATTTTTAATAGTAATATATGCTTGTATTAGAGAGTTTATTTATAGATTTATTTTAAAAAGTGGATATAAGGATGGTTTCTATGGTTTAGTCTTATCTTTATTAATGTGCGTTTATCGTTTTACAACACTAGCAAAATTAAAGATTATGATTGAGCAAAATAATGCAACTCCTAGAGATAGCATTGTTACAACTTATGATGATTTATCAAGTAAAGTTGTTGATTCATATAAATAAATTAATTGAGTGTTGGTAATGATATATATTGTTGTATTGAATTGGAATTCTGCTAAAGAAACTATAGCTTGTTTAAAAAGTTTAGTTAATTTAGATGACTTTAATAATATTAGAATTATTGTTTGTGATAATGACTCTGATGTGAATTCTATTAAACAAATAGAGAATTATTTAAGTGATTTTTATGGTAATGATTATATTTCATTAAATGAAGATGAAACTTTAACATACAAGATTGATAAGAAATTTTATTTTATTAAAAATTTTAAAAATTATGGTTATGCTGGTGGAAATAATATTGGTATTAATTTTGCTTTGAAGTTTGAGAGAATGTCATATGTTTGGATTTTAAATAATGATACAGTCGTTCAAAGTGATAGTTTGAAATTTATGCTTCATAAGTTTTTAGAAAATAATAATTATGGAGTTGTAGGTTCAAGATTAGTAGAGTTGGAAAACAAAAGTAATGTACAGGGTGTAGGTGGTATAATTAATCCCTGGCTTTGTACTACGAAAGAAATTGGTAGTGATCTTAAGATTAATGATGCTATTAATGAAAAAGAATTTGAAGAAAAAATTGACTACGTAATTGGTGCATCATTGCTTATATCTCGTGATTGTTTAGAAAATGTTGGTCTGTTATGTGAAGATTATTTTTTATATTACGAGGAAATTGATTATTGTAATAGAGCTAGAGAAAATGATTTCTCAATTGGTATAGCATCTCAGAGTATAGTTTTTCATGCCCATGGTGCTTCAACAAATAAAGGTAAAAGTCAGATTGCAGACTATTACTCAGTAAGAAACAGAATTTTAATAACAAGAAAATTCTATTCTAATAAACTAATTTTTGTGAAATTATCTATATTTTTAGTATTTTTTAATAGAGTTCGAAGATTTCAATTTTCAAGAGCAATAAGATATTTAAAGTTTTTATTTATTTAAATCTCTTATAAAAACTAATGCTTAACTAATTAAGCATTAGTTTTATCTGAATTTATTTTATAGCTGAATGATCATTTTACACTACATTTTTTAAGATTTAACATATTGATATATATAAACTTATTTATTTAATAGTTGTAGTGTAAACAACTTGTTTAGCTATACACTATAAAAAATTTACTAGCTGCTGTTATGCTTAATCCATACTCCAATGATCTTCCCCACAAAGCTCTGGACTACTACAAAGAATGCCAGAATAAATCTGAAACCTGTACCATTTTTAAGATCGCAAGAACCGCTTTGGATCTCTGGATTCAGCTCGAAACCGACCACATCCGGAAAAAGACTGGGCTTTAGATATGATATCATTTCTCGGGTTTTAAGGATAAAAATGTAACAAACATAAATATAATAAAAACTGGTATGTAGATAATAGCTGCATCAGAAAAACATGCAAAAAAGTATAATATACTCCCTAATGTTGCAGATTTTCTAATTGAGTTCTTAGAGCTTAAAAGTAATTTAAAATTTATAATTATATTTGAAAAATACATAAGAAAAAGAGGAATTCCAATAACTCCTAAACTATATAGTATAGTTAAATATGGAATTTCAGAAGTATTAATAAATGGTTTAGTTGAATATAATTCAAAAGATAGCTCTTTTAGTGAGTCAGCTCTACCACCTAAGGAGGTATCAAATAGAAAATTAGAGTTATAACCTAAAAATGATAAAGTTAGATTAATAATAATTCCAAATAATAATAGTGATAAAACACCAATAATAATTTTAATGGGGTTGAACTTAGACATGAAAATTGCATGATATATAAAATATATTGATAAAATAAACCAGATTGTTCTGGAGAATGTTAATATCAAACTTAAAAAAACAATAATTATAAAAATTTTATTTTTCTCTAAAAATGTATAAAGTGGGAAAAGCATACCTACGGATAAACCATATAAATTACCATTATTATATGTTGAAAATAACTTAAATATTCCACCTCTATCGTTCATTTTTTCCTCTAATTCAACGGCTGCTCCAAAAGTTGTAGTTAATCCTGGAATTTCAAAAAAACTGTTAGTTAAAAATTTATAAGAAAATAATATTAGCCCATAAATTGAAACAAACCTAATACAATAAATTATAATATTTTTATTCTTAATTATGGTTTTGTTATCTATGAACTTAAATAAAAATAAGAAAAATAATGGTGATACGATTAAAGAAAAGATAAATCCTAAATAAGATGACAACTCTTCAAAACCATTCGATAGTGTAATTGTAAAAAAAACAAAATAAAATGGAAGCAGCATTATAAAGTATATATCACTATAATTTAAGAAATTTTTATAATTAATATTGTTAAGATAAGATAATAATAAAATTGGGAAAAGAAGTATGATTAACAAAGTAATAGAGTTGATTGGAGTGCTGCCAATTGCAAATCCAGATTTTGGAAATGCTATCATTGATATCAATATTAGAGAATAAAAAAAACTCATTAAATTCTTCATGGCTTATTCATACTATATATTCATTTAAACTATTTTTAGTTTGTTTTTTTGAGGTTTCCCACTCGTAATTTTTTGCTCTCTGATATCCATAATTTATTATTTTTTCTCTTATAGCTGAATCTTTTATAAGATCCTCAATGCTATTAATAATTTCTTTGATTTGATTTGGGTCGATTTGTATTGTTGATCCTTGGCCTATTTCAAATAGTGAAGTCGTATTCGAAGTAATTACAGGTGTTCCACATGCCATCGCTTCAATTACAGGAAGCCCAAAACCTTCATAAAGTGATGGAAAAAGTAGGCAGAGTGCGCCTTTGTAGGTAGATGCCAGCTCATCTTCACTTAATCGCCCGAGAAACTTAACTCGATCTTCAATTTGAAGCTCTTTCGCTGTATTTACTAATTGATCAGAAGGTTTACCCGAAAATAATACATGGATATTTTTATCTATATCTGCCTGTGCAAAAGCTCTTAAAGCTCGGTCTTCATTTTTATGTAGCTTTCGATTACCCACTATAAAAATATACGGAAAACCCGGTAGGTAGGGCTGCACATCTTGATGAAAAGCACTCGATACACCGTTATATACCACTTTCACCTTATCTGGATTGATACCCGACCAGTCTACAATTCTGCCTTTTGAAAACTCAGAGACGGTAAATATCAGTGCAGCTTTTCTACATGCCCGTTTAAGAACAATGTTGTAATAGAGTTTCTTTAAAAAGGATGTATTGGCATCTACATCTATATGGTTGAGATCATGGATAGTAATTGCTGTTCGATGTAAAAAGAAAAAAGGTGCATTAAAACCTGGTGAAAAAAAGAAATTTTTATTAAAAAACAAATATATAGTAAGCTTAATAACATCAAAAATTGATACAGGGTTGCCTTTTAATTTTATTGGCTGAAAGAAATCTTCGTCATAAACTTCTGTCGCAAAACGCCCGATACCATGCTCTCCAAACCAACGTGTATCGAAAATTACTTTATTTTGTTGATTTAACATACAATTTTATTAAACGAGATTTTAATTACCTCGAATTATAATGAAATCCTATCGGAATATAAATGGTATATACTTGCTAACTTCAAAAATTCAATTTTTTTACAAAATTATGGATGAGTAAGAGCTTCCTATGATAACAGAACCAAAAACAGCTTTAGTTGCAGATTGGCTTGTCACCTATGCGGGTGCTGAGCGCGTAATGACTGAAATATTAAAAGTTTTCCCAAAATCAGACCTATTTGCTGTGATTGATTTTTTAAGCGATGAAAGTCGACAGCATTTTTTAGGTAAACACGCCCAAACAACATTTATTCAAAAATTTCCTAAAGCTGAAACAAAATACCGCAATTATCTTCCATTTATGCCTTTAGCCATTGAGCAGTTAGATGTCTCTGCCTACGATGTGATTTTATCGAGTAGCCATGCAGTAGCCAAAGGTGTGCTTACGGGGCCAGACCAACTGCACATTAGCTATGTTCACTCGCCTATACGCTATGCATGGGACTTACAGCATCAGTATTTACGTGAGTTGGGGCTCACCAAGGGCATAAAAGCCATTATTGTACGTTGGTTATTACACAAAATTCGGATGTGGGACTACCGCACCGCCAATGGGGTAGATCACTTTGTTGCAAACTCTAAATTTATTGCGCGTCGTATTCATAAGGTATATGGCCGCGAAGCAGATGTGATTTATCCACCTGTAGATACAGATCGCTTTACACTACGTGAAAACAAAGATGATTTTTACTTTACCGCTTCACGTATGGTGCCTTATAAGAAAATTGATCTAATTGTTGAAGCTTTTTCCCATATGCCAAATAAAAGATTGGTCGTGATTGGGGATGGCCCAGATATGCAAAAAATCAAGTCTAAAGCGACATCTAATATCGAAATTTTAGGGTATCAACCGAACAGCGTGATGCAAGATCACATGCAGCGTGCTAAAGCCTTTGTATTTGCAGCGGAAGAAGATTTTGGTATTACACCTGTTGAGTCTCAAGCATGCGGCACACCCGTGATTGCTTTTGGTAAAGGTGGGGCATTAGAAACCATCAATTCGATTCACTCTGCAAATCCAACGGGCGCTTTTTTTAATAAGCAGGAAGTCTCAAGTGTGATTACGGCAGTTGAAGATTTTGAGCGGAATTGTGATTTATTTTTGCCAGAAAACTGCCGTAATCAGGCTTTAAAGTTTTCCAATCAGCGCTTTCACACTGAAATTGAGCAGTATGTTCAGCAGAAATGGGTTGCCAAAAAAGAATCGATGCAATAGTTTAAAATTATTCAAGCCGAGCATTTCGCGCGGCTTGAATAGGTTAACTGTTGTTTAACAACGACCGTAAAGATCTTCAAATCTTACAATATCGTCTTCGCCCAAATAAGAACCCGATTGCACTTCAATTAGTTCAAGCTGAACTTTACCTGGATTTTCAAGCGCGTGAATCTCGCCTAAAGGGATATAAGTCGACTGATTTTCTGTGAGTAGAAATGACTCTTTTCCTTTATGAATTTTAGCGGTGCCATTCACCACAATCCAATGTTCAGAGCGATGATGGTGCATCTGGATCGAAAGTTTCTGGCCAGGTTTCACTGTAATTCTTTTTACCTGATAGCGTTCTGCATGGTCGATACTGTCGTATTTGCCCCATGGTCTGTATACTTCGCGATGACAGAAATGCTCGGTACGCCCTTGTTCTTTAATAGTTTCAACAATCTTTTTAATGTCTTGTACTTTAGATTTGTCTGCAACCAGTATGGCATCTTTGGTTTCAATCACGACCAGATTGTCAACGCCAAGTAAGCTCACCAAGCGGCTTTCGCTAAAGACATAGTTATTTTGGCTTTTTACAGTAATTACATCACCCTGAATCACATTACCTTGATCGTCTTTATTTTGAATATCCCACAGCGCAGACCAAGAGCCGACATCGTTCCAGTTGGCATCGAGTGGCACCACCACTGCATCTTGGGTTTGTTCCATCACAGCATAGTCAATCGATTCAGAACGGCACTGTTTAAAAGCCTCTTTATCAATCCGGACAAAATCTAGATCTGCTTTGGTGTCTTGCATTGAAGTAACGCACGAACTGTAGATATCTTGCGCATAATTTTGCAGTTCGTTTAAATAAACATCGGCTTTAAACATAAACATGCCGCTGTTCCACAGAAATTTCTTGCTCTCTAAATACTGCTCGGCTGTGGCGGCATCGGGCTTCTCTACAAAGCGCTGTACCTGAAAACCATTGAGTGCTGCATTACCTTTTTCGATATAGCCATAGCCGGTTTCGGCATGTGTAGGCACAATACCAAAGGTGACCAGTTTGTCGTGTTTTGCAAGTTCTAGCGCTTGCATAATACTGTGTTCAAATTGCGCTTGCTCAGTAATTACATGATCTGCTGCTAACACCAGCATGATGGTATCTGAGTCTTTTGCTTGTTGGGTCTGGTACAGTGCCGCCAGCGTAATCGCGGGCGCTGTATTTTTACCTTCAGGCTCCAAAATAATTTTGGCGGTTATGCCAATTTCGCGCATTTGCTCTGCGGCCAAAAAGCGATGTTCTTCGTTACAGATCAGAATTGGGTCTGCACAATCAAGATTTTTTAAACGTAAAAGGGTGGCTTGTAATAACGTGTAGCCATCTGGAGAGAGTTTTAAAAATTGTTTCGGATATTGTGTGCGTGACAAGGGCCATAGGCGGGTGCCGCTACCACCTGCCATAATGACAGGTAAGATTTTAGTTGTCATGTTAAACCTATAATTGATATATGTACCTAAATACACGCATAGATATACACGAATTATTGCTGTTTAGGAATCTTATTATTCTAATAATATGAGGTACCACTTAGTGGTTTGTCATAAGTAATACTTACTTTGATCTTACAATTGATTAGGCAAGTAATACCTACATAACTCTTAATCTTAGTTTTTGTTCATGGCCTGTTTTGTCCTCTTGTAATTCATTTACCTCCATCTTTTTTATCGCCTCACCCAAAGCGGTTATAGCTAATTTTTTAATAGAGTGGTTATTTGGGGTTTGTATTTCATCCACCAAAATGCGTATCGCATCTTGGCTTCCTAGTTCACCGAGTGCCTGAATTGCTGCACATTTTTCTTTTGCACTACCAAATTTGATGATGTTAGATAAGGTACTAATGACAAATGCTTTATGCTCGGTGGTTTTGGCTATCGCACCGATTGCAGCTAATCTCACATCCAGAGAATTGGATTGTGTCAATTTTACCAAAAACTCAAATTCAGCTTTCAATGCGAAACCCTCTATAATCATAAAGTAATCCTATACTTTATTGATTTTTATTTTACATATATCAACATTGTTAAGATATTAATTTTTAAAAATATTTTTATGTTAATTGTGATTAAATTTACGTAGATTTACAAAAAAGTGCTTTGCTTCGCAATTGTAAATTCTGCTTTATATTTCTTGTTATTATTAAAAATCTCTAATAAAAGTATAACGAAAAAAATGACACATTCCGATAGGGAGAATGTTGTAGAATAACTGCATCTATTCACAGAATAATCAACGTTTATGTCGTCTTGCATGCCTCTAGATCTTCAAAATCTTCGTATTGCTATCATTGGTTTGGGCTATGTGGGCTTACCGCTGGCCGTCGAGTTTGGCAAGCATGTTGCTGTCGTCGGGTTTGATATCCATCAAAAACGCATCAGCGAGCTACAGCAGGGGCAAGACCATACGCTTGAGGTCAGTGCAGATGAGCTGCAACAGGCCAAGCATTTGCACTATTCGTGCGATGTCTCAGATTTGCAAGATTGCAATTTCTTTATTGTGACTGTACCCACCCCGATTGACCAGTTTAAACAGCCCGACCTCACACCGCTCATCAAAGCGTCACAAACCATTGGTCGCGCACTTAAAAAAGGCGATGTGGTGGTGTATGAGTCGACGGTATTTCCAGGCGCAACCGAAGATGTCTGCGTGCCGATTTTAGAGCAAGTGTCGGGTTTAAGCTTCAATCAGGATTTTTTTGCGGGTTATAGCCCCGAGCGTATCAATCCTGGCGATAAAGCGCACCGTGTGACCAATATTTTAAAAATCACGGCGGGTTCTACCCCTGAAATTGCAGATTATGTCGATGCGGTGTATCGGTTGATTATTGAAGCTGGCACCCATAAGGCACCAAGTATCAAGGTGGCTGAGGCAGCCAAGGTCATTGAAAACACCCAGCGTGATGTCAATATTGCCCTGATTAATGAATTGGCGATTATTTTTAATAAAATGGGCATCGACACCGAAGCAGTACTTAAAGCTGCAGGCACCAAATGGAACTTTTTACCGTTTCGTCCGGGCTTGGTTGGGGGCCACTGTATCGGGGTCGATCCGTATTACCTGACCCACAAGGCACAGGCCATTGGGTATCACCCTGAAATTATACTGGCAGGCCGTCGTTTAAACGACAACATGAGCATGTATGTGGCCAATCAGCTCATCAAAACCATGAACAAAAAGCGCATCCAGATTGAAGATGCCAAGGTACTGATTTTGGGCCTGACCTTTAAAGAAAACTGTCCCGATATTCGTAATACCAAAATTGTTGATATCGTGACGGAGCTAAAAGACTTCAATATGCAGGTCGATATTTACGACCCGTGGGCAGATGCTGAAGAAACGCGTCATGAATACGCGATTGATCTGGTGGCCCAGCCTGAGCAAGGTCATTACGATGCGATTATTTTAGCGGTCGCCCATGATCAGTTTAAAGCGATGGGCAGTGAAGCGATTCATGCATTAGGACGTGCCAATCATGTGGTCTACGATTTAAAATATGTACTGGATCACGCGCAGTCGGATATCCGTTTGTAAGTTGTAGTGCGGTTAAGTGGAGAGATCATCATGACGGCTTATCAAGATCTGTGTACGTCGCTCAAAGCGACACCCAGCACATGGTTGGTGACAGGGGTTGCAGGTTTTATTGGTTCAAATCTGCTCGAAACCTTGCTGAAATTAAACCAGCGTGTGGTGGGGCTAGATAACTTTGCCACAGGGCATCAGCACAATTTAGATGAAGTTCAAGGCTTGGTCAGCGCTGAACAGTGGGCCAATTTTCGTTTTATTGAAGGTGATATTTGCGATCTGCACACCTGTCATGCGGCATGTGCGGGCGTCGATTACGTTTTACATCAGGCTGCACTCGGTTCTGTACCACGTTCATTAGACGATCCGATTACCACCAATAGTGTCAATATTGGCGGCTTTTTAAATATGTTGGTCGCGGCTCGAGATGCGCATGTGAAAAGCTTTACCTATGCTGCCAGTAGCTCTACCTATGGTGATCACCCCGCATTACCTAAAGTTGAAGACAATATTGGTAAGCCACTTTCACCCTATGCGGTTACCAAGTATGTTAATGAAATCTATGCCGATGTCTTTGCACGTAGTTATGGCTTTGAGTGTATCGGCCTGCGTTATTTTAACGTCTTTGGTCAGCGCCAAGATCCAAATGGTGCCTATGCGGCGGTTATTCCAAAATGGACTGCAGCCATGATTCAGGGCCAAGATGTGTTTATCAACGGTGATGGCGAAACCAGTCGCGATTTCTGCTTTATTGAAAATACAGTACAAGCCAATCTGTTGGCTGCAACCACCTCATCAGAAGCGGCCAAGAATCAGGTGTACAACGTGGCAGTTGGTGACCGTACCACGCTCAATCAGTTGTTTGAGGCAATTCGTAATGCACTTGCGAATAATCATGTGCAATACGCAAAAGATGCGGTACATCGGGAGTTCCGTGCAGGAGATGTAAGACACTCTCAAGCGGATATCTCCAAAATTAGTCACTTACTGGGTTATGTACCGACACATAAATTTGCACAAGGTATTGAACAGGCCATGCAGTGGTATGTGCAGGATTTAACCTGATTTCAATGTATAAAAAGCTTCTGTCGTCGTCTGCACTGGTACTTTTAATTGGTCTGGCTGTTAGTGCATTAGGCTTTGTCAAAGAAATGCTGGTGGCCTATCACTTTGGGGTATCCAGTCAAATTGACGTATTTTATCTGGCCTTAAGCGTTCCGCTGTATCTGGTCAGTTTATACGGCTCATCCATCAATGCCACCATTATGCCTGCCTATTTGCAGGCCAAGGCTGAGCAGGCACAAGCGCTATTTTTCTCCGAAATGATGGGGCTGAACCTGCTGTTTTTAGTGCTGCTCAGTGGGGTTTGCGTGGCATATAGTGTGTTGTTACAGCCATTTTTTTTGCATGCCACACCCGAAAAAAATCAGCAAATCATCACAATAGGCCTGCTGCTTGCGCCTATGATTGTGGTACAAGGTCTGACCTCTTATTTTGACAGCATTCTAAATGCCGAAAAACGAAGCCTGATCAACAATCTATTTTCGCTATTTATTCCTTTGGGCACCATTGTGCTACTCAGCATTCAGCAGATTCCTGCGGCACTGTTGCTCACCTGCGGCTGGTATTTGGGCTTTGGGCTACGTTTGGCGGGGCAGTATCTGACCTTACGGCGGCAGATCGCGTTTCAGTGGCAGCGCCCGCGTAGTGTGCTCTTTTATAAGCATCGACCATTGATTCAAGATTTTTTCTGGATTGTGTTTTCATCGGCAATTTTGGGTTTATTACCAGTCATTTCAAATTATCTGGCGGGTTATTTAGGCGATGGGCAGGTGGCGAGTTTGAACTATGCCACCAAACTGGTGTCTACGGGCCTGATGCTGGTCGGCATTATTATCAATTCGGTGTTGTTCCCGCATATTGCCGAGCAGATTGTAAAAGACTCTGCCCACGGAATTCGCGAAGGATTAAAGCTGGCGGCTTTGAGCTTTGTGGTGTTTGCGCTGTTGCTGTTGCCGCTGTATTTTTTTGTAGAGCCTATTGTCGCGCTGGTGTTCGAGCGTGGTCGCTTTAGTGCCGAAAGCACGGTACAGGTGGCCTATATTTTAAAGTATTTGCTGCTGTATATTCCGTTTTATGTGCCGTGTGTGCTGCTGTCGAGGCTTGTGGTATCGTTACGGATTTCGCGTATTTTTGTGCTCGGCAATCTCATTTCACTGGTCTTGTTTTTTTTGTCGGGTGCCTACTGGATTGTGTATTTAGGCAAGGGCATAGAAAGCCTAGGCTGGGCCCTGATGCTGGTGTATCTGGTATCGGCTGTGTATTTACTCACGCACATTGTGCTGTATAGGAAACGTCCGCAATGAAAAAAGTAGCCTTGATCATTCCGACTTTGGGCGGCGGCGGTGCTGAACGTACCGCAGTATTGCTGGCCAATGGTTTTGCCAATGCCGGACTGGAAACTTACGTCATTGCGGTCAATCTTGCAGGCGAAAAATCCAAACTCAAAGCTGAGTTGACTCCTGCTGTGCATTTGGTCGATTTGGCCTGTGGTCAGGTGAAGTACATGACGCGGCCATTGGTGGCATGGCTCAAGCAGGTACAGCCCGATGCGCTGATTAGCACCATGACCCACACCAATATTATGGTGTATTGGGCAAAACAGTTATCGGGTATCAAAACACGCCTGATTTGCCGCGAAACCAGTACAGCCAGTGTGAATTTAAAACATCGTACTGGCCTAAAAAAGTGGCTACTACAAAGCGCGATGCGCTGGGTGTATCAGCGCTGTGATGTTTTGGTTCCGGTATCGCAAGGCGTAGCAGACGATATGCAGCAGTATTTGGGTACTGCCTTGCCGAAAACACACGTGATTTACGATCCCGTGATTACGCCGGAGCTATACCAACTGGCCCAAGCAACAGTTGAAGAGCCTTGGTTTCAGCCCGAGCGTAGCATACCTGTGATTGTGGCGGCTGGGCGATTAACCGAAGCCAAAAATTATCCGCTGTTGCTGCATGCGTTTGCTCAGCTGATCCAGCGCACGCCGGCACATCTCTTTATTCTGGGCGAAGGTGAGCAGCGCGCTGAGTTAGAGAGCCTGATTCATACTTTAGGGCTTCAACAATATGTGGCACTGCCGGGCTTTCGTGCCAATCCATTTGCATACATGGCCAAGGCCGATGTGTATGTGATGAGCTCAAAATGGGAAGGATTACCCGGTGCGCTGATTCAGGCATTGGCTTTAAAGCTCAATATTGTGTCGACCGATTGTCCGAGTGGGCCACGTGAAATTCTGGAGCAGGGGCGCTATGGTGTTTTGGTGCCCAATCAGGATCAGGCGGCACTGAGCGATGCACTGTTTAGGGTTTTACAGGGCGACATCCAGACAGATCGGGCTCAACATCCAGAACAGGTCTATGGCTTGGATGCCATTACACAGGCCTATCTGGCCCTGATTTAGGAGAGGCAGCGCATGAAGGTGTTGCATGTTATTACAAACTTTTCTGCGCTGGGTGGCGCAGAGAGCATGCTCTCGCGTCTGATTCAGGCACAGCCCGAGCACGAACATCATGTGATCGCGCTGATGCGGGTCAATGATACTTATCAAGCTGCACTAGATCGTTGTGCATCGGTAAAGGCATTGCACTGGAACGGCATCAATACTTTGTCTTGTTTGCTACAGTTGCGCCGGCAGATCAAAGCGCTTCAGCCGGCGGTGATCCAGTGCTGGATGTATCATGCCAATGTGCTGGTCTCGCTGGCCTGTTTGGGTGGGGCGTCGCATCCACCCGTTGTATGGGGAATTCATCACTCCTTGGCTGCGCTCAAAGATGAGTCAAACAGCACCAAACTGGCTTTACTGCTTAGTCGTCGTCTTTCGGCTCGCCCCGAGGCCATTGTATATTGTGCGCATGCCGCGGCTCAGCAGCATCAACAATTTGGGTTTCACTCGGCACGCGGCAGTGTAATTCCCAACGGAATTACACTGCAAGACTTTCATACTCAAGCCGAGCGTCACACGCCGATGGTGATTGGATTTGCCGGACGCTACCATGCTGCCAAAGGTTTCGAGTATTTATTTGCCATGATCGCGAAGCTGCAAGCGCTTCCAGTGGTCTTTCATCTGGCGGGTAAGGGCGTAGAGGCAGAGCAGCCTGAGATTGCCGAGTTAATGCAGCGCTATCAGATTGCACCGCATAAAGTGATATGCTTCGGGCCAGTCCACGATATGCCACGTTTTTACCAAGGGCTGGATCTGCTGGTGATGACCTCAATTACCGAAGGCCTACCAACGGTACTGATCGAGGCGATGGCTTCGGGTGTGCCTTGTGTGACCACCGATGTGGGCGATGCAGGCTTCATTGTGCAAGAGACTGGCTATGTGGTCCCTGCGCGTGATGTCGATGCATTGGCCGATGCAGTAACGCATTATTTTAAATTGTCCGATACAGACCAACAGATTTTAAAAACCCAAGCGCGTGCACGTGTTGCTGCACAGTTTAGTCTTGATCATGTTGCGGACCAATACGCAGCACTTTGGGCCTCTTGCCAATGAAATTTTTAATGATTAGCAGTTATTTGCCGTCGGTACTCAACTTTCGAGGCAAACTTTTAGAAGCCATTGCCACACAAGGGCATGAAGTTGTCGTGATTGCGCCCAATCATGCCGATTTCCCCGAACAAGTGACAGCACTGACACAGTTAGGCTATACGCTGCTCGAAGTTCCTATGCAGCGTACAGGGACCAATCCGCTGGCCGATCTGAACACGCTATTTGCGTTATATCGCGTGATTCGTCGGTTACAGCCAGATATGGTGTTGTCTTATACCATTAAACCTGTGATCTATGGCACATGGGCGGCATGGCTTGCTCGCGTGCCACAGCGCTTTGCCCTGATTACCGGATTGGGCTATGCATTTCAGCGTGGTGAGGGGCAGGCCAAAAGTTTGTTTCAGCGTGCTGTGCACGGCCTGTATAAAAAAGCCCTGACCTATAGCGATAAGGTTTTTTTTCAAAATCCAGACGATCTGGCGCTGTTTCGACACATGAATTTGATCGAGCGCAATAAGCCTGCCGTGGTTGTCAATGGCTCAGGGGTTGATCTGGCTAAATTTGATCAGGTTGAATTGCCAAGACAGTCAAACGGGCAGCCGAAAGTGGCGTTTCTATTGATCGCACGCTTGCTCGGCGATAAAGGTGTGCGAGAATATGCCGCTGCTGCTGCGAAAATTAAAGCCACGTATCCCGAGATCGAATTTCATCTGGTGGGCTGGATTGACCAGAATCCGTCTGCAATTGACCAAAAAGAACTGGATCAATGGGTGCAAGAGCAACGCGTCATGTATTGGGGTAAACTCACAGATGTTCGTCCGGCCATTGCCGCAACATCGGTCTATGTATTGCCCTCATATCGTGAAGGTACGCCACGTACCGTGCTAGAAGCCATGGCGATGGGCCGTGCTGTCATTACCACCGATGCACCGGGCTGCCGTGAAACCGTGATTGAAGATGAAAATGGTTATCTGGTTGCAGTAAAATCGGTAGATGCGTTGGTGAATGCGATGCAGCAGTGTATCGACCAGCCAGCACGAGTAGAAGATATGGGACAACGTTCTCGGGAAATTGCTTTAACCAAATATGATGTGCATCGGGTGAATGCACACATGCTGACCGAAATGGGTGTGAAGCCGTCATGCTAAAACGAAGCCTTGATATTGTGATTGCATCCACTGCACTGGTGGTTTTATCGCCGCTTTATCTGTATGTGGCGTATAAAGTCCGTAAAAATTTGGGCTCACCTGTACTGTTTCGTCAGACACGTCCAGGTTTGCATGGCAAACCTTTTGATATGATTAAGTTTCGCACCATGACCGATGCACGTGATGCCTCTGGGCAGCTTTTGCCGAATGATCAGCGACTGACACCCTTTGGTAAGATGCTACGCTCGACTAGTCTTGATGAAATGCCCGAGCTATGGAATGTGATTAAAGGCGACATGAGTATTGTCGGACCGCGTCCATTGTTAATGGAATACTTGCCGCTGTATAACGAAGAGCAGGCCAAGCGGCACAATGTACGCCCGGGCATGACCGGCCATGCACAGGTCAATGGGCGTAACTCGATTAGCTGGCAGGAAAAATTTAAACTCGATACTTGGTATGTCGAGCATCAGTCGATCTGGCTTGATTTTAAAATCATGCTACAGACCGTCAAAAAGGTGCTGATTAAAGAAGGCATCAATCAGTCTGAGGCCGTGACCATGACGCGATTTACCGGAAATCCAAAAGATGACGAGCGAACCCCTTAAAACGCTTTATGCCATTTATGGCGCCAGTGGTTTTGGGCGCGGTGTCATGCCGCTGGCGCGTGCCCAGTTGCAGGCGGCTGATTTAGAGAGTGCTTACGAACTGGTATTTATCGATGATGCCGAATCGGCTGAATGGGTCAATGGACACCGTGTGCTGTCGTTTGATGCATTTGTGGCACTTGAAGCGACAGCGAAATATGTCTGTATTGCCATCGCCAACAGCCAGATACGTGAACGACTGGTACAAAAGCTCGAACAACACTCGCTTGAGCACTGGAGTGTATGGGCTGCGACCCAGATCCAGATGGATGATGTGCAGATTGGACAAGGCGCCGTACTGTGCAATCATGTGCATTTCAGCTCGAATATTCGTGTAGGCGATTTCTTTCATGCCAATTATTTTAGTTATGTGGCACACGACTGTGTGATTGGCAATTACGTCACGTTTGCACCGTCGGTCAAGTGCAACGGCAATGTGCATATTGGTGATCACGCCTATATTGGTGCTGGCGCCATGCTGCGGCAGGGAACCTCCACTCGGCCATTAATGATTGGTCGTGGCGCTGTGGTGGGAATGGGGGCCGTCGTCATCGACGACGTTCCCGATGGCGCAACGGTGGTGGGTAATCCAGCCCGTATTATCAAGATATCAAGATCAGGACCTTCAGCATGTTAAATACTGCCTTCGCCCCATGGCCCAGTTTTACCCAAGAAGAAGCGGATGCAGTCTCGAATGTGCTGCTCTCCAATCGGGTCAATTACTGGACGGGTCAACATTGCCGTGATTTTGAAAAAGAATTTGCCGCATGGGCGGGTGCTGCCTACGCGGTCGCAGTTTCCAATGGCACCACTGCACTGGATTTGGCTTTAAAGGCGCTAGATATCGGTGCAGGAGACGATGTGGTGGTCACATCACGTACCTTTTTGGCTTCGGCCAGCTCGATTGTCACTGCGGGTGCCAATCCGGTTTTTGCCGATGTTGAACTGGATTCTCAGAATATTTCTAGAGCCACCATTGAAGCTGTCATTACGCCCAATACCAAAGCCATTATCTGTGTCCATCTGGCGGGGTGGATGTGTGATATGGACCCGATTATGCAACTGGCGCAAGAGCGCGGTATTTATGTGATTGAAGACTGTGCGCAGGCACATGGTGCATCGTATAAAGGCAAATCTGCGGGTGCAATTGGGCATATTGGTGCATGGTCGTTTTGTCAGGACAAGATTATGACCACCGGGGGTGAAGGCGGTATGGTCACCACACAAGATGAATATCTTTGGAAAAAAATGTGGGCCTATAAAGATCATGGTAAAAACTATGACAGCGTGTATCACACCCCACATCCACCCGGATTTCGCTGGTTACATGATTCCTTTGGAACCAACTGGCGTATGATGGAAATGCAAGCGGTCATTGGCCGCATTCAACTCAAACGAATGGCCGAATGGACATTGCTGCGTACCCAAAATGCCATGCAAATTCTGGCAGCCTTTGAAAATTCGCCGTATTTTTTGGTGGCAAAACCTGCCGTCGATACAGTACATGCCTATTACAAATGTTATGTACAGGTGATGCCAGAACAATTGCCACCGGGTTGGTCACGTGATCGAATCATGCAAGAAATTACCGCACTGGGCGTGCCGTGTTTCAGTGGTTCATGTTCTGAAGTTTATCTCGAACATGCTTTTGACCACACGCCATGGCGCCCTGCACAGCGATTGCCCAATGCACGCGCTTTAGGGGAAACCAGCCTGATGTTTTTGGTGCATCCAACCTTAACCCAAGACAATATGCAGCAGACCTTGAGTGCCATTCAGCAGGTACTTGAGCAATTAGATGCTGCGCGTACGCAGACCCAGTGACCAACGCAATGGCAACTCAAATGAAAACAGGCATGGTCAAGATTTACCTCAACTACTTATCTGGACTCGGTCGTCTGCAGAAAAAAACGCTGTTGCTGCTGATCGATGCTTGTGTATTGCCACTTCTGATGTGGTTTGCGTTTGCCATTCGTTTATTTAATTATAAAACCCCAATCATGGCAGGTATGAGCTGGTGGCCGCTTCTGGTCATTGTGCTTGGGTTAGGTTGTTTGTGGCTGACGGGTGTTTATCGCGCCGTGATTCGCAGTTTTAACGAAAACTTTATTTTACGTCTGGCCTTGGCAGTCTTATTGAACATGATCGCGCTGTATGTGGTCGCCAAATTACGACTCGCCTTTGTACCGATGAGTATTCCCATCATTTTTGGGTCGTTATTGTTTGCATGGGTCTGGTGTAGTCGGGCCTGTATCCGTATTGTTATTAACAATACCTTATACAGTCATATTGAAAAGACCCGTGTTGCCATTTATGGTGCGGGCAATGCGGGCCAACAAATGGCGCTGGTGCTAGAGCGCTCTTCAAACCATATTCCGGTACTCTTTTTAGATGACCAACCGGGCTTACAAGGCCAGATGGTTCAAGGGCTCAAAGTGTATGCGCCAGATGAGTTGCTACAACTCAAACAGCGCTTTCATTTGCACGAGATTTTGCTGGCGATTCCTTCGATTGGACGTCAGCAAAAAATGAAAATTATTCAAAAGCTGGAGTCGCTGGCATTACCGGTGCGAGAAATTCCGAGTGTTGAGCAGATTATCGATGGGCAACTGCGGATTTCGGATATTCGCGAAGTGGATATCGAGAGCTTGCTGGGGCGAGAGCCTGTTCCTCCCAACGTCGAACTGCTCGATAAAAATATTCGCGCTAAAGTCGTGCTGGTGACAGGAGCAGGGGGCTCAATTGGCTCAGAACTGTGCCGGCAGATTTTACAGCGTCAACCAGCATTATTGATTTTATTTGAGCAGTCCGAATTTTCACTGTATAGCATTCATCAGGAATTACAGCAGATTGCCAGCAATGTGCTGCCAATTTTGGGCTCGGTATTTAACGAAAAAAAACTGACCCGAATTATGCAGCAGTATCAGGTACAGACGGTCTATCATGCTGCGGCTTATAAGCATGTGCCCTTGGTTGAGGCCAATCCGATAGAAGGTCTACGCAACAACAGTGTCGGGACTGCTAAAAGTTTAAATGCAGCCGTTGCTGCACAGGTAGAAACCTTTGTACTGATCTCGACCGATAAGGCGGTTCGCCCGACCAATGTGATGGGCGCATCCAAGCGTCTTGCTGAGTTGTATTGTCAGGCGGTTGCGGCCACACAGCCAAAAACCCGCATCAGTATTGTGCGTTTTGGTAATGTATTGGGCTCTTCGGGTTCGGTAGTGCCACTTTTTAAAAAGCAAATTGCAGCGGGTGGCCCGATTACCGTGACGCATCCTGAGGTAACCCGCTACTTTATGACCATTCCCGAAGCGGCACTTCTGGTGATTCAGGCGGGTGCCATGGGTGAGGGGGGAGATGTATTTTTGCTTGAAATGGGTGATTCAGTCAAAATCCGAGATTTGGCTGCACAAATGATTGCCTTAAGTGGTCTTAAGCTCAAAGAGCATGCAGATGATGAAGGTGATATCGAAATTCACTACACCGGTTTACGCCCGGGCGAAAAGCTTTATGAAGAGTTGTTGATTGAGCGAAGTAATGTACAGCCCACTGCTCATGAGCGAATTGTAAAGTCATTTGAAAAGCAGTTTGCATTAAATGAAATTAAGGGCCTAATGGAACTGATTCAGCATAGTTATACGCATCGAAATGATTTGGATAGCATTTTAGATCAGCTGGAATGCTATGTGGATGGTTACAAACGCAGCGATAAAGTTGTGGTGAGTTAAATGAAAAATATGCTCTTCTATCATTCACATAAGTTTAGAAGAGCATAATCATTTAAGAGAGCTTAATAAGCCCCCTCACGCATGACAACGACTTTGACTGTTTTGAGTACAATCACTAAATCATTCCATAGCGACCAGTTTTTGATATACCATGCATCGAAATATATTCGAGTTGCATAGTCGACATCACTTCGTCCACTCACTTGCCATAAACCAGTTAAACCGGGTTTGGTCATTAAGTAATAAGCAACATCATCTTCATAGCGTTTAAGTTCGTCTGCTGTAATGGGGCGAGGCCCAACAAGACTCATTTCACCTTTTAAAATATTAAAAAGCTGAGGCAGTTCATCTAGGCTAGATTTACGAAGAAATTGACCAATTTTGGTGACACGAGGATCATCTTTTAATTTAAATGTTTCTTCCCATTCTTTGCGTGCTTCTGGGTCTGTTGCCAAAATCTTTTCCAAAAGTTCTTTCGAGTTGATCGCCATAGATCTAAACTTTAAACATTTGAAAGTTTTGCCATCTTTTCCAACGCGTTCATGTCCGTAAAATGCAGGGCCACCATCCGCTCTGACTTTAAAAAAGACAAACAACATAATTGGAGAAAGTACAATTAAGATGGATAGCGAAACCACAAGATCAAAGATCCGTTTGAGTATGATGGAAGAAATTCTGGAAATGTTTCTACGGATATGCAACATGAGAATTTCATGGCTAAAAATAAATGAAATGTCTGTACGATAAAGAGGAACTCCTCGTAAAGAGGGTACAATTGAAACGTACTGGAAATGATTGACAATAAACTCGCGTAATAATGCTTCACGAAGCTTAAAGTGTTCAGACTCTAAAGCCACGATATAATTTTTTTCAGAATTTAAAGTTTTAAATAAACTGGCTGAATCAAGAACTCGAATCTTTACAGGAAGTTCTTTCAACTCAGGTTCAATGATTTCGTCATGAATTGCGATAAACTCGGTAATTGTATAGCCCAAGTTCTTGTCTTTACAAATGGCTTTATAAGTATCTAGTGCATTTTTTCCACAACCAATAATCGTTGTATCCTTTTTCCACAATTGAAGTTGATTAAGCAGAGTTTTACAAAGCACTCTGAATACCACAGTGAAAAGCGTGATGATAATCCAAGACAAGGCTAAACAAAGAAGCAATGATTGTTTACCCAGAAAAACGAAAACAATCGATTCAAGCAAAGTAATAATGGTGGTGTATTTCAATATCTCACGTAACTCATACCAAAAACTTTTTCGATGAGAATAGTGTTTGAGTGAAAACGCATACCATACAATCAAAATCAGACCAAATACCCAATGCAGATGGATTACTTTTTCGATAGCTTGTACATCTATGTTAAGAAAAGGATTAATAATTAGAATCGATAAATACAAGGGTACAATAAATGCAGTTAAGTCTGATAAAGCCAGAAACAGACTGCTGATTATGTTTTTTTGCTTTTGTTTCATGATTGATTGAGTAAAATTGTGGCTCTACGTATTCTATACAATTGCATTTGAAACACAAGTAAGCGTAAAGGCAGTTGAGCTGGTACTTTGAAGTGTGAGATTTAAAACTTCAATTTGGAAAAAGTTCTTCGTACTAGAAAGGTTAAGTTTTGGATAATAGTTTTCTGAAGGGTTTGGGAATTAATCACAAATCAATAAATGAAATTTTATTCTCAATTAAAACTTAATTTTAAAATCTTGGTGGTTTATTTCATTTAGTTTTCATCTTTTTTTGGGTATGCTAAGGATCTTAAAAAGAGTAAGTGTTTAATGAATCAACATGATTTATTCAGAATCTGATCTTCACTTATTGCTCATAGCTTAACTTTTAGTGACTTAATTACAATGATCAAAAAAGCAATTCTTCCAGTCGCAGGCCTAGGCACTCGATTTTTACCTGCAAGTAAGTCAATTCCCAAAGAAATGGTGACTGTGGTAGACCGCCCTGCCATTGAATATGTAGTCCGCGAAGCAGTTGAAGCTGGAATTACGCAAATTATTTTAGTGACACATTCCTCTAAAGCGTCTATCGAAAATTACTTCGATCGCAACTTTGAGCTTGAAACCACGCTCGAGATGAAAAAAAAGTATGACTTGTTGGCAGAAATTAGTCATATTGTTCCTGAAGGTGTAAGTATTGTCAGCGTTCGTCAACCACAACCTTTAGGTCTTGGACATGCCGTATTATGTGCCAAAAGTATTGTGGGTGAAGATGATTTTGCAGTTTTACTGCCAGATGTTTTGGTAGAAGCAAAAAATAATCAAAATGATTTGGCGCAAATGATCGCACGTTTCGATGCAGTTCAAGCGGCACAAATTATGGTTGAAGCAGTGCCTGATCATTTGGTAGATCAATATGGCATTGTTGACGTAGCTCAGGCACCTCGAGAGGGCCAGAGTGAAGTAATGAAAGGAATTGTTGAAAAACCAAAACCAGATGTTGCACCATCAAATTTGTCTGTAGTGGGGCGTTACGTTTTACCGGCAAAGATTATGCAATTGTTAGAACAAACGCCTAAAGGTGCAGGCAATGAAATTCAGTTGACCGATGCAATTGCCTTGTTACAAAAGGTGGAAACTGTTGAAGCATACCGTATGCAAGGTCAGACTTTTGATTGCGGGAGTAAATTAGGATATCTGAAAGCAGTACTCAATTATGGTATAAAACACCCACAGCTCGGGCAAGACTTTAAAAAACTGATACAAGAGCTCGATATTTAACATTTTGAAATTTCGGCGTAGATGAGAATGAAAATAGCAATTTTTGGGACCACACTTCATGCTGGCGTTATGGCTGCATTACTTGCAGAGCGCGGAAATGAAGTCCTTTGGTGTACCGATCATGATTTTACCGGCCATGAAGAACAACTCGTCTGTCAGACCTACCAAGAGCAGGATGTCAATCGTCTGCTGCTCAAGCAACGACAAGTCGGTTTTTTAAAAGATTGTTCATTCTCATCTATTCCGCTTGATATCGAGGCCTACCTGTTTTGCTTTAGTCCAACAGAACTTGAAAAAGGCCTTGAGGTGACCCAGCGCCTTAATGCGCGTCCGATTATTCATCCGCGTTTGATGGTCAATGGTTCAACTTTTGGTTTACATGGTACCGAAAAACTCAAGCAAAACCTTCCTAAAGATCATTGGGTGTATTTTCCCGATATGATTCAGGAAGGTAATGCGATCAATAGCGTATTGAGCGTGAAGCATGTGATTGTCGGAGTAGAGTCCGATTACAGCAAAACGATTATGCATGAAATGCTACGACCTTTTTTTCGCTTCAATCACCAATATTTGTTTATGCCGATTTTAGATGCCGAATTTACCAAACTGAGTATTTCTGGCATGTTAGCTACTCGTATCAGTTACATGAATGATCTAGCCATGGTCGCTGAGAAGCTTGGCATTGATATTGCGAATGTAAAAGAGGGTATGGGCGCAGATACCCGGATTGGATCGGCCTATTTGTCTGCTGGTGTTGGTTTTGGTGGCGAGAATTTCTCGCATGACATTTTGACGTTATCAAACGTGGTTTCGGGCAGTGGAGCGAGAAGTCGCTTGCTGGAACAGGTTTGGGAGATCAATGAGCAACAAAAAGAAGTGTTGTTTCGTAAACTCTGGAATTATTATCACTGTGATCTAAAGGGTAAAGTGATTACCATTTGGGGTGCCGCGTTTAAAGAGAATACCTCTAATATTCATAATTCTCCTATTCATAGCATGTTATTGGCTTTGTGGGCACAAGGTGCAACTGTAAAATTGCACGATCCTCAAGCACTGGAAGTAATTCAGAGCCTATATGGAAAACGTGACGATTTAATTTTGTGTGAAGATCAATATGAAGCAGCCCGTGGTGCACATGCGCTTTGCGTGTTGACGGTCTGGAAACAATATCTCAGTTTAAATTATAAAAAACTTCAACAATTGATGGCTCACCCGTTTATTTTAGATGGACGTAATGTCTACGATCCGGTCTACACAAAACAACAAGGGTTTGCCTATGAGGGTATAGGTCGATTATGAATAAGAATATCGAGCACTTTCCGAGGAAAACAGTGTTAACACCTCAACAAAAACTTGCCCAGCTGATGGATCAGCACGAAGCAGTTCATTTAAATGAATTGTTTGAAATGGAACAGGATCGTTTTACCAAGTATTGTGTAGGCTGTGACGATCTGGTCTTCGATTTTAGTAAACAACGGATTAATGCGTCGATTCTCGATGCATTGGTCGAGCTTGCTGAAGAAAAGCAGCTCAAGCAATGGATTGATACCTTATTTTCAAAAAATAAAATCAATTATACCGAGCAGCGTGAAGCCATGCATTGGGCATTACGTTTACCTGAAAATGATAAAACTTACCCAGAGCTTGCTGCACAAGTGGGTGAGCAGCTTGACCGGATGTATGATCTGGTCAATAAAATCCATGCAGGACAGTACCGCGGTGCAACAGGTGAAGTCATTCAGGATGTTGTGAATATTGGGGTTGGTGGTTCAGATCTTGGCCCTTTAATGGTCAGTCATGCGCTCTCCGACTTTAAAGTCAAAACTGCAAAACCACTCAATATTCGTTTTGTTTCCACCATGGATGGTAGTCAGCTCTCCGATATGCTGCACCAGCTACGTCCTGAAACCACCTTATTTATTGTTTCATCCAAATCGTTTGGAACCATTGATACACTTTCCAATGCACATACGGCGCGTAAATGGCTGGAAAAAGCACTCGGGCGTGAAAAAGCGGTACTCAATAGCCACTTTATCGGGGTATCGACCAAACCTGAAAAAATGACCGAATGGGGTATTCATCCAGACAAGCAACTCCTACTGTGGGATTGGGTTGGAGGACGTTATTCATTATGGTCATGTATTGGTCTACCGATTGCGCTGACTATTGGCGTTGAGGGTTTTAAAGCGTTCCTCGACGGTGCGCATAATATTGATCAGCATTTTCAGAACACCGAATTTTCTCAAAACCTTCCGGTTTTGATGGGATTAATCGGGGTATGGAATACCAATTATCTCAAGCTAAATACCCATGCTGTTTTACCCTATGATGGTCGCCTGAAATACTTTACTTCGTACCTACAACAGCTGGAAATGGAATCGAACGGTAAATCCACTCAGCGTAATGGCCATAAAGTAGAACATACCACTTGTCCAATTGTATGGGGTGAAGTTGGACCGAATGCGCAACATGCCTTTTATCAGTTACTGCATCAGGGCACGCATTCAGTGAGCTGTGACTTTATTGCGCCGATCAAACGTTATAATGCCAACCACTTTACCTATGCCAAAACTGCCGATACGCTGATTGATCAGCACTTACTGGCGCTATCGAACTGTCTGGCGCAATCACGCTTACTGGCATTTGGTAATCAGGTGCTTAATCCTGAAGAACTCGAACAGCTTCCTGCCTATAAACAGTATGAAGGTAATCAGCCAAGTACCACCATGTTGTTAAAAGAGCTGTCACCTCGAACCATGGGTAAATTGATTGCGTTGTATGAACACAAAGTATTTGTACAATCGGTCATTTGGGACATCAATCCATTTGACCAATGGGGCGTCGAAAAAGGCAAAGAAATTGCCAATGAACTGTTGCCGATTTTAAATGGGCAAACAGCGGAAGTCACACATTTGGATGCATCAACACAAGGGTTGATCGAGTTTTTATTGGAAAAAACAGATGGCTAAAATTTTGGTAACGGGTGGTGCGGGCTATATTGGCTCGCATACCTGTGTGGAGCTGCTTCAGGCGCATCACGATGTTGTGGTATTGGATAATCTGTCTAACAGCTCACGTGAAGCGTTGGTTCGTGTAGAAGCACTCGCAGGAAAATCGCTGGAGTTTGTTGAAGGAGATATTCGAGACAGTCAAATGCTGGATCAGGTGTTTAAACAGTTTCAAATCGACGCCGTGATTCATTTTGCTGGACTCAAAGCCGTCGGTGAAAGCCAGCAAATTCCGCTGACTTATTTTGACAATAATATTGCTGGAAGTATTCACCTGGTCGATGCTATGGCGCGTGCAGGTGTATTTAAACTGGTCTTTAGCTCGTCTGCAACGGTATATGATGAAGCCAATAGCTCGCCGTTAAACGAAGATATGCCAACAGGCATGCCATCGAATAATTATGGCTATACCAAATTGATTGTTGAGCAAATGCTACAAAAGTTGGCATTGGCCGATGCTCGTTGGTCGATTGCTCTGTTGCGGTATTTTAATCCGGTGGGCGCACACTCAAGTGGCCGTATTGGTGAAGATCCGCAGGGGATTCCAAACAATTTAATGCCTTATGTCACGCAAGTGGCGGTTGGTCGACGTGAAAAACTGTCGATTTTTGGACAGGATTATGACACGGCCGATGGTACAGGCGTACGTGATTATATTCATGTGGTCGATCTGGCCAATGCGCATTTATGTGCACTCAATAACCGTTTGAATGCTCAAGGTTGCCGCGCGTGGAATATTGGAACGGGGCAAGGCTCTTCAGTGCTTGAGGTGAAAAATACCTTTGAACAGGTCAATGGCGTGCCCATTGCATTTGAATTTGCACCGCGTCGTGAAGGTGATGTGGCGACATCGTTCGCCGATAATCAGCGTGCAATGAATGAACTGGACTGGGCACCCAAATACACACTTGAAGATATGCTTAAAGACAGCTGGAACTGGCAAAAACAGAATCCTCAAGGTTATTAAATCTTCGTTTTTAATTCAGCTTTTTGAATGACCCCGAAGGATGGTGGTCATTCATGGCGTGTGTATAATAGCCTCAATCCGAATTTGTAGTGGCGATTATGCGCTTTGTTCTGTTTCTTCTGACCGCCGTTCTGATCAGTCTCGCTTGGCTTTCGCCCGATCATAGCTATCCATGGTTGACTTTTGCCAGTGAAATGCTCAGTTTCGCTGCCTTGCTCACCTTACTCACTGTCTTTTTAAAACAACCGCTCCGCTTGCCACGCATTCAGTTGCTGGGCTTGCCGATTGTCTTTATTCCATTGTTACAATGGGGTTTTGGCTTAGTCATCGATCTAAGTGCTGCACTTCTCTCCACCGCATATTTACTGGGGTTTTGGTACGCAGTGCTGTTAGGGTATAACCTCAGCTTAACCCATACGGATCAGCAGCAGACCTTACGCCAATGTTGTTATGTACTCTATGCCGTTGCATTGACCACCAGTCTGATTGCGTGTGTGCAATGGCTGAACTTAGAAGCCCATGTGCCGGGCGTGATGACGCTTTATAGCCATCGACCTTATGCAAATTTTGCCCAGCCCAATAATATGTCAACTTTTCTGATTATGGGGCTTTTGGCATGTTTGTATTTGGCAGAAACGCAGGCCATGAAACTGCGTTATCTCTGGCCAGTCGCAGCTTTAATCATTTTTGCTATTACCTTAAGCCAGTCACGTACCGCTTGGGTATTCGGACTATTTTTTCTGGGTTACTGGGCGTATAAATCTTGGCGCTATCCAACCCGTATCAACCGTGGCTGGATCATGCTGTGGGGTGTTGGATTTTTTGCTGTGGGGCTGGCGTTTCCGCGATTGACCCGATGGATCCAGAGTTTAAATCAGACCGATGTAGTCAAGACCTCAAGCATCATGCAGCGCGCCAGCGCTGGGCATGAACGCATCGGCATCTGGGAACAGATGCTGCACGCCATTCAGCAGCAGCCGTGGACAGGGTATGGATGGAACCAGACCAGCCTGGCTGAACTGTCGAGTATGCCATTCAACACAATTCACGTTTGGTTTAATAGCTCGCACAATGTGGTACTGGATATTCTGGTCTGGAATGGTGTAGTACTCGGTGGTCTCATTTTAGTGTATTTCACACTGTGGATGATTTGGCTGAATTATCATAGCAAGCGTATCGAGTCGATTGTGGCCAGTTTAATGGTGGCAGCCGTGTTGATTCATGCCTTGTTGGAGTATCCACTGCAATACGCTTATTTTTTATTGCCTGTTGGTTTCTTGATGGGCTTAATTCAAGCGCAGACACCCGATCAGAAATGGTACGCGTTACCGCGTGGAATCACCCGTGTGGTTTGGCTTGCAGGTTTTATTCTGCTGGCACTGATCTGGCGCGATTACAGCCTATATAAACTCAATAGTGTCAGAATTATCAAAAAGCAGCCGCCCAATGTTGAGATTTGGGGCAGTGCCAAGATCTTGGTTCTCACCGAGTTTGATCAGCGTTTAGACTGGTTAAAATTAAGTCCGGTGGCTCAGTTGAGTTTGCAACAGCTGAATCAAATTGAAAAAATGGTCTACAACAAAGCCACACCTTATAATATGCAAAAGTACGCGCAATTATTGCTGGCAAATGGACAGGTCGATAAGGCCATAGAGCAGATTGGCTATTTAAGTCGTTTGCATAAAAAAGACTACTCACTCTATGATTTAGAGCAGGCCAATGCATCGGCGCTCAAGCAAGCAAAGTAATGTTTGAGAAATAAAAAAAGGCGATTCTTGGAATCGCCTTTTTTGTGGATATGGCTTAGGCCTGAATCAGTGCAGTAACTTCATCGACATACTGTTGAATCGGTTGAGCTGCCTGATCATGACCACGACTTTCGATATTCAGGCGCAATAGCGGCTCAGTATTCGAGGCGCGGACATTCATACGCCATGTTCCGAAGTCTAGGCTCACACCGTCGGTACGGTCAATCTCGGGATTTTGATCATTGTAGTGATCAAATAGTTTTTGAATGGTGGCTTGGGTATCGGCCACTTTAAAGTTGATTTCACCACTGCATGGAAACTTGGCAATCATGTTTTCAACCAATGTCGATAACGATTGCTGTGTTTCAGACAATAAGGTTAATACCAATAACCAAGGAATCATACCGCTGTCGCAGTAAGCAAAATCACGGAAGTAATGATGCGCGCTCATCTCACCGCCATAAACAGCATTGTGTTCACGCATCACTTGTTTAATAAATGCATGCCCCGATTTAGATTGAACCGTGACGCCGTCATGAGCATCGACAATATCAAGGGTGTTCCAGACCAAACGTGGATCGTGGACAATTTTTTCCCCTGATTGTTTCAACAAGAATGCTTGTGCAAGCAAGCCAACAATATAGTAGCCTTCGATAAACTGGCCTTTTTCATCGAATAAGAAACAGCGGTCAAAATCGCCATCCCATGCAATCCCCATGTCTGCCTGATGTTCAATCACTGCATTGCGCGTGCTGTCACGGTTTTCAACCAGTAATGGGTTCGGAATACCATTTGGAAAGCTGCCATCAGCTTCATGATGAATCTTGATAAATTCAACTGGCACGTTCAGGCTTTTAAATTCTTGCTCAAGTGCATCGATCACGTGGCCTGCCGCACCGTTACCAGCATTGACCACCAATTTAAGTGGGCGGATTTTGCTGGTATCAATATAAGTCAGTAAGTGCTGAATAAATTCTGGCAAGATGTTATACGCTTGTGTGGTGCCTTTGACCGCAACATCATGAAATTCATTGCTTTCAGCAAGTGCCTGAATTTCTTTTAAACCAGTATCAGCACTGATAGGGCGCGCATTTTCACGCACCAGCTTCATGCCGTTGTAGTCCATCGGGTTATGACTTGCAGTCACTTCAATACCACCCTGAACATCTAGATGAAAAGCGCCAAAGTAGACCTCTTCAGTACCGGTCATCCCCAGATCAAGTACATTGACACCGGCATCGTTTAAACCGCGAATAGTGGCTTGTTTGAGGTCTTCACTGCTTAAACGGACATCACATCCGACCACGACAGTTTTAGGTTGATAAATCTGACCATAGGCACGGCCAATTTTGTAAGCAATTTCTTCGTTTAGTTCTGTACCGAGTTTGCCTCGAATATCGTAGGCTTTAAAGCAGGTGAGTGTTGTCATCTTGAATTAGATATTAAAAAAATTATGTGCGCCCATTATACCCAAGCCACATGAAAAGAATATGATCGTTTAAACCAGATCGTTAAAAGCCTGACGCGGTAAATTGCATCAAAATATAACGGCTTGAATTCACAATTTGATGTTTAAGCAATGGTTTTGAAAATTTCATAGCACGATTGACGAAACCATTGATGGCTGGTTTTGTGATGACAACACATATGCCAGTGCTGCTTGATGCTATAGGTGGGAAACTCAAGCGGTGCATCGTAAATTTGCAGGTTACCGCGTGCCAGTAAGACCTGACTCAAATAATACGGTACGGTGGCAATCGCATCGGTTTCCTGGACCACCAGCCCTACGCCTAGATAACTGGGTAATCGAATGAGTACGTTGCGTCTTAAACCTTTGTTTTGCAGCTCATTTTCGATGTGATAATGCCCAGCACCAGCATCAATATCGATGTGCATTTCACGAATATAATCATCAATACTGATGCGGTCACTTTGCAGGCGTGGATGATTTTTACGGGAAATCACCACATAACGCTGTGAAAACAATTTCTGTTGATAAAAACCATCTTCGAGCTGAGGCAGAAAGCCAATGGCCAGATCGATTTCACCGTTTGCCATTTGATAGCTGGTTTCTGAGCTAATCGGACGGACATTGAGCCGGATAAACGGTGCGTTTTTATTTAAAAACTGAGTAATTTGTGGCAACAACACCAGATGCGACACATCGGTCATGGCCAAGGTATACAGCAAATCCGACTTGGAAGGATCGAAATTCACACTGAAATTATTAATACTTTCAACTTTGTTGATCACTTCACTAATCAGCGGAAAAATTTGCTTGGACAATTCGGTGGGAATCATTTCATTGCCCACACGTAAAAACAACGGGTCGCCGAAATGCTGGCGAATTTTGATCAAGCCATTGCTGATGGTCGGTTGACTCACACCAATCGCATCGGCTGCCGTCGAAACACTCTTGGATTTATAAACATGATAAAAAATATTGAGTAATCGGCTATCAAGATCAAACATGTTGTGTTGTCCTTAACCATTCAAAATAAAAGAAGGGAAAACCGACGGCTCTTTGCAAAGTATTCATGTGTTCATCATAACATTGAACCCAATCAATCGATTAGGATTTTCAGCCAATCTGCGTCTGGAGTTGTCGTGTAGATGGATGCTTGGTCTCATGCCTACATCAGTGTTTCGCAATGACCAAGAAGACAAGCGATGCCCTTTAGTTCATATTGGTATGACCAATTTAAATTAAAAATAAGCATTGAGATTCTATTTTAGCTAGTTTAGTATGCAAAAAATAGAAATCCTCTGGCATATTTTTGCTTAAAGCTAAATTGGTATGACCAATTTAAACGTATTGACTGGTTTACAGGAGTATTTTTCCTGAAAACAAAATGATTCTCGGCATTTCAAGGAGATGAAAATGCTGCATGTTTGGCAACAAGCCTATGACCCTCTAAATAATATCTGGCTATCCAGTTTGGTCGCGCTGATTCCGATTATTTTCTTTTTTATCGCACTTGCCGTATTGCGTTTAAAAGGCAGTGTTGCGGGGACCATTACGGTGGTGCTGGCGCTTTTAATTGCATTGTTTTTTTACCAAATGCCAGCAGCAATGGCTTTTGGTGCAGTGATTTATGGCTTTTTTTACGGATTATGGCCGATCTCGTGGATTATTCTGGGAGCGGTATTTTTATATAAAGTTTCGGTCAAAACCGGACAGTTCGACATTATTCGTTCCAGTATTTTATCAATTACCGCAGATCAGCGCCTTCAGATGCTGTTGGTCGGATTTGCCTTTGGTACCTTTTTAGAAGGTGCAGCAGGCTTTGGTGCCCCTGTTGCCATTACCGCGGCATTACTGATGGGTTTAGGGTTTAAACCGCTCTATGCCGCAGGCCTGTGTTTGATTGTGAATACCGCACCAGTGGCTTTTGGCGCGATGGGAATTCCAATTATTGTGGCAGGGCAGGTTTCTGGGGTCGATACCATGGAAATCAGCCAGATGGTGGGGCGTCAGCTGCCTTTTCTGGTGATCATTGTACTGTTTTGGATTATGGCAATTATGGATGGCTGGCGTGGCGTGAAAGAAACATGGCCTGCGGTTTTGGTGGGCGGTGGAGCATTTGCGATTGCGCAGTATCTGACCTCAAACTTTTTGGGGCCTGAACTACCGGACATTACGGCTGCGATTGCATCGTTAGTCAGTTTGACGGTGTTATTTAAATTCTGGCAACCCAAGCATATTTTTAGATTCGAACAGACCGAAGACACTCAAACTACTCCTCAATCTGTACAACATTACCGCGTAGGTCAGATTGCCAAGGCGTGGTCGCCATTTATGATCCTGACGCTCATGGTCACCCTCTGGAGCATCAAGCCATTTAAGGCATTGTTTGCCAAAGGCGGTGCATTGGAACACTGGATTTTCAAGATTGAAGTACCTGGCTTACATCGATGGGTCGAAAAAGTTCCACCGATTGTGCCAGAGCATACTCCCTACGATGCAATTTATAAGTTCGACTGGTTTTCTGCCACCGGAACGGCCATTTTTATTGCAGCAGTGATCACCATCATTTTCTTAAAAATGAATGCAAAGCAGGCTGTGGTGACTTTTGGCGAAACTTTAAATGAGCTAAAAGTACCGATCTATTCAATCGGGATGGTCTTGGCTTTTGCATTTATTGCCAACTATTCTGGACTGTCTGCCACCTTGGCGCTTGCTTTATCGCATACGGGCCATGCGTTTACCTTTTTCTCGCCATTTTTAGGTTGGTTAGGGGTGTTTTTAACGGGTTCGGATACCTCATCGAATGCCTTGTTTTCGGCATTACAAGCCACCACCGCCCAGCAGATCGGTATTCCTGAGGTATTGCTGGTAGCAGCCAACACCAGTGGCGGCGTGACTGGCAAAATGATTTCACCTCAGTCAATTGCGATTGCCTGTGCTGCGGTGGGTTTAGTGGGCAAAGAATCGGATTTGTTCCGTTTTACGGTAAAACATAGCATCATATTTACCATCTTTGTGGGCATCATTGTGACGGTACAGGCGTATATTGTGCCGTGGATGATTCCCTAAACTCACGATATAAGGAAAAAGTATGCGAGTCTCTGACCAGGTGGTACAAAAGTTACAGGCGCTCATTGAGCAACGTAACCTGAAACAAGGCGACCGCTTGCCTGCCGAGCGTGTACTGGCCACCAGTCTGGGAATTTCGCGACCCTCGCTACGCGAAGCCATCCAGCAGCTCAATAGTTTGGGGGTACTGGCCAGCCGTCGGGGAGATGGTACCTATATCGTACATTTGCCCGAAACATGGCCACAACAGCACATCGTCGAGCCAATTAGTCTACTGCTTGAAGAAGATCCGCAGTATCGATTCGATGTGCAGGAGTCACGGCTTATTTTGGAAGGCGGTACGGCATGGTACGCCGCACAGCGAGCCACCGAACAAGATCGTGCCAAAATTCATCAGTATTTTGATGAAATTGCACAGCATCAGGCGCGTGGCGATTCTGCGGCGGCAGCGGTGGCCGATGCCAATTTTCATCTGGCCATTGCAGAAGCATCGCACAATGCGGTGCTGATTCAAATGATGCGCAGCCTGTTTGACCTGCTGCAATACAACGTCTTTTTGGGCCGAAAAAAAGTTTATAACCATCCTGTAAGCGCCGATTTACTCAGTGATCAGCACTTTCAGGTTATGGATGCCATCGACCGCCAAGATGCGCAAGCTGCGCGTGATGCGGTATGTGGTCATATCGAATTTGTCATCCATCAGGTACGTGCACTGGACGAAGACGACGCTCGCCAGAAACGTGCTACTCGTTTAAACAGGATTGATTCAGCATGATTATTTCATCTTCAAATGATTATCGCGAAGCGGCGCAGCGCCGTTTGCCACCGTTTTTATTTCATTACATCGATGGCGGCGCATATAGTGAATCGACGCTGAAACGAAATGTTGAAGATTTAGCTCAGGTGGCATTGCGCCAGCGTGTATTAAAAGATATGTCGGCATTGAGCCTCGAAACCCGATTATTTAACGAAACGCTTTCGATGCCGCTGGCATTGTCTCCAGTCGGGCTAACAGGTATGTATGCCCGTCGTGGCGAGGTACAAGCAGCCGTGGCGGCAGATAAAAAGGGTATTCCTTTTACCCTTTCGACGGTTTCGGTGTGTCCGATTGAAGAGGTGACGCCAGCCATTCAACGTCCGATGTGGTTTCAGCTTTATGTGCTGCGTGATCGTGGCTTTATGAAAAATGCCTTGGAACGCGCCAAAGCGGCAGGCTGCTCGACCTTGGTCTTTACCGTCGATATGCCAGTGCCGGGCGCACGTTACCGAGATGCCCATTCAGGTATGAGTGGCCCGAATGCAGCCATGCGCCGATATTTACAGTCGGTCATGCATCCACATTGGGCGTGGGATGTGGGATTGCTGGGTCGTCCGCATGATTTAGGCAATATTTCAAAATATTTAGGAAAACCGACCGGGCTTGAAGACTATATTGGCTGGTTGGGCAATAATTTTGATCCGTCTATTTCATGGAAAGATTTAGAATGGATTCGTGATTTTTGGGATGGCCCGATGGTTATTAAGGGCATTTTAGACCCAGAAGATGCGAAAGATGCGGTTCGATTTGGTGCCGATGGGATCGTGGTGTCTAATCATGGTGGACGCCAGCTTGATGGCGTACTGTCTTCGGCACGCGCCCTACCTGCGATTGCCGATGCAGTCAAAGGCGATTTAACCATTTTGGCCGATTCAGGTATTCGCAATGGTTTGGATATTGTGCGCATGCTGGCCCTTGGCGCAGATAGCGTCATGATCGGACGTGCATTTGTTTATGCACTGGCGGCGCAAGGGGGGCAGGGTGTGTCTAATTTACTTGATTTACTTGAAAAAGAAATGCGAGTGGCCATGACCCTGACCGGTGTCAAGCGCATTGCCGACATTGATTCATCTTGCTTGGTCGAAATGAACAAAGCATTGAGCTTCTAAAAGGATATTCCACATGCCACACAGCACAACATCACTGATTCAGCACTTACAACAGATTGTGGGCAAGTCTTATGTTTTGACTGGTGATCAGCAGACCCGTCAGTATCGACAGGGACGACGATTTGGTGAAGGCAAAGTGTTGGGCGTGGTGTGTCCGGGAAGTTTACTCGAACAATGGCGTGTTTTGCAGGCGGTGCTCGATGCAGATTGTATTGTCATCATGCAGGCCGCCAATACTGGCCTGACGGGAGGTTCTACACCATATGGTGAAGATTACGACCGGCCTGTAGTACTTTTAAGTACCCGACGTTTGCAAGGGATTCAGGTCATTCGTGATGGTGAGCAGGTGGTCTGTCTGCCGGGTGCGACACTAGATCGACTCGAACAGACCCTTAAACCTTTTCAGCGTGAGCCGCACTCGGTTATTGGTTCATCGTGTATTGGAGCCTCGGTGCTGGGCGGTGTATGTAACAATTCGGGAGGCGCTTTGGTTCGTCGCGGACCGGCCTATACCGAGCTGGCGTTATATGCACAAGTCGATGCTCATGGCGAGCTTCAGTTAGTGAATCATCTTGGGATTGCACTCGGCGACACACCTGAAGAGATTCTGACACGGCTTGAAACGCAGCAATATCGCGGTTCAGATATTCAAGACGATGTGGGGCATGCCTCCGATCCGCATTATAGCCACGATGTAACGCAAGTCGATGCCGATAGTCCGGCGCGTTTTAATGCCGATCCATCGCGATTGTTTGAAGCGTCTGGTTCTGCCGGAAAAATCTGCGTCTTTGCGGTACGGCTAGATACCTTCGCCAAAGTCGAGAGTCAGGTGTTTTATATCGGAACCAACGATGCCGATGATCTGACCGCGCTCAGACGTGCCTTGCTGACCACACTACCGAGTCTTCCGATTGCAGGTGAATATATTCATCGTGATGCCTATGATATTGGTGCAAAATACGGCAAGGATACTTTTTTATTTATTGAAAAATTCGGAACGGCCAATGTACCCAAGGCCTTTGCTTTAAAAGATAAAATAGACGGGGTTCTGGAGCGTTTTAAGCTAAAAGGTTGGACTGATCAGTTGTTGCAGGCGGTGACCTATTGTTTGCCCAATCATTTACCTGAACGCATGAACCAGTTTCGAGATCGTTATGAACATCACCTCATTTTAAGAATCGAGCAGCAATCGATCTCTGCTGTGCAGACATTTTTACACGATTATTTTGCTGTACATCCGTCTGGTGCTTTTTTCTTGTGTGATGAAGATGAAGGCCGTAAAGCATTTTTGCACCGTTTTGCGATTGCCGGCGCCGCGATTCGCTACCGCGATACACATTTAAATGAAGTCGAGGATATTGTTGCCTTAGATATTGCCTTAAGACGCAATGATCGAGATTGGGTGGAGCAGTTGCCGGCCCATCTTGAATCCAAAATCTTACATAAACTTTATTACGGTCATTTTTTCTGTCATGTTTTTCATCAGGACTATATTGTCAAAAAAGGCGTCGATCCCTTAGCGATGGAGCACGAAATGTGGACCTTACTCGATGCGCGCCGAGCAGAGTATCCTGCCGAGCACAACGTGGGTCATTTATATATCGCCAAGCCAGCGCTGGCACAGTTTTATCAGCATCTAGATCCGACCAATAGTTTTAATGTGGGTATTGGTCATACCTCCAAGCTAAAGTATTGGGGAAAATCAAAAAAAATCTAAATGGGTCTGTCTTATGCAGCTATCACACACTGTGCCCTTACATTTCCATTTTTTTTAAGGTTGCAAAAGCAAAAGAAAAAAATTAAGGTGAACGAGATATAATAAACTAGAGAAAGACCAGGTCATGTTGTTTAGAAAAACTATTTTATTTTCTGCGTTAATGGGATGGGGAGCGCTTAGCTTTGCCCAAGGCATTGTGCTGAACAATGAAGATTTGCGTACGGATTTAAACTGGTTGAATCAGCAAGGTGTGATTCAAATCAGCACATCGACATGGCCTTTAAGTGGTGATGAAATCCAGCGTGCCCTTGCAAATGCTAAGGTGCAAAACAAGAATCAACAGCGCGTACTCAATTCGGTCGTGAATGCGCTAAAAGCTGATCAGACACCGGTTAAACTCGGATTATTTGCCGAAACCGATCAGAAAAATTTACCTCAAGCGTTTGGTGATCAGCAAAAAGCACAATATGTTGCATCATTGGAAGTAAATGCCGGTGGTGAAAACTGGGATGGTAAATTACGCGTAAATGGCGAAAAAGATCAGCAAATCGATAACGGCCGTAAGGTCAATGTCGAAGGCTCGTATTTGGCCGGCAAACTCTGGAACCAGTGGGTGATTGCAGGTCAGATTCCAACATGGTGGGGACCAGGACATGACGGCAGCTTGATTCGAGGCGATGCCAGCCGCCCAGTTTATGGCGTGACAGTGCAACGTGCCGAACAAAAAGCATTTGAAACCAAATGGCTGTCATGGATTGGGCCGTGGCAGTACCAAGTGTTTGGCGGTCAGCTCGACAAATACACCGCTGTACCTGATGCCAAGCTTTTAGGCCTTAGACTGACAGCGCAGCCGTTACCTTATTTAGAATTAGGTGCAACCCGAACATTACAATGGGGCGGTAAAGGGCGCTCAGAGAGTTGGGACTCCCTATGGAATGCGATTAAAGGTAACGATAACGTCTATGATGCCAGTGAAGATCGTTCGAACCAGTTGGCGGGTGTAGATTTTCGTTTGAACTTACAACCGTTGGTTAACGTACCAATGAGCGTATATGGTCAGGCTATCGGAGAAGATGAAGCTGGTCTTTTGCCTTCAAGAAAATTGTATTTAGCTGGTGCAGAGTATTCCTCAAGCCTACGTAATATGCCTTACCAGTTGTATGCCGAATGGGCAGATACCCGTACCAATGGTGATGTACAAGGTTATACCTATAACCATTACGTCTATACTGACGGTTTTTATCAGCATGGTTATCCGCTAGGTCATGCCATCGGTGGCGATGGTCAGATGTACTCGGTGGGTGGCGATATACGTGTAGATGTCATGAACCGAATTAGCGGGCGCGTCTTACTGGCGAAAGTCAATCAATCTAATCTCGCAATTAACCGCGCCTTCCCTGAAAAAGACGAAGTCAAAGCACTCGACTTAACGTGGACGCATTACATCAAGCCAGATTTGTCACTGAAGATTAATGGCTGGGTAAGTGATTCAGATGTACACGGCAACGATGCGGGTGCATCGATTGGGGTCGAAATTCCGCTCGATCTAAAACAGTTCCGTTTCTAAAATTGAAACGTATTGAGCACCTCTCCAAATGGAGGGGTGTTTTTTTACTCAAACATATATACAAAATAATAGTGAAATTAAAGTGCAGTGAAACATGCTGCGGCACCAAACAAAATACCGGGTGCATTGGCTGCCGCAAGCGGATAGTCTTTGCGTTTGAGTCCATAAATGACCCACAATAAACAGTTGATTGCTGCAACAAAAGGTTGAATCGGATTTCCTTTATGTCCAGCCAGATTATTCATGATTTGTGGAATATACGAAACGTACATACAAATGGCCGTAAAGGTTGCCACCCAACCTAAAATCTGGATAAATTTTTGTTGATCTTGAAGCATTATTGTCCATACGATAATGAGTTATGAATTTACTATATAAGTATTTTTATATGAAAAACAATTCAATGCTGTAACAACGACGGTATAAATAGACGTCCGCTGTGCTGCATACGCAACACAGCGGCGATTCAGATTAAGCTTGTGCGGTTTCTTTGGCCAGAACTTCTGCCATTGCTTTGGCCACGATGTATACGTTGCTCATGTTGAGGCCTGCAACACAGATACGACCACTACGCACGAGGTAAATCGCATAGTCTTCACGTAATTGATCGACCTGTTCACCGGTTAAACCGGTATAGCTAAACATGCCTTTTTGCTCAAGCAGGTAGTTAAAGTCACGCTCAGGAAGTGCTTTTGTAAGCTCATCACGCAAGATTTGACGCATTTTAAGAATACGCTCGCGCATATCTTTTACTTCGTTTTGCCATTGTTGGTTCAACGCTGCATCATTTAGCACCTGATCGACCAACCATGCACCCGTCGTTGGTGGGTTTGAGTAAATACGGCGGACAGTGGCTTTTAACTGACCAAACGTACATTGCGCACTTTCTGCATCGTCACATACAAATGTCAAACCACCAACACGCTCGCCATACAACGAGAAGATTTTAGAGAATGAATTGCTGACAATAAAATTCATTCCCGATTGATCAAGCGCACGAATGGCATACGCATCTTGCTCCATACCTTCGCCAAAACCTTGGTAGGCAATGTCTAGGAAAGGAATCAGATTGCCTGCTTTTAAAACCTCAATCACTTGGTCCCACTGTGCTGGCGTCAGATCTGCACCGGTTGGGTTATGGCAGCATGGGTGTAAAAGCACAATGCTTTGCGCCGGAAGCTGTTTGAGGGTAGAGAGCATACCATCGAAGTCAACACCACGTGTTTCAGCATCAAAATATGGATAGTAATGCGTTTTAAGGCCGGCACCATTAAAGATTGCCACGTGGTTGTCCCAAGTTGGCTGGCTGACCCATACTTCAGAATTCGGGAAATAGTTTTTAAGAAAATCTGCACCCACTTTCAATGCGCCTGAACCACCGAGCGTTTGAATGGTCACGGCACGTCCACTTTGTACCGCCGGGCTGTTATTTCCAAAAAGTAGGGCTTGAATTGCATCACGGTAAGGCTTGAACCCTTCCATAGGCAAATACAGTTTGGTTTTATTTTGCTTTGGTTCGATACGCTTTTGTGCTTCCATGATGGTATCAAGTTGCGGCACAATGCTATCTTCGTTGTAATAAAGCCCGATACTTAAATTTACTTTACCTTCACGCGTGTCGGCATTGAATTGTTCCATAAGCGATAAAATTGGATCGCCTGCATACGGTGGGATATGTTGAAACATTAAAAAGTCCTTTCATTCCACAGTTAAGCTCAAACTGTGTGTTATTGGAGTGTGACAGTCTTAAGCGGGATCTCCGCTTAAACTGAACTAATGTATCAGTAAGCGCCAAGTAGCACCATGCTGAAATACGACCGCCTTGAAAATTATTTTTACAAAACCTTTCGACTTTTTCTAAATACACTATTGAGTTTATTTAAATGAATTTTCAGACTCAAATGTCAATGCGGCACTGCGCATGGCATCGTTTCGTTGCTGAATCCAATACGCCAGACTTAAACAAACGAGCCATGCTGGAATCAGCCAGACGGCAAGGCGCATGTCGGGTGTGAGGCTCATGATTACCAAAATGCCAAGCATAAAAGCCATACATAAATAATTGGTCACGGGGTAGAACAAACTTGGAAAATGCGACGTCACATGAGTGCGTTTAAGCTGCTGACGAAATTTTAAATGGGTAAAGGAAATCACCACCCAGTTAATCACAATTGCCGCCACGACCAGCATCATCAAAAATGCAAAGGCTTTTTCTGGGAACAGATAATTGAGTAATACACAGAGTGCAGTGACGAAGGCAGAGAGTAGGACTGCATGAACTGGAATGCCGCGAGAATTAATTTTTTTCAAAAATTGAGGGGCATTGCCTTGTTCTGCCAAACCCAGCAACATGCGGCTACTACAGTAGCTAGTACCGTTATAAACCGATACTGCGGCAGTCAAGATAATAAAGTTGAGGGCTGTCGCGACACCTTGGCTGTTAAGTGAGGCAAATACCATTACAAATGGACTGCCACCTTGTGCCATTTGATTCCATGGGAACAGTGCCAGTAACACGCACAACGTCGCAATATAAAAAATGAGAATCCGGTAAATAATCTGATTGACGGCTTTAGGGAGTGTTTTTTTCGGGTCACGTGCCTCGGCTGCGGTAATACCAAACAGTTCGATTCCACCGAAGGCAAATACAATCGCGGCCATGGCCATCAGTAGGCCGGTTACGCCATGTGGAAAGAAGCCACCCAGTGCCCAGAGATTGCTGATCTGTGCCTGAGGTCCTGCGCTTCCAGTGGCCAGCAAGTAAGAACCAAAGGCAATCATGGCCAAAATGGCGGCAATTTTGATGATTGAAAACCAAAATTCCATTTCACCAAAAAGTTTCACGTGGAGCAGGTTAATCACGTTAATCAGGATGAAAAAGCCCAGTGCTGAAACCCATGTTGGAATGTCGGGCCACCAATACTGTACATACAGGCCAACCGCGCTCAGCTCGGCCATACAGACCAGCACGTTCAACACCCAATAATTCCAACCCGAAATAAACCCGGCAAAGCGTCCCCAGTATTTATTGGCAAAATAACTAAACGAGCCACTGACCGGCTCATGCACTACCATTTCACCAAGCTGACGCATCATAAAAAAGGCAATCAGACCCGCGATGGCATAACCCAAAATAACCGAAGGCCCTGCCAGTTTGATCGATTGTGAAATACCGAGGAATAGTCCCGTACCAATCGCACCGCCCAGCGCAATTAATTGAATATGGCGATTGGATAAACCGGGTTTGAGGCGACCTTGCTCTTGCTGTGACATATGCTTATTCTCATCCATGTCGTGTAATTTTTTTAAAACAAATTACGTATATCATAAATTTAAACCAAAAAAAATCAAAATCTGTCGATAATCAACCGATTTTCAAAGGTGCTATAGCGGCATACTGTGCCGTGAAATCTGCTGGAATCGGGGCAAAGTCGTGGCATAAATGAAAAAAGAGCATTTCAGTTTTGACCAATGTCAGGCATGATGTCAGCACGTTTATGCAGTCTTGTAAAAATATCGGAACACTGCATATGCTTGAGAATTTCATCTTAAAAGAGTGCATCAATGGTTGAAGAAAGATTATCGGGTGGGGTTCAATCGCTTGAAGTGGGTTTGAGTGTGTTGAATGCATTGGTCGACCATCAGCATCCCATTATTTTAAAAGACTTATCGCACAAATTAGACATGCATCCTGCAAAAGTTCACCGTTATCTGGTGAGCCTGATTCGTATGGATTATGCCAAGCAGCTTGATGATGGCCAGTATGCACTGGGCGATCAGGCTTGGCGATTGGGGCTGAATTGTATTCAACATACCGACGCGCTGCAACTTGTTCAGTCGATGATTTATGATGTGCAGGCCAAAATTGGCTGTAGCATTCAAATTAGTAAATGGTCGCCGCGTGGACCGCTCGTAGTACAAGCCATGGAGTCGAATCACCCCATTGCCATTGTGACCAAAGTTGGCTCGATTATGCCATTGGTGAATTCGGCATCGGGCCGAGTCTTTGCCTCATTTATGCCCGAACATGTGGTGCGTCCACTTATGGAACTGGAATGGCAAGCCGCGGCACAGTCGAGCTATCCGCTTAAACCACAAAATTGGGATGAATTTTTAGCCCTCAAAACCTCGATTCTTGAGCAACACATGGCACTGGCACAAGGCGATTTGCTGGTGGGGATTAATGCTGTGGGGCTGCCTGTCTTTAATGCACAGGGTGTTTTGGAGTTTTGTATTGTGGCCATCGACACTGAAATGTTCTTGCCGCTAGATGCACAAAGCGAAAAGTTGGCTGAGCTGAAAAGCGCAGTGGCGGCGATCAATCGTTTTTTGCAAAACCGCTAAACACAAAAAATAAATCCACTGCGCTTCATTCAAAGTGCAGTGGAGTATCAGGCGATTTCGGGTGTTAAATGCTTATACTTGAAGTACACCACGACGAATCTGATCACGCTCAATCGATTCAAACAACGCCTTAAAATTACCCTCGCCAAAACCGTCATCTGCTTTACGCTGAATAAATTCAAAGAAAACCGGCCCAATCATATTTTCAGAGAAAATCTGAAGCAGTAGTTTTTTCTCGCCATTTTGCGTGCTGCCATCGAGTAGAATACCGCGTTTTTGTAGCTCTTCAGTCGGTTCGCCATGGGCGGGCAAGCGCTCTGGCAGCATTTCGTAGTAGGTGGCAGGCGGTGGAGTCATAAAGTTCAGCCCGAGTGCCTTGAGTTTATCCCACGTGGCCAGCAAATCATCTGTAATAAAGGCAATATGCTGAATCCCTTCGCCGTTAAAGTCGGCCAAGAATTCTGCAATTTGACCGTTGCCTTTGTCTGAATCTTCATTAAGTGGAATGCGGATTTTACCGTCTGGCGCGGTCAGGGCTTTAGAGGTCAGGCCTGTATATTCGCCTTTGATATCGAAATAACGGATTTCTTGGAAGTTGAAAATCTTTTCATAAAAAGAAGCCCAGTAGTCCATGCGGCCTTTATAGACATTGTGCGTCAGATGATCGATTTCTTTTAAACCCGTGCCGACAGGATTTGCCTCGATACCATCGATAAATTCAAAATCATTTTCATAAATGTCACGATCGACCAAAAAGATCGGCATACCACCAATACCTTTAATGGCTGGAATATTTAATTCCATCGGGCCGATTTTGCTGTACATGGGCTCGGCACCCAGTTCGAGTGCTTTATTAAATGCTTTGGCGGCATCACGGGTACGAAAGCCCATTGCGCAGGCCGATGGACCATGTTCATTAAAGAAATAAGATGCGTAAGATTCAGGTTGATAATTCAAAATAATATTGATATTGCCCTGACGCCAAAGGAATGCTTTCTTTGATTTATGACGTGCAACTTGGGTAAACCCCATGGTTTTAAAAATCAGATCAAGTTCGTTTTCTTTGGAAACAAACTCTATAAATGCAAACCCGCATAGCTCCAAAGGGTTGTCTAAAATATCCATCTTATTCCGTCCTCATTATCGATTTTTACCGAATCCACTCATTGGATCGCTTTAGATTTTTAAACATAGAATGCTACAGAGCCTATAAAGGGCTAAGGAATAGGCATCACCAATACAACCAACCAATTTAAAATTGTATCGGGGTAGCACCCTAGGTTTAAAAGACGATTGCGCTCAAAGGAAATTATTGAAACTCAAAATCGCCGTCCTGCTTCATTTTTTAACAACGTATCGTCCAACTGATACTGCGTTATATGAATGAGCATACTAAACTCAATTTAATTATGCAATACATAATTAAATTATGAATTTTGTAATAATGATGACTGTATTTATACTTTTGCACCAAAAAGACGCATATTAACTGGAGTTAATTAAAAAACCACACGACTGGGTGTGGTTTGCAAAGTGATCCTTGATTTTTTAAGAATTCATTAAGTCGTGTGATTACAGACGTGAAACGTCCAAAAACAAGGTTTCCTTAATTTCCTCCATCACAATATAGCTGTGTGAAGACGCCGAGGAGGGCAGTTTTTTAAGCAGATCGCCGAGCAAACGCCGATAGGCACTCATTTCCTTCAGGCGTGCTTTGACCAGATAATCAAATTCCCCCGAAATCAGATGACACTCCAACACTTCAGGAATCGCCACTAAGTCACGTGCGACCTGATCAAATACATCTCCCGATTTTGCCGATAACTTGATTTCCAGAAAGACCAATAGATTCCGATCGACATACGCCGGATTCAGCCGTGCATGGTAGCCTGTGATCACGCCATCGCGCTCTAGTCGCTTGACCCGCTCGGAGCAAGGTGTGGTCGATAAATTGACCCGTGAAGCCAGTTCGCTGATGGCAATGCGCCCTTCCTTTTGCAGAATATCTAAAATCTGCCGATCAATCCGGTCTAGTGCACGCATAAGAAATTTCCTTTTTTTCGTTTTTTTGCACGACGAATTCTTAAAATTACCTAAATTATAGCGTTTAAATCAGTGAAATTAACTATCTAACCAGAAATATACTAGTGAAATAACCTAATACGGATTGAAGGAACGGACATGCGTGTAATTGTTTTGGGCAGTGGTGTTATTGGTGTGGCTAGCGCTTATTACCTTGCGCAACAAGGCGCGCAGGTTACGGTATTAGACCGTCAGGCGGGGCCAGCAGAAGAAACCAGTTTTGGCAATGCCGGTCAGATTTCACCGGGTTACTCTACACCGTGGGCAGCGCCAGGCATTCCGTTTAAAGCGGTAAAATGGATGTTTCAACATCATGCACCTTTGGCAATTAATATCGATGGCAGCATGTGGCAGTTACAGTGGATGGCGCAAATGCTTAAAAACTGTAATCCAGCCAGCTATACCACCAACAAAGAACGCATGATGCGTGTGGCTGAATACAGTCGTGACTGCCTCAAAGCATTGCGTGAAACCACAGGTATCGAATATGAGAACCGTGCTAAAGGCACCTTGCAGGTTTTTCGTAGCGAAGCACAATTAGAAGCAGTGCAGCGTGACATTCAGGTGCTAGAAGAATGTGGCGTTGGTTATGCACTACTTGATCGCGAGGGGCTTGCCCAAGTCGAGCCGGCACTTGCACATGCTCAGGATAAACTGGTCGGTGGTTTGCACTTGCCAAATGATGAAACTGGCGACTGTTATTTGTTTACCAATGCGCTGGCCAACAAAGCCAAAGCACTAGGCGTCGATTTTCGGTTTAATCAGCAGGTCGAAGGCTTGGTGGTCGAAGGCGATAGCATCAAAGGCGTGCGCGTTAATGGTCAAACTCTAACAGCAGATCGTTATGTATTGGCATTTGGTAGTTATTCGCGTGACTTTTTAAAACCGCTTGAACTTAATCTGCCGGTGTATCCAGTCAAAGGGTATTCACTCACAATCCCGATTGTGCAGCCTGAGTTCGCGCCGCAGTCGACCGTGCTCGATGAAACCTACAAGATCGCCATTACCCGTTTCGACCAGCGTATTCGTGTGGGAGGGATGGCCGAGCTGAGTGGTTTTAATCTCGGCTTAAATCAAGACCGACGCGCCACGCTTGAGATGGTGACACAAGATTTATTCCCGGGCGGCAATATGGCAGAAGCGTCTTTCTGGACAGGTTTACGCCCAATGACACCAGACAGCACTCCAATTATTGGTGCGACCCGCTTTAAAAATTTATTTCTCAATACCGGACATGGCACTTTGGGTTGGACCATGGCCTGTGGCTCTGGCAAGTTGATCAGTGACATTGTGCTGAACCATCAAACCGATATCAGTACGGAAGGGCTCTCGCTGCAACGTTATTCTAGCGCAGCCTAAGTCTAAGTCTTAAACCTCAGGGAAGATTCACTATGCCACGTCCCATTCATGCCGTTGTGCATCAGGATGCCTTAACACACAATCTTCAGGTTGCCCGAAACGCCACGCCAGACAGTCAGGTCTTTGCCGTGGTTAAGGCCAATGCTTATGGTCATGGTATCGAACGCGTATATCCGGCCTTAAGCGCCGCCGATGGTTTTGCACTACTTGATCTTGCCGAAGCCAAACGCATTCGGGCGTTGGGCTGGACCGGGCCAATATTGTTACTGGAAGGTGTGTTTTCACCGCAAGATTTATACGATTGCACGCAAGATCAGCTCAGCTTTACCGTACATCACCTGAGCCAGATTGAATGGATCGAGCGTCATCCTGCGCCAGCGCAGTTTCATGTTTATTTAAAAATGAACAGCGGCATGAACCGTTTGGGCTTTCAGCCTGCGGCATATCGCGAAGCGTGGCAGCGCCTGCATGCATTACCGCAGGTGGCCAGTATCACGCACATGACGCACTTTTCCGATGCAGATGGCAATCGTTTTGGCGAGTCTGGGATTAACTATCAGCAACGTATTTTTGAACAAACGGTTGAGGGGCTTGCGGGCCCACGATCGATCAGTAACAGTGCCGCGATTCTACGCCATCCGCTGCACTCCGATGTTGTCCGTAGCGGCATCATGCTCTATGGCAGCGCACCAGATTATCCGGCACATTCAATCGACCACTGGACACTCAAGCCCACGATGAGCCTACGTAGTGAGTTGCTGGCCATTCAAGATTTACAGCCCAATGACACTGTGGGATACGGCTCAAGCTTTATGGCAGACCGCCCACTCAAGATCGGTATTGTGGCTTGTGGTTATGCCGATGGTTATCAACGTATATCGCCAACAGGTACGCCTATTCTGGTAGATGGCGTGCGTACCCGTACCGTTGGTCGCGTCAGTATGGACATGCTGGCAGTCGATTTGACGCCTGTACCACAGGCTACTGTCGGAAGTGAGGTGGTGCTGTGGGGCAGGTCTAAAACTGGTGCAACTTTATCCATCGATGAGGTGGCAGTGGCTTCGGGCACCGTAGGTTATGAACTCATGTGTGCTGTGACGGCACGCGTTCCATTTATTATACAAACATAAGGATATAGGCATGTCGAACAGCGATATTCAGCGCATCAATACCACCGCGGTAATGAGTGCTGTCACCATTTTTAATGGCGTAGTGTATCTCTCTGGTCAGGTTCCGAAGCAGACCGAGCAAGGGATTGAAGGGCAAACCCGAGAAATTCTGGCAACCATCGATGCTTTGTTGGCCGCAGCCCATACCGACAAATCCCGTCTGCTTTCTGCGCAACTGTTTTTAAAGCATCTTGATGATTTTCAACAGGTGAATACAATCTGGACCGAATGGCTCGATGGACTGGCCACACCCGCACGGGCCACCATTCAGGCCGATCTGGTCAATCCAGACTGGCTCATCGAAATTGCCGTGATTGCGGCACAAGCCTAATTTTATATCCGCCAGTGCATTCGTGTGCTGGCGTTAACAATTTAAGACCCGTATTTCCCTTTGTGTTGAAGTGAATGACGGGCACAAGGAGCGTTAGATCCCGCTGTTTTCAGTATTTTTGTGAGGCGATCCCAAACAAAAGGAAAAATGGCTGGGTTTAAAAGAGGAAATTCAAAAAGGATGTGACCTTATGACTACAGGACGTCATCGCGACGCTGAGCATGTACCCCATGAGCTTCAGCGCAAACTGTCGAATCGTCATTTACAATTGATTGCGATTGGCGGTGCCATTGGAACAGGCCTCTTTATGGGATCAGGGAAAACGATCTCGCTGGCAGGACCTTCTATTTTATATATTTACATGATCATTGGCGTCATGTTCTTTTTTTTAATGCGTGCCATGGGCGAATTGTTACTGGCGAATCTGCATTATAAGTCTTTTGTCGATATGGCGCATGATCTGCTCGGTCCGGGCGCTGGCTATTATCTGGGCTGGACCTACTGGTTAGGCTGGGTACTGGTCGGAATTGCCGATCTGGCTGCCATTATCAACTATTTAAGTTTCTGGTTACCCGATGGCACCACCTTTACGCCAATGGGGCAGGCACTTATTAGCGCAGCATGTGTGTTTTTGGTGCTCGGGCTGAATCTGTTAACCGTGCGCCTGTTTGGTGAAATCGAATTCTGGTTTGCCTTGATTAAGATTCTGGCGATTGTCGGATTGATTGGCGTCGGTGGCTACATGGTGTTTAGCCATTTTCATTCTCCTGCCGGCCCTGTGGCATCGATCAGTAATGTCTGGTCCGCAGGGGGAATGTTTCCTAAAGGCGTTGAAGGTTTCTTGGCTGGCTTTCAAATTGCAGTTTTTGCTTTTGTTGGGGTCGAGCTGGTCGGTACGACTGCCGCAGAAACCAAAGATCCTGAAAAAAATCTTCCCAAAGCCATCAATGCCATCCCAATCCGCATTATTTTATTTTACGTATTGGCATTGTTTGTGGTGATGTCGGTGACGCCTTGGAATCAGATCAGTGCCAATAAAAGCCCATTTGTAGAACTGTTTTTGTACGCGGGTATTCCGACTTCTGCCATCATCATGAATCTGGTGGTGTTGTCTTCGGTGATGTCCTCGATGAACAGCGGTGTGTTCTCGACCAGCCGTATGTTGTTTGGTTTATCACGTGACGGTCAAGCTCCTAAGGCATTTGCACAGTTATCGCGCCGTGCAGTACCGGCCAATGGCTTACTGTTTTCCTGCCTGTTTATTATGGCAGGTGCCGCGTTGCAATATTTTGTGCCCAATACCATGGAGGCCTTTACGCTGGCCAGTTCACTTTGCGTGATCTTGTTTATTAGCGTATGGAGCATGATCATGGTGTGCTACTTGCGTTATCGTAAGCTGCGCCCTGAGTTGCATGCCCAATCGACGTTTAAGATGCCAGGCGGTATTTTGATGTCGTATGTAGTTTTGGGCTTTTTGATGTTTACGTTGGTGATTCTGGCATTAGAGCCCGATACCCTTAAAGCCCTTTACGTGAGTCCGCTCTGGTTGATTATTTTGGGCTTTACTTATCAGTTTATGTATAAGCCTCGCGTGAAACGTTTGATGCAAAATTAAAAGAAATGATCTATTGAAGAGCATCGTCTAGCGTATGCTCTTCAAATTGTATTAAATCTCGTGCTCAATACGCAAAATAAAACATGATTTCTCAGAAAATATTCCAAAAAGAAAGTCGATCTTACTGCGAATCAAGATGTTTTCGCCTCTCATTTGTTTAAATAACTGATGTCAATTTTTAAATTTTTAGTGTCAATATTTTTTTGTTTTTTTTCGTTAGCTTAAGCCCTCGTACCAAACACATCACATTTTTGTTTAGAAAGTGAATTTGGTATGTACTTTTAAAACGATTTAACTTTTTAAAAAAGGGTGGCTCTTTAAATGAAAATGAAATTATTGATTGGCGCATTCATGACAATTGGTGTTATGCAGGGAGCAGTGGCTGCCGATACAATTACCTTTACTGGCACAGTTGATTCAAACACCTGTACCGTCGATGTTGGAAGCTCTGCTTCGCCAACGATTACGCTACCGACTGTTGGTGCAGGAAGTTTAACTGCTGCTGGAAAAACTGCAGGTGCAACGCCTTTTAGTATCAATATTAAAGGGTGTAGCCAAACTGCGGATGACGTTGCGGTACGTTTTACCGCGCATAATCCTGATGGTGCTAATTTAGGCGTTTCAAGCGCAACTGGTAGTGCAACAAATATTTCAATTCAGCTTTTAAATGGAAGTGCTGGCAGTTCTCCACTGGTTTTTAATAACGGAATTGCCACTACAGCGAAGCAAACCACATCATCAGGTACTACTACCTATAATATGACCGCGCAATATTATGCAAAAGATAAGGTGACAGCTGGCTCGGTCACGGCAGTTGCTGATTATGAAGTGATCTATCCTTAATCGATTTTTAATGATCCGCCATGTGCCATAACTATGGTGACATGGCGTTTTTGATAAAAAGACAAGAAAAGGATAAACCATGAAAAAAGCCTCTAAACTTTGGTTCAGTATGTTAATCGCAAGCTTCGTGTGCAATACATCGTTGGTATACGCCAATGTGGTGATGACAGGTACTCGCGTGATTTACCCGGCTGAACAAAAAGAAAAAACGCTGCAATTTAGTAACAGTAAAGATCAGAGTTATCTTGTTCAAATCTGGTTAGATCAAAACAACCCTCAATCGACGCCTGAAACTGCAGATGCTCCTTTCATGGTCAATCCTCAGGTTTTCCGTATTGATCCATCTCGCGGACAAATGGTACGGATGGTCTACACAGGCGACACACATTTGCCTGCCGATAGAGAATCTATTTTTTACTTAAATTTTAAGCAAATACCTGCATTTGAAAAAAACAAACTTGATCAAAATATGCTGGTCTTATTGGTTAAAAGTCGCTTAAAAGTTTTTTATCGTCCAAAAACAATTGTAGGGCAACCAGAGGATTCTTTTAACACCCTGACCTATTTATTGGTGAAAGATCAAGATACCACATGGCTTGAAGTGAATAATCCAAGTGGTTATTACATCACGCCAACTCATGCCACTGTCAAAAAAAACGCGCAGACTGCAAAAGCACTTGATATAGCGATGATTCCGCCTAAAACGACCGCTCGTTGGAAGTTGGATCGATCGATAGATAACGGTGCTGATCTTGAGGTGAACTTACGCTTAGTGAATGACTACGGAGCCTCTGTCAATCAGCGAATCGCAGCCCAGCATGATCGATAAGGCCAGTTGATGATGAAGCATACCTCGGCTATAGCAGCGCATACCGTTTTATCGGTTGCAATTCATTCATTGCTCTTTCATTCAAATCAGTTATATGCCAATACCCCTGTTTCAGAGCTGAGCTCATCTCAAGAGTTATATACTTTCGATGCCAAGTTACTTAAGGGAACAGGCCTAAATCAAGAGTTAATCGATCGTTTCAATCAGTCTAGTGTATTACAGGCTGGATCATACACAGTCGATCTATATGTCAATCAACATTTGATTGGTCGACGTGAAATCAGATTTATAGATGACCCAGATCAGCCTGGCAAAGTAGATGCTTGCTGGACTGATGCCTTATTAGATCAGGCAAATATTGTGGGTGATCTTCAGTTCCAGAAAAGCCGAACTCGGGGTCAAAATACAAGTAGCAAAGAAGATTGTCTAAAACTGGCCCAGATCGCACCAGGTAGTCAAATCGATTTTGATTATGCCAATTTACGCTTGGATTTAAATATTGCTCAGCAGTATTTAAGAAGTGTTCCAAGAGGATATGTCAATCCTGAAGAGCTTGATGCAGGACAAAGTATTGGATTTTTAAATTATTCTGCGAATTACTACCGCACAGAAAACAGATTTGAAAGCAAACAAAACTATGAGTCAGGTTTTTTAAGCTTAAACGCGGGTGCCAATATTGGAAAATGGCAGTATCGTCAGCAAAGTAATTTTTCAATTGATAATGACCATCATACTCAATGGAATCACATTCGAAGCTATCTACAGCGACCCATTAATTCATTGACGTCTGTACTGACATTAGGCCAGCAATATGGCTCGGGACAATTTTTCTCGACATTACCTTATTTGGGATTAAGTCTGCAAACAGATGAACGGATGCGCCCAGATTCAATGCGAGGTTATGCACCCGTGATTCGTGGCACCGCACAGACCAATGCAAAAGTATCGATACAACAAAACGGGCGCGAGATTTATCAGATAAATGTTGCCCCAGGGCCTTTTGAAATTAAAGATTTGTATCCGACCAATTTTGAAGGAAATTTAAAGGCGGTCGTTACAGAGGCCGATGGCAGTGTCCATGTGCATGACATTCCATATGCTGCCGTTCCTAACTCTTTACGTGCAGGTCTTTATAACTATAACTTTTCAATGGGAAAAACTGATCTGGATCACGCACAACAGGCTTACTTCTCAGATTTTAATTATGAATATGGTTTAAATAACAGTATCACGGTGAATGGAGGTTTCCGTTTAAGTCAGGATTATCAAGCGCTTTTATTTGGTGGCGTATGGGGATCTACTTTGGGCGCGCTCGGAACTAACATCACCTATTCTCGTGCTGATATCACGACCTCTTCAGGCAAAGATACAACAGATGGCTGGATGGCCAATATTAATTACAGTAAGACCATTCAACCGACCAATACGACTATTGCAATAGCTGGATATCGATATTCAACTGAAGGTTATCGCGAGCTAGGAGACATACTCGGATTAGCATATGCGACCAAGCAAGGGGGAGATTGGGTTTCAAATACATATCTACAACGCTCGCGTTTTCAAATTAATTTAAGCCAGCAGTTTGGTCAACTTGGTAGTTTTTATTTAGCAGGTTCAACTCAAAACTATCGTGATGAGCGTAAACGTGACACATCGTTTCAGGCTGGATTCAGTAAAAGTATCGGTATTATGAGCTTCAATCTTAACTATACACGTCAAAAAACCTATGCCGTACGTGGTGATCGTGTCAAAGAAGAATATTCAGATAATTTTGGTGGCATTAGTATTCATATTCCTTTAGGTAAAGCCCGAAATCCGTTACGCCCAACATTGAGTGCCTATTATAATCAAAGCAAAAACAATGAAAATTATCAGCTTGCTATGAATGGCGCGCTTGATCCCGATTACAGCCTCAACTATACCATCGGTGTAAACGGAGCTTCCGATCATAGTGATACCACTTATTCTGCAGGCCTTTATAAACGCTTTGCATCACTTCAGGTGGGTGTCAATAGTGCCTATAGTCATCAGTACTGGCAAAATTCAATCAGTGCAAATGGCGCTGTCGCATTACATTCAGGTGGAGTGACCTTAGGGCCTTACTTAACAGATACCTTTGGCTTGGTTGAGGCGAAAGGGGCTCAAGGAGCCAAAGTCATTAGCTCACCTTATAGTAAAATTGATCGCTTTGGTTATGCATTAATCCCAAGTTTAAGTCCCTATCGATATAACAGTATCATTTTAGATCCACAAGGTATTGCAAATAATATTGAGCTCATCGGTGGAGAGCAGCGCGTTGCACCGTATGCAGGCGCGAGTGTGAAAATCAAATTTCTGACCCGGACAGGATACAACGTATTAATCCAAAGCCATTTGAACAATCAACAGATCATTCCAATGGGAACTGATGTATTCAATGCTGAAGAAGAGGTTATTGGTATGGTCGGTCAAGGCGGACAAATGTATCTGCGTGTCGCACAGCCTAAAGGAATATTACGTTTGCGTTGGAGTGATCAGCAGGGAACTTCAAGTTGTTCGTTACCCTATACGATCTCCGATGTCGATTTAAGCCAACCACTAATTAAATTGAGTGCTGTGTGCAATATGGAGAATAAATAAATGTTCCTTCTTCATACAGGTCTTCAATCACATTTTAAACGTATAGTTTTAAGTTTTGTGTCGCTATTGATACTGCTAGTGTCTAGTCAAGGCTGGGCACAATGCACAATGAATAGATCACCTCAATATCTGGAAACAGATGACTGGAGTGCGGCAAAAATTCGATTTGGTAATGTGCAACTAATGAATCAGGCGATACAGCCATTAGGTAGCGTGATTGCCAGTACGGTGGTTGCACCAACAGAGTTTCGTGCAAGAAATGCCAATTCAGAGTCTATTCTATGGACATGCGATGAGGGCGACCAGAACTACATCACCTTTCTTGTCTCAACCAATGGAGATGATTTTTACGGTGGTCGTACCGAAGTTGCGGCAACGGATGCAGGTGGGCAATCTGGTGTATTTTATACCGCGGCACAGCTTCTTGGTCTTAGATTAACGATGGCGGGAAAGATCGTTACTCAATATTATCAGGATATTCCCGTGAATTACGAAACTGGCTCAGGTGCAAATGGCTGTGCGGTGGGTAAAATTTGTATTCGACTCAAACATATTCCAAACTTACAAGCAGAGCTAATACGCATACAAACCAACCCTGAAACCAATACAGGCGTGGTTAAGCCTTGGCTATCTAGTGGAATATATAGTTACTTGGGCCCAGCAGCGTATATTCAGTTGAGTAATAAAACCAATGGTATTGGTCCACAACCTGTCACGTTTGGTCACGATGAAATTGGAGAAAGTCATACAACCAACTTCGCTTTCTGGGGAGCGGATAATGGTATTGGTTACACATTATATAATGCAGTAAGTATGAGCCCGCCATCGAATTCATGCTTAACTACTTTTACCACACCTGTGGTGAATTTTCCGAAAACCAATACGCAGGCTTTGAACGATGGAGGAGAGGTTTCAGCAGATTTTGAGGTACAGGTACAATGTCATAATAGCGCCCAAAGAGGGATATCGTCGGGGCAGAATGCCATCGGTATACAGGTCTCCTCTTCAAGTTACGATGCCGCGCAAACCTTAGGTTTGGTCAATTCCTCTACAGGAGTGAGTGCCTTAATCTCAAACCAATACGGACAAGATCCGAGCTTAGCTCAAAATGTCGGAATTTATCTGACCAACCCAGCCAATAACACCACCATGAATTTTGTGGGCCAGCCAGGGTTAACGGGTACATTTCCAGCCACCTTTGGAACAGGATGTAGTGGATACTGTTACAGTGCAATTAATTATCCAAGCGGAAATTCGGCTGGCTGGTACTCACTGACGCAAAATGCTCAAGTGATCGGTTCGCCTGTAGCCAACCATACGTTATACCGGATTCCTTATCGTGCAGTTCTGAAGAAACTACCCAAAGGTGCCGCTACAGCAGGAAGGGTATATGCCACTGCTACAGTATTGGTCAAGATACAATGAAAATCTTCTGTTTTATATTAATAAGTTGCTGTATGTATACCTCTAAGGCTGCACTAGCCGGGTTGCTTCCTGAAAATACACGTGTGATTTACAATAGTTCTGAATCATCTCGATCATTTATTGTGGTCAATAAAAATCATTATCCAGTATTGGTACAAGCATGGGTGGATGATGGTGCTGGAGATCCAAATACAAAACAGGCACCTTTTTTGATCAATCCTCCTGTCTTTAAAATGCAGAGTGGAGCTGTACAGGTTTTAAAGATTATCTACACAGGTGAAAAACAAGATACAGATCAGGAATCACAATTTTGGCTCAATTTATATGAGGTACCGGGAAAATCGTCAGTGTTCACCGGTTCGAATACCGACAACCAACTTGATCTCACCATGCAAACGCAGTTAAAACTTTTTTATCGACCTAAAAAAGTTCCAAAAATGGATCTTCAAGCTGTTGCAGCGCAGCTGAAATTTTCTTTTAAAACAATAGATGGTCAACAGTATTTGATCAGTGAAAATCCGAGTGCATACTTTATTTCTTTTTCCGAAATTACATTAAGATCAGACCAACATTCAATACCAGTTCAGGCAAACCTTGAACAGATGCTTGCACCAAAATCTCGACAGGTTTACCCAATCGATCATATCCCTGACCAAATGAAGCAGATCGATTTTAGCCTTATTGGAGACGATGGCTTTGCATATTCATTTAAATATCTTTACTATAAGTTTAAATAAATCTTAATGTAAGTATAACTTACTCATTTTTTGATTGAACTTAATCCCAAATAGAATGAAATTTAATGATAAAAACTTCGGTGACTGTACTTTTATTACTCATGATTGTGGATTTTTGTAAATCTTACCATTTAAAAGTTCCAGAAAGCTGTAGATCTTATTTTCATGATTCTCGTTATTTATCACTAAATAATATTTATGATCGTGTACCCTTTTCGACATGGCAAAAAATTATTTATGAACTTTATGAACAATATCCTGTTCCTGATTTAAGTATTAAAATTACAAAACATGCAAATATTTCCTGTGCTGGGCTAACAGGTTATCTCATTCTTGCACGAGAAAATTTATATCAAGCTGCTATGGATTTTATCTACTATGAGCGTTTAATTGTAGATTACAATTCGGGTAGTTTAAAAGTTAAAAATGACCTGATTGAGTTTGTATGGTCTGATTTTCATGAAAAAGCTGGTCTCTTAGTCGATGAGGTCATTGTTTTTACTTATATTGAGATTGCTAGACAAATTATTGATCCACAAGAATTAAAATTAGAAAAGATTTCATTTTATTACGATAAGCCGGAAAATTCTGATTTTTATGAAAAAATATTAGGATGTCCTGTTCATTTCAACAGCCCAATTATTTCTGTTGTGATGTCAGCTTCCCATTTAGAAAGTATACGCTTACCCACAAAGGATCCGATTTTATATAAGATACTTAAACAGGAAGCAAATCGGCATATTTTAGATTTGCCTTCAAATCACGATTTTGAGCAAAGACTTGAAATATGTATTATGCATTGTATCAAAGAAATCACCTTAAATAATGTGGCAAATTATTTAAATATTTCAACGCATACACTTAAAAATAAACTTTTTCAAAGAAAACTAAACTTTAACGTATGTGTAAATAAAGTCAGAAAAAAATTAGCGATCACATATCTTGAAAATGAGAAACTTACGATTAATCAAGTCGCAGATCTGCTTGGATATTCTGAACAAAGTGCTTTTCAACGTGCTTTCAAATCTTGGATGAACATTACACCCTTACAATTTAGAAAAAATCTTAAACAAGAAGATATACAAAGCTAATCGATTAATTTTAATTTTATACTGATGATCGCATTGAAAAGATATAAGGTATAAGAATACAAGTTAAGCTGACATGTTTTATCAGATCAATACCTAATCGGGTAAATTTGATTTTATGAAGTTTAAAAATGTAATCATAATCAATAGCATTTATGAAAAACTACAGCTAACCAGATCGAGATTGCTCTAATTTCTAAAAAATTGATGAGCGTTACTTCAATAAATTAAAACGATTCAAACTTAAATCAATGTATCTTTCATTTAAATATAGACAATAAATATAGAATATTTTTACGATTCAAACTAATAATTTTTTTTAAAAATGCTAATGATGTGCTCAATTCTATAAAAATATTTTTATCTTTTGATAAATTTTATTTCCTAGTTAATTGTATTTTAAATAAAATATTAACTAAATGGCAATTCAAGTAAAAATCAGTATTTAAATCGTTATAGTATAACATATATTTTTTCATATTTATAGGTTGAATTATTAGTGATTAAAATTTTGATTTTATTTTAAAGTATAATTGAAGTATTTTTCATATAAGAATTTCGTTTTTAGTTATTTAATTTTTATATTAAATAAATTTCTAATGGTTTCTTAATAATTATTTAATTCATACAACATTAGAAATAAGATTCATTATCAAAAAGTAACAATTAGATAATAATAAATATATTAATAATGTTATTTATTAAGTTTCATTTTTTTAAAAATTTGATATAAAACATGGACTTAATTCTAAAATTATATTTTTTTAATAAAAAAATTAATCAATTTTAAATTTGATTAATGATTTTTTTACAAATTATTTTATTGATAATTATATTTTAAGTTTACGAGAAACTATTTTAAAAATAATTTGTTACACTGTTTTTAAAATATATTAATATTATTTAAAACAATAATATATGCTTTAAATAGATTGAAGGTAAATTGTATTTTTAGGTTGCTTTATTTTATTTGTTTTGTATTTACAAAAATTATTTTCTAGAATTATTAACTGTGGAAGGAAGCTAATTAGAAAAAGATCTAGATAAAAAAGGACGGTAAAGATTATGAAACTATCAGCAATCAATGTCGCTTTAATATGTTTGTGTTTTCTAGGAAATACACATGCTACCGATGACTGGAGCTACCGCTGGAAAGCATCAAGCACACGATCTAGTGAAAACCTTTATCAAGCCAATTTAATTGAGCTTATGGATTCTGATTATTATTCTGGCTTGGGAAAAACAACGTTAAATACTACCAACAATGTAAATACCACCAATAATATTGAAACGCAAAACAATACCAGTTCAACGTCGATTGGAGCACTCGATACCTCGACGAACTCACTCACAATTAATGGTTCAAATAACAGTGGTATAAAACTTTCAACCTCTGCCTTTAATGAAGGGTCAATCAATTCGAGTACACAACAACAAAATCAGAATTGCCCTAATTTAAGCACTCACTCGGACGTACCACTATGCTGAATCTTACTTCCAATAAAATCAAAATATCTTCGGTGGGTACCACGATATTTTTCAGCGCTTTCCTGAGCGGTTGTACTGGCTTAGCGGTTTCAAATAAAGAACCTGTAAGCCTCGTTCAAGGGCCAGCAATTACAGACATTTTTACTCCTTTTGACATGGCATTGTCGTGCTTAAAAGGTCAAATACGCAATGACGTCAACTTTTCTGTAGGTGCCATTTTAGATCAGACAGGTAAGGACGTCGTGACTGACGGTGGCACAGGTAAATTGGTCACTCAAGGTGCAGGAGATATGGTGCAGTCGGCCTTGTTCCGCGCGGGTGTGAGTTTACTCAACCGACGTGACCCACGCATTATTGAAAGTGAAGCCAAATGGGGGATTCGTGATCCGCGTATGATTCAAGCTTCTAATTACTATGTGACAGGCAGTATTAATAGTTTGGATTTTATCCCAGGTGGTGGTTTTGATATGCAAATTGGTGGAGTAGGGCCAAATTACAGTCAGACCCGGATTATCGTTGGTCTTGATTTGTCCTTAACCGATGCACGCACCAGTAAAGTGGTGGGGAATGTATCTTTGCAAAAACAAATCGTCGCGCAAGATTACGGGATTAGCGCGGGTCGTTTTGCAGGACGAACACTTTTAAACATTCAAATTGGTAAAGGTGAACGTGAAGCAACCAATTTTGCACTGCGTCAAATGCTCAATCTGGCCACGTTTGAGCTGCTTAGTCAGGTCGTGCCGCCATCCACATTTGAAGGCTGTCGCAACACCATTCCACCCGAATTTGGGCGTTTAAGTCTCACCCAGAGTTCGGTGGCACTCTACAAATATAAAGAGACACAGCAGCAAAAAACACCAGTGACCAGTGGCGTGACAGAATCGTCACTGACCAAAACAAATCCGTCGACTGAAAAAAATAAACCGGTCAATGTACCCAATAAAGATATACAGCCCATGAAGGAAAAAGAATCGAACTTGATTAGTAATCCAGATGGCGATTCTGAACTGAATAAGAAAGATCTGATCAAGTACATCAGCATGAAACCAGCGGTTACGCCACCAGCGAAAGTGGTTCCAGAAAACAGTGATGCTGAACAAGAAAAACTCCTGACCGATGCGGTACCTGGGTTTGAAGACAACTACTGGTCGAGCATTCAGCGCGACTAAAGAATTTGCAGTAAATGGGCTCGCTACCATTATAAAAAAGAAGTACTCAGCGAGGAGTATTTCAAAACAAAAAAAGGAATACAACTATGAAAACGACTATCACAAAAATTGCCTTAGCAGCAGCCTTTCTTTCAACCGCAGCTATGGCGAATGCTTTTCCATACCATGTCAGCATTGATACAGGTGCAACAAGTATTATTAACGCATTAGCACGATATGCAGATCGTACGACCAGTACCGCATTTAATGTTGCTGTGAATACAGGTGATGTAGATGCATCTGTCAATACTTTGGGAGCATTCAACTCACTCAGAAATGTTGGAAGTACCATAGCGGTTGAAACATCTGCTTTAGGTGCAGCCAACACTGGCGATATTTATTTAGAACAAGGCAGTTTAAGTGCTGGTAGTTCAGGTGCAGAATCAGCATCAATGGCTGCAGCTAGAGGCGCTACAAGATCTTCAGGTTGGGGCTGGTATTCAAATAGCAGTTCTTACGGTAGCGCATTTAACTCTGCTTATGGCTCTAACTTTGAAAACTCACTCGATGAAACACTCAGCAATTATAGCGCTGCAAATATTGCCTACAACTCAGGTTCAATTGATGCATCGGTCAATACCGCGGGCTTAGTGAACCGGATCAATGGTATTAGTACTTCAGCAGTGGGTGCAGTGAACACAGGTGGTATTTCTGTTGTTGTGAAGTAATACCCTCACATTTGATTCTTCAGGGTCCTAACTTTAGTCATATTGTTAGGCCCTTCTTTATTTTAAAACAGCCATCGAGTAATTAATTTTAAACGTTTTCTAGATTTGAGTCTGCTTTACAATCATAGTACTACATATCGTTATAAACGGCATAAAAAAAGCCCTCATCTTTCGATGAGGGCTTTTTAGAATCTGGAGCGGGAAACGAGACTCGAACTCGCGACCCCAACCTTGGCAAGGTTGTGCTCTACCAACTGAGCTATTCCCGCAAAATGAGCAGTTTTAATCAAAAACTTTCACAAAAAATATCTGGAGCGGGAAACGAGACTCGAACTCGCGACCCCAACCTTGGCAAGGTTGTGCTCTACCAACTGAGCTATTCCCGCGTGCCGCCTATAATACATTAAGAAAAACAAGGGTCAACACCTTTATGCAAATAAATCGACTGATTGAATAAAATAAAGGCAGTATAAGCTTAAAACGTCCCGTATTGGCTAAGAGGTGATCGAAAATGAATGTGATTTCTTGGGCGGGTATTCAATAAATGATCAATGAAAACAGAGAGAACACGATATACTGCCTAGAAGTTGAATCTATAAAAGGAAAACGCATGAGCCTTGAACAGCAATTAACAGAGCGATTGATGTCACTGAATCCTATTCATCTTGAGGTCATCAATGAGTCGGCCGGTCATGGAGGATATTTTCCGGGAAAAGAAAGCCATTTTAAAGTTGTGGTGGTCAGTCCGATATTTGATGGATTACGTTTGGTACAGCGTCACCAGAAAGTTTATGCGCTAGCTGCCGATTTAATGAGCCCGGCACGTATTCATGCTTTGGCCATTCATGCTTATGTTCCTCAAGAGTGGCAAGGGCAGGCACCTGATAGCCCAGATTGTGCACATGCACCGAAACGTTGAGGTGATAAAATATGGATGCGCATCTCATCACTAAAATAATTCATATGACTGCGGTGACCGTCGCACTGGTCGTCTTTGTTGCTCGTGCTTTCACCTTATTTATCGGTACGCAAAATCAGCAGCCCAACCCAATTGCCCGTGTGCCGCTCACAGCCTTGCAACATTTAAGTTATAGCATTGTGCTGATAACGGGTGTTGTATTACTGTTTATGAAGCATTTTCAGGTTCAGCCTTGGTTTTATGCCAAGATGGTTCTGTTTTTGGTACTGTTGTCATCGCTCATGAAAGCCTTTAAAAAGGATAATCAAATTTTACTGGTCCAACGTCGTGCCGGACTATTCTTGGGGGCGATTGCATTTGTGGCAATCATGAGTCTGGTGATCATCAAACCAGTTTTTAACTAATTGTTTGACATACTTTTCCTTTTATTTCGTATGCTGGGTTAAACTGTGTACGAAAGAAAAATAAACACGAAGCGGGGGAAGTATGCTGACAAGAGTGGTATTCAATCAAAAAGGTGGGGTTGGAAAATCCAGTATTACGGTAAATCTGGCCGCAATCAGTGCCAAGCATTTTAAAACCTTAGTAATCGATCTTGACCCACAGGCCAACTCCACCCAGTATTTGCTGGGTGAAGCGGCCACCTATGCGGCAGACAAACCCGTACTTGAGCCCAATATTGAAAATTTCTACGACGATGTACTCGGTGGAAATCAGCCCAAAGGCTTGATTGGCAATGCCATCGGCTCACTTTTGAAATCGCGTGCCAAAGGGCTCGACAGTTTTATTCATCCTACCGCGTTTCCTCAATTAGATGTGCTTCCTGCTAGCCCAAAACTGGGTAGTCTTGAACATGCGCTCGAGTCCAAGCATAAAATTTATAAATTGCGTGATGCGATTACCTCACTTGCTGGTCAATATGACCGGATTTATATTGATACGCCGCCCGCATTCAATTTCTTTACTTTATCGGCATTAATCGCGGCCGATCGTGTCCTGATCCCTTTTGATTGTGATGTATTTTCCAAACGTGCGTTACAAACATTGATTGAAAATGTGATCGAAACCCAAGATGATCATAATGATCGTCTCGAAATTGAAGGAATTGTGGTCAATCAGTTTCAGGCACAAGCCAAACTTCCACGCGAAGTGGTGCAACAATTGAAAGATGAAGGCTTACCTGTACTCAATCATATGTTGCCGCCTTCAGTATTGATGAAGGAATCACATCTAAAGAACTTGCCGTTGGTTCATTTGGCACCTGAACATAAACTGACCTTGGCCTATCAAGCGTTGTTCAGGGAAATCGAATCGCTTTAAAGGGAATCATATATGAAAGGTTTAAATGTTGTGCCTTTAGTGGCCGCTAGTTTACTGCTCGGTGCATGTGCAACCACTGTAAAACCCACCTACGTTTCACCTACGCAGTATCAATCACTCAATTGCTCGCAATTGCAAAGTGAATACAATCGGATTCAGACGTATATTAACAGCGGCGTACAAACACCCAAACGTACAGGTGTCGGTGTTGGCTTAGGGCTCGGTGGTGGTTGGGGACGTGGCGGTTGGGGCTTTGGACCGTCGGTTTCGGTTAATCTTGGTCAGTCATCTGAAACCAAAAACACGGAATTATCTCGTGTTTTGGGCCAGCAGCAGGCGATTGCTCAAGCTGCACAGTTTAAAAATTGCCCGATTATGACCGGCAAACGATAAGGATTTTATCGTAAGCCTTCGGTTTTACGCACAAGTTTGGTGTAAAACCGAAAATTAAGTTTTTCAAAATATTATTAAAATTGTTTATAAAAATTAAAATCTTATAAAATAGTACTGCTGTTTTTGTGTCGATTTTCCTGTGCGGTCAATGTATAAAACTTGTCAGATGAAATGACTTTCCTATAAGGTGTGCTGCTTCTTCATCATTATGGATACTGCATGATTGAGAGTTGGTTTTTTGTCATCGCGATGATCGCGGTACTGCTGATTCCAGGGCCAACCAACGCCCTGCTGGCCAGTGCTGCCCACCAGCAAGGTATTGTAAAAACAGCTTATGCGGTGCCAGCAGAGTGGCTGGGATACATTTATGGCATTAGCCTCTGGGCCATTTTTATTCACTTGGGTGAACCCATCTGGCCTGCTTTGATTCCGATTTTGCATACCATTAGTGCCATGTATGTCATTTGGCTGGCATTTAATTTATGGAAAAGTTCACATCTTGAGCGTCATAGTCAGCAACACATCTCAATTAAGCCACGTCAGATCTTTTTTGCCAGTTTAAAAAATCCGAAAGCCTTACTGTTTGCTGCGGGTATTTTCCCGCCCGAAACTTGGGAGTCGCTCTACAATACCGTGCATGTCTTTATATTGTTTAGCCTGATTTTGTTGCCTGTTGCGTTCTTTTGGATGTGTTTTGGGCGTGCTTTGCTGGCAGGAAATGTTCGTGGTGTGCGGGCAGAACATTTGTATAAAGGTTCTGCCTTGCTGTTGGTGGTCTGTATGCTACCGGTGATTTTTAGATTCTTTTAAGCGTTTATTTTTGCAAGGTTTGGCGTCTATTTAGATATTTTTGGCGTACAAACCCGATCACGCCAGGCAAAATACTTAAAATAATAATGCCAAAAATCAAATGCGTGAAATTGTCTTTGACCACAGGCATATTGCCAAACAAATACCCAAGCGTAATAAACGAGCCAATCCATAAAAAGGCACCCACGACGTTATAACTTAGGAAAAATTTGTAATTCATACTGCCTGCGCCTGCTACAAACGGCGCAAAGGTTCGAGCAAACGGAATAAAGCGTGCAAAAATAATGGTTTTACCGCCATGACGCTCAAAAAAAGCATGGGTTTTGACCAAATGTGACTTGTTGATAAAACGAGAGTTCATTTCAAACACACGCGGTCCGATAAAGCGTCCGATATGATAATTCAACGTATCACCCAGCACCGCTGCAATAAATAACAGCAAACCCAGTAGCCAAGGATCCATGGCACCGGTTGAGGCAGCCAGCGCGCCGGCTGCAAACAATAAACTGTCACCTGGTAAAAAAGGCATGACCACCAAACCAGTTTCTACAAAAATAATCAGAAACAAGATGGCATAGATCCAGACTCCATAATTTCGAATGAATTCAAGGAGGTGGTCATCAACATGTAAAATAAAATCGAAGAGTTCCATGGGGCATCAAAGTGCAAAATTGTATCCAAATCCTAACAGTGCTGTACCGGAAAGTCAGTACGATAAAGTAACAATCTGAAAGAGATTTATTGTTCTCAAAATAGAACAATTTGTATTTTTAATCATGTTTATTGCAAAAATAATTCTACTTAGAATCTCAGTATTCCAAAACATGTTCAAATAATGAGGTATATCTGATGTTTAATCCAAATGTTATCGTTAAAAATGCAGTCGCTCATCACGGTGTAAATGGTGTGGTCAGCTTGGTGGCCCGCGTATTGATGGCTTATATTTTTATCGTAGCGGGTTGGGGCAAACTGACTGCTTATACTGCAACAGTAGGTTATATGGAGTCTATGGGAGTGCCGGGAGCATTATTACCTCTGACGATTCTGGTAGAGCTTGGTGGTGGTCTTGCGTTGCTGTTTGGATTTCAGGCCCGCTTTGCGGCGTTTGGTCTAGGAATTTTTAGCATCATCACGGCATTTATTTTTCATGAAGGCGCCGATAGTGCACAAGCCATTAACTTTATGAAAAACTTTGCGATGGCAGGTGGGTTATTTTTCTTGATGCTACATGGCGCAGGCAAGTTTAGTATCGATACCGCAATTGAAAAGTAACATTGATCAAGCGGCTTGATTTGCCTCTTACAAATCTCTACCCGACAATCTCGTGAAATTCTGTTTAGATCACAACAAGTTGAATAATAAAAGGAGATGATCTGTGAAAAAAACAACGACGTTATTGTCGCTTATGGTCGGTTTAGCGGCCTCATCGATGGCCTTTGCGGGTAAGGATGATCATGTGATTATTCAAGAAGCGGCTAAAAATAAAGTGAATGTGCAACAAATCGCTCAGCTTAAAGACGAAACAGGCATTACTCTGATTGGACAGATTACCCAGCACCTCAAAGGCGATCATTATCAGTTTCAAGATGCGACCGGTCGCATTGGCGTGGAGATTGACGATGACCTATGGCGACAGGCCAATTTGAAGGTCGGTGATCATGTTCGTGTGGTGGGTGAAGTCGATACACATCGCTATAAACCGACCGATATTGAGGTGATTCAAATCGAGCGTTATACGCACGCACATTAATTAAGTAAATCCTTGTATTTCATCGACTCTTTTAGCGAGTGTGATTGTTGAAGGAAAGAGCGTGCGCGGTACAGTGAAAAATGTTAGAATACTGCGCTTCTCTCGTTGCCTTGCATAGTTGTGTAATCATGACAACCAATACTCACATTACTGATGATCGTATCTTAATTTTGGATTTCGGTTCTCAATACAGCCAGCTGATTGCGCGTCGTGTACGTGAAGCCGGCGTATATTCTGAAATGTATGCTTTTGATATGTCTGAAGAAGACATTCGTGCATTTAATCCGAACGGCATTATCTTGTCGGGTGGACCTGAAAGTGTACATGTGGAAGGTAGTCCACGTGCGCCTCAAGTTGTTTTTGAGCTTGGTGTACCGGTATTGGGGATTTGTTATGGTTTCCAAACCATGTCAGAGCAACTGGGCGGTCAAGTAGTACCGGGTACTGTGCATGAATTTGGTTATGCCGAAGTGGATATCCAGCACCGTGACCCACTGATCGGTAATTTACAAGATCGTGAGAACCAGCTGCATGTCTGGATGAGCCATGGCGACAAAGTCGGTCGTTTACCAGAAGGTTTCGTGACTACTGCAAGTACACCAAGCTGTCCGTTTGCGGCTGCGTCTGATGAAACGCGCCGTTTTTATGGCGTGCAGTTCCATCCGGAAGTGACACATACCGCTAAAGGTGCAGAATTATTGTCTAACTTTGTTCACAAAATTTGTGGATGTGGCGGCCTCTGGACACCAGAACACATTATCGATTTGCGTGTAGAGCAACTGCGTCAGCAAATTGGCGATGAAAAAGTATTGCTCGGTTTATCTGGTGGTGTTGATTCATCTGTGGTGGCAGCATTGCTACACAAGGCAATTGGCGATCAACTGACCTGCGTATTTGTCGACAACGGTTTACTTCGTTTAAACGAAGGCGATCAAGTTATGCAAATGTTTGCAGACAACATGGGCATCCGTGTGATCCGTGCCGATGCTGAAGAGCGTTTCTTGACTGCGTTGGCTGGTGAAGTTGATCCAGAGAAAAAACGTAAAATTATTGGCCGCGAGTTTATTGAAGTGTTTGCAGAAGAAGCACGTAAACTTGACGGTGTAAAATTCTTGGCGCAAGGCACAATTTATCCTGATGTGATTGAATCTGCCGCCAGCAAACAAGGTAAAGCGCATGTGATTAAATCGCACCATAATGTGGGCGGCTTACCAGAAGACTTGGCGTTTGATTTGGTTGAGCCATTACGCGACTTGTTTAAAGATGAAGTGCGTAAACTGGGCACCACATTGGGCTTGCCACATAGCATGATTTATCGTCATCCATTCCCAGGTCCTGGTTTGGGTGTGCGTATTTTGGGTGAAGTGAAAAAAGAATATGCCGATATTCTTCGCCTTGCCGATGACATCTTTATGCAGGAATTACGTGCCAGTGGTTGGTACGACAAAACAGCACAAGCGTTTGCTGTGTTCCAACCTGTAAAATCTGTGGGCGTGGTCGGAGATGGTCGTCGTTATGCATGGGTGATTGCGTTACGTGCTGTAGAAACAGTCGATTTCATGACCGCGCGTTTTGCACACTTACCATACGAATTGGTCGATAAGATCTCAACGCGTATCATGAATGAAATTAAAGACGTTTCACGTGTTGTTTACGACGTGTCGTCTAAACCCCCTGCAACCATTGAATGGGAGTAAATTTGGGTTTTCAAAATGCATCGCATTTTGCCAAATTTACGACAAGAGCTTGCTCGCGGCAGTTGGGCTTTCAAAATGCATCGCATTTTGCCAAATTTACGACAAGAGCTTGCTCGCGGCAGTTGGGCTTTCAAAATGCATCGCATTTTGCCAAATTTACGACAAGCGCTTTGCTCGTGGTAGTGAAGTTGAAATCCCTTATAGTTTAAAAAAGAGCGCCAATTGGCGCTCTTTTTTCTTTTAAATCGGTGGTAATTTTAAGATGATACTGCCACTTTCCAACCCAACCGAGCGCGTGACATCGCACGATAAATCAGCCATGCTCCTGGAAGTGAGAGTAAGCCGAGGCGAATACCATCGGAAGGATTTCCAGCAATCGATAAAATGCATGCTGTAAGCAACGCAGGAAGAAGCACCCAAAGTAAAACCAACACATTTCGCCGAGTCATAAGGCTTGACGCTTCAATAAAAAAGTACAGAGTGGATCAATTAGAAAATCTAATTAAAAATTTTGGCTCTTCAATTTAATTGAAAAATAGCAAAGAATGAATTTATTTTTATGCGCTTTATGTCGAGATAGAAGAAGAAACTGATAGAAAAATGAGAGGCGAGAGTACGTCAAGAGATGAGCTAAAAATGGCTTGAAAGAATCGATATTTTTGATTCAAGCCAAGCCCTCAAATAGTTACTTAACCACCAAAGACCCGATGGACCAGACAGGCTATGCTCAAAGATACTTCTCATTTTTCAGCACCGATGAAAAGAAAAAATATGATTAAAGATCATAAAGGATAAAAAACCATGACCACCAACCATGACACGGACATCTCTGATTCACAACAATGCGAATCATCCGCCCCTCAATCAATTCAGGAATTTCCCATTCGTCGTGCAGAAATCGGTCAAGGCACGGTCATCAAGCGAGCCTTACCCAGCCGTCACAAACGTATGATAGGTGCGTGGTGCTTTTTGGATCATGCAGGGCCGGTACATTTTCCACAAGGCGATGGCTTGGATGTGGGGCCACACCCGCATATTGGCCTGCAAACCTTTACCTGGATGATCGAAGGCACCATTATGCACACCGATAGTCTGGGATCGAAGCAGTTAATCCGTCCGTATCAGGTTAATTTAATGACAGCCGGGTACGGTATTTCGCATACCGAGGTAGCACCAGAGCATGAGACTAAAATGCATGCGGCTCAGCTATGGATTGCCTTGCCAGATGAAAAACGCAATATGGCGCCACAATTTGATCATTATCCGAATCTGCCGCACACAGAACAAGATCAGATCAAGTTTACGGTACTGGTGGGCGAGTTTATGGGGCAACAGTCACCTGTGGCTGTGCATACGCCTCTGGTTGGCGTCGACATGACTGCACAGGCAGACACCAAAACACGTATTTCACTGAATCCAAAATTCGAATATGGTTTTTTGGCATTGGATGGTCATGCATGGATCAATGGCCACGAACTCACTCAAGACAATCTGCTGGTCCTCGAATCTGGTGCTAGCGAAATTGAGATTGAATTGCCACAAGGTCATCGGGTGTTACTGATCGGTGGAGAGCCATTTAAAACACCGATTTTATTGTGGTGGAATCTGGTTGGACGTACCACCGAGGAATTACGTGAAGCCCGTGACCAATGGATCAATCACGACTCACGTTTTGGTGAAATTGCAGATTATGATGGTCCGCGACTAGAAGCGCCTACCTTTCCAGATCAGATGAGAGCATCCAAATAAGTTGTATTGCCCGAAGTGCAGTTAATAGATTAGTGATTAAAACCTTGCAGCGCAGTGTTGAGATGAGAATCATCATTCCATCATGATGTTTCAATGAAATGACTTTACAGTTAAGTCCATGCCATTGTCATGGGCTTAATGCTATAACTGAGAGTACAGATCAGACACATCAGGACTAAAAGAAAATCTCATGCTGACGATTCACCATCTAGAAAAATCACGCTCATTTCGTATTGTATGGGCACTTGAAGAGCTCCAGCAGCAATATCAGATCAAGCTTTACAAACGACTGCCAAGCCTTGCAGCACCACCTGAGCTCAAACGCGTACATCCGCTCGGCAAAGCGCCTATTTTAGAAGATGCCGGACGTACCATTGCAGAATCGGCTGTGATTCTGGAGTACTTGCAAACAAAATTTGATACGGCACAACGTTTTAAACCGCAGCAAGATGACGATGCATTTCAGTACCTTTATTGGATGCACTATGCTGAAGGTTCACTGATGCCGTTGCTGGTGTTTCAACTGGTGATGAATAATGTGGGTAAAAATGTTCCATTTTTTATTCGACCAGTCGCCAACAAAATTACCGATGGCGTTAAAGCCGGATTTATTGGCCCACGGTTAAAAGATCATATTGCCTTTATCGAGCAGTATTTATCTGAACACGATTACTTTGCTGGAGAATTTAGCTTTGCCGATATTCAAATGAGCTTTCCGCTGAATGCATTGCTAACCCGAACAACTGGGCAGTTTCCAAATATTCGGGCATTTTTAAAGCGAATTGAAACGCGCCCGGCTTATCAGCGTGCCAAAGAGAAAGGGGATTATTAATCGGGGGTAGCTCGCCCAAGCCGTAATTCGGAAGGGCGATAGCCATAGTACTGCTTGAAACGCGTACTAAAATGGCTGGCAGAACTAAAACCACATTGCAGGGCAATTTCGGTAAGCGGTTCGGTTGAGTGAAGCGCCAAGTCATGCGCCCGTTGCAAGCGTTGTTGTAATACATATTGATGCGGTGATACCCCTGTTGACTGCTTAAACATGTGGGCAAAGTGATATTCGCTCAGTTCGGTCTGTGCTGCCATGTCTGCCAAGGTCATGGCTTCTGCAAGGTGCTCGTCTATCCATGCTTTTAGCCGATGAAGCATAAACGGCGCCAGCCCGCCGCTCACTCGCGGTAATTGCCATTCTACGTTGCTATAACGCTGTAATAGAGAGATCAGCAGTAAGCTGGCGCTGTGGCTAAGCTGTAAATGATTGCTGCGATCTTGCCAATCACAATTGAGCAAAAAATGCCGATATACACTACTGATTTGGACATCCTCGACAAAACTTTGTTCTGCCAATTCGATGTGCGCGGGTTCTTTGTCCCAAATTTGTGCTGCGACATGCTTTAAATGCTGATCGGTATAGTACAGATGCACAAAACGCAGATGATCACGAATGTCCCACGTCGAGGCTTGTCCCTCAGGCATTAAACAAAAGCGATCTGGCCCACCACCATTACGCCATCCCTGTGGGGTCTTTTTATAACTTTCATAGCCGCCCTTGATATATAAACTCAAGGTATGGTGATCACTGCATACACTTACCCGATCGTGCTGGTTTTGCCAAGCAGCCAACTGCATGCCCGAGCCCAGTTGCAGGCTATCGAGTAACTTGGTTTTATGCTGTTGCAACTGCGACAGGGTTTGATAGTTCATGCCAAATGCGGTAGCGAATTAAAAATAATAATGCGATGATTTTATCCTTTTTTTCATCATTTGATAAAAGTTGTCTCGTAAAAAAACGCAAGATTAGGCAAGTGGCCGCAAATATGCGAAAGCGTTCAAAATGAGCACTGCGGATACTGTTGAGCACACTGGATAAAAAGAGATTGTAATGAACGCGGTGTTATATGCCTTGGTGGTGCTGATTTTTGGAACGACATGGATCGCAATTACCTTGCAAAGTGCTGAAATCGCGCCGGTTGTTGCGGTATTTTGGCGGTTTTTTATTGCGGGTGCACTCTTGATGGTGGCGCTCCTGATTTCAAGACGATTAACTCGCCTGAAACTCAATGATCACCTGTTCTGCTTGTTACAAGGCTTATGTATTTTTAGTTTAAATTTTATCTGCTTTTACATCGCCGTGCGTTACATCAGCAGCGGTCTGGAATCCGTTATTTTTTCTATGGCGGTTCTTTTTAACACACTCAATAGCTATTTCTTTTTCCGTCAGCCAATTTCAGCCTATTTCCTGCCTGCGTTTATCTGTGGTTTGTTGGGCATGATCGCTTTATTTTGGCACGACTTAGCAACGACGCAAAACGACTGGCAAACCGTGAGCGCAATTTTATTGTGTGTATTGGGGACTTATGGTTTTTCTTTGGGGAATATGATTAGTTTGCGTCATCAGAAACAAGGCTGTGATGTCCTGACCACCAATACCTATGCCATGCTCTACGGCGCCATCGTGATGGCTGTCATCATTGCGCTCACCGGCCAATCATATTTACCCGAGAGTTCAGTGGTCGGTTGGTCTGCCTTGATGTATCTTGCGGTGATTGGATCTGTACTGGGGTTTTCAATTTATTTTGTGCTGATCCGGCGGATCGGGGCAGGGCCTGCCGCATACAGCACCTTGCTGTTTCCCTTGGTGGCACTGACCATTTCAACTTTTTTTGAAGGTTATCAGTGGACGTGGAGTGCAGTATTCGGGGTGATGCTGATTTTACTTGGTAATTTAATTCTGTTTATCCAGCCCAAAGGATTGCCATTTATCCGATCCAATCAACGGGCCTAAGCTTTGAAAGTGAAATTACGATAAAAAAAGAACGCGTAAAGCGTTCTTTGGATGTAAAGCATGTTCAGTCTTAGCGTTTCACGACAATCGAGTCGATGCCGCTGTGTTGCAAGGTTTGTTGAGCACCTAAAGCTGCTTCTTGTGTTTCATATGGCCCTGAAATCACACGGTACCATGTTTTTCCGTTTTCGACTGTTTTGACCACATCCGCAGACAGTCCATTTAAAATAATTTCAGCACGACGAGCATCAGCACTGTCAGGATCTGCATAGCTACGCACCTGCAAAATAAAGCTGGCAGGCTGTGGCGCAGGCGCCGCAGTCACATTTGCCGTACTACCCGATGCAGTTGGCGCACTGGCTGCACTTTCTCGCGGTGCTTCTACAATCATCGCAGCATTTTGATCTTTGGTCTCTGGAACAGCCTGATCCGGAATCGGCGTCATTTGCTGTTGAGGCAACAGATCATAGAAGCGATAATCGTGATTGGTGTCTTCTTCTTGATAATGGGTCGAAGTGACTTCATTTTTGGTCGAAACAGGTTTCCACGGCTTCCACAGCATCAGCATGACAGCAATGCACATCAGCACCAAGATCGCCACCACCATGCCTAACCAGCGAGGCACTAACGGTTTCTTGGGCTTGTTCGGTCGTTCAGATACACCGCGTTGCGTTTTTCCAAACACGTGGACATCCTCTTTATAATTTCTACCACATAACCAATAACATAGAAGCCTAAACAACCAAAACACTATTGTTTGGCTTCTTTGTAATACAGCGTCTCAGATCGCGTTCAATCAGCGAACTTACATGCTCTCTGGTGCAGATACACCCAGCAATTCTAAGCCGTTGCGTAAAACTTGCTGTACGTTTACTGAAAGCAATAAACGTGCTTGTGTAAGCGCTTGATCGTCGTCATTCAAGACTTTGTGCTCGTTGTACCAGCCATGGAACAGCGCTGCCAATTCTTTTAAATAGTTGCCAATCTGATGCGGTTCGTAGGCATTTGCAGCACGTACCAAAATGTCTGGGTAAGCAGCCAGTTTGGCCAGAATTTCCGTTTCGGCATCGAGGTTTAAACGCTCTGCCAATGGACGAGCCTGTGTGCGGTCAAACGCGATCTGGTTGCTGTGTGCTTTTTCCAACATACGGCAAATACGGGCGTGCGCATACTGGATGTAATACACGGCATTGTCTTTGCTTTGCGATACGGCCAAATCCAAATCGAAGTCGATGTGTTGTTCCGATTTGCGCATTACATAGTAAAAGCGTGCGGCATCGTTACCGACTTCTTCACGCAGTTCACGCAAGGTCACAAATTGTCCAGAACGTGATGACATCTGTACCATTTCACCGCCACGCCACAAGCTCACAAACTGTACCAGCAATACGGTCAGTTTAGATGAATCAAAGCCCATGGCATCAATTGCAGCTTTCACACGTGCGATATAGCCGTGGTGATCTGAACCCCAGATATCGACAATATCGGTATAGCCACGTTGTAATTTATCAAGATGATAAGCAATGTCTGAAGCAAAGTAGGTGGTTTGACCGTTACGACGTTTGACCACACGATCTTTCTCGTCGCCAAATTCAGTCGATTTAAACCAGATGTTGCCGTCTTTTTCGTATAAAAAGCCGCGTTGATCGAGTGTTTGTAACGCTTCATCAATTTTTTGATTTAGTGATGCTTCACTAAACCATTGATTAAAGGTCACACCGAACTCTTCAAGGTCATCTTTAATGTCATCTAAGATGGCTTTGAGTGCCGCTTGATGAAACACGCGATAGCCTTCACCTGTCAGGCGCTGTGCATTGGCAATCAAGCCATCAATATGTTTTTCTTTGTCCCCAGAAACAACGACTTTATTGCCCTCTGCATCGAGTTCTGCTGCGAACTGAACATCTTCAGGCACATCGTGGTACACCGCTGCAACAGGGTGTACGTAAGCATCGCCGTCTTGATCGATAATGCTTTGTGCGATTTCTTTAACGTAGTCGCCTTGATAGGCGTTTTTAGGGAAAACCAGAGATTGACCAAGTAATTCTAAATAACGTAAGTAGGTCGATGTCGCCAAAATGTCCATCTGACGGCCCGCATCGTTGACGTAATATTCACGATCAACTTGGGCACCTGTTGCTTCAAGCAAATTGGCAACAGTCATGCCGTAGGCTGCACCACGGCCGTGGCCCACATGCAGGCTTGAGGTTGGGTTTGCCGATACAAACTCGACTTGTACTTTTTTTGCGGCATTGACTTGAGTCTGACCAAACTTCGACCCTTGCGCTTGAATTTGATCCAGCACAGCAAAGCGTTGATCGGCATTTAAAAAGAAATTGATAAATCCTGGGCCTGCGATTTCGGCTTTACTGATGTCCGCCACTTCTGGCAATGCTGCCATGATCTTTTCTGCAAGATCACGAGGTTTCATTCCTGCCGCCTTTGCGCCAACCATTGCAATATTGGATGCAAAGTCACCGTGACTTCGGTCTTTGGTACGCGTCAAAATACTGTTGTTGATCCAATCTGATGGAAGAATCCCTTCGTGTTGAAGAGACTGCACTGCATGATCCAAAGCGGCTTGTATGGCGGTATTCATATCGATCTAAAAGGAATGTGTCGCAGAAAAACGCCCAATATAGCAAATTTTGACTGATTTAGGTGAGGGTCTTGTTCGGATTCTTGTATTTCCCGACAATCAAAGTGGGCGCTTTGCCATAGACCGATCAATTTGGATTTTTCAGGCAATAAAAACAATAAAATTGGATTATGAAGTAAATCTTATTTGAGCGCTGAATGTAAACGATATCATTATAAATTTTCGAAATACCTGTTTTGCCTAAAAAACGCTTAAGCTATAGCAGTAGATAAATAGACGAGTAACCTTTAGGGCAATAGTCCCTAAACACGAGATAGGCAATGACAGCTGAAACCAATACGAATAAACACCCCCTCTATATTCCTTATGCAGGATATACCCTCCTCGAACTCCCACTTCTCAATAAGGGATCGGCTTTTACTCAGGAAGAGCGTAGCCATTTTAATTTGCACGGTTTAGTTCCTCATGTGATCGAAACTATCGAAGAACAAAGCCAGCGCTCGTACCAACAATATGAAACATTTAACGACGCGATCAACAAGCATATTTATTTACGAAATATTCAAGACACCAACGAGACACTTTTTTACCGTTTGATCAACGATCATCTGGAAGAAATGATGCCAATTATCTATACGCCAACCGTGGGCGAGGCGTGTCAGGAGTTTTCGGATATTTACCGTCGTCATCGTGGTGTCTTCATTTCTTATCCAGACCGTGAGCATATCGACGATATTTTGCAAAACGTCAATAAACGCAATGTGAAGGTGATTGTGATCACTGACGGCGAACGAATTTTGGGTCTAGGTGACCAAGGTATTGGCGGTATGGGGATCCCGATTGGTAAACTGTCGCTGTATACGGCATGTGGTGGTATCAGTCCTGCTTATACGTTGCCGATTACCATTGACGTGGGAACCAACAATCAACAATTGCTAAACGACCCAATTTATATGGGCTGGCGTCAACCACGTATCAGTGGCGATGAATACTATGAGTTTGTGGATCAGATTCTGACTGCTATTCGCCGTCGTTGGCCAGATGCTTTAATTCAGTTTGAAGATTTTGCACAAAAAAATGCAATGCCATTGTTGACCAAGTACCGAGATAAATTCTGCTGCTTCAACGACGATATTCAAGGCACTGCTGCGGTTTCAGTCGGTAGCCTGATTGCAGCAAGTCGTGCGGCAGGTAAAGAGCTGAAAGATCAGAAAATTGCCTTTTTAGGCGCTGGGTCTGCAGGCTGTGGTATTGCCGAGCAGATTGTGGCACAAATGGTGGCTGAAGGTCTAAGCGATGATGAGGCTCGTGCACGTGTCTTTATGGTGGATCGTTTTGGTTTAATCACAGAAAACCAACCCAACTTACTCGACTTCCAGCGCAAGCTGGCACAAAAAGCAGACACTGTCTCGGCTTGGGGTAATGTGGAAGAGGTGATATCACTCCTCGATGTGGTTCAAAATGCTAAACCGACGGTGTTAATTGGTGTTTCGGGGCAGCCGGGACTTTTCACTGAAGAAGTGATCCGTGCACTAAATGAAAATTCAGAGCGCCCAATCGTGATGCCTTTGTCGAACCCGACGTCACGTGTTGAAGCCGTGCCAGCAGATATTATTCAGTGGACAGATGGCAAAGCCCTCATTGCAACCGGCAGTCCGTTTGCACCTGTAAATTATCAAGGCAAGCTCTACAATATTTCACAGTGTAATAACTCGTATATCTTCCCAGGGATTGGTCTGGGGGTGATTGCTTCTGGGGCTAAACGGGTAACTGACAATATGTTGATGGCATCCAGCAATGCCTTGGCCGATTGTTCGCCGTTGTTAAATGATCCAAACGCCGATCTTTTGCCTGCGATTTCAGAGATTCAGGCGGTATCGAAGCGTATTGCATTTAAGGTTGCTCAAGCGGCAATTGAAGACGGTGTTGCACTGAATATCCCCGATGAGGTCTTGCTTGCCAATATCGAAAAAGAATTTTGGAAGCCTGAATACCGTACTTATAAACGCGTACCGTTCTAATCGAATATAGATCAAGCCTGAACCCCACATTTGCCAAGTCGAATGTGGGGTTTTTTATTGGGCCGTATAGAATAACTGTAGACGAAACGGTCTGTATTTTTTAGAATGACTTGCAATTGATATCAATAAAACTAAAAAACGAATTTAGATCATGTTAAGCAATATGAATGGGGTGTTAGAACAGCTCGGGCTGGGGGCATTAAAACGTGCTGTGCATGTACAATTTAGTCATGCTGCCTTAAATGCGCAGGTTTTTTTACAGCGGATTGAGGGAAAACATGCCCTAAATGATGGCTTAAGTGTTGAGCTGACTTGTCTTTCCACCAATGCGCACATCGCATTAAAACAATTTATTGGATGTCGGGTGGCGGTCGATCAAGTGACCGATAGCGGTGCGCTCGCCAGAACATCTGGCATTATTACCCGTGCAACACAAGGGCAAAGTGATGGTGCACTAACTATTTACACGCTGACTTTACAAGATCCGACTGCACTTTGGCATAAGCGGCGGAACAGCCGTGTATTTATCAATAAAAGTGTACCCGAAATCAGCGAAATTCTGTTTAAAGAATGGCAAAGTAAAAGTCGCTTGTTTGCAGCAAGTTTAACGCTTGATTTGAGCGGTCTGAGCCAAGACTACGATATTCGCCCGCTCAGTATACAAATGAATGAAACTGACTATGAATTTCTCACGCGTTTATGGCGAAGTGAAGGGATAAACTGGTTGGTGGATGAAAAACATGTTGTGGTTGCACATGCTTTGCAAGAAATGGCGCCTCAAAAACTACGATTGATTGATCACAATCAGCCATTTTTAGCCCTTGAGCGTGGAGTGATTCGTTTTCATCGCAGCCATGCCACCGAATATTTTGACAGCATGACACAGCTTGTTGCGCATCGCCAATTACAATCTACCGCGACATATCTACAACGCTGGCAAGCCGATGCCTTGATTCAAGATGAAGGAAACGGATCGATTCAAAGTGCGCATCTGCACAGTGAACAGCACAGTAACGAAAGTTTAAGTCTAGAGCAGGCTTGGTCGATCGAACCTGCATGGACAACCGATTTAACAGGTGCCGATCAAGCAACCATTTCTAGTGCGCAGCAAATCGAAAAACTGAATCAGAATATGACCGCCTATCAAGAATTTCAGGCCAAATATTTTACTGCACATAGCAGCGTACGTGACGCGCAGGTCGGATACTGGTTTGAGCTGACGGGACATCCCGAAATAGATACGCATGAGCGCGCAGACCGACAATTTTTGATTTATGAAAAGCAATTTTACAATCAGAATAATTTGCCCAAAGCACTGCAACAGCAGGTTGAACGGCTTCAACCAGCTTCAACATTAAATTTTTTACAAAATCAGGAGCGTCAAGGTAATCAGTTGTCCTTGATTCGTCGTCAAATCAAGTTAGTGCCCGATTATCAGCCTTTGGTGCATCGTCCCGCCGTATATCCACAGCGAGCAAGGGTGGTCGGATCGGAAAATGAAGAAATTCACGTGGATGAATGGGGGCGCATTAAGGTTCGGTTTTTATTTACCCGAGCAGAAGACCATGCGCATGATACCGGTGCGGGCTCGAACGAAAATGATACAGATTCGGCTTGGGTCGATGTGCTCACACCATGGGCTGGTGAGCAATATGGCGCCAGATTTTTACCGCGTGTAGGCGAATTGGTGGTCATCGATTTCTTTGATGGTCACGTCGATCGGCCATTTGTGATTGGGCGTATCCATGAAGGACAACGCTCGCCTACAAAATTTGATGTAAAAGGCCAGTTGCCTGCCACACGAAACCTGAGTGGAATTCGCTCCAAAGAAGTCGCAGGAAGCGGATTTAATCAGCTACGTTTTGATGACACAACGGGTCAAATTAGTGCACAACTACAAAGCAGTCATGGTAATAGCCAATTGAATTTGGGCAATCTGAGCCACCCAAAGAACGAAGAAACCAGTCAGGGGCGTGGAGAAGGTTTTGAACTGAGAACTGATCATTATGGGGCGGTTCGTGCTGGCAAGGGTATGCTCATTAGTACTTATGCGCAGGAACAAGCGCAGAGTCAGCATCTGAGTGCCAAAGAAGCTAGCCATCAGTTGAATGGCAATTTGAATAATGTTAAAGCTTTAAGTGAAGTGGCGAACAATCAGCAGACTGACCCACTTGAAGGATTAGATAAGCTAAAACAGTTCGTAGAACAAATTGAACAAGAAGACAAGAGTAAGGCCACGGCTTTCAAACAGGCGATGATGATTCTAAGTGCTCCAGATAGTATTGCCTTAAGCAGTAATGCAGACATCTATCTGAGTGCTGACGGACAAATAAGTCATTATGTAGAAGAAAGTATCAATTTCAGTACTCAAAATAATCTTATTGCTCATGCACAAAATAGAATGAGCTTATTCGCTGCAAAAGCGGGTATCGAGATAATTGCTGCAAAGCAAAAAATTGAAGCACAAGCTCAGTCGGATGGTATAGATTTAATAGCCAAAAAAGAAGTTCGAGTCATATCAACTGAAGATACTATTCACATTAACAGTCCAAAAAAAATTATATTAACAGGGGGGAGTTCTCAAATTGAAATAGGAAATAATATTTTATTTAAAACAGGTGGATTATTCAAAGCTAAAGCGGGACAGCATAGGTTTGAGAGTGGTGCTAATGTTGTTGCTCCTAAGGTTAGTTTACCTACTGCAAAGACACTCTACAGCAATAAAGTTAATTACAATTGGAATATAAAATCTGAAGGAACAAAAGAAATTTTTATTTTAGATAACAAAAATAACAACGTCATAAAAACAAAATCAGACCAGCTTGATACTGATAATAATATAAGTTCTCTGCGATTTTATACTTCACAGGAAACAGAGTTTACAGCATTAGCATTTAACTCAGATTATATTCATATGAAGCAGGAAATATCTGATCAAGAAAATACAGATGAACTACTGGAAGAAGCCCTCAACAATGAAAGTGAATCTGGTGATGTTTATACAGAAGGGGATCTTCATCCATGAGCAATCTAATTACGATTACAACTAGATTTTATGATAAATCTGGGAGTTATTTCGCTAATCTTGAAGTCCAGTCAAGATATAAAGGCTCATCAAAAGTCAATATGCAGAAAACCAATGATCAAGGGGTGTTTGTATTTCAAGCTTCTCCAAATCGCACGATTGAGATTTTGGCTAGGCCCCCTAAACAAAAAGATTTTACTGTATTTAAGACCATCAATTCTTCTATATTTTCATCACGAACTCATCCAGTTAAGGTTCAATTACCTAAAACAATTGCTGAATATAATCAAGTCAATCAGCCCAAGCCCGCCAAAGGGATTGTAAGTACAGTCTTTAAGATCACAGATAGTAATGGAAAAGTTATGAAGAACTTTCCTGTTCAGTCGCGACCAAAGGGCAAAGGAAATTCACCCGATAAGTATACGAATGACGATGGCATTGTAGAAGTTCTATCCTCTCCTCATCGTGATATAGAAGTTCTTGTATTGACTTCTAAGGATGAATTTCAACTTAATTTTTCAGGTAATTCAGGCAATGGAGCGATACAGCCAAGTATTATAAAGTTAGACGAACCTTATGCTAACTTTAAAAGTAGTACTACAATTAAAATTTTAGATCGAGATGGAAATGACTACATTGTAGAAAAGACACATCTGGAAATGTTGATTTTGGAAAGTGGAAAGAAGCAGCTTTACAGTATATCTAATGGGAGGCTACCACTACAAAGTATGATCGGACAAAAATTAGAATTTGTAGTGTATAAACCAGATGGAAAGCCCTTAAAACCAATATCGTATTTTGCCAGACGAATGAAAAATAAGTCTCTTGAGCTGCATTTAGATGTTGATATAACGAAGGGCAATACAAAACTGGATGAGCCAGAAATCGATAAGAAAATTTCAGAAGATATATTGATCACGATGAATCAAATGAAAAAAATGTGGCCAAAAGCATCAGTTTCGAAAATGCAACCAATTTTAGATGAATTGAATAGAGATTTAATAGGCTATAAATTGAATACTCGTTTAAGACAAGCTCATTTTATGGCGCAAGTTAGACAAGAGGTAGGAGCATCTTTCTCATTGAGAGAACAAGTTGAATATATGGGTGCTACGGCATTGAAGCAAATTGGATATTATAAAACGCACCCGAAACAAGCTGAAATTGATGGGTATAAAAAGGAAAAAGGACCCGCAAATGGCGAAGTAATTGCAAATCGTATGTATGATGATAACTATCGAGATGCACAATATAAGTTAGGTAATACATCGCCTGGTGATGGTTGGAAATATCTGGGCAGGGGGTTGAAACAGTTAACAGGGAAAAATAATTATCAAGATTTAACTAATATGTACTCGACAATATGGTCGGATGAAAAAGTAGATTTTGTAAAGAACCCAAAATTAATTGAACAACCAAAATATGCAGTTAGATCAGCTATTAGATTTTGGTTAAAATATAAGTTATATGAGATAGCTGATAAAGGAACTACTGGAGCACAAGTGGATGCTATTACAAAAGTAATTAATAAAGCTACAGACTCATACTCTCAACGTCGTACACATTTTGCTCTGGCAATCAAGATTTTTATTTAACTAGGAGTTTTTACAAGATGAAAAAAAAACTAATAAGTGTTCTTTTGATTGTATTTTCAATAATATATTCTTCTAATTTAATTGCGGGTGATAAGTGTGATAAGAAAGAAACAATAAATTTGAGTGTTTTTAAGAAAAATGATTATAAATTTTATAATTATACGTGTAAATCTGATAAAGGCATATATTTAAAAAGTTATATTGGGAATTCAAAAAAGACAAAATTTTTGAATGAATATTATGATTTTGCTGCTAAGGAAGATCCTCAGCTTTTAGCTGTTAGTATATATAAGTCGAAAAAAAATAAACAGCCATTATTAATAACTCTTAATTCTGCATATTATTGCTGTAGTCCACAAATGGAAGGTTTTGTTTATAAGGTTAATTTTTATCAAATTGATTCAAACAATCAGGTTTTATTGGAAAATATAACTCATATATTTGATGAAAAATCAGAAGGATTTGAAGGTATGGCTGAGGGGAGAGTTTATTACAATTATAAAAATATTGCTTCAATAAAAGAATGGTTGGATAAAAACTATTGAAAATGATAATTTTAATATTTGGTAAATGAAAATATTTAAAAATTTTCTTTGGATTAACTCAGAAAGAGAAAAATTAGATATAGAAATAGATGGGTATGGTGCAGATAGAGCAAAAGGATTTACAAAGCTAAGGACTGAAAATTTATGAAATTTAAGTATTTATTTTTACTTGCTTTTTTGCTTAGTTTTAATGCTAACTCGAAAGACAACAATTTTTGTTTGTCAAATTGAAAAAATTCAATTTTATTAGTTTCTAAAAATTATCCAAATATTAGTGAAGTTAAATACTATCCTTATTTGAAATCTATAAAAATTTCGGAAATTATAAAGAAAGAATATGGCGATGATACTGAAGAAAAGCCAGAGGTTTATTATACTATGAATGAGTTGATTAATGGAAAAAATACTGGTAAGTATGTATTTATGCCCCAAGGTTGTGTTTTGTATAGCGTTGATTACTTAAACTTTAAGAGTAAAAAGATTACTGAATTTTCTAGAATTTATAATTATGAAATAAATTTAAAAAATATAAATTTTCTGTAATTGTATTTGCTTAAATATATATGAAATTTTGAAAAAATAAATATTTTTTCTTAATTATTTTTGAATCTTATTTATATTAATTGTAATTATTTATTAAGTAATTTTCTTGAATTGGATGGTTCTAAGTTTTTTAATATTATCAAAATTATAAGATTAAGAATATGCTAAATTTGAATAAGAAAGTAAAAATTTTAATTTTATCAGTTTTGATGTCTTCGTGTGTTCATGCAGATCAAGATATTGTGACATGTAAACCTAATAGTGTGGTTTTTAATGATATATTAAATTGTTTTCTCATTGAGTTTAAAAAAGTCGATAAAGATTTAAATTTTATTTATCAGAAAAAAATGGAAAAATTATCTGAAAAAGATAGAATCAAGTTGAAAATATCTCAAAGAAATTGGATTAAGAAGAAAGAAAATTTATGTGTTGCAAATGAAGAAGAGTACGGACGAGAAAGTCATTTCGAGGCATTAGCATGCCAAACAAAAATGACAAAAGAGCGAATTTTATTCTTAAAGAATTATTAAGTAATAGATATGATTTGTTATATTTAAATATAGAATTAATTAGCTTGTTAAAATTAAGAAAAACCTTAATTAAAACAAACGAGGTTTTTCTTAATTGTTTCAAGACTATGATTCAGACTGGATGAAAGATAACTATTTATCCTCCAAAACACCCTCCAACATCTCTTCACTCGGTGCAAAATAATACGCACCATCCAGTGGTGTCACAAAATGCAGCAGTCGGTCATGAATACCATCGCCACTGGTTCCAAACATACGCTCTAGCATTTGATCAATTCTGCTCAGGTCTTTGGTATAGGCAATAAAAAATAAACCTTGATCGCCTTTTCCATCGCCATAAGGCAGGCTATGGCGCAGAATTTCTAATTCTTCACCTTCCTCATCTTCTACCACTGTTCGTGCAACATGGGCATTATCTGGTTTTACATCGTCATCAAGTTCAATAGATTCCAGTTTGGTGCGCCCCATCACCTGTTCTTGCGCATCAACTTTGAGTTTTTTCCACTTTTCAAGGTCATGCGCATAACGCTGTGCGAAAACAAAACTTCCATCTGTAAAAATTGTATGTTGATCACCCAGTAATGCTGTTTCTGCACGATCGTCTGGAAACTGTGGATTTTCAGTGCCATCTATAAAGCCCGTGATATCGCGACCATCGAAGTATCTAAAGCATACACGTTCATCCAAAACTTCTACTTGATCCTGTATGCCCTCAAAAAAAGCCTGACTTAAAGCAAAACAGATATCTGCACGAGTACTGGCAATATGAATGAGGAGATCGGCGGGCACTGCGGGCATATGAAAAGCACCGTGAATCGGTTCAAGTGTCTTAAACCCTTCAGGAGTCTGTGTATAAAGCTGTTTCCACAAAGCTGCACCAAATGCTACACCTGTTTTGATCTGCGCATTGGGATGTTGTGTGATCAATCGATCGCGGGTTGTCAATAAAGCCTGTAATTGTTTCTTTAAGCCTTCTACCGACAAGCTACCCAAGTTTAAAACAATAAAACGCGCATGATCTGAGGGTAGGGGGAGAATGACAGATTGAGCAGTCACCAGTAACTCCTAAAGCATTATTTAAATTCAATATTTCTCTATTGTGCCGTATCTTTTATGCATATTAAATACGCGGTAGCGATATTTTTATCGATGATTAGAATCGGATTCATACAACAGGTATAATCCCATTTTTGCTTTATGTTCAGGTTATGTCATTTCAAGTTTGGATAGGCTATATGCTGGCGTGTTGGGTGATTAGTCTATCTCCCGGCGCAGGTGCGATCGCCTCAATGTCGAGTGGTTTGAATTACGGCTTTCGTCGTGGCTATTGGAACGCACTTGGCCTACAGTTAGCACTTTTGGTGCAAATTGGAATCGTTGCAGCCGGTGTGGGCGTACTGTTTACCACAACACCGTGGGCTTTTTTACTGGTGAAATGGTTTGGAATCGGTTATTTGCTCTATTTGGCCTATTTGCAGTGGACGGCGCCTGTTCAATCGATTCAGATTCATTCCGAGCAACTTGAAATTTCTCGTCAGCGTCTGATTCTTAAGGGTTTTGTTGTCAATATCAGTAATCCAAAAGCGATCGTGTTCTTGCTCGCGGTATTGCCACAATTTATTGATCTAGCGCGCCCGCAAGCACCACAGTACGGCATTATGGCCCTAACCATGGTGCTGATCGATTTGATTGTAATGGCAGGATATACCGGATTGGCTGCCAAGGTACTGCGCTTATTACGCTCACCACGACAGCAAAAATATCTCAATCGCAGCTTTGCGGTGATGTTTAGTGGTGCAGCGCTCTTGCTGAGCATGGTCAATCAAACACACTAAACCCTGATACTTATAAATATTTGGGTTGCTGACGGCGCGCCTTAATTTTTTGAACCAGAAAAATTGCGATAAACAACATCGACATACAAATTACAATACTTAAGCCTGTGGCAATGTTTAAGCCCGCGCTGGACCAGAGTCCAATACTCACACCCAGTTGAGCAAACACAAATGCCCAGATCACCATTTGTTTAGGGGAGTGCGCCACCAGACGTGCCGTCAAGGCTGGAATAACCAGTAAAGCGCCCATCAGCAGAGAACCTACAGCACGTAGCGCAAGCACTGTAAATAAGGCCAACAGCAACATGAAAATCAAGCGTTGCCATTTGGCATTTACACCTTCACTAATGGCGATATCTGGATCAATCGCGATCTGAATTTGTGCTTGCCAATACCGATACAAAATGCACAGTGCAAAACCAATCACGATCACAAAGATTGGTAACTCATCCCAGCTAATGGTGAGCAGGTCGCCAAATAAGTAGCTGAGCAATTCAGGGCGTAAGCTAGGTAAATATTGAATAAACAATAATCCTGAGCAGAGTAGCGTCGCTGAACACAATGCCAGTAAAGCATCGTTGGGTAAGCGTGGATCATGTAAGACCCATAAAATACCCACCAGCAACAAAGCCAGCAGGGTGACGCCAAACCATAACGGTAAACTCAGAGCACCTGCCACCGCAACACCGAGTAACGTGCCGTGGGCCATGGTGTCTGCAAAAAAGGACATTCTGCGCCACAGCATCAGACAGCCCAACGGCGCGGTCAAAAATACCAGTAAAGTGCCCATCGTCCATGCGGGAAGGAGGAGTTGTAGCCACTCGGTCATGGATTAAGCTTCCGGTTCGGGATGAATATGAGGGTGATCAAGATGTGCACAAGGCTCCACATGGTCGCCATGGGCACAATGATCGTGATGATGTTGATAGGGCACGCGCTGACCGCCAAAAATTGCCAAGTATTCAGGATGTTGCTGAACACTTTCAGGCAAGCCGCTACAACAAATATGTTTGTTGAGGCAGATCACGCGCTGTGTACCTTGCATGACCCACTGTAAGTCATGCGACACCATCAAAATAGCGCAGCCATAGCGCTCGGGAAGACTACGTACGTAATCATAAAGCTCGGCCTCTGACTGAATATCGAGACCTTGCATCGGCTCATCCAGAACCAAAATATCCGGTTGACGCAATAACGCACGTGCTAACAGCACACGTTGTCGTTCACCGCCAGACAATTGCTGTACTTTAGCTAAAAGCAATTTGGCAATGCCCGTATCTTGAACAATTTCATCCCGTAACGACTTACTGCACTTTTCTAGGTCGAGCAGATCTTTTACCCGCAGCGGTAAACTGTGTGAAGGATTGAATTTTTGTGGCACATAGGCCATCTTGAGTTTTTTGGCGGTGCGGATTTTGCCTTGCGTGGGCTTGGTAATGCCCAGTAATACTTTAATTAAAGTCGACTTTCCTGCACCGTTGGGACCAATCAAGGTCACAATTTCATTTTGATGCAAGGCAAAGTCAATATTTTTAAGGATATCTCTGTCATCGCGATGAACAAAAATTCCATCTAAGCGAATAAGCTCAGAGGTTAACGCGGCTGGGTGCACTGCTGACATTTTCCAGAAATTTCAATAATCGTATGCTGCGCACTGAACTGATCAGAGGCGGCCAGCTGATTGAGTTGGCTGGTAAGGCCTTGAGAAGATGCTTCTTTTACCACATGACATTCGGTACAAATCAGGAATGCAGCCTGATGCCCTTCACGTGGATGACAACAAGGAATATAGGCATTGATTGACGTCAAACGATGAATCAGACCTTTTTCAAGTAAAAAATCCAACGTTCGGTAAACTGTCGGCGGGGCAGCAGGGCGGTCAGAATCGCTTTTAATTTTCGCAAGCAAGTCGTAGGCACCCATCGGACCCGATGCATTTAAGATCAGTTCCAGAACTTCTTTACGTAATGGTGTTAAGCGTGCTCCCGCTGCGGCACATAAGCTTTCTGCTTCAGCCAGACGCGCAGCTACATTGTGATGGTCATGGACCCCATGTAATGCATTGTGATGTTCGTGGGAACAGGAGCTCATAAGACAACCTCGTAGTTTTATCAAATATTAACATGAACTCATAGATGTTACGATTAGGCTTAGGAATTTTTGCAATTTTGTTATAGTATAACACAGTTCCAGATCTAGGTTTTAATTTGCTCATGTTGCGTTTTGTGCTGATTTGTTGTTTGACTCTTTTAAGTGCTGCCAGTTGGGCACAAGGTCCCTTGGTGGTATCTACTCATCCTTTATATTTGATTGCCCAAAAAATTACGGCAGGCGTGGAAGAACCACAACTATTATTAAGCAATCAATCCGGGCATGACGTTCAGTTGATGCCTGCACACCGCAAAGCCATACAAGATGCGTCTTTGGTGATCTGGTTGGGTAAGGCGCATGAAGCACCTTTGGCTAAATTGCTCGACAATAACGCAAAAGCAGTTTCCATCATTAACTCCCAGATTGGCACATCACTCCCGCAACGAACCACGCGTGGGGTGCCGATTGCCAATACGATCGATACGCACGTATGGCTCGATCCTAATAATGCGGTACGCATTGGCTTCTTTATTGCGGCATTACGCTCGCAGCAAATGCCAGAAAACAAAACCAAATACTGGAATAACGCACGCTTATTTGCCCGAGACATGCTACAGGCTGCGCAAAAGTACAACAGTACTGCCGCTCCAAAACCTTACTGGTCGTATCACGATGCCTACCAATATCTAGAGCGCTCACTGAATCTTAAATTTGCCGGTGCACTGACGGATGATCCACATGTAGCACCAACAGTAGGTCAAATCAAATACTTAAATGACAACCGTCCAAGTGAGAGAATGTGCCTCATGGCCGAAGCACATGCCAGCAAAAACCAATATCAAAAACTTAGCCCAATTGTCTTTGAGTCGGTAGACGAAAGTCTGACAGGTGAAAATGACTTTGTCGTCGCTTGGCAGAAACTGGCCAGTCAAACCGTGAAATGTGTGCAAACAGCAAGCAAATAAGCACATTATTGTGAAGCGCTTCCCACTCTTGAAGCGCGAAGCAATCTTAGAAAAAAACATGACTTAGGTCGGGAAATGATTGCATGTTTAGGGGGTGGGCTCTATAATGCCTGCGATTAAAAACGATCAACTGCGAAACTTGTCAAGCATTCATGCTGTGAGTGGATAAACAATGAGCCGACCTAGTCGCTTGATTGACCGACGATTAGCGAAAGCAATGGTCTTCTTACAAGCATTAATGATCCCTGTTTCTAGCTTGATTGCATGGGGAGTGAAAGACTCAACTGCTGCACTAAGTGCTGCTTTGGGGGCTTTTGTATGCTGGATTGCACACGTATATTTTTGTTGGCAGTCATTCCGTGCAGCTGGAGCTAGAGCATCTAGACAGGTTCTCTCCAATATGTATCGAGGCATATTGGGAAAATTTGCAATCGTGATCGTTGGATTTATTTTAATTTTAAGCAACGTCAAACCGTTATCACCGGTGGCATTGTTTTGTGGTTTTATTCTCGTTCAAGCCATGTCGTGGGTCGCTCCGTTTTGGGTGTCACGTCTACAAAAACGAGTTTAGGCACATCAAAAGTTGAAAAATTTTTTGAGTGTGACGAGATATCAAGCAGCTTGCGAGATTCGTCTACTCTTTTTAGTAATTGACATTGACCAGGTGTGATTTATGGCTGCTGAAGAACATGCCCTTACTTCGACAGAGTATATCAAGCATCACTTGACCAATTTGACCTATGGCAAAATGCCGGACGGAACTTGGAAATTGGCTGAGAATGCAAAAGAAGCTCAAGAAATGGGGTTTTCTGCTATTCACTTGGACTCGATGGGTTGGTCAATCGGCCTTGGTATCATTTTCTGTTTGGTTTTCTGGTGTGCTGCAAAAGCTGCAAAAGCGGATGTGCCATCAAAATTCCAATCTGCAATCGAAATGATTATCGAGTTTGTTGATTCCAGCGTTCGCGATACCTTCCATGGTAAATCACGTCTGATTGCGCCTCTTGCTTTGACCATTTTTGTGTGGATTTTCCTCATGAACTTGATGGACCTTATCCCTGTGGATTGGGTGCCGATGTTGGCTCAAATTATTGGTGCACACGTGTTTGGCATGGACCCTCACCATGTTTATTTCAAAATCGTACCATCTACTGACCCGAACATTACCCTAGGTATGTCGCTGTCTGTATTTGTGCTGATTTTGTTTTACAGCATTCGTGAGAAAGGCATTGGCGGATTTGTTGGTGAATTGGCACTTAACCCATTTAACCCAAGTAACCCAGTTGCAAAAGCGTTGTTGATTCCAGTGAACTTAATTCTGGAATTGGTAACTTTCCTTGCACGACCAATTTCATTGGCTCTACGACTTTTCGGTAACATGTATGCGGGTGAGTTGATTTTCATCTTGATCGCACTTTTACCGTTTTGGATTCAATGGGCATTGTCCGTGCCTTGGGCAATCTTCCACATTCTCGTCATCACGTTGCAGGCATTCATTTTCATGATGCTGACCATCGTATACTTGAGCATGGCAAGCGAAAAGCATTAATGGTTTATCCCTAGTTATCATAGGGATAGCTAGGTACAATTTTTAGTTTAATTTGGTAATAACCTAACCTCTGAGGAATTTTTCATGGAACTCACTTTAGGTCTAGTTGCAATTGCATCTGCTATCTTGATCGCTTTCGGTGCTTTAGGTACTGCGATTGGTTTTGGTCTTTTAGGTGGTCGCTTTTTAGAAGCTGTTGCTCGTCAACCAGAACTTGCTCCACAACTTCAAACTCGTATGTTCTTAATCGCAGGTCTTCTTGATGCTGTGCCTATGATCGGTGTTGGTATTGGCTTGTTCTTCATCTTCGCTAATCCGTTTGTAGGTTAATCATCTTAATTCCGAAATCCACCATTTTGAGGAATTGCTATGAATATTAACCTCACATTGATTGGTCAAGCGATTGCATTTGCGATTTTCGTCGCATTCTGCATGAAATTCGTTTGGCCACCACTAATCAATGCGATTAGTGAGCGTCAGCGCAAAATCGCTGATGGCTTAAATGCTGCTGAAAAAGCAAAGGCGGATCTCGCTGATGCTCAGGCGCAAGTTAAGCAAGAGCTTGATGCTGCTAAAGCACAAGCGGCTCAATTGATCGAACAAGCGAACCGTCGTGCAGCACAATTGATTGAAGAAGCGCGCACCCAAGCAACTGCTGAAGGTGAACGTATTCGTCAACAGTCAAAAGAGACTGTTGATCAAGAAATCAATGCTGCTCGCGAAGAATTACGTCAACAAGTGGCTGCTTTGGCAGTTGATGGTGCAGAAAAAATTCTGAGCCAGCAAGTTGATCAACAAGCTCATGCTGCCATGCTTGAACAGCTGGCTGCTAAACTTTAAGCGAGGGAAGTATGGCTGAACTCTTGACGTTGGCACGCCCGTACGCTAAAGCAGCTTTTGCTTACGCTTCTGAGCAGGGTGCGACAGATAACTGGTCCACAGCATTACAAGTGCTCAGTGCAGCGGTGCAAGACGAAGCATTTTCCGCTTATTTGAATCGTCCTGAACTTACTCCTTCGGAGCAAGTTGAGCTTTTCGCTAAAATTTTAGGTGAAGATCAATCACAAGCAGTGTCAAATTTTTTGACGCTTCTTGCTGATAATGATCGTTTGATTCTTTTGCCAGAAATCGCAGAAGAATACGAAGAGCTTAAATCACAGAATAACAACGTGGTAGATGTCGTGATTGAATCGGCATTTCCATTGTCTGCTGAACAAGAACAACTGTTAAAAACTGCTCTCGAAAAGCGTTATAACAGCTCTGTGACGATCGCAGTAGAAGTGAAGCCTGCATTAATTGCAGGTGTTGTTATTCGTGCAGGCGATCAAGTGATAGATGATTCTGCGCTGAACAAGCTTGAAAAAATGCGGACTCGTCTTCTTGCATAATGCATAAAAGAAGACTGAACTTTAAAAAGATTGAGGAATAGCGCAATGCAACAACTGAATCCATCCGAGATCAGTGCGCTCATTAAACAGCGTATAGGCGATCTGGACACCAGCGCGACCGCGAAGAACGAAGGTACCATCGTCATGGTATCTGACGGTATCGTGCGCATTCACGGTCTTGCTGACGCAATGTACGGTGAAATGATCGAATTTGACGGCGGCTTATTTGGTATGGCACTGAACCTAGAACAGGATTCAGTGGGTGCCGTTGTTTTAGGTAACTACCTAAGCCTTCAAGAAGGTCAAAAAGCTCGTTGTACCGGTCGTGTACTTGAAGTGCCAGTTGGTCCTGAACTTCTTGGCCGTGTCGTAGATGCTTTGGGTAATCCAATTGATGGTAAAGGCCCAATTGATGCGAAATTAACTGATGCTGTTGAAAAAGTAGCACCAGGCGTAATTTGGCGTCAATCGGTCGACGAACCTGTTCAAACTGGTTATAAATCAGTTGATACCATGATCCCTGTAGGTCGTGGCCAGCGTGAGTTGATCATTGGTGACCGTCAAACTGGTAAAACAGCAATGGCAATCGATGCGATCATCGCTCAGAAACATTCAGGCATTAAATGCGTATACGTTGCAATTGGTCAAAAACAATCGACCATCGCAAACGTAGTGCGTAAGCTTGAAGAAACTGGCGCTATGGCGTACACCACTGTTGTCGCTGCTGCGGCTGCTGATCCTGCTGCTATGCAGTACTTGGCACCGTACTCAGGCTGTACAATGGGTGAATACTTCCGTGACCGCGGTGAAGATGCGTTGATCATTTATGATGATTTGTCTAAGCAAGCTGTTGCTTACCGTCAAATCTCATTGCTTCTTCGTCGTCCACCAGGTCGTGAAGCATATCCAGGTGACGTATTCTATCTTCACTCTCGTCTTCTTGAGCGTGCTTCGCGCGTTTCAGCAGACTACGTTGAGAAATTCACGAATGGCGCAGTAACGGGTCAAACCGGTTCTTTGACTGCATTGCCAATCATTGAAACTCAAGCGGGTGACGTATCTGCATTCGTACCAACCAACGTAATTTCGATTACCGACGGTCAGATCTTCCTTGAAACATCATTGTTCAACGCGGGTATTCGTCCTGCTGTGAACGCGGGTATTTCGGTATCGCGTGTTGGTGGTTCAGCTCAAACCAAGATCATCAAGAAATTGTCTGGTGGTATCCGTACCGCTCTTGCACAATATCGTGAATTGGCTGCGTTTGCTCAGTTTGCTTCTGACCTTGACGAAGCAACGCGTAAACAACTTGAGCATGGTCAACGTGTAACTGAGTTAATGAAGCAGAAACAATATGCGCCTTACTCAATTGCAGACCAAGCTGTTTCTGTTTATGCATCTAACGAAGGCTACATGGCTGACGTAGAAGTGAAGAAAATCGTAGACTTTGATGCTGCGCTAATTTCTTACTTCCGTTCTGAATATGCGCCTTTGATGCAACAGATCGATGAAACTGGTGATTACAACAAAGACATCGAAGCAGCAATCAAATCAGGTATTGAGAGCTTCAAAGCGACTCAAACTTACTAAGTTTATCTTTAGTTAAGTTTGGTTCACGGATCAACCTTCGAAGGCTCGAAAGAGCTTTCGACTACTAGGTTAAGCGTATGGCAAATTTAAAAGAAATTCGCGCCAAAGTAGCCAGTATCAAGAGCACGCAAAAGATTACTCGCGCGATGCAAATGGTGGCTGCTTCTAAAATGCGTCGTGCGCAAGAGCGCATGGCCCAAGGCCGTCCGTATGCCGATAATATGCGCCGTGTAATTGCTCACTTGGTCCAAGCAAACCCTGAATACAAACATCGTTATATGGTTGATCGCCCTGTTAAGCGTGTTGGCTATATCGTGGTGTCTTCAGATCGTGGTTTGGCAGGTGGCTTGAACATTAACTTGTTCAAGAAAGTTGTGCAGCATGTCAAAGCACAACAACAGCAGTCAATTGAAGTTGAATTTGCTTTGATTGGTCAAAAAGCGGTTTCGTTTTTTAAGAATTACGGCGGTAAAGTGCTTGGTGCAACGACCCAGCTTGGCGATGCGCCAAGTCTTGAACAGTTGACAGGCTCAGTACAGGTCATGCTTGATGCATTTGACAAAGGCGAGTTAGATCGTATCTACCTTGTGTCAAATGGCTTCGTCAATGCAATGACTCAGCAGCCTAAAGTTGAACAACTTGTTCCTTTAGCACCAGCAGAAGAAAGCGATAACCTCAACCGTACTTATGGTTGGGACTATATCTACGAACCAGAAGCAGAACAATTGTTAAATGGTTTGTTGGTTCGCTATATCGAGTCGATGGTTTATCAAGGTGTAATTGAAAACGTTGCATGTGAGCAATCAGCTCGTATGGTCGCAATGAAAGCAGCGACAGACAACGCAGGACAATTGATTAAAGACCTACAACTCATTTACAACAAGCTGCGTCAAGCCGCGATTACTCAGGAAATTTCCGAGATCGTTGGCGGTGCCGCTGCCGTTTAACATTATTAAGTTTGAATTGAGGAGACAGCAATGAGTAGCGGTCGTATCATTCAGATCATCGGCGCGGTAATCGACGTCGAGTTTGAGCGCAATAGCGTTCCTAAGATCTATGACGCTCTCCAAGTTGACGGTACTGAAACTACATTAGAAGTTCAGCAACAGCTTGGCGATGGTGTTGTTCGTACCATCGCAATGGGTTCTACAGAAGGTCTTAAACGTGGCCTTAACGTAACCAGCACAAATGCACCGATTTCTGTTCCAGTAGGTCCGGCTACACTTGGCCGTATCATGGACGTTTTGGGTCGCCCAATTGATGAAGCAGGTCCAGTTGCGACTGAAGCGCGTTTGCCAATTCACCGTCAAGCACCTTCATATGCTGAACAAGCAGCTTCTACTGATCTTTTAGAAACTGGTATTAAAGTCATCGACTTACTTTGCCCGTTTGCTAAAGGTGGTAAAGTTGGTCTGTTCGGTGGTGCTGGTGTTGGTAAAACCGTTAACATGATGGAGTTGATCAACAACATCGCGAAAGCTCACTCAGGTTTATCTGTGTTTGCTGGTGTTGGTGAGCGTACTCGTGAAGGGAACGACTTCTATCACGAAATGAAAGATTCTAACGTTCTTGACAAAGTAGCAATGGTCTACGGTCAGATGAACGAGCCACCAGGTAACCGTTTACGCGTAGCGTTGACTGGTTTGACTATGGCGGAATATTTCCGTGATGAAAAAGATGAGAACGGTAAAGGCCGTGACGTATTGTTGTTTGTTGACAACATCTATCGTTACACACTTGCAGGTACTGAAGTATCAGCATTGTTAGGCCGTATGCCATCTGCAGTAGGTTACCAGCCTACACTTGCAGAGGAAATGGGTGTACTTCAAGAACGTATTACGTCGACTAAGTCTGGTTCGATCACATCGATCCAAGCGGTATACGTACCTGCGGATGACTTGACTGACCCATCGCCTGCAACGACGTTTGCTCACTTAGATGCAACTGTTGTATTGAGCCGTGACATCGCATCTTCTGGTATTTATCCAGCGATCGATCCACTTGACTCAACTTCACGTCAGCTAGATCCATTGGTTGTTGGTGCTGAGCATTATGAAATTGCACGTTCTGTACAGAACGTATTGCAACGTTATAAAGAGCTTAAAGACATCATCGCGATCTTGGGTATGGATGAATTGGCAGAAGAAGATAAGTTGGTTGTTTACCGTGCGCGTAAAATCCAACGTTTCTTCTCTCAACCATTCCACGTTGCTGAAGTATTTACGGGTGCACCTGGTAAATTAGTACCACTTAAAGAAACGATTCGTGGCTTTAAAGGTCTTTTAGCTGGTGAATACGATCACATCCCAGAACAAGCGTTCTACATGGTGGGTGGTATTGACGAAGTAATTGCTAAAGCTGAGAAACTTTAATTAGCAACTCTAATTTAGGAGGTTCTCATGGCGACGATGCAATGTGATGTCGTAAGTGTGAAAGAGTCAATTTACTCTGGACAAGTTACGATGTTGATCGCTAAAGGTGCAGGTGGTGAGTTGGGTATTTTACCTGGACACGCGCCACTGGTAACCTTGCTCCAACCAGGACCGATCCGCGTTCAGTTGGAAAATGGTACAGAAGAAATCGTTTATGTATCAGGCGGTGTGTTAGAAGTTCAGCCTCACGTTGTGACCGTGCTTGCAGATACTGCAATCCGTGCTGACAACCTAGATGAAGCAGCAATTGTTGAAGCGCGTAAGCACGCCGAGCAATTGCTTGCCAATCAGAAGAGTGATCTGGATTCTGCTGCTGCACTTGCTGCGCTTGCAGAAACTGCAGCTCAGCTTGAAACGATTCGTAAAATCAAGAATCGCGCGCTTTAAGCCACGATTTTGGATTGAAGAAGCCACCGTCAGGTGGCTTTTTTTATGTCTGTTGTTTAGCAAAGCTTTGCGCTAAGCTCTGTTGCAAATAGGTGCAGCAGAGGACATGACAGATATGGCGTTTCAAAACATCACGGGCCTTCAGTGGGCATCGTTGGGACCAGATGCGCTTCAGGTCTTGCAGATCGACAACGAATTTTCTACGGCTCAAGTGGCTCTACAGGGCGCGCAAGTTCTACAATTTTATTCTAAGCAGCATCAGCGTGATGTACTCTGGCTCTCAGATCGTAATTCATTTGCAGCAGGAAAGGCTATTCGTGGTGGCATTCCGCTATGTTTTCCATGGTTTGGTGCGCATGCAATTGAAACAGACTATCCTGCACATGGCTTTGCCAGAAATATGCAGTGGCAATTCAAAGATGCTCAATATCAACAGGGTCAAGGGCACAGCTTGACCTTTGAGCTTCGTGATCATGCTGCGACTCGTCGTTATTGGGATGCCGCATTTTGTCTTGAAATGCACATCCGGTTGGGGCAAACCCTTGAACTCAACTTTCGATTGAATAACTTAGATCTCCATCCGATCAGCTTCGGTTTTGCTTGGCACAGTTATTTTGCTGTCAAGACTCAACGTACCCGACTGTATGGCGTTGAAGGGTGTTCTTACATCGATCAACTAGATGGTCATCAGATCAAGCAGCAGGATACTGCACCGCTTGAGTTTCATTGTGAAACCGATCAGATCTATCCGCTCACGAAAGGAAAATTTCGCTTAGATGACTCATCTGCAACACAAATTGTGATTGAGACATCTGCACAAAGTGCGGTGGTGTGGAACCCATGGATTGAAAAAACCAAGCGCATGGCCGATTTAGCACCTCAAAGCTGGCAAGAATTTGTTTGTGTTGAGGCTGGACAAGTGGCCACCGAGCAAAAAACACTATTGCCTGAGCAGCAACTCAGTTATCAACTTTGTCTTAGTCTGAGCGATCTCTAGGGCGCTTTAAGATTTAGAGTCTGTGCTTGAAGCCGTCGAGTTTGAATTAACAATTAAGGCAGCCAGTTTCAGCATTTCAGTTTGTAGCGTATTGAGCTGATGCTGAATAGCCACAATATCCTGTTTTTTCCAGTTCAATGTCTGTTGAAACAGATCGCTCTGTAACAGCTGCTCATTGGTATTGATCAGCTGTTGACGTAATTTTTCAACCTCTGGACTTTTCAGTTGCAACTGGTTGAGATTGTCATTGAATTGGGTCAACTGGGTTTTAAAGTGAGATAATGTCTGCTGTGCGGCCTGAGGGTCTTGTTCTTGAAGCGCAGTTTCAAGCTGGCTTTGCGTCGCTTGTAACTTTTGCATGTCTTGACCTACTTTAAGCTGCAAATCTGCCGCGTCGCGAAGCAAATAAAATAGATTCGTGGTCGATGAGCGTTCTTCATTGTTGAGGGCATCATCACTACCTTGATTATCGATAGGCATGTTGTCTTGATTGGCCGATGTCATACTTTGCTCACGCGATGTACTTTCCGCGTCGGGTTGTTGATCACACCCCACAAACAATATGCTACAGCTCAGCACAAGCAAAGAAAATTTAGCAGCGAAAGGTGTAGGCATCATCATTTTTTCCATCCAAAGCCATATGACACCCACATTATCGAACAGAAACTTCAAATGGCGCCATATTGTTAATTCAACAATTAGAGCATGCCCGATTTAGCAGAATATGAAGGTCATGTTGTAAAAGTATTGTTTTTAGAGGATAGAATGCATGAGGCATACCTGCGGCATGCCTCATATAGAATGGCTTATTTGGCTAATTCTTGATTAATGGCATCAATCAGGCGAGGATCATCTGCGGTAATGTCGGGTGCAAAACGGGCAACGACGTCGCCTGTTTTACTGACTAAAAATTTTTCAAAATTCCATAGCACTTCTGGTGGTTCATTTGGGGTCAGGCCATATTCAACCAAGTCTTTCCACCATGGGCCTTCTCCAATACGTTCGGGCTGTGCTTGAGTCAAGGTTTGATAAAGCGGATGCTTGTCTTCACCAGCAACCGAAATTTTTGCAAACAATGGAAATTTCACATCAAAATTTAAGGAGCAGAACTGCTGAATTTCTTCATTCGTTCCAGGCTCTTGTTCCAAGAAGTTATTGGCTGGAAAGCCTAAAATGGTTAAGCCTTGATCTTTTTTAGCTTGATACAGTGCTTCGAGTCCTTCGTACTGCGGCGTGAGGCCACATTTTGATGCCACGTTCACAATCAAGAGTACTTGGCCATGGTATTGTTCAAGATCGACCGCTTGGCCTTGAATGTCTTGAACAGGAATATGATAAACCGACTGACTCATATCGAATCCTTATGTAAAAGAAAGAGTAAAAATAAGCTTACAAGAGCATGTATTGAGGGCGCTCAGGCATAGCATACGATGACATGTTTAAATGCGATGTATAGCATAATTTTGTGATGAAACAGATCGTTAAGGCTTGAGATTAACGCGTTCTAAGCTGTACGGGTGTGTGTCCGGTGTAACGTTTAAAAAATGCGATGAAGCTCGAGCTTTGATGATAGCCCAGCTCAAGCGCAATACGTTTGACTGAATCACCCTGACGAATTTTCGCAACTGCGTACACCACTTTGGCTCGATTGCGCCATTCAGAGAGCCCCATGTTTAACTCTCGCTGACATAAGCGCAGCGCATGTCGCTCGCTAATCTCAAAATCATCAAGAATTTGCTGTAGGCTTTGAGCAAAGCGTTTGACATCGGCCAAGGCATTTAAAATCGGTGCCAGTACGGGATGCGCTGACGGTGGTAAATAATGATCATATTGTTTGGCTGTCAGGAGCTGATCCAGCAATACCTGTAATAAGTGCAGACGGCTTTGCTCGGAATGATCACGTGTCGGATCTAGAATCTCTTTTACCAAGGCATGAAAAAATGGCTGGATCTCGAGTGTTTTTGGACAATCACTCAATTTCGCGGAAAGCTGAGGATGTAGCCGAATACACACAAAATGTGTCGGCTGATCGATATTAAGACAACAATGTGTGGTCCGTGGTGGTAGCCACACACCGTAATTGGGTGGTGCGAAAAATGTCCGTTGCTCGACCTGAATTTGCAGCAGTCCATTCAAGCTAAAATTAAAATCCCCCCAAAGCGATGAATGTGTAAGCACTTCATCGTGGGGGTGAAAGAAAAACTCATGGATATCAATCTGCTCTTTAAGCATCGCTGCGGCAGGTGATACAGAGGATAAATCCATATGAGAAATCCGAAAAAATCTACTGTTCGCAGTGAAGCTTTGGATTGCTTAAACCTTTAACTAAGGTAAATAAACCAATTAAGGCCAACACAACAAAATTGAGCACACCATAAATTAAGATATTTTCATTAAAATGGTCAACTACATAGCCGCCGATCAAAGAGCCTGTCGCAATCATGACCTGAAACATCCCGACGAATAGTGGCATGCCTTTTTCGACGGCTTTAGGCGCATGAACAAACATCCAGATATTGGCCGAAGTTGGAAATGCACCAAAGGCAAAGCCCCATAACGCAGTTAAAATCATCGCGCCGGCTTCATGAATGGCAAAAACGGGAAAGCTAAAGAAAACAACCGCAAAACATACGCCCACAAAAGCCATAGTGTAGCGAATATTCAAATTACCACTATAGCCTGCAAAGGCATTACCAAATACTCCCGCAATACCGTATAGCAAAAGCAGACTACTGATGGTGGTGCCGTCGAATCCTGCAATATGTTTAAAAAAAGGTGCGAGGTAACTATAAGCACAAAAGTGTGCCAAACCCATCAATAGCACAATTAACATGCCGTTACGTGCTTTAGGCACTCGCAATAAGGCTGGTAGGTCTTGAAGTCGAATCGATGATTCAGGAACCAGCACCGGTAAAAAACGTAGCTGTAACAGCAGCACCACAAAACCAATGATGGCGGTAATGCCAAAGGCACTACGCCAGCCATAAAATTCGCTTAACCACGTGCCAATCGGAACGCCCAGTACCGTGGCTAAGGTCACACCGGCCATCACTACGGCGGTAGCTTTGGCAATTGGTAAATGGGCAGGCGCCAATTTACCACTCAATGCAATTGCCGTGGCCCAGAACCCGCCAATAGCAATGCCCAGAATCATCCGGCTGATAAGCAGCACGTTAAAATCGTCTGCAAAGGCAGTCAAGGCATTGGCCAGTACCATAATGGCGGTCAGTACAATCAGCACATAACGACGATCGAGCTGTTTAAAAATAACCGGCAGTGATGGTGCCGCCAGCGCCGCCATGACGCCGGGGAGCGTGATGATCAATCCGGCAGTACCCACCGAGATATTCAAATCAGTGGCCACGTCATTGAGTACCCCGACAGGCAAAAACTCACTGGTCACCAGTGCAAATGCCGCAATTGAAACGGCGAGTATGGCGAGCCAACTGCCACCAGTGGGACGAGAGGGCGTAGCCTCTTGAGCATGAAGCGCATTCATGATGAATATCCTAATTATGGGAGATGCAAAGCGTGTGATCGATCTAATTTATAATTTAATAGTGATCATTATGAAAATAAAATAGTTGAACAATTCACCAGCGTCAAGTAATTTAATAGTGATTGTTATAAAAATAAACGTGGCGTTTATGACAGATGTAGCAAATGGCTTTGAGCAGCAGGATCAAGACGTGCCGTGCAAAAAAAAACGCGGGCGCCCAAAATGCTTTGATGAGCAGCAAGCGCTTGAAAAAGCGATGCTGCTGTTTTGGGCACATGGCTACGAGGCGACCTCAATCAATGATCTGACTCAGGCATTAAATGTGACTGCCCCGAGCTTGTACAGTACCTTTGGCGATAAGGCGACTTTGTTTTATAAAAGCATCGATTATTATTTAGCGCATGAGGCATGTCCCATCGAGCGTATTTTTGAACAAGCCAAGACTGCCAAAATTGCCTTTGAATTGTATTTTTATGACAATCTGAACCGTTTGCTGCAACCTAATAAGCCTTCCGGTTGTATGTTGGTGGTGGCGACCATGAACTGTTCCGAATCGACTCAGCAAGTTCAGCACACCTTGTTGTCAAAACGGTTGAAAACAAAACACAAATTATTGGAGCGCTTGCAACAGGGCATCATCGATGGTGATTTACCTGCCAACGCACCGATTGAAATCATGACCGATTTTTATGCCACGCTGCTTCAGGGTCTTACGCTACAGGCACGTGATGGTGCAGATCTAGCGCAACTCACAGCGGTAGTAAAGTACGCTATGCAGAGCTGGTGTTTGTTTGTACAGTCGCATGGCGATCACGCGATATAAATGTCTGAAATGCGATATTTCAATTTAATCCGTCATTATCGACAATAATCGTATCTTTAGGATACAGAGAGCAGCATGAATCAGATCGCAAAAACCCAGTGGTGGGCTTTTTTATTGCCCTTAATTGCAGTACTGATTTGGTCGATGAATATTGCCGTTACGCGTTATGCGGTCGATCTGATTGAGCCGGCCAGCATTAGCTTTTACCGCTGGCTCATAGCCTTTATTGTGCTGACGCCTTTTATGCTATTCAAAGTCTGGGCGCAACGTGCTTTGGTCCGCCGGCATTTGGGCCAGCTCGCCATACTGAGTGCCTTCGGGATGGTGCTGTATCAGGGCTTATCTTATACCGCCGCGCATTATACTACCGCCACCAACATGGGAATTGTCAATGCATTCATTCCCGTGTTTACCATCTTTGTTTCAATGCTGATTTTAAAAGATATTCCCAATCGATTTGCCATTGTGGGCAGTATCATTTCGTTTTTAGGTCTGCTGTATATTTTAGGCAAAGGTGATTTTACTACGCTACTCAATATGGGCGGTCATTCGGGTGATTTACTCATGGTCGTGGCTGTCTTTTTCTATGCCTTTTATGGTGTATTCTTAAAAAAATGGCAGCTCAAAATTCCATTACTGATTAGTCTATATGTGCAAATCGGTTTTGCCTTGCTCTATCACATCCCGTTTTTAATGTATTTTGGTCTAGATGCAATTAATGCACGAAATGCACCGAGCTTACTTTATGCGGGTATTTTTCCTTCATTGCTGGCGCCGTTGCTGTGGATGCTGGCGGTACAACACATCGGGCCAAATCGAACCAGTATTTTTATGAATTTAATGCCAGTGTTTACTGCAATTATTGCCAGTTTATGGTTAGCCGAGCAATGGACTTTATTTCATACTATTGGTGGTATGATGATTTTGGTTGGCATTGTGATGGCACAAAAGAAAAATGCGCCTGTCATCGTACAAAATACCTCGTCTTAAAAGATCCGCTTTCTTTTTAATTTAACTGTATCTTCAACTTATGCGGGCGAGTATCTGAATGGACAGCGTGGTGTGGCAGTGTATTCAATACGATGGCAGAATAGGCAAAACATGCAGTAAATGGTAGTGTACTGATTGAGGGCGTGTGGTTGATCGTCTGGATGAGTTTTAGAATTGTCCATTTGGTATAAAACTTGAATACGCTAAACATGTAACGAATAAAATCAGGACGCAGCGGTGATTAATCCAGCCAACAAATGGGAAGCTTTAGATGCACATCTTTTGCAGGTGTTGCATGTGCTATTAACTGAAAAAAGCGTCTCCAATGCGGCCAAGCGGCTCAATCAATCCCAACCTGCCATCAGTACCGCACTCAAAAAACTCAGAGACATTACCGGCGATCAGCTTTTGGTTCGTAGTCGTAATGGCATGACCCCGACCGAACGTGGTGAAGCGCTACTTGAACCTGTGCGTCAAGCACTGGCGCAAATGGAACTGATTGCCACACAGCAGGTGCACTTTCATCCGGCCGAGTCGCGTCAAGTCTTTAATATTGCCGCGCCGGATTACCTCAACGCGATTGCGCTGGGTGAAGTGTTGCGTCGTGTACGACAAGAAGCACCGCATTGCACCGTGATCATGCACTCGATGGCGCACGATGTAGATTATACCCATGCACTAGAAAGCGGGATGTATGATGCCGTGATTGGTAACTGGCCGCAGCCACCCGAATATTTGCGCCTTGCACCACTATTCGAAGATGAAGTGGTGTGCCTGATGCGTAAATCGCATCCAATGGCTGCACGACCATTAACACTTGACGATTATCTGCAAGCCGACCATATTGCCCCAACGCCATATACCGTCGGTCAGCGTGGCGTGATTGACTTGTATTTGGCCAAAGAACGAATCAAACGTAATATCGTGGCCTATGTGCCATACTTCGGCATGATTCCCTACATGCTGCTGCAATTTGACGCGATTTTTTCAGCACCGCGTTCATTCTCTCGCCATTATAGTGCATTGCTGCCACTCAAAGTGGTCGATGCGCCAGTCAAGTTCCCCAAGATTCCGTATTTCTTGCTCTGGCATGAGCGTTTACATCGCTCGCAAGAACAGCGCTGGTTTCGTGAGCTGATTATTTCGGTACTTCGAAACGACAGTCACGTCTTAAACTAAATTCCTTTGTATCACCATAACGCGCATCCCTGATCAGGCGCGAGCATCAGATCATCATCTGCTGGCGCTGGTCTTTTCTTATTTATCATGGCCAATATAGATGCATGATAGACATGTGTTATGGCATTTTTTGCATAAGCAACATTGCAGATTCTCAATAATCATTTCTTTGGTAGGAAACTTGCCTTTATCAGCGGGCGACATCGTTTTGCAAGCCATTTAAGCGAATGTCAAACAGCCATCGCTATGCATCTTCAGATAAATAGCCAGTGCTTTTACTTAAGGAAGTGGATCAGGGGAAGTGTGTAATGAACGCAGTACAACAAGGCAGATCATTAAAAAAACTGATGGGAAGCCTCGCGACCATTCTGGGGGGAATGGGCGCCATGCAAGTCGCAGATGCAGCCATCTGGAGTGATACCTCAATTGGCTGGCGCTACGGTACTCAATTTGCAGAACCTTATAAAAATGATGCCGCAGGCGATCGAATTGATATTACCAAGCAGATTTTTAATCTCACCCATGCCAGTGGTGATAAATATGGCTCCAACTTTTTCAATGTCGATTTACTTCAGTCAGATGATGAGCCCAACAGTACCCAGTCAAGTGGTAAAGGTGCCCAAGAAGCCTATGTGGTAATACGCCGTTATCTGGATGCAGGTGCACTGTTTAAAAAGGATTTGGCGGTACCCGGCTATATACGTGGCGCAGGTTTGACCGCGGGGTTAGACTGGAATACCAAAAATGACAGTTATGGCTCGAAAAAGCGCATGTGGGTGGTAGGCCCAACGGTTCGCTTTGATGTACCGGGCTTTTTAGATTTTAGTGTGCTGGCACTATTTGAAAGTAATGATCCGTCTTCTGATACGCCACGATTTGGTTACTCAACGGGTCGTTATACTTACGATACACATATGGCAGCACAGTTTACGTGGGGCATTCCGATTGCAAAAACACCGCTGTCCTTTGAAGGCTATGCACTGTGGATTGATGCTAAAGGAAAAAATGAATCTGGTGGCGATACCAAAGCGGAAACCCACATCGATGCACGCGTTATGTATGACATGAGCGGATTGATCGGGCTAAAAGACAGCAAATTACGTGCGGGTGCAGGTTACGAATACTGGAAAAACAAATTCGGTAACGATACTGATGGTTTTGCCGGAAAGGGGGCCACTGCGAGCACACCTATGGTAAGAGTGGATTATCACTTTTAAGTGCTAAGGGCAGGGTGGGAGCATATGAACAGGGTTTTTATGTGCTCTCTTTTGTCTAAATAAATTTAAGTAAAAAATATTCTGACACGATGTGATGACTTATCGAATTCCACTATGATTACAGGGGGTGTTTAAAAATTAAACAATTATCAGTTTTCTATAAAATTTGAATAAAAAGATCAATATAAATTAACTTTTTAAATAAATATTCAAATTGATTCGAACTTATTCTAATTTTATGTAAGATAAATAATATATTTGTATTAATGAGTTGTTTCTTTCATACTACGCGCACTGTAAAAACAGTCACTTTTTAAGTGTACTGTTGCTACTTCCAGATTGTTGAACCCTCTGGATGTGATTGATACACATCCCTTTTTATGCTCAGTCATCCTCATATGACTGAGCTTTTTTTTGTCTGTCCATTTATCTAGGTAGCTAGATAGACAGATCTGTATAATATAAATTAACGATAATTATTTACATTTGAGTGTTCATTCATTTAGTTGCGAATCACATCGCCAGTTTTGGCATCGAGAATCCGACTTGGCTGCTGGCTTAAACCCAAATCACCATTTAAATAATGTAATTGCTGCCCAAAATAGGCGGAAGCTTCCTGTAGTGAGCGCGCAGGTTCAAGTCCTGCCGGATTGGCACTGGTAGAGACAATAAAGCCGCCAAAGGCATGACACAGTGCCATACAAAGTGGGTGATTAGACACCCGAACAGCCACCTGATGATGTTGACCTGTAATCCAAGCGGGAATTTGCTGTGAATGGATCGGCAATAACCATGTCGTGGCGCGCTCATCGACGCCGCGCTGTGTCCAGCTTTGAATGACTTGCTGGCGAATATCTGGATCAAGTTCATCCAGTAGATGCTCGACCTGTGAAATATCTCCGGCCAGTAAAATCACGCCTTTTTCAATAGGGCGCTGCTTTAAACGCAGAATTTCATGAAATGCCTGCTCATTGAAGGGATCACAGCCCAAGCCCCAGACTGCCTCGGTCGGATAGGCCAGCACATCGCCCTGTGTCAGGTATTGGGCTGCTTCCGTAACGGAGGTGGTCAGCATAATTCATCTCCAAATTTAAAAATAACGCTATTGTGAACCTTAAAATCCGCCAGTACAACGCAGATAACGTCCCGACTGCTGAATGCACAGTCCCAACAGTTCAAGTTCCATGAGTTGACCGGTCAGCTCTGCGGTCGAGCCTTCAAACTGCTGTGCCAACTGATCGAGGTCTTGTCCCGTCCAGTCTAAGCGCTGATAAAGCGGAATCAGCTCTTCGGGAACAGCCAAGGCATCGGATACATCTTCAGGGGTAGAGGTGGCCGAGACTGCTGCCGTAGATTGAGCATGCCAATGTGTGGGAAGCGCTAAATCTTCCAGAATTTGCTCCGGATGATCCACCAAAATTGCTCCTTCTCGAATCAATTGATGGCAGCCTTGATGAAACTCACTATAAATATGTCCCGGAATCGCGAAGACCGTTTTACCTTGCTCAGCCGCTCGATTCGCGGTAATCAGTGAGCCACTTTCTTTTTTGGCTTCCACCACCAACACGCCTAAGCTTAAACCACTCACAATACGGTTGCGCCGTGGAAAATTGGCCTTTAACGGTGGTGTGCCCGGCAAAAACTCGCTGACGACTGCACCGCCTTGTGAAGCAATACTCTCGTATAATGTACGATTCCCTGCCGGATAACATCGATCCAATCCAGTTCCGACCACTGCAATCGCCCGTTGCTGCATGACACTGCCTTGATGGGCTGCTTCATCAATGCCGTGTGCAAGCCCACTGGTGATATAAAATCCTTTTTCACTGAGGTAATAGGCAAAGTCATAGGCCACTTGCCGACCATGTGGGCTGGGTTTACGACTGCCCACCACGGCAATTTGTGGCTGTAATAAGGGCTGAGCCGAACCACGACCAAATAAAATTGGGGGCTTGCCGGTATAGGGCATCAACTGGGCAGGATATAGTGGATCTTCTGGCGTAACAATAAAATCAGTGTGCTGCTGAATGTGCGCAAGCAAGTTTGAAAATGCCGATTGCCCCGCTGGTGTTGCGTATTCCGCAGCTCGCTTTAGATGATTGGCATGTAGCTTTAACTGTTGCCACTTGGCCAGATTCTGAGGTTCAAGCGCCGTTTCACAATCGCCAAAATGACGAACTAAGGTATCAAAACTTGAGAGTGAGTGTTGCACCAATGACCATACTGCAATGGTATGGCGATGGTGCGCAGAAAATTGTTTCATCATAAGTCTATTAATAATATTGTTTTATTCTTCATCTTGAGGCGGGCGAATTTCTGCCCCGACTTTAATGGGTAAGTTGCTCTCGAGTACGTAAGCGTAACTGAATTCATCAAAGGTTTTAAATATCATCAAACTTCCAATATTTTGATTCGGAAGTTTGATCAGTTCATGCGTTTTCGGGTCTTTGACGCTTTCGCCTTGCGCATAAATATCGAGTACTTGTCCTACTTTGGCACCTTGATTCAAGCCTCGATTAAGCGTCACGACACTATTGCGTGCTGCTGTGGCAATAGAGCCCATAACACGAACAATCTTGCCACCTGCCACCATTTCATTGCCTTCGGTTGGATAAAACAATGTTGGTAACATGGCATCTTGCTCTGGCATGACCAAATCGCCACGACGTGTTTCTGCGTTATAGGTGTCGGTGAGTTCGAGCGTGGTGATCTCTTGTTCAGATTGCACTGCAATCCCCGAAGCCACCTGAATCAGTTCGACGGCCAGAATGCGCTTTTTGCCGTGTTCATCTAGGGTGGTGTAAGGCTCACCCTCATGATAGATCGCATAACGCTGACCATTTTGTAGGCCCTGACCCCGCACAAAGATTTTTTGACCTTTGGCAGCCAGTACACGTTGATCAGTGGTGCCCACAACATAAGGCACAGACTCAATAGCGTCCGCCGATACAAGTGTCGAGCGCTCCAGCCATTGCTGAATTTGGCTCAGCGGAATGACGGGAATACTATTTTTTAATTCTTCAATACGAACTTGTGGGGGTAAGGTGGTGCGGCCTGTATAACGACGAATAATTCCTTCACAGCCATCCCCCATATCTCGTCCAACGAGCGGTCGACCATTGAGCGTACACAGCAGCAATCGGTCGCCTGGATAAATCCAGTGTGGATTCTTCACATGTTTGTTACTGGCCCAGATCTCTGGCCATCGCCATGGTTTTTTTAAAAATTTTCCAGAAATATCCCAAAGCGTATCCCCTTTTTTGACCACATAGACATGCGGTGCACCTGCCTTGAGTGAGGGTGGATTGTGATTGCGCGTTGCAGCTTCGGCATTCGATATGCCCATTACACCACAGATGGCCAGCGCGAAACCGTATTGTTTAAGCCCCAAATGAGAAAACGTGCGTAAGCCGTTTAAAACCATGTTCATTATCATAATTCCTAAAAATTAGGTCTGTATTTGCGTTATAATAACGGCAATACATACATTTTTATTTCGAGTTGCCTTTCTTTGGGTTTTCTAATCAATGGCACGAATGAGGAGACACTATGGCCTTATTACCGATCTTGAGTTTTCCTGATCCACGCCTGCGCACCGTTGCAAAACCTGTCGAAGAAGTGACAGATGAAATCCGCCAACTGGCATCAGACATGCTAGAAACCATGTATGAAGCACCCGGCATTGGCTTGGCTGCATCTCAGGTTGATCGTCATATTCAGCTGATTGTCATGGACTTATCTGAAGAAAAAGATCAGCCAATGGTTTTCATCAACCCCAAAATCACCCCATTAACAGACGAAACACAGGCTTATGAAGAAGGCTGTCTGTCTGTTCCTCAAATATACGACAAAGTCAACCGTCCGTCACGCGTCAAGATTGAAGCGTTGAACCTTGATGGTGAGGCATTTGAAATCGAGGCCGATGGTTTGCTCGCTGTCTGTATTCAGCACGAAATGGATCATTTGAGCGGAAAGCTGTTTGTCGATTATCTATCTCCACTTAAACGTCAGCGAGCGCGTGAGAAAGTAGAAAAACTGATACGCCAGAAAGAGAAAGTCGCTGTCAAACGTTAATCGCTCAAAATGCACCAAAGAAACCCAATTTCGATTGAGTTTTGTTATACTGTAACGGCAAAATTTCTGAGAAGGCTGGACTTGTTTAAAATTGGGCTGCTGCTGGGATTCACCGCAGTATTATTACAGATTGCGGTTTTTTTACAGCCGTTATTGCCGAAGCAGTATCAGATTGCTCCGGTCTGTGAAACCATTGCCCAAACTTTTGATCTGTCGGCGCTTCAGCATCATAAGGCCATGTCGCATGCAGATTCACACATGCAGCATATGCCCCGCATGCTCGAAAAAGCGCAATCGGCGCCAGCTCATGATCATCATGATGTCAATCATCAGTGTCAATATTGCACCGTCTATGGCCATTTAATTTTACCGCCCGAACTGGATGTAAAAGAAATACTGGTTCGCATTCAAGTGCGTTTGCTGGCGTTTCAGCAAGCATTTCGACACGTCTATTACGCGCTTCAACGTCTATTTTTACTTCCTCAAGGTCGGGCACCGCCTGTATTTGCATAAATCACGCTTCGTTGCGGGGTTTTATCCCTCGTATGTTTTTCTGGCCTAATACGCATAAGACGTATCAGGCATAGCGCGTATTTATGTTTTTGAGATACAGACATGACTCAGCCTCAATTTTTATTACAGCCGATTACGGCTGCGATGCTACTTGCCACCACATCTGCATTTGCCGAAACGCAATCTGCAACTGATACGACACAGATGCCGCCAATTGTGGTAACTGCACAAGAAACAACACGTTCAAATGGTTTAATTGTACAGGCAGATCCCAAACAGCCCATTCAGCCCGTTCCGGCCACTGATGGTGCAGATTATCTACAAAGTATTCTGGGCTTTAATGCCATTAAAAATGGCGGTACTAATGGTGATGTGACCTTTCGGGGCATGTTTGGTTCACGTATTAAAATGCTGACCGATGGCACTGAAAATTTGGGGGCTTGTCCAGGACGGATGGATGCTCCAACGTCATATATCAATCCTGAAAGTTATGATCGAATTACCGTGATTAAAGGCCCGCAAACTGTGTTGTATGCCACTCCTGGCTCGGCGGCAACAGTCCTTTTTGAACGCGAACCTGAGCAGTTAAGCCGTGATAAACCTTATCGTGGACAGGCCAGTGTACTGATTGGCTCCTTTGGCCGGCTTGATCACAATATCGAAGCTGCCGTAGGTGATGAAAGCAAATATGCACGCTTGAATGCCACTCGCTCGGTGGCCGGAAATTATCAAGATGGTAACGGCAAGACAGTACAATCCCAATGGGAGCGCTGGAGCACTGATTTAGCTTTAGGCTGGAAACCGACTCAAGATACTTGGCTGGAGCTACGGGGAGGAGTTGCTGATGGTGAGGCAGCATACGCGGCACGAGGGATGGATGGAACACAGTTTAAGCGTGAAAGCCTAGGACTACATGCCGAGCAAAAAAATATCACTGATGTGATCAAGAAAGTTGAAGCGCAGATTGACTATAATTTTAATGACCATGTCATGGATAACTTTCGTTTGCGTCCAGCACCCTTACAACCTCGAGAATCTCAAGTAACGCGTCGTACATTAAATTCACGCGTAGCCGTGACCACCGAATGGGATCACTTTAGTGCGATTTCTGGACTAGATTCTCAACACAATCAGCATGTGAATAACACCAGAAGATCTTTAGGTTTTCAGTCATATGGTGCTTTTAGTGAATGGACTTACGCTCTATCGCCAGAGACAAAATGGGTTGCGGGTGGTCGTATCGATCAAGTAAAAGTGAATCATGCTGCGAATGATCAACAGCGTAAAGACACCAATCCAAGTGCCTTTGTACGAATTGAACATGCATTGCCAGAACACGGGCTTAAAACTTATGCAGGCATTGGGTATGTTGAACGCACCCCAGACTTTTGGGAAATCTCTCGCGTATCAAAGGGGTTACTGAACTATCTTGATACCGAAAAGACCACACAGCTTGATTTAGGCTTTGAATTTGAACAGGGGGCCTTAACGTCGTGGGCATCGGCCTATGCTGGATTGATCGATGATTTTATTTTGGTGCCGTATCAATCCAATCCAAACGGCAGTGTCAGCATTTTACCAGCACGTAGTATCGATGCCACCATTGCAGGGGCAGAAGCAGGAATCGGTTATCATCTGACCGATCATCTTCAAACCGATCTATCTGCCATGTACGCATGGGGTAAAAATACCAGCGACGGTAAGCCTTTGCCTCAAATTGCACCGCTCGAGGGCCGATTCAATCTGCGTTATGTACAAGACCGCTATAGTCTAGGGCTATTGTGGCGCGCAGTCGCCAAGCAAAACCGAATTAGTCTCAATGAAGGCAATATCGTAGGTTATGATATCGGTAAAAGTAAGGGCTTTAGTACGCTGGCGATTAATGCAACTTATCAATACAGTCCAACACTCGATTTTGCTGTGGGAATCGATAATCTGCTCGATAAAGCCTATGCCGAACATCTGAATAAATCGGGAGCAGCCTTATTTGGCTATGCTGCTAACGAACAGTTTAACAACAGCGGGCGTAATTATTGGGCGCGCGTGAGTATGAAATTCTAAGATTTGCATTTTTTATAGACTAAATATAGAAGAGGATGAAAATGTGAGATCAGCCTCTTCTTATAGGAGATGAACATGAGTGAAAAACTGTCACCCGAAAAATCAGTGTGGGGATGGAAGCTGCTGATCGTGGCCTTTATCTTGAGTCTAATATTTATGGGCGTTTTTTATCTGGCGGTGAACAATGAGCCAGATTACATGCCGAGTCAGCAGAAAATGCACACCCAGCAGCATGCTTTTAAAACAGCACCTGCCATGGCGCCAGCAACTGAGCAAAATGCAGCAGCCTCAGCCACTACTTCACATGAGGAAATGCATATGGACATGAAAGATATGAATATGGATCATTCATCTCATTCGGGTGGTGCAGCCCATCAATAACAGATGAAAAGAAAGGGAGCATGGCTCCCTTTTTTAACTGTGCATATCACTGAGTGACTGAATTTCATTTTGATATAAATGCATACCAAACTTTTGTACAATTCGACCGCGTCGAAGTAAAAAACGGTCCACTTTGGGTAGGTACTTTGCACTGGTATGTAAAATGAGATTTCGTACAATTAAGAAGTAAGCAAACCATGCCGCAGGGCGCTCTTCCAAGCCCAGTTTGTGCATGCGTTTACGCCCAATAAAAAACTGCGTTATTTCAAGATGCATATGATACGCCAGCTTTTGCTGAAAACTACGCATACGCTGATAACGACGTTCAAAAGGTTCCTTTGAAAGGCTTTGTCCAAGTGCCAAGCTCGATTCGTCCGATTCTGGGTGAGCATCTTGCATCCAGTACAATAAACGCCAAGCACCGCGCTCGTTATCGACCAGCCATTTTTCATTGACCCCCATCAGCCAGCCTACGTATTTCCAGAAATGTAAAAATTGTGCTACCTCATGCTTATTCGGAAATACAGCCAGCGCCCGAATACCCAATAACACCACACCACTAAAGGCGATATTGGTCATGGCCAGATCAAACTGATTGAGCGGTAATCCCCATTTTTTTGTATCCCATTCTTCTGAGCGCGACAATTGATGCCGAACCAGTGCATGAATAAAGCGCACGTAAATGGTCGAGGTAAAACCTGATCCAAAGCGCTTTAAACCATCAATCTCGGTAATTTCAACCCACCACTTTGTGGTTTCCGCCAAGCGTTTACCGGCATGTTTTTTCAATGCTCCAGTAAGAATCAGCGGACGGTTAAATCCAGGATATAAATAGCCCACCATCAAAGACAAATCGCGCAGAATAAAACCGTTATTGACGCCCAGTCGATGCGTGAAAATCACTGCATCATTCAGGCGGCTTTCATCGAACCATGCAGGCGGATGCGTAATCTGCTCAAAAAATTCAATCAGTTCTGGAATGGGCTCAGCTAGCGCATCAAGGCCTTCAAAGAGCGCCGTCTCAAAAAGCTGTCGGTGTTCGGCAGGATTTTGCATCAGCCAATCGATCACCTTGTCCATGGCAGGATCACCCGTCACTAACGCTTCCGCGAGTTCTCTATACTCTTTTACGTTGGGTTGAATGGGGCGCTTACAAATATAGGATAAAACACGCCCCAGCCAGCGTGATTTCGACATATGATCAAATGAAGCTAATCTGGACGGTACAAGAGTTTGCATTGAACATTCAGCCTGATTAATGTTTAATCAACTCTAATACGAATAATTATTCGCATTCAATTCGCATTTGAGACAGGCGGTTTATGAGAAAACAACCCCAGCAGCAACGCGCGATTTATCTGGTCGATACTGTCTTGGAGGCTACCCAATTATGTATTGCGGAATACGGCCTACATCAAGTCACGACACCTAAAATTGCAGAGCGCTCTGGTATCAGTGTCGGATCAATTTACCAATACTTTGAGAACAAAGAAGAAATTATTCAAGAGCTACTGTTACGTAAAAGTGAACAACTGGGGCAGACCTTCAAAAAACTGGTAGTTGCACAAGAGCAATTAGAAATTGAATACCTGATTCCACTGAGTATTCAATTTGGATTCGATAAAATGAATGCCGATCAGGGATTTTTTATCGAGGTACTTAAACACTGGCATCAATACAACCATTCAAAAGCTGCTCAGATATTAGAACAGCATTTTTTCGAAGTCGGTCTTTATGTGTTTAATCGGCTTTATCCCGAATGGGATTTTGAAAGACTCAAGCATAAATCCTTTGTGATCATCAACAGCACCTTATTTACCATGATGCGTTATGTCAGTAGTAACGACTTTTTAATTGAAGAACAAAAGCTTAAACAGGAATTATGCCAGATGATTTTGGCCTATCTGAAACAAAATTAAATGTGAGAAAAAACATTTAAAATAAATAAACTATAAAAAATAATAGCTTATATTTTTTTTGGTTCAAAATATAGCCATGCAATCAAAACTTTAGTCCAACATGCTTGCAAGGGGTGAGAAATAGTGTAGAATGCACATCCATCGGCGGTGATGCAGATAGAAACTTGTTGAAAAACAGTAACTTGGCTTGAGTGGTTAGGTTGTGGGTTTGAAGATAAAGTTTTAAAAATATCGAAATGACCTGTTGACTTTGAAGAGATTTAGAGTAACATAGCCGACCTAGCTTGATGATGACGAATCATCGAGAAGATCATTAAGAGAATAGAAGAACAACTTGTGTGGATTTTTACC
>NZ_BBNM01000009.1 GCF_000760595.1 Acinetobacter soli | reverse complement strand
ACGGTAAAGTCAATTGCTGGACTCTTACCGCTTTCATTTCCTGCTTTATCTGTTGCTGTGTAAGAAATACTGTGTGAGCCATCTGCTAGCGCAGGTGATGGTGTAAATGACCATTTCCCATCTGAACCCACTGTGGCTGTACCCAGTTTGGTAGCGCCATCATAAACGGTAATGATGTCGCCCGCAGTGCCTGTACCCGTTAATGTTGGGGTATTGTCATTGGTCGAACTGCCAGCAGTAATTGGACCAATGACAGGTGCAACATCATCTGTAGCATTTGGAGCAGTTGTTGGCGTATCTGGTGCGATGGTATCTACGGTAAAGTCAATTGCTGGACTCTTGCCGCTTTCATTTCCCGCTTTATCTGTTGCTGTGTAAGAAATACTGTGTGAGCCATCTGCTAGCGCAGGTGATGGTGTAAATGACCATTTCCCATCTGAACCCACTGTGGCTGTACCTAGTTTAGTAGCGCCATCATAGACGGTAATGATGTCGCCCGCAGTGCCTGTACCCGTTAATGTTGGGGTATTGTCATTGGTCGAACTGCCAGCAGTAATTGGGCCAATGACAGGTGCAACATCATCTGTAGCATTTGGAGCAGTTGTTGGCGTATCTGGTGCGATGGTATCCACGGTAAAGTCAATTGCTGGGCTCTTACCGCTTTCATTTCCCGCCGCATCTTTAACTGTATAAGTAATGCTATGCGTGCCATCGGTTAATGGTGTGGTTGGTGTAAATGACCATTTACCGTCTGAACCTACGGTGGTGGTACCCAAAACAGTATTGCCGTCATATACCGTAATTGTCGTGCCAGCTGTGCCTGTACCACTAATTAAAGGAGATGCATCATTCGTGGAGCTGCCGTTGCTTACATTGCCAGTGATTGGTTGTTTATCGTCAAAGACAGTTGCTGGAGTGGTAGGTGTTGCAGGCGGGTTAACCACAGGCGGGTTATTGTTATCGTTATCACTATCTCGATTGTGCGCCCACCACAAGATACCACCTGCAGTTACTGGAACGGCTGCCCATGCCCATGGACTTGTTTCACTGTGACCATATAATAAAGGCTCGATTGAATCGATTGGTTGATACGCCACATTTTCAAGCAGGGCGCCTTGTGCATCTGTGAATTGTACCCAGATCAGTTTATTAGAATCATCTTGAAAAACTAGGCTATTGTCTGTAGGACCTTCCGTACTGAAAAAGTCGTCAATAACGATGACTTCGCCATTCTTGAGCTTAATGATAGCACTGGTACCATCACGGGTTACTTCTTGAACATCATCTGCTGAAACCTTAACCAATACGACAGATGCTTCTGTGAGTTTAGCGGAGTTTCCTGTGATATCTGCCAATACGGCATGCGATTCTTTAGCGATAATTTGTATGTTTGGCATGACTTTCATCTCTCTCGTATGCTTTATATTTTTTAATGTGCTTCCCCACACCGTGATGGCTTACTCAAAACAACCATCTTTTATGATTTTTGCACGTAATCCATACCATTAAACATTCAAAAAAGAAAAAAATAAATACAAAAACAGCTCAAAAAACAAAAAAAAGTGATAACTGGTTCACATAAATTATGCTTATATTTACCTTATAGTAAATTTTTTATTTTAATTAATTGATTTATATATATTTTTTATAAAAAAAATTTCACTATCGAACAATTTTGATACAAATCTCTGATACAAGAATCTTATAGAAAACTTGGGCAACCACTTTAAACTTAGTAATTGATTTAAAAAGTGTGAAAGAACCGAGTTCAATCAGCTCAATCACGATTTTTAGATCATTGAATAACATGATGTATATTTTTATTTAAACTATACTTATTCATAAATTCTATTAAACAATCGAATGATCAAATTATGAATACTCGATATATTTAAAAATTATTCGGATTCTCCAGTCTTTTCGCTTCTTGTACTTTTGTGGGGTTATGCACTGTCGCAATACCATCTTCGGCTTTCTGATCGGTTAGTTTATCCATGTCGTAAATGGTGATTGTTTCGTTGCCATATGCATCTTCTCCTACAATATACTTATACCCTTTGCGGTTCATTTTGTGGCACATACGTTGATACCAGCCTTTAAATCCTTGAGTTTCTTCATTGGGATTATAATAAAATGCATTCATCACAGCTGGTAAACCAAGTCCACAAACCACTCCCGACATCAGCACACTAATAAAGGTATACCCAATTAAAATACTGCTGTAATCTCGTAGCTCAGGTACGTTAGCGACCGCAAGAATCAAGGCCAATGAAATTCCACCTCGAACACCACCCCACGATAAAATTGCCAGACTGCCGTTGTAACTCTTATGCTTAAATGACGGGAAAAAAGAAAACGAGAGAAAGTTTGCGACAAAGCGCGAAATATGTAACGCAATAAAGGCGAAGATTCCACCTAAGATCATGCTTGTACTTAAATCTAGAATAAAAAGCTCAAGACCAATCAAGGTAAATAAAAATGAATTGATAATGCCTTCTACGGTGTGCCAGAAATGGTTCACTTCTCGAATTTCACGTTCTTGTAAAATTTCTTTCCACTTATTTCCAACAATCAAGCCGCCTATCACACAAGCAATCGGTGCCGATGCATGCGCAAACAACGACACCAAATAGGCACCACTTGCCAATAACGCTGTCGTCAGAATTAAAGATTCCATCTCGTGCTTACCACGCAACAGACGTAAAATTCCGACACCAAAAGCCCAACCAATAATCGCAGCGACCACGATTTCGTAAAGAAAGTTTTCGATTGTGCCTACCAAGCTAAAGTGCTCCCCTTTAAGTACATTTAAAAGGGTCATAAATACGGCGATACACATGGCGTCATTAAAGAGTGACTCACCTTCAAGTTTAACAATCAGGTGATGCGGGGCGCGAACTGAACTTAATACCCCTTTGATACCAATTGGATCTGTTGCTCCCAATGCAGAACCAAGTAACAGTAAAACCAGAATTGGAACAGGATTTCCAATCAAGTATTGAAAACCAAACAATAAACCTGCGAACAAGACAGCACAGAGCACCAACGCAATAGTGGCCAAGATGCCGATTGGCTTCCAATGATTGCGCAAATCTGAGATTTTAAATTTAAGTGCTGAGGACGTTAAAATAAAACAAATCACACCATTGATTAGGAAATCATAAAAATCAATGCTTTTTACTGCATTTTCAATATTATGAATATTAATGGTAATAAACTGGTTGCCATTTAACAGGCTGGCTCCCCATTGCAAAATAAAAACTAAAACGGCCGAAACAATCGGCACACCAATCGCCTGAGGGAAATTTAAAATACGCTTATTAAAAATTGTGGTTGCAATCGACAGCGCAAAAATAACCGTGAGAACTTGAAGGAGAAAAAAACTACCCATAAATATCCTTATGGATCATATAAATAAACAGATCTGTAATTTTACTTAAATTTACTTTGGATATTGCCAAAAATTAACTTTATTAACAAAAAACCATAATGTTTAATTTTATCAAACACTTAAGCTTAAGTAGAAAACTTCTTTGTGAATTGAATCAAATCAGTTATTTTAATGGCGTTCAAAAGGAAGTCCTCGCACATGCATCAATCGATTAAAACTGTTGTTCGGCTTGTCTCAGCTACCTGTATTTTTTTAATTACGGCGGCACTCATCATAACCTTTTATAGTAAGGCAAAGGAAATCTGGAATGCCGAGGATGAATATACCCACAAACAGATTTCACAGATTCAAAGTGATGCGACACATACTTATCGTCTATTGAGTAACAATAAAAAGCCCAACCAAGCTTTTTATATTGTGCTACAAGATCGCGGATATATCGCGAAATTGAATTGCGAACATTATCTTGCAACCTTATGTACAGATCGCTATAACGAAATTGGGACACGTGTAATTCAGGATGCAACGTTTCAAACCTTTGGTACACATAGTTATCTTGAGAAAATACGTTATATGGATACCCAGACCAATATGCCTGGCTCTTACACTTGGTCTGAACAGGACATCAAGTCATTGTATGCTCAAGACATTAGCAATTTAAAATATGTACTTTTTGGCGTCGGTATTTTTGCCTTGATCGCTCTATATTGTAGTTACCGAATTCTTCGCAACTTCAAGCAGTTTCTTAAAAAATAAAAAAAAAAGAAGGTGTCACCTTCTTTTTTAAATTGAACGACTATTGAATGTATCACACTGATTCAAGTCACCACTTTTTAATCCAGTTTCGAACCAATGCATGCGCTGTTGACTGGTACCATGGGTAAAACTATCGGGGACCACCTGCCCTGTTGCACGCTTCTGAAGATAATCATCTCCAATTTTTTGTGCTGCATCCATGGCTTCTTCAACATCTCCAGCCTCTAAAAATTGCGTGCGTTCTTGATTTCGATTGGCCCATATTCCGGCAAAGCAGTCGGCCTGTAGTTCAAGACGTACAGAAAGTTGATTGGCTTGAGTACGATTGGCCTGTGCTTGCGCACGTTGTACCTGAGAGGATATACCCAATAAATTTTGAATATGATGTCCTACCTCATGTGCCACGACATAGGCCTGAGCAAAATCGCCTGCCTGATCTTGTCTGCTCAGTTCAGTCTGATTTTTATCGCCTGATATCCCCATTTGTTGGCGCATCTCCTTAAAGAACTGTGTATCGATATAAACTTTTTGATCACTTGGACAATAAAAAGGCCCCATTGCCGACTCCGCAGTACCACAGGCAGATTGATCACGGCCATTAAACAACACTAATTTTGGCGCAACATAGCTTTGCCCCAGCTGTTGGAAGATGGGCGTCCAAGTGTCTTCTGTGTCTGCCAAAATTGTTCCTACAAAATCTGAGGCTTCTTTTTGTTCAGCAGATAATTGCTTTGGTGCTGTACCCGTCTGACTTTGTGCGGCTGTTATCTGCTGAGTTGCCTGATAGGCTTGTTGCGGATCGACACCAAAAAATTTCCATGCCACAAATGCCACCACCAAACCGACAATACTGATGCCACCCACTTTAGCACCACTACTCCCACGGCGATCTTCCACATTACTACTGACTCGTCGACCTTTCCAACGCATAGATCATCTCCAATCGTTTACGCGGCTTTCGCTTTCATTTTTTGAAATACGGTTACGATCATGAACACGATCAAACCTGCCAGCATACCTATTCCAAAATTAATCAACGTTGGGGTAATCGCACCAATAATATTCCCAACTGTGGGAATCATTTCTAAATGATCACTGGTTTCTTCGCTAAAGTGATGAATCAGTGGAATCGTATGCGCAATAATGCCACCTCCAACTAAAAACATCGCAATCGTTCCGACCACAGACAGGGCTTTCATTAACCAAGGTGCAAATACCAACAACGCATTCCCAAGTTTTTGTTTAAAAGACGAACTTTGCTTGGTCCAGTACAAGCCCAAATCATCAATTTTTACAATCATGGCAACAAAACCATAAACACCCACAGTCATTACAATTGCGATAATACTGAGTACCATAACTTTGGTCATAAATGCTGCTGCGGCAACAGTACCTAATGAAATCACCACAATTTCGGCAGAAAGAATAAAATCGGTGCGAATGGCACCTTTTATTTTTTGTTTTTCAAAAGCAGCTAAATCAGTTTCATCGTTTTGTTGTTGTGGATCTGTGTGTTTTTCAGCGTGTGCTTTTTTTGAAAACAAACTATGAATGACTTTTTCAATCCCTTCATAACATAAAAATAAACCACCAATCATGAGTAACGGATTAATGAGCCAAGGTGCGACCACCGAAATTAATAATGCCAGTGGCACCAAAATCAGTTTATTAATAAAAGAGCCTTTTGCTACGCCCCATACCACCGGTATTTCACGCTCGGCGCGAACACCTGTTACTTGCTGGGCATTTAACGCCAGATCATCTCCCAATACGCCAGCGGTTTTTTTCGCTGCCATTTTACTCATGAGGGCAACATCATCCAAAATCGTTGCAATATCATCGAGAAGTACAAGTAAGCCAGTTGCCATTTTTTATCCGAATTGATTTTTATCTCTCTATTGTAAGACGATTTTTTTGAATTTCTGTAATTTTAACCGATAGATTGACAGGATTATTTTATGAAAAGTACCGTGGATTGCTGACGATTTATTTTTATTTCCCGTACAATAACCCCATTCTTTTATATTGCAGCGGCTTAGCCTCTGAATAAACCCATTTAGTAGTGGACTATATAATGAGCAGTGTTGATCAACGACCTATTATTTTGACAGGTGACCGTCCGACTGGACAATTGCATCTCGGACATTTTGTCGGTTCTTTACGTTCTCGTGTCGGTTTACAAGATAGTCATCATCAGCATATCTTGTTAGCAGACGCTCAAGCCCTAACAGACAATGCAGACAATCCAGACAAAGTACGCCGTAATATTCTTGAAGTGGCACTGGATTATTTGGCTGTGGGCATCGATCCAACTAAAACCACGATCTGTGTTCAATCATGCTTGCCAGCACTGAATGAACTGACCATGTTGTACCTTAACTTTGTGACTGTTGCACGTCTTGAGCGTAACCCGACTATTAAATCTGAAATTCAGATGCGTGGGTTTGAGCGTGATATCCCAGCAGGTTTTTTATGCTATCCAGTGGCACAGGCAGCCGATATTACTGCCTTTAAAGCGACCGTCGTTCCGGTGGGTGAAGACCAAATTCCAATGATTGAACAGACCAATGAATTGGTACGCCGTGTGAATCGTCAGATTGGTCAAGATTTGCTTCCTGAATGTAAAGCCCTACTTTCAAATACAGGACGTTTACCTGGATTTGATGGTAAGGCAAAAATGTCGAAATCTCTTGGCAATACCATTGTATTAAATGCAAGTGATAAAGATATTAAAAAAGCCGTCAATGCAATGTATACCGATCCAAATCACTTACGCATTGAAGATCCAGGTCAGGTCGAGGGCAACATTGTATTTGCATATCTAGATGCATTTGATCCAGACAAAGAAGAAGTTGAGGCTTTAAAGGCTCACTATCGCCGTGGTGGTCTCGGTGATGGAACTGTAAAAAAACGCCTTGAAGGTATTTTAAAAGAATTGATTTCACCTATCCGTGAACGTCGTGAAGCGTTGGCTAAAGATCCAGATTACATCATGGATATCTTGCGCGAAGGTACAATCAAATGTCAGAACATAACCCAAGCCACACTGGATGAAGTAAAAGATGGGCTTGGCTTATTCAAGTTCTAATCGATCATGATCGAAACACCATTGAAGTACTGTCTTATTCAGAGGCAGTACGACTTTGGTCGAAAGCAAGCCTACATTTTGATCGATTATTTAACGTGATTTAACACATGTTAACGTGAATACCAATGAACTCTGAGTAGACCTTGAGTATATTAGATTCATAGGTTATGCACTCCCCCAAGTTCATAACTCTTCTCCTTAACCGAAACTGTTATTACAGATTCGTTGTTCTGCGTAATGATCACCCCAATCATTACGCTTTTTTTTGCGTCTCATTTTATGGTGCTGTTTTTTTAATTTTATTATTATCATTACAGCGTGAGCTTATAACGAGTTTAAGAATAACTAAACAAATCAAATTAAACGATCTTATTAAAAATTTGCAACAGTAGTCTTCACTCAAGGACATACATCATCAGACTTTTCATCTAAGCTAGTACTTGATGAAAGATATTGAATTTTTCTTTTTAGATACGAACTTTAAATTCGATATATCGAATGATTTGTTCATAAAAAAACCCTTCAGATGTTCTGAAGGGTTTTTATTGGATAAAGCTTAAAACTTATACCAAGCCTTTTTCCTTAAGGACCTTATGCATGGTCGAGCCGAGTTCGGCCGGGCTACGCGTATACGCCATGCCTGCACGTTCAAATGCAGCAAATTTTTCTTCTGCTGTCCCTTTACCGCCCGAAATAATTGCGCCTGCATGCCCCATACGTTTGCCTTTTGGTGCAGTCACACCAGCAATATATCCAACAACTGGCTTACTCACATTCGATTGGATATATTCAGCTGCTTCTTCTTCCGCAGAGCCACCAATTTCACCAATCATAATGATCGCATCGGTATCTGGGTCATCTTGGAAAAGTTTCAACGCATCGATTTGGTTCATTCCTGGAATTGGATCACCCCCAATTCCGATACAAGTAGACTGACCTAAACCGAGTTTTGTGGTTTGCGCCACAGCCTCATAAGTCAAAGTACCCGAACGAGAAATAATTCCAATACGACCCGGTTGATGAATATGACCCGGCATAATTCCGATTTTACATTCGCCTGGAGTAATCACACCTGGGCAGTTTGGTCCAACTAAACGCACACCATTACCGTAGGTTTCAAGGTAACGCTTGGCTTTGAGCATATCTAGGGTTGGCACACCTTCAGTGATCACAACAATCAGACTCACACCTGAATCGACCGCTTCAACAATGGAGTCTAAAACAAAAGGTGCCGGAACATAAATAACCGATGCATCAGCATGAGTTTCACGAACTGCATCTTTCATGGTATTAAATACTGGCAAGTCCAGATGAGTAGTCCCACCTTTGCCTGGCGTTACCCCACCCACGACTTTCGTGCCGTAATCTAGCGCTTGGGCTGAATGAAATGTGCCGTTTTTACCCGTAAAACCTTGAACCAATACTTTTGTGTCTTTATTAATTAATACGCTCATTTTTATACTCCCTTAACCTTTTACCGCAGCAACAATTTTCTCTGCCGCATCCGATAATCCGTTGGCAGATGTCAGTTTTAAACCCGATTCGTCGAGAATTTTTGCACCCAATTCTGCGTTGTTGCCTTCTAGACGAACCACGACAGGAACGGTTACATTCACCTCTTGAACGGCTGCAATAATGGCTTCGGCAATCATGTCGCAACGTACAATTCCACCAAAGATATTGATTAAGACACCTTGAACAGAGGTATCAGCCAAAATGAGCTTAAAGGCTTCAATCACGCGCTCTTTGGTTGCACCACCGCCTACATCAAGGAAGTTTGCAGGTTGACCGCCGTACAGTTTGATAATGTCCATTGTGGCCATTGCAAGCCCTGCACCATTGACCATACAGCCAATATTACCTTCAAGTGCGACATAGTTCAGTTCAAACTCAGACGCTTTTAATTCGCGCTCATTTTCTTGTGATTTGTCACGTGCTGCTGCAAGCTCTGGCAAACGATACAAGGCATTTGAATCGATGCCAATTTTAGCATCGACCGCAAGGATATCGCCGTTTTCACGAACTGAGAGTGGATTAATTTCAAATAGGGCAAAATCATTTTCTACAAATGCTTGATAAGCACCTGTCATTAGCTTCACAAACTGGCTGACCTGTTTGTCTTTAAGTTGTAATGCAAATGCAACTTCACGTGCTTGGAACGGTTGTAAACCTACAAGTGGATCTACTTCGACTTTAATAATTTTTTCTGGCGTTTCTTCAGCTACTTTCTCGATTTCAACGCCACCTTCGGTTGAAGCCATAAAAGTTACACGACGGCTTGAACGATCCACCACAGCACCTAGGTATAGCTCACGTTCAACGGGATACACATCTTCGCAGATCAAGACACTGTTGACCGGCTGGCCGTTGGCATCGGTTTGATACGTGACAAGATTCGTACCAATCAACTGGTTGGCGTAGTCTGCAGCTTCTTCTTTCGATTTAACTACCTTTACACCACCAGCTTTACCGCGGCCACCCGCATGTACTTGGGCTTTCATCACGGCAAACTTGCCACCTAATTGTTCAAATGCAGCAACTGCTTCTTCTGCATTTCGTGCCAAAATTCCTTCTTGGACTGACACGCCATATTTTTTCAACAATGTTTTGGCTTGATACTCATGTAAATTCATTTAGTTACCTTTTTACGACTTTTGCCCTTGTTATAACTAACCTGTACTTAAACATCCGTCTCAGTAAATACAGATCATTTTTTCAATTTCATTTGTACTTATTTTTAGATGATTATTCAAATATAAACAACCATCTTAAACAAAAAAGAGCGGTCTAAACCGCTCTTTTCAATCTTACTTACGTTTGCGTTGAATTGCGTGAATGGCACGACCATCAACCGCTAAAGCGGCTTCATGCACTACTTCAGAATAGGTTGGATGACCAAATGTCATTAATTGTAAATCTTCTACAGAAGAAACAAACTCAAGTGCAATCATACCTTGGTGAACAATGTCAGATGCACCTGGTCCAATCACGTGCATACCCAACAAACGGTCGGTTTTTGCATCAGCCACAAACTTCACAAAACCTGCTGCTTCACCTGCTGCTAAGGCACGGCCATTGACTGCAAATGGGAATTGACCCGTTTTAACGTCATGACCTTTTTCTTTCGCTGCTTCTTCAGTTAAGCCAACCCAAGCTGCTTCAGGATGCGTATAAATAACGCTGATAATTGTATCGTAGTTCACTTGTGCTGCATGACCGTGAATACGTTCAACCGCCATTACACCTTCTTCCATGGCTTTATGCGCAAGCATAGGACCACGTACAAGGTCACCAATTGCATAAACACCTTCAAGAGATGTTGCGCAGTGGTCGTTGACTTCAATGAAACCACGTTCAGTCAACTTGATACCCGCATCTTCAGCCAACAAACCTTCTGCATATGGCTTACGGCCAACACAAACGATAAGCTTGTCGAATACTTGTTCTTTGTCTTCGCCGCCTTGGTTGTATTTCACAGTCACTTCACGACCATTTACTTCAGTCGCAGCAACTTTTGCACCAATGCGAATATCAAGACCTTGTTTGGTCAAGATTTTTTGGAAGTCTTTAGCAAGTGCCTTGTCTGCCATTGGAAGGAATGTATCCAATGCTTCAAACACAACAACTTCAGCTCCCAAACGACGCCATACAGAACCAAGCTCGAGACCAATTACACCCGCGCCAATCACACCTAAACGCTTAGGCACTTCAGCAAACTCGAGTGCGCCAGTTGAGTCAACAATCAAGTCTTGATCGACTGGTGCTACCGGGATGTTTACTGGTACTGAACCAGAAGCAAGAATCACGTATTTCGGCTCTAAAACCTGAGTTTCGCCTTCAAATGGCACAAACTCAACTTTTTTACCTGCAAGGAGTTTACCTGTCCCTTGTAACCACTCGATACCATTGCCTTTTAATAACTGAGCCACACCGCCCGTTAAGTTTTCGACAACTTTATCTTTACGTGCCAACATTTTTGCGATGTCAATTTTGACTTCACCTGTTGTAATACCGTGGTCATCTAGGTGATGTGCGGTATCTTCAAAGCGATGCGCTGAGTCTAAAAGTGCTTTAGACGGGATACAGCCCACGTTTAAGCAAGTACCACCTAAAGATGGCTTGCCTTTATGGATACGCTTTTCAATACACGCAACTTTAAAGCCAAGCTGAGCAGCGCGAATTGCCGCTTCATAGCCACCAGGTCCACCGCCAATTACAACAAGATCAAACTGTTGAGACATTTTTATCTCCATGAACCCAAGCGAAATGACTCAACTTGGGTGTTTATACGGACTAAATTAAAGATCAAGGATAAGTTTTGCAGGCTCTTCAAGAAGCTCTTTGATGGTTACCAAGAAACCAACAGCTTCTTTACCATCGATTAAACGGTGGTCATAAGAAAGTGCAAGATACATCATTGGTAAAATTTCAACCTGACCATTCACTGCCATTGGACGCTCTTGGATCTTATGCATGCCCAAAATTGCAGTTTGTGGTGTATTCAAGATTGGTGTAGAAAGCAATGAACCGAACGTACCACCATTAGTAATGGTGAATGTACCGCCTGTCATGTCTTCAATACCCAATTTGCCATCACGTGCCTTGTAAGCATAGTCACGGATACCGTTTTCAACTTCAGCATAGTTCATACGGTCAGTATCACGAAGTACTGGAACCACAAGACCACGGTCAGAAGAAACAGCAACGCCGATATCGTAATAGCCATGATAAACAATATCATCGCCATCGATAGACGCATTTACAGCTGGATAACGTTTCAATGCTTCAGTTGCAGCTTTCACGAAGAAAGACATAAACCCAAGACGCGCACCATGACGTTTTTCAAACGCATCTTTGTACTGTGCACGCATTTCCATGATTGGTTTCATGTTCACTTCGTTAAACGTAGTTAACATTGCGGTTTCTTGAGTTGCAGCAAGAAGACGCTCGGCTACGCGCTTACGCAGACGTGTCATTGGAACACGCTTTTCGATACGCTCACCGACCGCAACGCTAAGCGGTGCAGCAGCAGGTGCTGCTGGTTTTGCTTGGTGATTGGTCACGTCTTCTTTAGTGATACGACCACCACGGCCTGTACCTTGAACATCTGCTGCACTGATGCCTGTTTCAGTCAATGCTTTACGCACAGCTGGTGCTTGATCAGATACAGGTTGTGCACGTTCTACAACTGGCGCCGCACCCGCTTCAGTTTTAGATGCTGCTTGTTCTACTTTTGAATCACTTTGAACTGATTGAGTTTCATTGGCGCCAGAAACTGCACCTTCTTGAAACTGTGCAATTACTTCGTCAGATAAAACTGTTTCGCCTTCATCTTTCACGATAGAAACAAGTTGACCATCAGCTGGAGCAACCACTTCTAAAACAACTTTATCAGTTTCAATATCACAAATGACTTCATCACGTGATACTGCTTCCCCAACTTTTTTATGCCAAGTTGCAATGGTTCCGTCTGCAACTGACTCTGGGAATACCGGTGCTTTAATTTCGGTTGCCATTATTTTGTCTCTCCTGATTGTTCAGCTTCGATTGCTAATGCATCATGAATGAGCTGAGCTTGTTGTTTTGCGTGCAAGTATGGTGAACCACATGCTGGTGCAGCCGATGCTTCACGACCTGCATAGCTGATGCGGATTTGTTTTCCAGATTTCAAGATGTCGTCATATAGACGCGGCGCGATAAACAACCAAGCGCCTTGGTTCTTCGGCTCTTCTTGACACCACACCACATCTTTAACATTTGGATAAGCTGCAAGCACTTCTTCCAAGCGTTTTTCTGGGTACGGATAGAGCTGTTCGATACGAACCAACGCAACGTTGTTTAACTCAAGCTCACGACGTTTTTCAAGCAAATCGTAGTAGACCTTGCCGCCACACAAAACTAGACGGGTAACATCTGCTTTATTGATTTGATCAACTTCATCAATCACGGTTTGGAATGTGCCGTTCGCAAGCTCATCGAGTGTTGATGTTGCAAGTTTATGACGAAGCAACGACTTAGGTGACATTACAATCATTGGCTTACGAATTGGACGAACTGCCTGACGACGCAACGCATGGAAAATCTGTGCTGGTGTGGTCGGTGTGATCACTTGCATGTTGTCTTCTGCACAAAGCTGCAAGAAGCGCTCAAGACGTGCAGATGAATGCTCTGGCCCCTGACCTTCAAAGCCATGAGGTAGCAACATGGTCAAACCACACACACGCTCCCACTTGGTTTCACCAGATGCGATGAACTGGTCGATCACAACTTGCGCACAGTTGGCGAAGTCACCAAACTGAGCTTCCCAGATGATCAAGCTGTTTGGAATAGTTGTCGCATAGCCATATTCAAATGCCAGAACGGCCTCTTCAGACAACAAAGAATCATACAACGCAAAGCGTGGCTGATTTTCCTTTACATGACAAAGCGGAATATAAGTTGAACCGTCGACTTGGTTATGCAATTTCGCATGACGATGCGAGAACGTACCACGGCCAACATCTTCACCAGTAATACGAACCAAGTAACCTTCATCAATAAGTGTTGCGTAGGCCAGTGTTTCAGCAGCACCCCAGTTCAATGGCATTTCACCCGTTTGCATTTTCAAACGGTCGTCAATGACTTTTTGTACTTGGCGTTGCATCACAAAACCTTCAGGTAGCTTACGCATTCCCTCACCAAGCGCTTTTAAGCGATTGATATCGGTTGTGGTATCCCAAACGTCTGTATAGTCATGGCCCAAATACGGTTTCCAATCGACAAACATCTTGGTGTTTGGCTCAAGTACCAGCGCATTTGCAACGTGATTACCCGCTTCTAAATCAGCGCGGTAGTCTTCAATCAGTTTGTCCGCTTCTGCACGATCGAGTACTTTTTCTTGTACCAATTTGTCGGCATAAAGCGTACGAGTAGTTGGCTTTTTATTGATCACCTGATACATCAACGGCTGAGTTGCAGATGGCTCATCTGCTTCATTGTGGCCGCGACGACGATAACAGAACAAATCAATTACAACGTCTTTACGGAAAGTATGACGGAAATCGTGGGCCAGCTGTGCAATAAACGCGACCGCTTCAGGATCATCACCATTTACATGGAAAATTGGTGACTGAACCATTTTCGCGATATCGGTACAGTATTCAGTTGAGCGAGCATCGCGTGGATCTGAAGTGGTGAAACCCACTTGGTTATTGATGACGATATGAACCGTACCACCAACCGTATAACCGCGAGTTTGCGACATTTGGAAGGTTTCTTGGTTAACACCCTGACCTGCAAATGCAGCGTCACCGTGAACGATCACCGGAAGAACGTCATCACCACCGATGTCTTTACGACGAACTTGGCGTGCACGAACCGAACCTTCAACCACTGGTCCAACAATTTCAAGATGCGACGGGTTAAATGCCAATGCCAAATGTACTTCGCCACCTGACGTCATGACATTTGATGAGAAGCCTTGGTGGTATTTTACGTCACCCGAACCTTTTTTATGAATTGATTTACCTTCAAACTCACCAAAAAGATCAGCTGGGTTTTTACCCATAATATTTACAAGAAGGTTGAGACGACCACGGTGTGGCATACCAATCACAACTTCTTTACAGCCCACAGAGCCTGCACGCTGAATAATTTCGTTCATCATTGGGATGAAGGCTTCACCACCTTCTACACCAAAGCGCTTAGCGCCGACGTATTTGTTACCCAAAAACTTTTCAAGGCCTTCCGCAGCAGTTAAGCGCTCCAGTAGTCCTTTTTTCTGGTCATTGGTAAAATTGAACTGACCACGCGCACTCTCTAAACGTTGTTGAATCCAGCGTTTTTCTTTGGTGTCGACAATATGCATGTATTCTGCACCAATAGAACCACAATAAATGGCTTCCATTGCATCGATCATTTCACCGAGAGTAGCTTCAGTTTTACCAATAGCAAGATTACTGGTATTGAATATCGTATCAAGATCAGACTTCGTTAAACCATGAGCAGATAAATCAAGATCTGGAACGTCTTCGCGTTTTGCAAGACCTAGTGGATCGAGTTTTGCTTTTTGATGACCACGGTTACGATATGCTGCGATGAGTTGTAAGACACCAATCTGACGACGCTCATGATCACTGCTTACCGAACTCTGTACAACTGCTTGTACACGGCTCGAATTACGTCCAAGTAATAAGAACTGCTCACGCACATTGCTGTGTGGTTGATCACCTTTTGGGAATTTATCGAAGTATTGGCGCCAGTCCTCTGTCACAGAGGTTGGGGAGGTCAGGTATTGCTCGTAAAGCTGTTCAATATACGCTGCGCTATCAGCGGAAAGTTCAGTGTCAAGACGCAAAGCGTCAGCAACATCTTGCATTTGTGGACCCATTTCCTATTGCAAAAACATTACGGGTTGCTTTTTTAAACAGACCCATGATTGATAACGCCAAATTGTAAAATGGCATTACAAACCCATTCTGGCGCTGAGACCAAAGGGGGCGTTATGACCACATCAAGTTTCCTTGACATAATCAATGAAAAACAACGCCGTCATTGGCATCATTTATCATCTGTATACTCGGCGACGCCGAGCAATTTTTGCAAATCATCTTAGAAAAACAAAATCTTACCGCTATTTGGCTTTTCTAAAATAACTCTTCTACATAAAAATTAAGCACAATCAAAAATCGTGCTTCGTGTATATGGCCTATTATGCACTTTGTGGGCATAAAATTTCGTTTCAAATCGTATCATGTTCTGCTTACACGAATTGATTTTTTTGACATATACCTCTTATAAATTGACAAAATACATTGGCTATTTTAGCTGATAACCTATGGTGCTTGATATACATTTTAGATGCAATTTAGACATTAGTCCCATTTATTTTTAATAAAAAAAGCGCACATAAATATGTGCGCTTTTTTTAACGGAATTAACCTGCTTGATCGAGAAGCATGTTACGAATGTGACCAATTGCTTTTGTTGGGTTCAAACCTTTCGGGCAAACAGATACACAGTTCATGATTCCTTTACAACGGAACAATGAGAATGGGTCATCCAAACGTGCCAAACGTTCTTGAGTAGCGGTATCACGCGAATCGATAATAAAGCGATAAGCGTTTAGTAGCGCAGATGGACCCAAGAATTTGTCTGGGTTCCACCAGAACGATGGGCATGATGTAGAACAACACGCACACAAGATACATTCATACAGGCCGTCAAGATGCTCACGGTCCGCTTGAGACTGTAAACGCTCTTTTGGTGGCGCTGGCTGATTGTTAATCAGGAATGGCTGGATCTTGTTGTATTGATCGTAGAACTGGTTCATGTCTACAACCAAATCCTTAATCACTGGTAAGCCTGGTAGAGGACGAATCACGATTTTTTCAGGCAAATCGTTAAGGTTCCACAAACACGCCAGACCATTTTTACCATTGATATTCACACCATCAGAACCACAAATACCTTCTCGGCATGAACGGCGGAATGTCAAGGTTTCATCCTGTACTTTCAGTGCAAGTAACGCATCAAGCAACATACGGTGCTTGTCGGTTAACTCGAGCGTGAAAGTTTGCATGTACGGCGCTTTATCCTTATCAGGATCATAGCGGTAGATTTCGAATGTACGAGTACCTCTACTCATCTTTAGTCTCCCGATTAGAATGTACGTGGTTTAGGTTCAATTGCTTCAACCGTTAACGGATTGAAACGAACTGGCTTGTACTCAAGACGGTTATCCGATGAATACCACAATGTGTGTTTCATCCATTCATCGTCACGGCGGCCATATGAATACGTTGGGTGATCAGGAGCCAACTCATAGTCAACCACTGTATGCGCACCACGACATTCTTTACGTGCAGCAGCAGAAATTAATGTAGCTTTCGCAACTTCATACAAGTTTTCAACTTCAAGCGCTTCAACGCGCGCGGTGTTAAATACTCTTGATTTGTCTTTCAAATGAATGTTACGTACACGAGATTCCATCGCAAGGATTTCTTGTACCCCCTTGTCAAGCAAAGCTTGAGTACGGAATACACCAGCATGGTCCTGTACGATGTCACGGATTGTATCGGCAATTTCTTGTGCATTCTCACCAGAAGTTGAATCATCTAGTTTGCGAATACGTGCCAATGTGTTTTCAAGTACGTCATTTGGTAATGGTGCATAATCATCACCATGGTGCTTGGTCACATAATCAATGATATGTTCACCAGCCGCTTTACCAAATACCACCAAATCAAGCAATGAGTTGGTTCCCAAACGGTTCGCACCGTGAACTGACACACACGAACACTCACCGATTGCATAAAAACCTTTAACCGGTTTTACATAATCGCGCGTACCTTGGTAGGTATATTGTTTAGTGTCTTTGTCGTAGTGTGCAGTAAACTCGCCTTCTTCTACACCATGCGGCACCACAACCTGACCATGGATATTGGTCGGGATACCACCCATTTGGTAGTGAATTGTAGGTACAACAGGAATTGGCTCTTTGGTACAGTCAACGTTTGCAAACTTTTTACCAATCTCAAAAACAGACGGTAAACGCTTCATGATGGTTTCTGCACCCAAGTGCGTCATATCAAGAAGAATGTAGTCGCCTTTAGGGCCACAGCCACGCCCTTCTTTGATCTCTTGGTCCATTGAACGTGATACGAAGTCACGCGGTGCCAAGTCTTTCAATGTTGGTGCATAGCGCTCCATGAACGGTTCGCCGTCCTTGTTACGCAAAATACCACCTTCACCACGACAACCTTCTGTCAACAGTACGCCAGCTCCGGCAACACCCGTTGGGTGAAATTGCCAGAATTCCATATCTTGTAATGGAATGCCTGCACGCGCTGCCATACCCAGACCATCGCCTGTATTAATGTAAGCATTGGTTGATGCACGGTAAACTCGGCCTGCACCACCCGTAGCAAACAAAGTTGCTTTGGCTTGGAATACGGCAATATTACCTGTTTCTTGGTCGTAAGCGGTTACACCAAGTACATCACCTTCATTGTTACGGATCAGGTCAAGCGCAATCCATTCAACAAAGAACTGTGTGCCCATTTTTACGTTGCTTTGATACAACGTATGTAAAAGCGCATGACCTGTACGGTCAGCGGCTGCACAGGCACGTGGTACTGCTTTTGCACCATAGTTTGCAGAGTGACCACCAAATGGACGCTGATAAATCGTTCCATCTTCGTTACGGTCAAACGGCATACCCATGTGTTCAAGCTCGTACACCACTTTAGGTGCTTCACGCGTCATATATTCGATCGCGTCTTGATCACCTAACCAGTCAGAGCCTTTTACGGTGTCGTAAAAGTGATAGTGCCAGTTATCTTCTTGCATGTTGCCTAACGATGCACCGATACCACCTTGTGCGGCAACCGTGTGCGAACGTGTTGGGAATACTTTAGTTAAAACAGCAACTTTTAAACCCGCTTGTGCAAGTTGATACGCTGCACGCATACCAGAACCACCACCACCAACGATGACAGCATCAAAGGTGAGGTTTTGGATATTTGAATAATCTTCTTTAGGGTTTATCGCGCCCATGATGTCTTCCTATCAATTCGCCCAGAAAATCTGGATACCCCAGATTACAAATACAAACACGGCAATAATGACAGCCGTTGTTAGAACCAGACGTAAACCTGAAGCTGAAGGACCCATTTGACGAGTCGTTACATAGTCAGTAAATACTTGCCACATACCAATCCAAGCGTGTGCTGCCAATGACAATACAGCCAACAAAGACAAAATCTTCATTGGTAAAGTCATCATGAAGCCAGACCATTGCTCATAGTTAAAGCCACCATGAAACAAAATCCAACCCATGATCACGACTGTATATACGGCTAAAACAACAGCACTAATACGCTGGACAAACCAATCGCGAGAACCTGAACCTGTTAATCCTGTAGCACTTTTCATTAGAACATAATCCATACGAAGGCTGCGATGATACCAATCACAGATAAGATCAATGCAACTGTAGCGGCAGTTCGCCCACTTTGAAGCTCTTCTGCAAAGCCAAGATCAGCAAGCAAGTGTTTAACACCAGCAATGAAGTGATAAATTAAACCTGCTACAAATACCCATACGATGAATCGTACTAAAATATTTCCGAAGATAACTGTTTTTACGTATTCAAATCCTTCTGGTGATGCTAAGGATTTATCCAAAATCCATAATAGAACGGGAATTAATAGAAATACGATGACACCAGAGAGACGGTGTAAGATTGATGCAATAGCCACGGGTGAGCGTAAGTTTACCGCTAACACCTGACCCATGGACAAATTGACAGGTCTGTTGCTTTTCACAGCGGGCATCCTGTAGTAAAAACTCCAGCTGGAGTTTGTTTGAATTAATTCGAAGGAAAGCTGGCATTGAAGGCAAGCAAATGCCTACTTAATAAACGACTCTTGAATTATAAAACGTCAAAAATCAAATTACAAACAATGAAAAACCTCTTTTTCATATAAAATTAAGCAAATAAGAATCATTTACCCATACGGATTGGTCACATAATCATCGTTAATTAGATTAAAAACTCGTATGTCTCTATTTTTATATACTATTTTAAAAAAACCAGCTTTAATTGGCTTTATGATCTTCATCATATGAGAATTAGACCAAAGATATTAAATACAACTGAACTCTTTACTTACACAGATTGCAATTGAAGGTTTAAGCTTATTCTGAATCCGCTTTAAATCATAAAGCTTATATTTTTTTATAAAATGTCGTGCTGCTTTTATATTCTTTGCAGCCTTATATCGCTATTATAAAGAACTACTTACTTTGTGAATAACTTCAGCTACACAATCAAATTTGATTTAAATTCACACAAAAATAATCTTATTAACCGCTCTATACGTTCAGAAAAGTACAAATTTTGAGGTGAATGATGAGTTCAATTAGCTATTTTTTAACCAGTTGAATCAATTTTGGAAATACTGGTCTATCTGTTTTAAAGCATGAAACCGATTAACTCATTCGAGGTAAATACTCGGTAAGTTATGGGTTTTAAGCCATTTTCATAATGCGTTGGCATAATCTACCAATAGCCAGATGGATTAATTGCTCTAAAAATTTGTTTACAATTTAGATTTTAGACCTAATTTTTTTCTGCACGGCGTCATAAATTTGACTTATCATAGCGCGTCGATACTGTGATTTTATTCATTTTTTTAACCCTTAACAGTTAAACTAAATACTTGTGGTGACGCTACTTTTTTATCCATTAGTATAATTGACAAAATTTCAGTTCACACTAATCTTAGTAACAATTTTTGACCCGTCTGATTCGTGCATTAAAAGATTAATACTTCGATTCAGATCAACATTCACCAGGACAGGAGATCTATTGAATGTCTGAAGCAACTGGCAAGAAAGCCGTACTAAAGCTTGATGGCAAAGAAATTGAATTACCAATTTACAGCGGCACATTAGGCCCAGATGTAATCGACGTTAAGGATGTATTGGCCGCAGGTCATTTTACGTTTGATCCAGGTTTCATGGCGACCGCTTCTTGTGAATCGAAGATTACCTTCATCGACGGGAACGAAGGTGTGTTATTACACCGCGGCTACCCAATCGATCAGCTTGCAACTCAGGCGGATTATCTCGAAACATGTTATTTGCTCTTAAATGGTGAACTCCCAACCAAAGAGCAAAAAGAAGAATTTGATGCGAAGGTGCGTAACCACACTATGGTTCACGACCAAGTAAGCCGTTTCTTTAATGGTTTCCGTCGTGATGCGCACCCAATGGCAATCATGGTTGGTGTGGTTGGTGCTTTATCTGCGTTCTATCACAACCAGTTAAACATCGAAGATGTGAATCATCGTGAAATTACTGCTATCCGTTTGATCGCAAAAATTCCGACGCTTGCAGCGTGGAGCTACAAGTACACGGTGGGTCAACCTTTCATCTACCCTCGCAATGACTTGGGCTATGCAGAAAACTTCCTGCATATGATGTTTGCGACACCTGCAGATCGTGATTACAAAGTAGATCCGATTCTAGCTAAAGCAATGGATCGTATTTTCACGCTTCATGCGGATCATGAGCAAAATGCATCAACGTCAACTGTACGTTTGGCAGGCTCAACTGGCGCGAATCCATATGCATGTATCGCAGCGGGTATTTCAGCGCTTTGGGGCCCTGCTCACGGCGGTGCAAACGAAGCTGTTCTGAAGATGCTCGACGAGATCGGTACAGTTGAAAACGTTGCTGGCTTCATGGAAAAAGTGAAGACCAAAGAAGTGAAACTCATGGGCTTTGGTCACCGTGTGTATAAAAACTTCGATCCACGCGCGAAAGTAATGAAAGAAACGTGTGATGAAGTTCTTGCTGCGCTTGGCATCAACGATCCACAACTTGAACTTGCGATGGAACTTGAGCGTATTGCGTTGTCTGATGAATACTTCATCAAGCGTAACTTGTATCCAAACGTAGACTTCTACTCAGGTATCATTCTCAAAGCGATTGGTATCCCAACAGAAATGTTTACCGTGATCTTTGCACTTGCACGTACTGTTGGCTGGATCAGCCACTGGTTAGAAATGCACAGTGCTCCGTACAAAATTGGTCGTCCTCGTCAGCTTTATACTGGCGAAACCAAACGCGACATCCAGCGTTAATCGCTGCCTAAGCGTTATACCAATAAAAAAGACCGCATTTAGCGGTCTTTTTTATTGCTGGGAAGCAATAAACGGAATACAGGCAGCCAGATCATCACAAGATTGTTGACGATGTTTTTTGAGAAAGTAGTCTTGAACCATTTGTGCCTGCTGCTCAACACCAAACTCTAAAAAAGTTTTACCGCGCTTAAGCACATAATGATATTGGCGCTCAAAAATGGCCTTTCGAATCAGCTTAATGCCCTGCTGTACTTGCCATACATGTACCAATTCATGAATGAGCCAAGATTGCTTTTCAATCGACTGCGTCGAAAAATCTTCGCACCAGTCGATCAAATTAAAATAAATATGTCCATTAGGACTGATTGCATAATGCTTCAATACCAAACGATGCGCACAAATAAAGATCGAATCATAATTGAGATGCGAGCTAAAAATTTCGCGTGTAAGTGATATTTCACCCGAGGTCAGCTTTCGTCTTCTGAGGATGAGAAAATTTTGTAGCATGATCTTTTTATTGATTGAAGATTAATTTGAGTGTAATCGATGTCGGCTATAGATACAGCCAAATTACAACAAATAAAAAATCGATTAAAATAGATAATTCTTGTTATTTTTGCGCAGAAAAAGCTTTGATTAGTATATATTATCTGTCTTGCACTGTTTTTCAATTCGATTGACTTTTTTTGTGTTATCCCATGCGTCACCCCGTTGTAAAAAGAAAATGACAAAAGCAACGAATGGCGTATATCTGTGCTATCGATCTAGGATTAGGTTTGAATGAAAAGTTTTAAAATTGCCCTTGCTCAATTTTCACCGCATATTGGCAATATTGATTCAAATGCTCAAAAAATGATTGAGCAAGCAAATGAAGCTAAAAAACAACATGCTGATTTAATTATTTTTCCAGAACTCTCCATCATCGGCTATCCAGCCGAAGACTTGCTGCTACGTCCAAATCTTGGTAAACGAATGCATCAGGCATTTCAGCAACTTAAACAAGTAAAAGACATTGTAATGGTGTTTGGATTTGTACATCAAACCGAAGAAGGACATCGTTATAATTCTGCCGCTGTCATGAAAGATGGTGTCGTGCTCGGAATCTATAACAAGCATAATTTACCCAACTATGGCGTTTTTGATGAAAAGCGCTATTTCAATCCTGGGCATCAACACCTTGTGTTTGAGTATTTAGGACACAGATTTGGTGTCTTGATTTGTGAAGATATTTGGTCGCTCAATACGGTTCAACAGCTCACGCAGCTCAATGTAGAAACAGTTTTGGTGCTTAATGCATCACCATATGAGGTGGGTAAGCCTCAGCATCGTGTTCAGACTTTGACTGAACTCTCTAAGCAGCTCAATGTCAATCTGGTTTATCTCAATCAGGTAGGCGGGCAAGATGATCTTATTTTTGATGGCACCAGCTTTGTCATCAATCACACCGGAACTGTGGCTGTACAGGCACCGAGCTTTAAGGAAGCGCTGTACTATGCTGAATATGATATCGAAAATAAGCAGTACAAAACCACTGAAGTGACGCCTGCACTCGATACCATGGCGGAAATTTATCAAAGTTTGGTGATGGCCACGCGTGACTATGTACAACGTTCTGGTTTCCCGGGTGTGATATTAGGTTTGTCTGGCGGTATTGACTCAGCACTCACCCTAGCGATTGCAGCCGATGCAATTGGTGCCGATAAGGTTCAAGCAGTCATGATGCCTTATACCTATACGGCTCAAATCAGTGTGGAAGATGCGACCGAGCAAGCGCGACGTATGGGCGTTACCTTCGGGATCGCTGAAATCCATCCGATTGTAAATAGCTTCATGCAAACGCTATATCCATTTTTTGGCAACACACCGGCAGATGCGACGGAAGAAAACCTACAGGCACGTGCACGTGGCACGCTGTTGATGGGGCTGTCTAACAAGTTTGGTAATCTGGTGCTTTCAACCGGTAACAAGTCTGAAATTTCAGTGGGTTACTGCACACTTTACGGCGATATGGTGGGTGGTTTTTCTGTACTTAAAGACGTGTATAAAACCATCGTGTTTGAGCTGGCAAAATATCGCAACACCCTTGGTGATACGCCTGTAATTCCTGAACGTGTCATTACTCGCCCGCCATCGGCAGAATTACGCCCAGATCAGAAAGATCAAGATTCATTGCCGCCTTATGATATTCTGGATGCGATTCTTTACGCTTACATCGAAGAAGATCAAAGTCAGGCCGATATTATTGCCAAAGGCTTTGAGAAAGACGTAGTTGAAAAAGTAATTCGTCTCGTCGATCGTAATGAATACAAGCGTCGCCAAGGTGCAATTGGCCCTCGAATCAGTTCACGCGCCTTTAGCCGTGAGCGCCGCTACCCTATCGTAAATGGCTGGAGACCAGATGACTAAGGATCAGACATCGTCTAGCGCGCAGCTTGCTCAAGCACTTTTGCTTGAGCAGGTGCGTTATTTCAAGTCTCAGCTCTGTGCTGAGCACTCTTCAGAGTATCTACAACATCTCTCGCATTTGATTTTTCAGTCTCTCCAACAGCTCAAACTCCATCAAGTCATCGATATGCAACAACTTGAAATGGTGGTTCGGCGCTATGCATTTGAAATGCAGTTGGGTGCAGATTTACTCGAATTCATTGGTGAAATTTCTAAGCAGATTTATCTTAGCGCACTTAAATCACCATCGACTTTGAATGATTTGGTCTCGGATCAACAGTTTGATATCTGGTTAGCCAAGTTTTTAGAATTAGACAATATTCGGCTTTACTTCAACACCTTCTTGCGTCACAGCCCAGCCATTGAGCAACTGTGTCACTTCATCGCCACCAGCGCAATACATCATAAATTGCCTAGGTTTTTGCAGCCAGCATCGGGCAACGAATCTAGCACTACTTTACAAGCACGTTGGCAGCAAAATCTAAAGTCCTTTTCACACAAACATCAGCAACGAATTGAGCAAAAAATTGAAGACTACTTGGCTCGCTTGATTCAGCAGCAACTGGCAGAACTGAGTGTCTTATCCAATGATGATCTTGAAGATTTACTGCGTACACTCTGGGACGATGTAAAAGACAAAACTGTTTACGAGTACATCTCTAAAATTAATCCTCTAGATATTGAAGAGTTTTTTGTACTGGTTTATGAATACTGGAAAGAACTGCGCCAGCAGCCTTTTATTCAAAATCTCGTGTTGCGGGGTGTCGAAGTATTTTATGAATTTTATCGTGATGATACGTTGCAGGATTTATTTTACGGCATTGGGTTAGACGAACAGGATATTTATACTGAAGTACAGCGGTTTTACCCCAAACTTATTCGAGTTCTAGATCAGGAAGGATTACTTGAACCGCTTTTGGTGAATGTTTTATCACCATTTTATGCGCGTAGCGAAACCTTAAGCCTGATTGAACAACATCAGTCATAAAACAAAGCCCAAACCGTAGCTAACGATTTGGGCTTTTTCATTTAGAAATAATAACCCAGTGCTAAATACAGCATGCGGTCCCATCCATTGCCATCGCCCTGTGCCAATCCATTACTGCTGGCACCGACCATCGGATCATTTTTACTCCAGATGTATTCACCTTGAATCCCAATCTTTTTGTAGTTAAATGCAACACCTGCAATGATACGTTCTGAGTCTTCATAGCCCGCCTGATCTTTAAATAAACGACTATACGAGAAATATGGCTTGATATTCTTAAGCTCATAAAAGGGCTTTGCCACACTATAATTGATTTCATTGACCACATAATCGGTCTTGTTGGCCACCTGATAAGGAAAATCAAAAGCACCTAAGGTTGAAAAGTCAGGAAACTCAGTGTCGCGGTTCTGAATGGATTGTGATCCGGCAAGCAACATCCACTGCCAAGCATTGTACTGCGTCTGTGTAAAGACATTCCAACTGTTACGTGAGCCGTCTTGACCGTTTTTTTTGTTTTTCAGTTCAGAATGCCAGAATGAAGTACCAATCTCAGTACTCAGTCCATCAATCGGCGTTACCTCAAATTTTTTAGATAACCGACCAATCCAGATATTTCTTTCTTTTAAATACGTCCCCGTTGTTAAGTCATCTGCCTCGACAAATGCCGGACTGTAGCGGCTAGAATCTTTTGACGTCCCCTTATAATTTCCGCCATCTGTTGGATAAAAACCCAAACTTAAACTGTAATCATTCTGGTTGATTTGATAACGTAGCCCAAGCGCCGAAATATCCTCAAAACCGACTGTATTCATGAGGGTTTCGTAATAACTGCTGCCCCAGAAGCGTCCGAAGCCAAACTCAACAGGTTGCAATCCAACGCTCACCCGTTGCTGATCTGAAATCTTATATCCGACCCACGCATCACTCAAAAAAACAGCATCACAAAGTTCATCGTATTCATAGCAACGCGCATCGAGTGCTGCCAGCCATTTTGGATTTTCATAGTTTAAATTGAGCTTGATATCTGCAAGACGCCAGTTGTTATTTGAACCCTCATTGGCTTCATCTTGAAAATCTTTGCTCAGATAGCGCGTACGGATAGCACCAGACACTTTTACTTGCCCCGCTTCGGCCTTTGGATCGCCCCAGCTCAGGTCTTGTGCATATACCACTGGAGTAAATGCAATTGTTGTTGTGAGTAGTAATAATGACTTATTCATGCCATAACATCCTTTTGATTGGGTGATGAAAATGCATAAGTTCGGTTGGAATTAGAAAACTAAAACAGTGAACTTGAGTGTGAAATAAAAATCTAAAAAAGATAGATAAAAAAAAAGATCACGTAATGTACATGATCTTTGAAAATGGTGGCTATGACGGGACTTGAACCTGTGACCCCCGCATTATGAGTGCGGTGCTCTAACCAACTGAGCTACATAGCCGTAAACTGTGAGCGCATTATCTATAGAACCTTCTTGGCCGTCAATAGATTTTGTTTTCAGCTGTTCACCAAACACTCAAATCATGCTAAATCGTACAAATTTATGACAATTTTGTAGATACCCTAACATTTTATGCGTTCATCAACAACCGCACGATGGTACATCAGATCTGAATATCAAAAAAGAATAATGCTACGATTCAAAAACAATAAGCAAAAAAAAGACCATGCAGGAGCATGGTCTATAAAATGGTGGCTATGACGGGACTTGAACCTGTGACCCCCGCATTATGAGTGCGGTGCTCTAACCAACTGAGCTACATAGCCGAAAACTGTGCGCGCATTATCTTCATTAATTCAAGATACGTCAAGCATAATTTACATAAAATTTGGTGAAGTGGACCTGTAAGCCGGGTTCTGTCGAGGACGATCATTCCTCTAGGCGTACAATCACTCATACGCTCAAGCGACCTACCCGAATCCAGTACGGGCCGTACCTCAGGATTCCTATTTGGTCTTGCTTCTGGTGGGGTTTACCATGCCGTGAACTGTTACCAGACACGCGGTGCGCTCTTACCGCACCCTTTCACCCTTACCTCACGAATGAGGCGGTCTACTCTCTGCTGCACTTTCCGTCGGCTTGCGCCGCCCAGGCGTTACCTGGCACCCTGCCCTATGAAGCCCGGACTTTCCTCCCCTGTTTCAGTCACGAAGACCTCCACAGCAGCGACCGTCCAGTCCACTTCGTGTGCGCATAGTATCAAAGATTTGATTTAATTGCTTGTGCTTTTTTGATCAATTAGTTTTTGATACTTCTGCATGAGCTGATCTTGTGTCTCGACATGGTTCGGATCTTTTGGAATACAATCGACAGGACAAAAAAGCTGACACTGCGGCTGATCAAAATGTCCAACGCATTCGGTACATAAGTCAGGATGAATCTCATAAATCAATTCACCCATATAGATTGCCTCGTTGGGGCAAACTGGCTCACAGACATCACAATTGATGCATTCTTCGGTGATAAAAAGTGACACGTTACCAACCTTGCTGATGTTTTTGTTCAAATGCCTCAACCACAGCCTGAGGCACAAACTTGGCGACATCGCCTCGTAGGCGAGCAATTTCACGCACCAGAGTCGATGAAATAAACGAGTATTGTTCTGAAGGCGTTAAAAATACCGCTTCAAAATGATGATCAAGCTGTCGGTTCATGTTGGCCAACTGAAATTCGTACTCAAAATCTGAAACGGCACGCAAACCTCGTAATACCGCAGTAGCGTTTTGCTCACGAAAAAAGTTGACCAGTAACCCATCAAAGCCAACAAATTCTACATTATGTAGATGACTCAGAGAGGATTTGGCTAAACGTACACGCTCATCAAGACTAAAAAGTGGTTTTTTATGGTGTCCAATCGCAATTGCGACTACGACTTCATCAAACATTCTGGATGCACGGGTGACTAAATCTACATGACCATTGGTGATAGGATCAAATGTGCCTGGATAGATTACACGTGTTTTAGACATCCGTTTTTACTCTAGTTTATTTTGTAAGTCTTAATTCTAGCAAATCTTGATTTCATAGCGAAGTCACTCCATTAAAATGAAAAAACTTCACCTCAGTCGCGGTTTAGGGCACAATAGGCATAACTTTGGAATTTTAAGATTATGGCGAAAGCAGTAGTAGTTAAAAAAAATAATGGCGGGACCATCGCGCAAAATAAACGCGCGCGTCACGATTATTTTATTGAAGAAAAATTTGAAGCGGGTATGTCTTTGCAAGGCTGGGAAGTGAAATCCTTGCGCGCAGGTCGTATGAGCCTGACGGAAAGCTATATCATCTTTAAAAATGGTGAAGCCTATCTGTTTGGTGCCCAAATTCAGCCTCTTTTAACCGCATCCAGCCATGTTGTTCCTGAAGCGACACGTACGCGTAAACTGTTACTGTCACGGCGTCAAATTGATCAACTCATGGGTGCTGTCAATCAAAAAGGTTATTCGTGTGTTCCCCTCGCCTGTTACTGGAAAGGCCACTTGGTCAAACTTGAAATTGCGCTGGTGAAAGGTAAGCAATTACATGACAAGCGTGCCACAGAGAAAGATCGTGACTGGCAACGTGACAAAGCACGTTTAATGCACAAATAAAAAAAGCCTCAATTGAGGCTTTTTTTAGCTCTGGACTCAGTGCAAACGATACAATAATCCACCAATATACTCACCAAACCAGATGGCAGTGTCTAAATCACCTTGTGGCGGCGTAATGTCTACAGGCGCATTATCGGACTGGGTCATAAGCCCTAAACTGCTGGCCAGACGGTTTAAATCATCTTGGTTGTGCCCGGTGCTCATCAAGGGTAAACCCGACCACAACATGCCGTGCTGCATGGCAAACAGATGAATCTGTTGTAGCACCGAGAGCTTATCACCGCTTAAGCCGCCAGAATTGGCAAAACCTGCGGCAAGTTTACCTTGCCAGATCCGGTCTCTCCAACGTTTGGAGCTACTGTCCATAAACCTTTTAAAATCTGCCGAAACACTTCCCATATAAGTGGGTGATCCAAAGATAATTCCTTGCGAGGCATCAAGTAAATCCCAGTCGATATGCTCAATCGGCATCAGATGTACTTCAATGCCCATTTTTTTGGCACCTTGTGCAATATATGCCGCGACCTTAGCTGTATGACCATAAGGACTATGATAAACGATTGAGAGAGATTTTCTGATCTGCGACATAGGATGCTTTAATCACCAAGTTAATGAAAGTTTAGCAGTTTTACTGCATGAACACGAATGTCGCCATACGCCCAGTTTTCGGATCTCGCCGATGCGAAAAGTAATGCTGCGCTTGACGATACGAACATTGATTGCCACCCAAAATCGTTTCTACACCAGATTGCTGCAAAATATAGCGTGCAATTGCATACAAATCGGCTTGAAATTTACCGGGCTGTTTACCTTCTTCAAACGCGGTGACGAGGTCGGGGTATTTGGCACAAAAGATCTGCTGTACTTCTGAACCAACCTCAAAGCACGGCTGACTGATCGCTGCACCTAACCATGCATAGGCAGGACCACTTTGCATCGACTCGATGGTATTTTCAATAATGCCATCTGCAAGACCACGCCAGCCGGCATGCAAATTAGCCACCTCAGTCCCTGCACGATTCACCAACACCACAGGCAGACAGTCTGCGGTCATGATCATGAGCGCCTGTGCCTTACTTTGGGTAATCAGTGCATCGCCAGTTAATGCATCAAAACTAAGTGCTTGATTGACAGTATGACAAATCGTACTGTGGGTTTGGGTCATCCACGTCAGTTGCTTCACGCCATAAGCGCTTAACTCATTCAGTAGGCTCATTCGGTGCTGCTGCACACGATACGGATCATCGTGAACATGCAAGGCCAAATTAAAGCCCTCAAGCTCGGGAGTCAAACTCGGCTTCGCTTGAGGATGCATGAGGGTGGTCTGCCCCACATATACTCCAGCGGGTAAACCTTTTACAAAGTCCATGCGACGATCCTGTAATTTTGGATTAATAAGCAGCGTTGTCTTGACGTAATACCTCAACCAGATGGGTGAAATCCTCTGGCCATGGCGCTTCAAACATCATTTCCTGTTGAGTTTTTGGATGTACCAGCCCCAATTTGGCTGCATGTAGCGCTTGGCGTTTAAACGTACGCAAAGTGATATTTAAGCGCTCGCTGGCTCCTGCCGGTACGCGTACACGACTCATATACACCGGATCGCCAACTAAACCATGCCCAATGTAGCTAAAGTGCACGCGAATTTGATGCGTTCGGCCTGTTTCAAGCTGCGCCTGAATACGCGTGAAATGCTGAAAACGTTCTTTAACATTATAGTGTGTTACGGCATCGCGACCACCAGGCAAGATGGTCATTTTGATACGATCCACCGGATGGCGTTTAATCGGCTCATCAATAGTGCCACCCGCCACAATATTGCCGTATACAATCAGGTCATAAATTCGATATACCGATTTATCTGCCAATTGTTTGCTCAAAGAAAATTGTGATTCAAGATTTTTAGCCACCACCAAAAGGCCACTGGTGTCTTTATCGATTCGATGTACCAATCCGGCACGGGTGAGCTCGGCTGATTTTGGATAATGATACAAGAGCGCGTTTACCAAAGTTCCCGTATGATTGCCCGCACCCGGATGCACCACCATTCCTGCAGGCTTGTTGATGACCAGAATATCATTGTCTTCATAAACAATTTCCAGCGGAATGTCTTCAGGCTTACTGGTGGTCTGTGCCTCAAGCTCTACATTCAAAGTCAGTAGCTCATTGCCTTCACAGCGATATTTGGGCTTTACAATTTCACCATTTACCAACAAGTGACCGTCTTTCATCCACTGTTTTAATTTCTCACGTGAAAAGTCACTCCACACCGATGCCGCCACTTGATCAATACGTTGACCCAAGTATTCAAGATCAAGTTGAACTTGCAACGATAAACGTGTTGCAGTTGGCCCAGAAGTATGGTTATCTGCATCCTCAGAATCTTCGAGTAAGTTGAAGTCTGTTTCGGAGAGATTAGGATTCGAAGATTGTGCTGAAGTCATTTGCTCTTTCAGATAAAAGTGATTTAATAGCGCAATTGTAGCTCATTGCCCGTATTAAACAGAGGAGTTTTTATGTCGCTACCAAATTATAAGATTACCATGCTTGCCCTTTCTCTTGGCGTAGCGGCTGCAATGGTGGGCTGTAGCAGTAATCCCAAAAAAGAAGTAGTCGATACAGGCCCTCAGTCAAGTGAACAAATTTACATGCAAAAAGCGCAGCAAGCGCTTGATCGCGGTCAATATTCTGAAGCGGCAAAATCATTAGAAGCAATTGATACCTACTATCCAACAGGTCAATCTTCGGCACAAGCACAACTCGATCTTCTGTATGTAAAATTCCAGCAAAAAGAATTTGAAACCGTGGTCACGCAAGCCGATCGATTTATTCGCCTGAATCCACAGCATCCAAACGTGGATTATGCGTACTATATTCGTGGCGTTGCCAACATGGAATTAAACTACGACAGCTTGATGCGCTATACTTCTTTACAGCAGTCACACCGTGACACCAGCTACATGAAGTTGGCTTATCAAAACTTTGTCGATTTAATTCGCCGTTTCCCAAGTAGTCAATATTCGGTCGATGCAGCACAGCGCATGAAGTTTATCGGGCAAGAGCTGGCTGAAAGCGAAATGAATGTGGCTCGTTTTAATATTAAACGTAAAGCCTGGATTGCAGCCATTGATCGTGCGCAGTGGGTGGTAGAGCATTATCCTCAAACGCCTCAAACGCCTGAAGCTTTGGCTACTCTGGCTTATGCCTACAATGAAATTGGCGATAAAGCCACCTCAGAACAGTACGTTAATCTGTTAAAACTGAACTACCCGAACTTGGTTCGTGCGAACGGAACAGTAGATCTTGCGGCATCTCGTCATGATGCGAGCTGGGTTAACCGCGCAACATTGGGTATTTTTGGTCGTGAAGCCAAAGCCAATGCAAACGCAGAAACCACTTCAAGCAATGTAGAAAGCACAGATAAACGGAGCTGGACCAACCGTTTAAGCTTTGGTTTACTCGATAAACAAAAAACCGTCGATACCAGTACTACCGAGATGCCAAAACCACCAGCACAAGCGACACAAGCCGCACCAAGTACAACTGAAGCAGGTGCTGCAAAATAACGCATCGGTTGTTTAAAAGCATATTGAAAAGGGCAAGCATGGACTTGCCCTTTCATTTTTAGTTACGATCAAAATTCTTTTTTTTGCATGCTTCAGCTACACTATTTAATTGAAGCTTTTTTGCATGTGCTCGGGATTCTTTCTGTTATGGCCATTCCTCAACATACCATTGATCAAATTCTAGACCGAACCGATCTGGTAGAATTGATTGGCCAACGCGTAAAACTCAAAAAATCAGGGCGCTCCTACTCTGGTTGCTGTCCATTCCACCAAGAAAAAACTCCTTCTTTTCATGTTTATCGTGACAAGGGCTATTACCATTGCTTTGGTTGTCAGGCCAACGGTAATGCAATTCGTTTTTTAATGGACATCGACGGGCGCAACTTTATCGATGTCATGCAAGAGTTATCGAGCAAATCGGGCGTAGAACTCCCTAAAGACAATTTTGAAAGCAAGAAACTCTCTTATAAACGCGCTACACAAAAACCGCAGCCAATCGCACCAGTACCAGCTCAAACGTCGATACCAGAGACGAACTCAAATGAAACATCCGATGCATCACAGGCACTCGAAGCGCCAGTGTTTATGGATGATCCATTTGCGCAGTTTGAACAAAATTATCAATCTTTTGATGATGATATTCCACAAGAAGGCAATTTATATGATTTGCTGGAAAACGTGGCGCAATTTTATGAACGACAACTTCCAAATAGCATTAAAGCCCAGCAATATTTTAAACAGCGTGGACTCACTGCAGAAACGATTCAGTTTTGGCGTTTGGGCTATGCTCCCGAAGACTGGCAACATTTGGAAAAAGCCTTTCCTTACGACGTAGAAGGCTTAAAGCAAGTCGGGCTGATTCGTTCTAGCGACAGTGGGCGTGACTTTGATCTCCTGCGTGAACGAGTTATTTTTCCGATTCGTGATCATAAAGGTCGTGTGGTGGGCTTTGGTGGCCGCGCACTCAACGACGAAATCAAACCCAAATACATCAATTCCCCCGATTCGGATGTCTTTCATAAAAATCAGCTGCTTTACGGACTGTATGAAGGGCGCAAGCTTAAAGCCAGAGACTGGCTGATGGTTGAAGGCTATATGGACGTCATTGCGTTGCAGCAGTATGGTGTATATGGAGCCGTAGCAACGTTAGGCACGGCCAGTAATGTCGATCACCTGAATACGCTATTCAAGCAAAACTCGCGCATTACCGTGGCTTTCGATGGCGATGCGGCCGGTCAAAAAGCCGCACGTCGAACTTTGGAAATTGCATTGCCCTCTTTAAATGATGGGCGGGAACTCAAGTTTTTTGTATTGCCCAAAGAACATGACCCAGACTCACTCATTCGGCGTGAAGGACTCGAGCATTTTCAACGCTTGCTTGAGCAGGCGCCATTACTGTCTGATTTCATTTTTGCACACCTCACTCAGCAGCACGATATTTCAACGCCTGAAGGAAAAAGTCAGGTCATGGGAGAACTCCGCGAGCTGACCGATTTATTGCCTAAACAAGGGTCATATCGTTATTTGTTAACGCAGTCGTTTCGAGAAAAGTTAGGACTGGGGCGCAAGGTTACTCCGCAAGTCAGTCATGATGCATCGTTGTCCTTTAATATTCAGACCAAAGATGAAGACTTGGCGATTGCACTGCTGATTCAACATCCATATCTGTATATTCATTTTGAGGCCTTACGCGCCGTGATCGCGCCAGATCAACTTCTGGCCAAGATTTTATCGGTACTGGATCGTGTTTTTGAAGAGTTGCCAGACGACCAAGAGCTCGCGACCTATTATATTTTGGGCGCATGTAATTTATATCGACATGAAATTGCAGATATTTTGGAGCGAACGAACCTTCAAAATCTGATGCATGCACCAGAAACTGCCGACAAACTGGCCAAAGAATATGCACTGGGTTTACAAGAAAAATATTTAAGAATGAAACTCAAAACGCCTATTTCGCTCATCGAATCGCGTAATTTGCGTCAGCAACTGAACGAATTGACCAAGCAAATCAGTTTACGTTTATTGTCTTAACAATACTTAGTCTGCTGTATTTTTTGGCTTGCGCTCATGCTCAAACACATCATTGAGCTGATTTTTCATCCACTCAAAATAGTCTGGATGTTCATGTTGCGCCGCTTCGCGCAGCAATATCGATGTGGGGTGCATGAGCTTTTTGGTCAAACGATGCGCCAGTTGTGTCATCACTTCTTCAGGCGCTTGGCCTTTTTGCAAGGCAGCTAAGGCTTTGCCTAACTCAAGCTGCTGTTGCTGCTCACTGTGCGCACGATAAGCATGAATTGTACTGCCTGCTTGCAGAATTTTTTGCTGGGTGAGCAATTGACTGGCAAGTTGACTCACCATGACTTCGGCTTCAACTGCCGCCTGACGCCGCTGCGCCAAATTTTCATCAATTACGCTTTGTAAGTCATCTACACCATACAGATATACGCCGTCTAGCGTTTCGACTTTCGGATCGATATCGCGCGGAACAGCCAAATCGACCAGTAGCATCTGGTTATAGCGACGTTTTTTGAGTGCAGCCTTGATATCTTGATAAAAAATGACCTGATGTAAACTTCCGGTACAACTCGACACCACATCAGCACGGTGTAAATTGTCGGCCAGTTGATCAAATGCAATGATCTCGACTTCTACCTGATGGGCAATTTCTTGCGATAACTGCTCTGCCCGCGCTTGACTACGGTTACAGATGATAACCTTTGCCACACCCATTTCAGCCAGATGTTTGGCCACCAAAGTGTTCATTTCACCAGCAGCAACCATCATGACGGTAAGCTTTTCTGGTTGACTAAATACCTGTAAGGCCAATTGCGCAACCGCATAACCCATCGATACAGCATGGCTACCGACCGCTGTTTCGGAGCGAACACGCTTGGCTGCATAAAATGCGTATTCAAAAATGCGGTTTAAGTCGGAAGAAACGGTTTGTGCGTCTTTAGACAAAGCCAGTGCACTTTTGACTTGCCCCAAAATTTGAGGCTCGCCCAACATAAGCGAATCGAGTCCACTGGCTACACGCATTAAATGTGTGACCGCCTGCGCATCTTGGTAACGATAAACATGATGAAGTAACTGTTTTATCTCAATACCATTGGTTTCGGCCAACCAGTTCAAAATCAGATCGGCATGCTCAGTCATGGCATAGACTTCGGTACGATTGCAGGTAGACACCACAACCATATCGTTTAAATCGGCATGACGATGCTGTTGAGTCAACAAATCGCGTAAACGTTCTGCGTTAAACGCGACTTGTTCTCTCAACTCGACTGAAGCTGTTTGATGGTTGACACCCAATGCAAAGAAAGACATATCAGATCATCATTTCGCTAAATTTATGCTATTGTGCAATATCGGTGTCATAAAAAGCATTACTTGGATTACTAAAAATTGCGACAAATGAATAACCGGTTAAACGGTACATCCATTAGACAATATTCTACCACATTCTTGTTGCTCGGTAGCATGGCTTCGACAGCACACGGACAAGCTGTGGATGAATTTCATCCAGCCGCATTAAATACCGATGCGCTTAAACAAAGCATGATTGCCGAATTTGCCTTGGCTTATGATGATATTCCAACCGCCATTCATAACTACACTGTACTCGCAATAAAAAGTAATTCAACCACCATTAAACAGCGTGCACTCGATATTGCACTCGAATACAACGATTTAAAAGCCGCTCTGGATATTGCAACACATTGGGTGGTTCAAGAGCCTGAAGATGTGCCTGCACTCTTTTATCTGGCACATATTGCGCTGCGTGCGCATGAATACAAACTGGCTGCCAATACACTGGATAAAATTTTAACCATCGACCCCAATGCCGATCTAGAGCAAATTCTTGCCGGTATTGCACCCGAATCCAAAGAAGATCGGGAAAACTTATTGGCTACACTCAAAACCAGTAAAGAGAAAGAAAACCCTTCGATTTTGGTCATGATTGCAGGCTTTGAGGCACAAAATGGGCATTTAGAGGATGCGCTTAACAACACCAACAAGGCCCTAAAAAAGCGTCCGAAGGTCACGGGCTTTATTTTAATGAAAGCCAATTTGCTGACCAGCCTAGGCGAAATTGAAGAAACACAGAAATGGCTGGCAAAATCCAGTCGTCGTCATCGAGACAACCTAGATGTTCGACTGGCTGAAGCGCGCTTTCTTATTCGTCATAGTGAGCCACAACTGGCGCTAAAAAAGCTCGAAGACATTATCAAAATGTGGCCTGACAATGAAGATGCCAAGTTTATTGCCGGCCTTACCAGTATCGATTTAAAATATTACGAGAAAGCCGAGCAATATCTGGTCGATTTACGTTACTCTGCAAAATATCAGAATGACGCCTATTATTATTTGGCCGTCAATGCCGAGCGCAAGCAGCACTTTGAAACAGCAAAAGCGTATTATCGTTTGGTCGATGGCAGCTTGTATGTGGTGTCTAGGCGTAATCTGGTGTCGATTTTTGAAAAACAGGGTAATCTAAACGATGCCTTACGTTTTTTAACCCAAGAGCGGGTCAATTATCCGCAGCATGCCAGTTTTTTATATCAGGCACAGGCCGAAATTTTAAAGAAAATGGGCAACAAGAAAGCCGCATTGCGCTTGCTCGATGAAGCCATTAAAAATATTTCGGATGATCCTGAACTGATCTATGCCGAAGTGCTGATGCTGGATCCTTTCTCAGATCGCGACAAGCTGGACCGCACATTAAAACAGTTGCTGCTCATCGAGCCAAATAGCCCGACCTATCTGAATGCTTATGCTTATACACTGGCGTTACAGAACCGACGCTTAGATGAAGCTCGTCAGTATGCTCAACTCGCCCTTGAATATGCCCCCGAACAAGCCTCAATTTTAGATACCTTGGGATATATCGCCTTTTTGCAAAATGATTTCAATGCAGCGATTGACTCTCTAGGCAAGGCGTATGCAATAAGCCAGAATGTGAATATTGGTGTACGGCTGGCCAAAGCCCTATACATGCAAGGCAATCTGACCGAATTTAGCCAAGTGTTACAACAGCTCAAAGAAAAAAATGCAAATGATCCACAATTAAAGCAACTCGATGCGCTAATTTTACCGACAGCAACTAAAAAGAGTTAATTTATGCTTACCACATCTCGTCTTTCCCTTGCCCTATGCTGCTCGAGTGCGTTATTTTTTACCGGTTGTCAGCATATCGTCAAAACGCAATCACCGGCGACTCAGAATCAAACTGAACAGCTTAATGAATTTGATTTACAAGGTAAAATTGGCGTTCGCACACCAAAACAGTCTGGCAGCGCCTTTTTTACTTGGTCTCAGCATCAAGATCAATTTGATATTGAGCTCAGCGGTATTTTAGGGGTTGGTAAAACTCAAATTACAGGCAAACCCGGACAAGTGAGCTTAAACAGCGCCAAAACTGGCTTGATTACTGCACAAACGCCTGAAGAGCTGTTACAGCGTGCAACTGGCTGGCAAGCTCCGATTACGCATTTGGTGAACTGGGTACAAGCTAGACCTGCCACAATGTCTGCAAAAACGACACAAGATCAAAATGGCCGTGTAACCAATATTGTTGAAGATGATTGGGATGTGTCATTGAGTTATAACGATCAACAAAAACTTCCCAACAAACTGATTTTAAAGCAAGCGCTTGCCGATAATCAGGAAAATCGTATTACAATGCTTATTCAAAATCGTTAAGTCAAATCCCCTTATGATGCGCGTTCCTTCACCTGCAAAACTGAATCTGTTTTTACATATCACAGGCCGTCGCAGCGACGGCTATCATGAATTGCAAAGCATTTTTCAACTGATTGATTTGTATGATTGGCTCACCTTTACGCCATTAAACGACAAGCATGAAATTGAAATTGAGGGAATTGCGCAGGTCGATCTGACACAAAATTTAATCTACCGGGCCGCACAACTGCTCAAACCATATGCAACAAAGTACTGTGGCTTACACATCTTGATAGAAAAAAATATTCCCATGGGTGCAGGGCTAGGTGGCGGATCATCCAATGCAGCCACCACCTTACGGGTACTTAATAGCCTTTGGGAATGCAGCCTAACAATTGATCAATTGGCAGATTTAGGTTTAAGTCTGGGTGCAGATGTCCCGATTTTTGTTTATGGAAAAAATGCATGGGCCGAAGGAGTCGGAGAAAAGCTTACTTTTGTAGATTTAGATCAAAAACAATACATTGTTTTAAAACCTGACTGTTTTATCAGCACTCAACTGCTTTTTTCGCAAAAAACATTGACAAGAGATTCTAAGCGCACTACATTTTGCGCCTATCAGATAAAGCCTTCTGATTTTGGAAATAACTTTGAAGCACTTGCTAGAAGCCTATATCCAGAAGTAGAAGAAGCAATGCAGTATCTCGATCAGTTCGGTTCTGCACAGCTTACAGGAACAGGTGCCTGTGTTTTTACTGAGGTCACTTCCGATATGAATGTGAACGAAATTGTAACTCATGCCCCATGTAAAGCTTATGTGGTTCACGGGTTAAAACAATCTCCTTTATGTTTGTAAAAGAATGATATTTAGGGGCGTCGCCAAGTGGTAAGGCAGCGGGTTTTGATCTCGCCATCCGTTGGTTCGAATCCAGCCGCCCCTGCCATCTTCACCTGAGAATTCTGTAATAGGGGCGTCGCCAAGTGGTAAGGCAGCGGGTTTTGATCTCGCCATCCGTTGGTTCGAATCCAGCCGCCCCTGCCATTACAGATTTCAACTTTAGGGGCGTCGCCAAGTGGTAAGGCAGCGGGTTTTGATCTCGCCATCCGTTGGTTCGAATCCAGCCGCCCCTGCCATATCTTTATAAAGTCAGACTGAATTTACTGTCACGTTAATACTCAATTTCCTTGACATTAGCGGGCAAAAATATTAAAGTTCTGCCGCATTAGGGGCGTCGCCAAGTGGTAAGGCAGCGGGTTTTGATCTCGCCATCCGTTGGTTCGAATCCAGCCGCCCCTGCCATCCAAATTCATTACATGCCAACCGCCAAGGGTGCTTCATGCCCAATCTTGTCGTTTTTAGTGGAAATGCTCATCCACAGTTCGCCCAGAAAGTCGTAAGCCATTTACATATTCCTCTCGGTGCTGCTTCAGTCGGTCACTTTTCTGATGGGGAAATTTCAGTAGAAATTACTGAAAATGTTCGTGGTAAAGACGTTTTCATCGTACAGCCTACATGTGCTCCAACCAATGATAACCTGATGGAAATCTTGGTGATGGCAGATGCATTACGTCGCGCTAGCGCTGGTCGTATTACCGCTGTTATTCCGTATTTTGGCTATGCTCGTCAAGATCGTCGTCCGCGTTCAGCACGTGTTCCTATTACCGCAAAAGTTGTTGCAGATATGCTAACCACTGTGGGTGTAGACCGTGTTGTCATGATCGACCTTCATGCTGACCAGATCCAAGGCTTCTTCGATATCCCTGTCGACAACATCTACGGTACGCCTGCCCTGCTTGCAGATTTGCGTCAGCAATCGCATGACAACTTGATGGTGGTTTCACCTGACGTTGGTGGTGTGGTACGTGCACGCGCTGTTGCAAAACAAATGGGTGATATCGACCTTGCAATCATCGACAAACGTCGTCAAAAAGCAAATGAATCACAAGTGATGCATTTGATTGGTGATGTGAAAGATCGTGACTGTGTCATTGTTGACGATATGGTTGATACTGCCGGTACACTTTGCAAAGCTGCCGATGCACTGAAACAATTTGGTGCTCGTCGTGTTGTTGCTTATGCCACTCACCCTGTTTTATCAGGTAAGGCATTAGAAAACTTGCAAAATTCTGTGCTTGACGAATTGGTAGTCACTGACACCATTCCGCTTTCTCCTGAAGCATTGAATTTAGGCAAAATCCGCCAAGTATCTGTAGCAAGCATGGTCGCTGAAACAATTCGTCGTATTAATAACGAAGAATCTATTAGCGCGATGTTTGATAGTTATCTATAATAGCCCGAATTTTTCAAACCCTGGCCTTGGCTGGGGTTTTCTATCACTAAACTGGTCGCAAGTTTAGTTTATTTTACTTTAATGAGGATTTATCTCATGGCAAATTTTGTACTTAACGCTACTGCGCGTAACGAAGACAAGCAAGGGAAAGGTGCGAGCCGCCGCCTTCGTCGCGAAGCGCTTGTTCCAGCAATCATCTATGGTGGTGAAGCTGAGCCTGTAGCAGTAACAATCGAACTTCGTGAACTTGTTAAAGCGCTTGATAACAACGCTTTCTTTGAAGAAGTTGTTGAAATCAAACTTGGTGACAAAGTTGAAAACGTGAAAATCCAAGCGTTACAACGTCACCCTGCTAAAAACACGCCTATGCACGCTGACTTCAAACGCGCATAAGTGTTCAAGGCGTAAATTAGTGTCTAAGATTTCGCTAATTGTTGGTCTGGGTAATCCGGGAACGGAATACGCCCAGACCCGTCATAATGCAGGATTCTGGTTTGTTGAGCAACTTGCAGATCAGTATCACATTACATTAAAAAAAGATCCAAAGTTTCATGGATATACAGGACGGGGCCAAATTGAAGGACACGATGTCCGTCTTTTAATTCCAACGACCTTCATGAATCGTTCGGGACAAAGTGTTGTTCCTTTTTCAAAGTTTTATCAAATTCCCCCTGAATCTATTCTGATTGCGCATGACGAACTAGATATGGACCCAGGTGTGATTCGCTTAAAAACAGGCGGCGGACACGGCGGTCATAATGGTTTACGTGATATTGTGCCGCATATTGGGCCAAACTTTCACCGCTTAAGAATTGGAATCGGTCATCCTGGATCGAAAGATCGCGTTTCTGGGCACGTTTTGGGTAAAGCACCACAAAGCGAACAGAGCCTTATGGACGATGCCATTCATCATGCCTTGTCAAAGTTAAGACTGTTGGTCGACGGCCAAATCTCTCAAGCCATGAACCAAATTAATGCATATAAGCCAAATTAGCATAAATTGTTGAACAATCAGGCTTGCCATGCGATTTGAATCAGAGCAAAATGCGCATACTCGCTCACAATGATGTGAACGTGTGCCGATTCAAGGACAAGATCAGACGCTTATGTCAACTCAGGAGACGCTGGCCATGCTATCTCGATTATTAAAATGCAAAATTCACCGTGCCGTAGTCACACATGCCGAACTTCATTATGAAGGCTCTTGTGCGATTGATGGTGTCTTGATGGATTTGGCAGGGATACGTGAATATGAAGAAATTCATGTCTGGAATGTCACCAATGGCAAACGCTTTACCACTTATGCCATTCGTGGTGAAGAACGTTCAGGCATTATTTCGGTGAATGGTGGCGCTGCACATCAGGCAGATGTAGGTGATCTAGTTATTATTGCAACCTTTGGTGACTTTACCGAAGTCGAAGCAAATGCGCACAAACCGCGTTTAGTGTATGCAAATCCAGATAATACCGTCAACCACACGGCAAACTGTATTCCGGTACAAGTCGCTTAAATGACTGTACGCCCAAAGGCCCGCAATCTGCGGGCTTTTTTGTGTTTGTACCGCTTGGCAAAGCAAAATTTACACTATGCATAGAACTGATTGTTCTAAAAAAGGCTCTCGGAAATCATGCAAAAAACGCTATACTATTCACACATCGCTTCAGGGCGGGGTGCAATTCCCCACCGGCGGTAAGCTCAGCACGAGCAAGCCCGCGAGCGCAGCAAAGTGAGTCATGCTTTCAGCGCAGATCTGGTGTAATTCCAGAGCCGACGGTATAGTCCGGATGAAAGAAGACGACGTTTTACGATACCACCATTTTGGGGTGGTATTGCTGCGCCCCCATTTCTCATCAGTCCTGAAATGTTTAACCGTACAGTCCATTACGTGAGCATTTCATATGTCTAGTTTGATTCAACCCGAAATTTTCTTCTCTGCCCTCTCTCCAGCCGAACAACGTATTCAGCAAGCACTTGAAGATATGCGTGCCGGAAAACCAATATTGGTGATGGACGATTTTGATCGTGAAAATGAAGCCGATCTGATTGTGGCAGCCGAAACTCTCAATGTAGAGACCATGGCGCGTATGATTCGAGACGGTTCAGGCATTGTGTGTTTTTGCCTCTCAGAACAACTGGCCGATCATCTTGAGCTACCTCCTATGGTACAAAACAATTCCAGCCAGTTTCATACCGCCTTTACCGTCACCATTGAGGCTGCACATGGCGTCACCACAGGCGTTTCAGCCAAAGACCGTGTTACCACCATTCAAGCTGCCATTAAAGATGGTGCGGTCGCCAGTGATCTAAATCGTCCAGGCCATGTCTTCCCTTTACGCGCACGTGATGGTGGCGTATTGGCTCGCCGTGGTCATACCGAAGCCACAATTGATCTGGCACGTTTGGCAGGCTTAAAACCTTCGGGCGTGTTATGTGAATTGACCAATCCAGATGGCACAATGGCAGCAGGTATTCAGGTATTGGCGTATGCACAAACTCATCATTTGACCGTAATTACCATTGAAGAATTAGTGCAGTATCGCCTAAAGCATCAAATTTAAGATTATCAGATCAAAAAAAGCCCGACATCGGGCTTTTTTTAAAAGTCATCTTCTACCGTTTCGAGTAAGTGTTGTTTCATGCCATCGGCGCGTAACCATGCAAAATCATAGCTGGCCTGAGCCAAGGATAAAATGCGACGTTCGAACTCTTGCCAGAGCGGTTTGACTTGGTGACTTTGAATACCTAGACCACTTTCATCAGCCAGATAGATATTTTTTTCGCACACTTTCAAGGCATGATATAAAGTGCGGCCAGTAGATGCATGCTCAAACAGACGTACGCGCTTTAATTTGAGAAACGCGAAAGCTTGCGCCAGATTGGCATGAGGGAGCATCGGAATTAGAATCTGATCTAACTGAATGTCTAAACGTGTCCAGATGCTTAATTGCTGCTCTGGGGTGTAACTGTTCCAATGAATAATTTCATGGCTAAAACGACGACAACCACGGCAGACGTTATCTCCAAACGTCGTCGAACAGCGCCCTGCGCAAGGCGTCAAAGTGGTAATGCGTCGATCTTGCGTCACACTTATCTCCCTATCGATTAATTACAATACGCGTTTATAAGATGACTCATAAACGCCAAAAACTACTATATATTGTATGCTTTATCTAAAAAAACACAATATTTAGTCTTTAAACTTTAAAATCCATCCTGTGATTTTGAATAAAACTTAGACATTTTTACACATTCCATCTTAGACAAATAAATCCCTATAAAATGTATTGAATTCTCGCCAATTGGAAAAATTCGAGCTAGAATATGCGCCTAAATTTTTGTTATCTATGTTTGGAGTTTTCCATGAACGCTACTGTAGAACAGCTTGCACCTGTAGAACAGCAAGCGACCAATGATTGGGTGGTTGCCGCGTTGTACCAATTTAAAGAAGTAGCCGATGCTGCAGATTTGCAAAAACGTCTTCTTGATCTGGTCAAAACCATCAATCTGTGTGGAACTCTAATCGTAGCGAGTGAAGGCATTAACGGTACCGTTGCAGGTGATCGCCACGCAATTGATACTATTCGTCAATTTTTATTGAATGAAGGCTTCAATGCGATGGAATACAAAGAATCGCATAGCTCAGACAAGCCATTTCGAAAAATGAAAATCAAACTCAAACAAGAAATTGTGACTTTGGGTGTGGAAGTGAAGCCACGTGATCTGGTTGGACATTATTTAGATCCAAAAGAGTGGAATGATTTGATCCGTCGTGACGATGTTATTCTGATTGATACCCGAAATGATTATGAGTACAAGGCCGGGACATTTAAAGGCGCGATCGATCCTAAAACAGAAACTTTCCGTGAGTTTCCAGATTATGTGAAAAAGAATCTGGAACAGCATAAAGATAAAAAGATTGCGATGTTTTGTACGGGCGGGATTCGCTGTGAAAAATCAACCTCCTTATTGCTCCAAGAAGGTTTTGAAGAGGTGTATCACCTTAAAGGCGGTATTTTAAAGTACTTAGAGGAAACACCTGCCGAAGAAAGCATGTGGGAAGGTGAATGTTTCGTATTTGATGGCCGTACAGCAGTCACTCACGGTGTCGAAGAAGGCCAAAATGTGAAATGCCATGCATGTGGCTGGCCGCTCACACCTGAAGAGGTGGCGCTTCCAAGTTATGAACACGGCGTATCGTGTGTATACTGCATAGACAAAACCACAGAAAAACAAAAAGAAGGTTTCCGTATGCGTCAATCACAAATTGCAGCCGCGAAACGTAAACGTCTTTAATTCATCAATACATCATAAAGCCGAAACACTGTTTCGGCTTTTTTGTTTCTATACGACCTGACCAATGATATAAAACTGACCTGAAGCAAGTACAACTTTATCGATAATACGCATGCTCAATCCATCGATATGTACTTTTAGCGAGGTAGAATTTTCAAGATCAATAAAAGCAATCAAGGCATCAAAAGATTGCTGTTTTAAATCTTGGATCGCCTGATCATATAAGCGCTTAGCAACACCCATGCCCCGATAATCATGATGAACTAAAATAGGTCCATACGTGGCATAACGCATATCGGCCAGATGGCTTTCATTCAACACCAAGATATCGGCATGTTGATGAATATACTGAATAATTTCAGGGCCATTCATTGAAAGCATCTGCTGAAGTACCAGAAAACCTGCAGGCTGCTGCCCAATTTCAGCTTTATAAATCGATGAAGACTCAATCCATTTTTGTGCCAACTGCTCAAAATGCGGATTATCCTGCACAAAGCCCTGCACTGGCTGCTGAAGCTGTTGTTTGGTATTGGCTTGGTAAAGCGCGACGATCCAATCTAAATCTTGCGGAGTTGCTTGCGTTATTTCTATTTTTTGCATGCTGATGCCTTTAGATCATTTGACTTTTTAATTCGTTATTTCATTTGGATTAATAAAAGTTTATATGGTGGTTTTACCGTTTTACCTTATACGATTCACCCAACAAATAGCGCAATATTTACAATTTGACAGCAGGATTTACTGCTGACAGTACGCTTGATACGACACTCGATCGTAAATTACGCCTCAGCATTTTTGAGCATCACAGTAGGCCAATGTATAAATTTACATAACAAATCTTTGAAATTTAAAGCACTGTCATTACTATCTTTTTATTTACCAATTCAATTCTATGGAAAATTGGGTCATACAGATTATTGAACGTTTAGGCTATTTGGGCATCGCCTTCTTAATGTTTCTAGACAATGTCTTCCCTCCTATTCCCTCTGAAATTATTATGCCCAGTGCAGGCTACACCGCCTCACGTGGTCAGTTACAGATTGTCGGTGTGATTGTTGCTGGCAGCTTTGGTTCGATTGTTGCCGCAGCCGTTTTGTATGCTTTGGGTCGTAAGATTTCTCAAGAATCTTTATTTAAACTTGTAGACCGTTATGGCAAATATCTATTCATTAAGTGCAAAGACGTACACAAGGCACTTGAATGGTTTGAGCATTATGGTCACAGAATTGTCTTTTTCGGACGCATGATTCCGGCTGTTCGCTCCCTCATTAGTATTCCGGCTGGCATGAGTCATATGCCCTTTTGGAAATTTATGCTCTACAGTAGCTTGGGTACACTGATCTGGACCACATTTTTAGCTTGTGTGGGCTTTTACTTTGGTGAAAATCAAGCACTCATGTTTGCAATCATGCATCGTGTGGGATATGTCATTTTGGCAATTGTTGCAGTGTTAGGTTTGATGTGGTTGTATAGAAAATTCTTCAAACGCAAAGCTTAAATATAGTTCATTTCACTTCGATATCTTAATCTTTAGTGATTAAAACTGATCCAGCTTTGGACAATGCCATGATGCGCTTGAACTTTGGGCACTCCAACGGATTGATAAAACTACACTGCGTGGCATGGTTTAGCATTTTTCTGAGCGATTCAAGTTCTCTTATTTTCTGCTCCAGTTCCTGTGCTTTTTCCTCAAGTTTTAATTTATCTACCTGTGAATCTGGCCGCCCCAACATGGCTTTAATTTCAGCAATACTAAATCCTGCCTTTTTACCTAATTCAATCAAAGCGAGTTGTTCTAACACCTGCTCAGAAAAGACGCGTTGCAAACCTTTACGCCCAATAGAACGAATTAAGCCCATGCGTTCATAATATCGCAGCGCTGAGCTTGTTAATCCGGTCTGACGGACAAGCGTTGAAATCGTGATCTCATTCATCTTGACTTGAAGTTCACTTCAATTTGTAGACTGTAGTATCTTACTTTATCAGGCTAAAGCAATAATGGAAGTGGTATATATTTTCTGGATCGGTGTGGCTGCAACAATCTGTATGGATCTTTCTAGCGCAGCGTTAAAATTTTGGTTTGGAGTGCAATCACTGGACTATTCATTGGTGGGTCGGTGGCTTTTATCTATGCCAAAAGGATTTTTTTGTCATCGTAATATCATTAACTCAGCTCGACTTACCCATGAAAAATGGGTGGGCTGGCTCGCACATTATATGATTGGTGTAGGCTTTGCTGGTCTTTATTATTTAGCAATCCCTAGCGAACAGCAACCTCTGTTCTTTTGTGCTGTGGGATTTGGTTTATTCACCGTGCTTATACCCTTTTTTATAATGCAGCCTTGTTTCGGATTTGGAATTGCTGCGCGACGAGTGCCCTCTGCGTGGCAAGCGCGACTTAAAAGTGTTTTTGCTCATGGTGTATTTGGTATAGGACTATATTTAGCAATTCATCTATTCAATAACGTGGTTTAACTCGTTACAACTTATACTTTAAACAAAGGATAGTGGCATGCAACAAGATTTTTGGCATCAACGCTGGCAAGAAAATCGAATTGGTTTTCATCAGCCACAGCCCAATGATTACTTAATTCAGTATTTATCTACTTTATCACTCCAGCCACATGCTCGTATTTTGGTGCCTTTAAGTGGGAAAACTTTGGATATTGGCTGGTTGCTCATACAAGGTTTTCGCGTGGTGGCGATTGAACTGAGTCCTGTTGCAGTTCATGCTTTGATGCAACAGTTGAAAGATGATCTGGGCATTGTATTTGAACAAAAACAGCTTGAAGCATGTGTTCACTATCATCATCCAGAAATCGATCTTTTTGTTGGTGATTTTTTCGATGTATCCAATGTAGAGATTGGGCAGATCGATGCAATTTATGACCGCGCAGCCTTAATTGCATTACCGCCTGAAATGCGTGCCCGCTACGCACAGCATCTGATCGATATAACTCAAGGCGCAGTGCAGCTTCTGGTGAGTTACCAGTATGATCAAGACAGTTTTCAAGGCCCGCCTTTCTCGGTCGAGACAGAAGAAATTAAACAGCTTTATGCATCGCAATATTCAATTCGACAACTGGCGCATGTGGAATTATCAGAACAACACAAAGGACGACAAGCACAAGAAAAAATCTGGCATTTATCGCGCTAAATGAAAATAAAAAACACCTCTTTAGAGGTGTTTTTTGTGTGTTCAAGTCGCAGCTTTAAACCAATAAGCCAAACATTGCGTTTAACTACTTGACGAAAAGCAGCACGAAAACGTTTTAGTTGGGTGTATGGTACATCAAATACAATTCGTTTAGGTTCTCTGGAATTTCTTCCGCCAGCTCATCCATCAACTGACCATTACGACGGAAAGATTCCATTTGTGGATCTTCTTCATCAATGCCACTGAACACCATAATCGGCAAAGTCAAATCGACCAATTGCTCTTCATGCTCTGGTGTAAACCATGCATCTTCGTTGAGAAACATCGCATCGACAAAACCAACGCTCCAGTCGCCCAAACTTGACTCGGTGTCGGCTTCTTCAATTTCAAAAGGAAACTCGATTCCTTCTTCATTAGCCAGATTTTGGCGAATCTGATCAAGCCAAATGTTGATCTGTTCAATGATTGCTGTTGGCACACTTTTCTGATTGCCTTCAAACAATTCATTTAACCAGCGGTCAAACTGTGGTCCAACCGCAATGGCACACAAAAAACCATGAGTAGCTGCAAAATCCAGACCGTATTCGTTTTGGTCACCGTCAAGATAATCGCTCAACAGGTCTAAATTCAAAGTACTCATTGTGTATCCAATTTCATAAAAATAGGCTGTAGCATATCATTTTCAGCCGTAGATGGACTACATCTGATTTATGTTAGTCTTCGTCGTCGTCATCAAGATCATCATCATCAAGATCATAATCAAAATCTTTCAGCTCACGCTCCAATCGACGCTGCGCGAGTAGATCGTCAATCAAACGACGCTTTTCTAATGATTCTTTGGCACTGATTTTGCCTGATGCTTCATCAAAACTAACATCATCATCATCACCGTAGTTATCATCTAATTCAAAATCTGTAGAAGACACTAAAACTACCTCATAATGAAAAAATGTGAATGTTCTAGGCGCTATTTATCTCCCTTTAAAATTCTTGTCAAGTTTTATTTATTTTTTTTCATAAATTCAGGGTTTTTGAATTTTTTTTCGTCAAAAAAATTGTATATTCAGAAAAGTCTTGATAGTGTTGAGAATCATGTGCGAAGCAGGAAGAAAAAATAAACAGGCATTGCACTTGAAAAACATTCGTTTTGTCCCAATATTCAAAAAATAGCTGTGAAATCAAAGATTTTTTTCATTTATATCTGATCGATCAAATTGAAAACATTTATAGCGAATTGTGCTATCATGCACGGTTTTTTACTGCCACAGATTCAACGAAGAGTAAGCAAAGATGAGCGATATGCATTCCCCTACTTCTCAAGTAGCGGCTCTGATTAGCCGAGGCAAAGAACAAGGTTACTTAACCTACGCTGAGGTTAACGATCATCTCCCAGACTCAATCACAGAAAGCGAACAGATTGAAGACATTATCCAGATGCTTCAAGACGTTGGTATTCCTGTGCATGAACGTGCACCTGAATCTGATGATACGATGTTCGGTGATTCGACAGAAGCCGATGAAGTTGCAGAAGAAGAAGCTGCAGCTGTACTTGCGTCTGTGGAAAATGAACCGGGCCGTACAACAGACCCTGTACGTATGTACATGCGTGAAATGGGAACGGTTGAACTCTTAACGCGCGAAGGCGAAATCAGCATTGCAAAACGTATTGAAGAAGGTATTCGTGACGTTCTTCATTCGATTGCTTACTGGCCAAATGCTGTTGAAGTTGTATTACAAGAATATAATGATTATGTGACTGGCGAACGCCGTCTAGCCGACATTTTGTCTGGTTATCTTGATCCTGAATCAGACGAAGAGATTCCAGAAGTTCTGGAAGAAGAAGCCGAGATTGATCAAGACGATGATGCATCGACTAAATCGACCAAAGAGGTCAAGCTCGATGACGAGGATGAAGAAGAGGAAGAGTCTGAAAGCGATGATGACTCTGAAGGCGATTCAGGCCCAGATCCAGAAATTGCAAAAGTTCGCTTTGAAGAACTCGAAGCTGCGTGGAACAACACTAAATCTGTGATTGCCAAACATGGCCGTAACAGCGACGAAGCCAAAGCTGCACTTGAGTCTTTGGCCACTGTGTTCATGATGTTTAAGTTCACGCCTCGCCTGTTTGATATTATCTCTGAGATGATTCGGGGTACACACGAGCAGATTCGTTCTAACGAACGTGAAGTGATGCGTTATGCTGTCCGTCGTGGTCGCATGGATCGTACCCAGTTCCGTACTACATTCCCGGGACAAGAGTCAAACCCAAGCTGGCTTGAAGAACAGATTGCAAAAGCACCAGCCGAAACCAAAGGCCATCTTGAAAAGGTGCGCCCAGACATCTTGGCTTTCCAGCAAAAAATTGCTGAAATCGAGAAAGATCTGGATCTAAACGTTCGCGAGATCAAAGAAATTGCTAAACGTATGGCTGTTGGTGAAGCCAAAGCACGTCGTGCCAAGAAAGAAATGGTTGAAGCCAACTTGCGTCTGGTCATTTCAATTGCGAAAAAGTACACCAACCGTGGTTTGCAATTCCTTGATCTCATTCAAGAAGGGAACATCGGCTTGATGAAAGCGGTTGATAAATTTGAATACCGTCGTGGTTATAAATTTTCGACCTATGCAACATGGTGGATTCGTCAGGCCATTACCCGTTCGATTGCCGACCAAGCACGTACCATCCGTATTCCGGTACACATGATTGAAACCATTAACAAGATCAACCGTGTATCTCGCCAGCTTCTGCAAGAAATGGGCCGTGAACCGACACCTGAAGAACTGGGTGAACGTTTGGAAATGGACGAAGTAAAAGTCCGTAAAGTGCTTAAAATCGCCAAAGAGCCGATTTCGATGGAGACACCAATCGGTGATGACGAAGATTCGCATTTGGGTGATTTTATCGAGGATTCAAACATCACTTCACCAGTTGATGCGGCAACCTCGGAAGGCTTAAAAGAAGCAACACGTGAAGTGCTTGAAAACTTGACTGAACGTGAAGCAAAAGTCTTGAAAATGCGCTTTGGTATCGATATGCCAACGGATCATACGCTAGAAGAAGTGGGTAAGCAGTTTGATGTGACACGTGAACGTATCCGTCAGATTGAGGCGAAAGCACTGCGCAAATTGCGTCATCCTTCACGTTCTGAACATTTACGTTCATTCCTTGAAAATGACTAAGCACTGCTGATCCGTAGTCACTTGATACTCAGGTGACTGCCCCCATTTAAGATCCAAATACTTTAATGCCTGCATCTTCGCAGGCATTAACTATGGAGACTGATATGTTAGACCGCACTCCTTCTCGTGAATTACAAGAACATCTTTGGGTTTTTCCAATGGATTATCCAATCAAATTGATTGGTAATGCAGGAGATGAGCTTCGCGTAGCTGTTGTTGATATTTTGCAGAAGCACTTTCCTGAATTTGATGCTGCATCAATCAAGGTGCAACCATCACGTACAGGAAAATATCATTCTTTAACAGCGCAATTGCGCTTTGAAGAACTTGAACAAGTGCACGCACTGTATGCAGATTTGGCGGCTTGCCCACTGATTCGTACTGCACTTTAAGCTTTAAAACACGCCCTGTGGCGTGTTTTTCTTTATTTGCCTATCTAATTTCTGCTTTCACTTCAAACACGAAGAGATACGATCTGTGAATGATACTGTTTTAAAACCCACACTCGTCATTCGACAATACACCCAGTTGCATCCCTATGCCGATCTGTTTGATGAAATGAAAACCCTCACCAATGAGCGGGATGCCGATACTCCCGATCAATTGTGGATTTTGCAACATCAGCCTGTTTTAACTCAAGGTCAGGCTGGAAAGCCAGAACATATCTTGCTGCAAACCGACATTCCTGTAGTTCAATCTGATCGAGGCGGTCAGGTTACGTGGCATGGCCCGGGACAAATGGTGATCTACTTTTTATTTGATCTGAACCGTTTGAAATGGAATGTTCGAACGCTGGTTTCTTTTGCTGAACAACTCATGATTGATCTGCTTGAAGCTTATGGCATTGAAGCTTATGCCAAAGCTGATGCCCCGGGTGTCTATGTTGCAGGGCGTAAAATTGGTTCACTGGGGTTTAAAATTCGTCGCGGACGCAGTTATCATGGGCTGGCTTTAAATATCGATTGCGACCTGAGTGGCTTTCAAAGTATTAATCCTTGTGGTTATGCTGGGCTCGAAATGGTGCGGTTATGTGACTTACTGGTTGCCTATCCTAGCTTTGAACAGTTATGCGATCAGGTAGTGAACTATTTTAAATCCCGCGAAGATTTTAGTGACGTACAAGTCATCACACGATAAATCACTTTTCGATCATCAAAAAATCAATTAGAGTAAATACTCTAAATAAAATTAGAAACTGCAAAGGGAAAGTAGAGTGATTCCAATAAAAGCCGTTAAACCTGCATTGCAGCTGAGCTACGTCAAACTCATGATGGATGTGATTGGGCGCGGGCTTGCCATGGCAAGTGAAGTCGATCAAGAGATTCAACAGGAAGTTGCCAAGTTTCCAGCCAATTTTGTTTTATCAATGAACGTTTTTCCACATGGTCCAGCTTTCGTGGCACGGGTAACACCAGATAAACGTCTTCAGTTACTTTCCAATACCGACATCAAACCCGATCTCACCATTACCTTTAAGCATTTGAGTCATGCTTTTTTAGTGTTTTCTTTTCAGGAAAGTACCGCACAGGCATTTGCCAATGACCGTATGATTGCTGATGGTGATCTGTCGTATGCAATTCGTCTGGTACGGTGTCTAAATAAAATGGAAGCCTTGATTTTACCTAAAGTCGTGGCTTCACTTGCAGTAAAAGAGTACCCAAGCGAGTTGGCATTGAAGGACAAATTGACCGGCGCTGCCCATATTTATCTTAAAGTCGCACAATCATACTTAAAACGGAGTATTTAACATGGCCAAGCCTTACTATGAGTTTTTCTGTCCTGTCAAAGTGATTGCTGGCCATGCCGCGCTTGAACATATTCCGTTTGAACTGGCTACCTTGGGCGCAAAAAAAGCCTTTATCATTACCGACAAAGGCGTGCGTGCCAACAAGTTACTCGAACCCATCGAAGCAGCATTTGGCTCAACCGATACGGTAATTGGTTATATTTTTGATGATGTTCCACCCGACTCTAGCCTGCAAACGGTTCGACGTGCAGCAGAGTTGTATCGTGAACATGGCTGTGATGCCATTATTGCCATTGGTGGTGGCTCCGTGATTGATACCTCGAAAGCCACCAATATTCTGGTTTCTGAGGGCGGTGATGATCTCTTAAAATATTCAGGTGCCCACAATCTGCCTAAACCGTTAAAGCCGTTTTTTGTTATTCCGACCACCTCAGGTACAGGCTCTGAGGCCACTATGGTGGCCGTTGTGTCAGATACGGAAAAAAATGTCAAAATGGCCTTTGCTTCGAACTATTTGATGCCACATGCCGCCATTTTAGATCCGCGCATGACCCTGACGTTACCCGCTCATCTCACTGCAATGACTGGTATGGATGCTTTAACCCACTGTGTCGAAGCCTATACCTGCCTAGCCGCAAATCCAATTAGCGATGCTTACGCCAGCGCCGGAATTAAAAAAATCAGCGAGCATCTGTTTCAAGTCATTGAAAATCCAAACGATGCCCAAGGCCGTCTTGAACTGGCACAAGCTTCTACCATGGCCGGCATTGCTTTTTCAAATTCGATGGTCGGTCTGGTGCATTCACTCGGTCATGCTTTGGGTGCAGTTGCGCATTTGCCGCACGGTTTATGTATGAATCTATTCTTACCGTACGTGCTTGAATACAACAAAGACGTGAATGGTCCAAAAATTGCCGACCTCTTGCTGCCACTGGCTGGCGCTGATATTTATGCACAAACACCAGCCAATCAACGTGCAGACAAGGCCATTTCCACCATTTTGGCCATGCGTGATCGTTTATTCAGCATGACCAAACTGCCACGTACCTTACGTGAAACAGGCAAAATAAGCGAAGCTCAGCTCGATGAAGTGGCTGAAAAAGCACTCAATGATGGCTCAATTATTTATAACCCAAAAGAAGCGAGCTTAGCTGATCTAAAAGCGATTTTGAAAAAAGCTTGGTAATTCTTCATTTTTTTATCATTTTGCTAAGAGTCTGAATTTACTTTAAGTTCAGACTCTTTTATTTTTAGATGAATTTTTATTCATTTTTTTTACTGGTCAAGTTGGCAAAAAATTTGCTAAAAATTCAACAAAGTTACTGACAAAAGGCCCCATTTTAGGATAGATTGGCGCACTTTACTTTTTGTATAGGGGGGATCGTTCGTCTCAAACGATCCTTAACAGACATGACTGATCCTTGATCAACGATTATGAGGATACGCCGTTGACAACTCACACTGGGACTCAACCTGCGGCTAAACTGCAAAAGACGCTAGGACTCTGGCACATCATTATCATCGGTTTGGCTTATATTCAACCGATGACCCTATTTGACACTTTTGGCCTAGTATCAGAAGAAAGTCATCATCATGTACCCACATCGTATATCATTGCTCTGATTGCGATCTTGCTGACCTCGATCAGTTATGGCCATATGATTCGTCGCTATCCGTCTTCCGGATCTGCGTACACCTATGCGCAAAAATCGATTCATCCCAATGTTGGCTTTATGGTCGGCTGGTCATCATGGCTGGACTATCTGCTCTCGCCTATGGTCAACATCATTCTGGCTGTCATTTATTTACAGGCGTTGTTCCCATCAGTGAATCACTGGGTCTGGGTCATTGTACTGACCGCATTTATGACGGGAGTGAACCTTCGTGGTGCGAAATTCGTCGCGCATTTCAATAGCTGGATTGTTTTGGTTCAATTGATTGTGATTGCCGTCTTTACTTATCTGGTCTATGAAAAACTCCAGATGGGCTTAAATGCAGACGGACCAATGACTGCTGAAACACGCTATCAGCTCTGGAGCCTCGAACCTTTTTGGAACGAACTGACCTCCTTGGGTGCAATCGTAACGGGTGCCACCTTGCTATGCTTCTCGTTTACCGGATTTGACTCATTAAGCTCACTGGCTGAAGAAACCAAAGATACGGAAAAAACGCTACCTAAAGCAATTTTTCTGACAGCGTTGTTGGCGGGTGTCATTTTTATTGCTAGCACGTACTTCATCCAGATTTATTTCCCGGGCGATCCAAAAAGCTACTTTGCTGATATTGCAGCCACCCAGCCTGATATCTTGATGCTTGTAGGTGGATCACTGTTTCAGTCATACGTATTGGCTTTTGCAATTGTGACCGTTATGGCGTCGGGTATTTCGGCACATGCAGGCGTATCGCGTTTGATGTACGTAATGGGCCGTGACGGGATTATCAACAAGAAGATTTTTGGCCATATCAGCAGCAGCAGTTATACCCCGTCTTACAATATTATGATTGTAGGTATGGTTGCCTTGGCTGCAGGCTTTATGGACTTAGATATCATTATCTCAATGATCAGTTTCGGTGCCCTAACAGCATTCACCTTCGTGAATCTGTCGGTCATTTCACGCTATGCACTTCGTGATGGACGCACCAAAAACTTTAAAGATATCTTAAACTTTGTGATCATTCCGTTGTTGGGCTTTTTCAGTATTTTTGCCATGTGGCTTGAAATTGAAGACACTGCGCTGAAATACGGTTTGTGGTGGGCAATGTTTGGTATTTTGTACTTAGGTTATAAAACCAAAGGTTTTAAATACTCAGCACCTCAGCATAATGAGTTTGACGACAAGTTATAAACCAAGAAATAAAAAAGGCGCATCGCGCCTTTTTTATTTCTGTTGCTCTAAGCTACAGAACAAAATAAACACCTTACTAGACCATTTAAACTGCCGATAAGGTTTTAAAACCTTGCTGACGCCATGCTTCGTATACAATTACAGCCGTAGCATTAGACAGATTTAAACTGCGAGAATTTTCTGCCATCGGCAAACGAATCCAGTTTTCTTGAGGAAACATTAAGCGTACCGCTTCTGGCAATCCACGCGTTTCAGGCCCCATCAATAGTGCAATAGGTCGATTTAAATCGACTGTATGCGGGGTCGATGTGCCTTTGGTGGTCAGAGGAAAAACCGCGCTAACCCCCTGATGCTGTAAATCATCTAGGCATAATTGGATATTGTCCCAGATTTTCATGCGCGCATATTCGTGATAATCCAGCCCAGCACGTTTAAGCTTTTTATCATCCAGCTCAAATCCTAACGGACGTACCAAATGCAACTGCGCACCTGTATTGGCGCACAAGCGTATGATATTACCGGTATTGGCAGGAATTTCAGGCTCAAACAAAACAACGTGAATCACTTAACTACTCGCTTGTCACTTAGATTAAACAAGTTCAGGTGATACACCTGAACGGATGGGATTAGGCAATTTTCGACCCTGAATCATGCCATTGAAGCTGATCACGTAAATTCACCACTTCACCAATAATCGTCAGCGTCGGTGCATGAATGTGGTGCTCAAGTACTTTCGATGCGATGGTCTGTAATGTTCCCACAACAACTTTTTGCTCTGGCGTAGTACCCTTTGAAATCAGGGCCACAGGCATATCAGGCCGCTGACCATGTTCAATCAGTTGCTCGCAAATCTGTTCAAGTCCGACCAGCCCCATATACAGTACTAAGGTCTGATTTTCATAGACCAGCTCTTTCCATGGCAGCTCTGGAGATCCGGCTTTTAAGTGTCCTGTTAAAAACCGTACGCTCTGCGCATAGTCACGATGGGTCAGTGGAATACCGGCATATGCCGAGCATCCCGAGGCAGCGGTAATGCCGGGCACCACCTGAAACGGAATACCCGCAGCAAAAAGCTCCTGAATTTCTTCGCCCCCACGGCCAAAGATAAACGGATCACCGCCTTTGAGTCGACAAACCCGTTTACCAGCCTGCGCATACTTGACCAACAACTCATTGATGCCTTCTTGCGGCACACTATGATTTGAACGCGCCTTCCCGACATAGACTTTGTCTGCATCTCGACGGCATAGTTCCATAATTGGCGCAGAGACCAACCGGTCATAAATAACGACATCGGCCTGCTGCATCAAGCGTAACGCTTTGAGTGTAAGTAATTCTGGATCTCCCGGGCCAGCCCCGACCAAATACACTTCACCTTTAGGCGTGCGCCAGTTTTGCAATGCATCGGTCATCATCTGGTTTGCAGCATCCAGATTGTCATTGAACACCTGCTCTTTTAAAGGACTATTGTATAAATCTTCCCAAAAAATACGGCGTTCATCTGGATTTTCAATCTGGGCCTTCACTTGTTTGCGCCAACGACCAGAAAACTCGGCCAGTTTACCCATGCCGTGTGGCACCAATGTTTCAATCTGCGTGCGAAGCTGACGCGAGAGCACGGGTGATGCGCCATTTGAAGCCACAGAAATCAAGAGCGGTGAACGATCAATAATGGCAGGCACCATAAAGCGGCAATTGGGAATGTCATCGACGCTATTGACCAAGATCGTTCGCGCTTCGCATTGCTCAAATACTCGCTTATTTACGGCTGCAACATCAGTGGCTGCAATTACCAATCGATAAGCACGCTCCAGATCAGTGTCTTCAAAAGGCTTGTGATACGCAGTACCCTGACTTTGATCGATCAATGCAGTTAAATCACTGCTAATCTCGGGTGCAACCACATCTAAAATTGCGCCCGCTTTAACCAGTAGAACAGCTTTACGGTAGGCAATATGCCCACCTCCCACAATCAAACAACGCTGTTGCTGTAACTTAAGCGAAATTGGAAAAATTTCCACTGCCTACCTCGGAATCAAAACATTGGGTGGGTAAAAGCAAAAATCATGCACACAATCGATGCAATTAATCGATAAACGTTGCACCACCCATGTACGGACGCAACACTTCTGGAATTTCGATTGAACCATCTGCACGTTGATAGTTTTCCATCACCGCCAAAAGTGTACGACCAACAGCCAGTCCAGAGCCGTTTAAGGTATGGACCAATTCGGTTTTCTTGGCTTCACTACGATAACGCGCCATCATGCGGCGTGCCTGAAAGTCGCCCATATTTGAACATGATGAAATTTCACGATAGGTATTTTGACTCGGTACCCACACTTCAAGGTCATACGTTTTGGTTGAACCAAAGCCCATATCACCACCACACAGCAAAATCTTGCGATACGGCAAGCCGAGTGCCTGCAAGATCCCTTCAGCATGTGCAGTCAATTCTTCGAGTGCCTGCATAGAATCTTCAGGTTTAACGATCTGCACCATTTCTACTTTATCAAACTGATGCTGACGGATCAGACCACGGGTGTCACGACCATACGAACCTGCCTCACTACGAAAACACGGTGTGTGCGCTGCATACTTCAGCGGAAGACGATCGGCATCGATAATTTCATCACGCACAAAGTTGGTGATTGGCACTTCGGCGGTAGGAATGAGATAGTATTCTTTTTCGCCTTGTAACTTGAATAAGTCTTCTTCAAACTTTGGTAACTGCCCTGTGCCACGCAAACTATCTGCATTAACCAAATACGGCACGTATGCTTCGGTGTAACCATTTTTTAAGGTATGTGTATCGAGCATAAATTGAGTCAAAGCGCGCTGTAAGCGTGCCAAAGGCCCTTTTAATACGCTAAAGCGTGAACCGGTGAGTTTAGTGGCCGTTTCAAACTCCAGCCCCCCCATCCATTCGCCCAAGTCGGTATGGTCTTTGATTTCAAAATCAAATTGACGCGGCGTGCCCCATTTAGATATTTCCAGATTATCACTTTCATCTTTGCCTTCTGGCACAGATTCATGCGGCAAGTTTGGAATAGTGAGCGCTTTTTGTTCAATCTCTGCCTGTAGATCAGCCAAAGCCACTTCGGCCGCTTTGATCTCATCTGCAATTGCTTGCATGCGGGTCATGATTTCTGATGCATCACCACCCGCTTTTTTGATTTGGCCAACTTGCTTCGCCCCGGCATTACGTTCTGCCTGCAAACTTTCAGTTTTGGATTGAAGCTCCTTGCGGCGTGCTTCCAGTGCTGACCATTCAGCCGGATCAAGTTGAACACCACGTTTAGCAAGGGCCAGATTTACAGCTTCAATATTATTTCTGAGTAATTTTGGGTCGATCATAGTCAATCAAAAGTTAAGGAAAAAACTGCCTTATAGTGTAAGCGCTTCACATCAAAAAATACAGTCAGCACTTCACGACAATTTTAAATGACTTAAATCAGCTTTACTCCTGAATTCAGACTCAATTTAGCCAGATTAAGGCGATTGCATGACAGGCTGACTCGGCAAGTACTCAGGTTTAATCACATCTTTGGCTTGATCATACGGCAAGGTCAGCTCTGTAAGCCCTTCAGCATACGAGGCCAGTTCATAAAGTGGATAGACAAACACGATGCCGTCATTGCCATAATAATAGTTATCGCTCAGTTTTAGCTTTTCTCGTGAAATGCTATGTTCATCCAGCCAGCTTTGATTATAACTGTAGAGTCGATCAAGTAGGGTTGCCTCTTTTCCGGTCTGGATTAAATCTGCCACCGTCACATGCTTTTTATGAGCTAAATCGAAAATAACGTATTCTTTGTGATACATCCCATGTGCTGCACCTGCCGAATAGGTATATGTGAATAATTCAAATGAAGCCAGATTGTAATTTTGCCCCAAATAACGCACGTAAATCATACTTTGGCCATCTTGCGGCATTCCATCAGGCAACTTCACAGCCTGATCGGGTAAATTGGCAAAGGCATTTGGATCGGCCTTTTTAATACGTTCGCTAAAATATGCATCAATCCAAGGCTGATTGGTTTCGACACTTTGAAAGTTATAGGTGGTACACCCATCTTCTAAACATAGCTTGTTTTTTGGCAATTTGACTGCGACCACTTTGGCCTTTAATGCGGGAATACTGGGCTGAGCGGCGGGAGTTGTCGTAGATTTTTGCTCATTCTTTGCATCAGATTTGGGTTGGCAAGCACTGATCAGTAAAGTGGCACTGAATATTGAAACCAGAACAGTTGTTTTTCTTGTAGGTAATAAAGCCATATGCACTCCTCTCTATTATGATCATGTCATCTCAATGGAGTTCACTATAGCAAAGCCACTTTTAAACTGAACATTGAAGTTATGTAGCCTGAGCACAAAAAAAAGCCGCATACGCGGCTTTTTTATATTGACGGCTTATTGATCGATAATATCCGTGCCTTTTGGCGGTGTAAAATTAAAGGTCGATGCCGGAATTGCAGCATTTAACTTCACGTTATTAAATCGAACATATGTGGTTTGACCGAGTGAATCTTGCAAAATCATCAAACTTGGTGCTTTATTGGCGCCAAAGCTGATGGTCAGGCTTTGAAAGGCACCCTCACTGTCTTTTGGATACAGTGTGTAGTAAGTTTTACTACGATCTGGCTGAGTCACCCGATAAGACTGCATGATCTGACTGGTATTTCCAGAAAGGAGCAGCGCAGGCGTGTTGGCAACCTGTTCATCTAGACTCTGACGAATCGCTTGTTGTAGATCAGGGTCATAAATCCAGACCGTTTTACCCGTGGTCACAATGGTCTGTTTAGACGGCGTTGAGGTTTCCCAGAAAAACTTTCCTGGACGCGCAACTTTCATTACCCCTTTAAAGGTCTGGTTCATGTGCTGCGCTGTCAGCCCTTTCTTTTGTGGCGCTTTTGAGTTAGTTACTTTAGTGGTTTGCTCAAAGTTGGCACTCAAGCTTTGAATACCCGTGAGTTGCTTCACCAAGTTTGAAGTGGCTTGTTGTTCCGATGCAGGCGTCGCGGCAAACACTGTCGTGCTCATGACAGGTGCAAGCGTTGCTGCGCTTATCGTTATTGCACACATGGTTTTACGAAGCATCGTCATAATATCACCTTGTCTTTCGTTGTGTTTCAGTCAATTTGATTTTTATATTACCCGACAAATTATATGCTAAGAATTGAAAAAATAAGACATTTTGTAGTTTTATACGGCTGCTTTGTGAGTTTTATTCATCATGATGGAGAGCATCTTTATCTTCAGATATAAAAAAAGCCCACATCGTGGGCTTTTTCAAACAATCTAAATCTTATACAGATTCAACTGTTACATAGCGACGGCCAAACTGACCCTTCACTTCAAACTTTACTACGCCATCAGCAGTAGCAAATAATGTATGGTCACGACCCATACCAACGTTAGCACCAGCGTGGAATTCAGTACCACGTTGACGTACGATGATGTTACCAGCAGTTACTGATTGGCCACCGTAGATTTTAACACCTAACATTTTAGGATTCGAATCACGACCGTTTTTAGTCGATCCACCAGCTTTTTTAGAAGCCATGTCTATTACTCCTCGTGATTAGCCTGAAATACCAGTAATTTTCAACTCGGTAAACCATTGACGGTGACCTTGTTGCTTACGGTAGTGTTTACGACGACGCATTTTGATGATGCGGATTTTGTCGTGACGACCATGACCAACCACTTCTGCAGTTACTGTAGCGCCAGCCACAACTGGAGCACCGATTTGAATGCTTTCGCCGTTTACAAGCATAAGTACGTCATCAAACGTAATAGTTGAACCGGTTTCAGCTTTCAATAATTCAACTTTAAGGGTTTCACCCTCAACTACACGGTGCTGTTTACCACCGCTTTGGATTACTGCGTACATAATGTACTCCAACTCAGCCCGTGTCGTCGTGTCAGTAAAGGGACATACTGAACTTAAAACGAACGCCACTGGGATATATAAGGCGACAGATTTTAAGTGAAATTTGACCAAACAACAAGTAAGCGAACAAAAAATAATATGTTAAAGCCGAAATGGATCATGCATACGCTTAAACACAAAGCAAATAAAAGCACAACCTAGCTTTTAAACGGAATATGTGTAAAATCTCAAATACAGTTTAAAAACAACTTGCTACTGTAAATTGGGCTTAATTTTCAAATCTGGCGTTTCATTTATAGGTCAATCTTTTGGTTTTTTTCTGCAAGAAAAATGCTTGTGGCGTATAAGTCTAGGCTCGCTTTTTTTGATTAAGCATCTGATTTAATTAAATCTATATCACCTTTAGTGACGTTTCCCCTAAATTGATGAGGTTCCCCTTCAATGGCCATCGACTTTAAGCAAGATATTCTCGCACCTGTTGCAACCGACTTTGCAGCGATGGATAAATTTATCAATGAAGGGATCACTTCCAAAGTCGCATTGGTGATGGCGGTCAGTAAACATGTGGTTGAGGCAGGCGGAAAACGTATGCGTCCGATTATGTGTTTATTGGCTGCAAAGGCCTGTGGTGCACAAGACTTGGCGCCACACCGTAAACTTGCCGCGATTATTGAGATGCTGCATACCGCTACGCTGGTACACGACGATGTAGTCGACGAATCAGGTTTAAGACGCGGCCGTCCAACCGCCAATGCGACCTGGAATAACCAAACCGCAGTCTTGGTAGGCGACTTTCTGATTTCGCGCGCATTTGATTTGCTGGTCGATTTAAATGATATGGTGCTTTTAAAAGATTTCTCGACAGGTACCTGTGAAATTGCCGAAGGTGAAGTATTGCAGCTCCAAGCCCAACACGACCCAGAGACCACCGAACAAACTTATTTAGATATTATTCACGGCAAAACGTCGCGTTTGTTTGAACTGGCCACCGAAGGCGCAGCGATATTATCCAATACACCGCAATACCGCGAGCCGCTACGTCTTTTTGCCGGGCACTTTGGTAATGCATTTCAAATCATTGACGATATTTTAGATTACACCTCGGATGCCGAAACATTAGGTAAAAATATTGGTGATGATTTGATGGAAGGTAAACCCACTTTGCCGTTAATTTCAGCATTACAACATACCACGGGTGAGCAGCATGCTATTGTTCGACGCAGTATTGCGACGGGCGGAGTCGAGCAACTCGATCAGGTGATTCAGATTGTACAGCAGTCGGGTGCACTTGATTATTGTCGCCAACGTGCTGAAGAAGAAACCCAAGCCGCGCTCGCAGCGTTGAGCCAGCTTCCCGAAAGTGAGGCACGTCAGGCACTGTTTAACCTGACAGAAATGGCGCTACATCGAATTCAATAAAACTAACTAAATTTACACATACGTTGCCTATGCATATTCACTTATTAGATCTTTATGCCACCATGCAGTCGCAGCTTGAACAGAGCCCGAATGCACTAGATGAATCTTTGGCAGTCGAACTCATTAATCGCTTGAGACCTGCCGACACACGCAATCTGGATGAGATCAATAAGAAATTTGATGCATTTGTACAATCCTTACTGATCACCCCCAATGCTGCCTATACCCTACAGGCGTTTATTTTGCATTTGATCCAGCAGTACAAGCAAAGTGGCTTGTACTCTGACAGCGGCATTTTGTCGCAGGATGGTTTTTGGAACCAGCTTTCTCAGCGCATGGGCGCTTATGTGTTGCCCAGCCTGATCGATCACAAAGATTTACGCACCCTGATTGGTCAAGTATTTCATCAAAAAAGTGATCGTTACTGGCTCGATGCCATTGAAGATGCACGCTGGAATAAGCTGTTTCAGGTGCTGGGGCAAAGTAACGGTAATGTCGACTGCAAACGCGTTGTACATGATGAAATGATCACCGCCATTACCGTATTGTCGTATCGAATCAGCGGCATTGGTTTATATCCTGAATTTATTAACGCTCAGCCAGAACTCTCAGAATACGAATCACCATTTCTGGTGCAAAATCGCGAAGTCATTGAGTTTATTGAGCAGTACAAACAGTTGCAATACACCGGCCATGAAGTGGCAGTACTCGAACCACCAGATGCCTCACAGGCTTTGGTGATGTTTGATCAATGCCGCGATGTGGTACTGAAAATCCGCCGTGCCACCAAACGCATTGGGGTCAGTTTAAGCCTGACCTACCTGCTCTCGCTGCTTGAGCAGTGTTTAGACCGGATTGAGTTGTTGCTGACCATTGTAGTGGCAGATCAACAGCGCCGACACCGTGCTTTGGGTGAGCTGCTCAAGGATTTAACTGCCGCGCATTATAGTGAAAAAAGTGTGCGTGCGCTGCTCAGCACCAACAGTGAACTGATTGCTCTGCAAGTCACCGAAAATGCCAGTAAAACTGGCGAACACTATGTGAGTACCGACAAAAAAGGCTTTTTGGGAATGTATAAGGCCGCCGCTGGTGCCGGTGCGATTATTGCGGTCATGGCAACCCTGAAAACGCTAGCGGCGCGAGTCACATTGGCACCGCTGATGCAGGCATTTGTATACAGTATGAATTACTCACTAGGGTTTGTCCTGATTCATATCTTGCACTTTACCGTGGCAACCAAACAACCGGCCATGACCGCTGCCGCACTGGCAGCTACCGTACAACAGCGCAGAGGTTCTAAAAACGCACAACTGGCTGAACTGGCGGCCCTCATTATTAATATTATCCGCACCCAATTGATTGCAATTTTGGGCAATATCTCAATTGCAATACCAGTGGCGGCGTTTATCGCGTTTATGTGGCATTTTAATCTCGATGAGCCACTGATGACCAACGCCAAGGCCGCCAAAACCCTGCACGATTTAAATCCGTTTACCTCACTGGCAGTGCCACATGCGGCGATTGCAGGTGTGTGCTTATTTTTGTCTGGTTTGATTGCAGGTTACTTTGACAATATGGCGGTTTATCGTAAAGTCGGTCCACGCTTAAAAGCGGATATACGTTTAGTCAGACTGATGGGACAAGCTCGTTTAGACCGTTTTGCCGATTATGTCGAACGTAACTTGGGGGCATTGGCAGGTAATTTCTTATTCGGAATCATGCTTGGCAGTATGGGCACGATTGGCTTTATTTTGGGACTACCTCTCGATATTCGTCATATTGCCTTTGCATCGGCCAACTTTATTCAAGGCTTGATGAACATCAATGGCTCACCCGACATCGGTCTGATCGTGGTTTCTTTTTTGGGCGTATTGATGATTGGTTTAACCAACTTATTTGTCAGCTTTACCTTAACGGTCATCGTGGCATTGCGCGCGCGACGCGTACGTTTTGAGCAGTGGAAACCCTTGGCAAAACTGGTGATGACCCACTTTTTGACCCGTCCAAGCGACTTTTTTTGGCCACCAAAACAACCGGTTGAAGTCGAAGACCCTTTAACTCAATCAGAAAAAACAAAACATTAACAATTTTGTTGTGTAATGTTAAAGCAACTTAAAAATTGTTCAGAATGAAATTACTATCAGGCATATTAGACTTGAAAAAAAGTGTACTCGAAAGTACACTTTAACTCCACAATCCTTGGCCAAAGGCCTCGGTAACAGTAAAGGTTGCTGTGATGCCATACCTACTGCTTTGTATTGGTTGTATTTTTTTCATTGTTGGCGTTTCTGCTTTATTTTCTCCTACCGCTCAGTTTTGGGACATTTCTGTCGTACAGTTGTTGAGTGAACATAGGAATCCAGCATTTGACCATCTTTCAACCGGACTTGCTTTCTTGGGTGGTATGCCTGCGGTGCTTCTTATTACTGTGCTGTGGTGCCTTATCCACTTCTTAAACGGTAAAAAAGCAATTGTCGTCTTTATCGTTTTAAGTGTGTTGGGCAGTATAGGATTGGGGTGGCTCTTTAAATGGTGCTTCGATAGACCGCGTCCGCCAGAGATGTATCACATCGTCAACAGTTATGGTGCATCGTTTCCAAGTGCTCACAGTGTTTATGCAGCCACACTTGCAGGCCTCGCGCTGTTGATTTACCGCCACCATCCCCGGTATTTCCCAATTGCATTTGTGGCCTTGCTGTGGTTTGGCATGATGGGGGTTTCAAGAGTTTACGTCGGGGTTCACTATCCTACCGATGTACTGGCAGGCTGGGGCATTGGTTTAATTTGGACCTCGTTGCTTTGGCTGGGGCTATTAACAACCAAGTTAGACAAAAACAAATTATTTTTAGATAAGAATCTAAATGAGGTGAAAGAATGACGTCGGCTAAGCTTTGGGTTCCTGCCCTTACTGCTTGCGCATTGGCAACAAGTATTGCACTTGTTGGTTGTAGCAAAGATTCCAAGAATGCTGAGCAAGCGGCAGCTGCACAGCAGATGCCACCTCCTCAAGTAGGTGTCATTGTTGCTCAACCACAAAGCGTAGAACAATCTGTGGAATTGTCTGGACGCACATCGGCGTACCAGATTTCTGAGGTTCGTCCACAGACCAGCGGTATTATTTTAAAACGCCTGTTTGCAGAAGGCAGCTACGTACGTGAAGGTCAAGCGCTTTATGAGCTCGACTCTCGAACCAACCGTGCCACACTCGACAATGCAAAAGCTGCGCTGTTGCAACAACAGGCCAACCTCAGTTCATTAAGAACCAAACTCAACCGTTATAAGCAATTGGTTTCGAGCAATGCCGTGGCCAAACAGGATTATGACGATTTAGTGGGTCAGGTCAACGTTGCCGAAGCACAAGTTGCGGCTGCACGCGCACAAGTGAAAAATGCAGAAGTCGATCTGGGCTATTCGACCATTCGCTCACCTATTTCGGGTCAATCGGGTAAATCGTCGGTTACAGCGGGTGCTTTGGTGACTGCAAACCAGACCACAGCGTTGGTCAGCATTCAACAGCTTGACCCGATTTATGTCGATATTCAGCAGTCTAGTGCCGAATTACTTCGTTTGCGTCAGCAACTGAGCAAAGGTAGCCTAGACAACAGTAATAACACCAAAGTCAAACTTCGTCTTGAAGATGGTTCAATGTATCCAATTGAAGGGCGATTGGCGTTCTCTGATGCGTCTGTGAGCACCGAAACCGGCACCATTACGGTACGCGCGGTGTTTCCAAACCCGAATCACTTGTTGTTACCGGGCATGTACGCCACGGCGCAGATTGCACAGGCCGTTATTCCAAATGCATATTTGATTCCACAAGCTGCGGTTACCCGTACGCCAACGGGTCAAGCCACTGCAATGATTGCCAATGCCAAAGGTGTGGTTGAAACACGTCAAATCCAGACCTCTGGCGTTCAAGGTCAAAACTGGATCGTGACTGGCGGCTTGAAACAGGGCGATAAAGTCATTGTCGATGGCGTAGCTAAAGTTAAAGAAGGCCAGCAGGTGAAGGTTGAGCCATATCAGGCCAAACCTGAGCAATCAGCCGCTCCACAAGGTGCAGCTGCTCAAGGAGCAACCTCAGGCAAGCCACAAATGACTGAACAGAACAAGGCGCCTTCTGATCAAAAAACTACTTCAAATACATAAGGGGTAGACAGAATGGCTAAGTTTTTTATTCATCGCCCCATTTTTGCGTGGGTGATTGCATTGGTCATTATGTTGGCGGGTATTCTTACGCTGACCAAAATGCCAATTGCACAATATCCTACGATTGCGCCGCCTACCATTACTATTGCTGCAACTTATCCAGGTGCATCTGCTCAAACTGTTGAAAACACAGTGACACAGATTATTGAGCAACAGATGAATGGTCTGGATGGCTTACGTTATATTTCATCAAACAGTGCTGGTAACGGTCAGGCCTCAATTCAATTAAACTTTGAACAAGGCATTGATCCAGATATCGCACAGGTACAGGTGCAAAACAAGTTGCAGTCTGCGACGGCACTCTTACCTGAAGATGTACAGCGCCAAGGCGTGAAAGTGACCAAATCGGGCAGCAGCTTCTTACAGGTAATCGCATTTTATTCACCTGATGGCAGCCTGTCTGATGCAGACATTAAAGATTACGTAAACTCAAATATTTCTGAACCCCTTAGCCGTGTAGAAGGCGTAGGTGAGATTCAGGTATTTGGTGGCTCTTATGCTATGCGAATCTGGCTCGATCCAGCCAAACTTACCAGCTATCAACTTACACCAAGTGACGTAGCAACTGCACTTAAAGCTCAAAATGCGCAAGTTGCAGTGGGTCAGTTAGGTGGTGCACCTGCCGTCAATGGGCAAGTTCTGAACGCGACAGTAACTGCGCAAAGTCTGCTTCAAACGCCAGAAGAATTCCGTAATATCTTCTTGAAAAACACCGCAGGTGGTGCTCAAGTTCGACTCCAAGATGTTGCGCGTGTAGAACTTGGTTCAGACAATTATCAGTTTGAGTCGAAATACAACGGCAAAGCTGCGGGTGGTCTTGCTATCAAGCTTGCAACAGGTGCCAATGCGTTAGACACTGCACAAGCTGTTGAAAACCGTTTAGAACAGTTACGTAAGAACTACCCTGCCGGTTTAAAAGATCAGCTTGCGTATGACACAACACCGTTTATCCGCCTCTCGATTGAAAGTGTTGTACATACACTGATTGAAGCTGTGGTACTGGTGTTTATCGTGATGTTCTTGTTCCTACAAAACTGGCGTGCAACGATTATTCCAACGCTTGCAGTGCCTGTAGTTGTACTCGGAACCTTCGCCGTCATCAATATTTTTGGCTTCTCCATCAACACCCTGACCATGTTTGCCATGGTACTGGCCATTGGTCTCTTGGTCGATGATGCAATTGTGGTGGTCGAAAACGTCGAACGGGTAATGGCTGAAGAACACAGTGACCCCGTCACTGCGACCGAACACTCGATGCAGCAAATTTCTGGCGCCCTGATCGGGATTACCAGTGTACTTTCTGCGGTATTCGTACCGATGGCATTTTTCTCTGGCACTACCGGGGTCATTTATCGTCAGTTTTCGATTACGCTGGTCACCGCGATGGTGCTCTCGCTAATCGTAGCTCTGACTTTCACCCCTGCCCTGTGTGCGACCTTGCTTAAACAGCATGATCCAAACAAAAAGCCAAGTAACAATGTATTTGCCCGCTTTTTCCGCTGGTTTAACCACAGTTTTGATCGTCTATCGAATGGCTATCAAAATGGTGTGGGGCGCATGTTGCATCACAAGTTATTCTCTGGACTTTTGTATGCTGCTGTGGTCGGGATTTTGGTCTTTGTTTTTGTCAAACTGCCATCATCTTTCTTACCAGAAGAAGACCAAGGTATCGTACTGACCTTAGTGCAGTTACCACCAAATGCGACCTTAGACCGAACTGGTAAAGTCATTGATACCATGACCAACTATTTCCTCGATAAGGAAAAAGATTCGGTTCAGTCGATCTTTACTGTATCGGGCTTCTCGTTTACTGGTGTGGGTCAAAACGCAGGTCTTGCCTTTATCCGTCTAAAAGACTGGAGTGAGCGAACCACGCCTGAAACCCAGATTGGGAATATCATCCAGCGCGGTATGGCACTGAATATGATCGTCAAAGACGCATCGTACATCATTCCGTTGCAATTGCCGTCGATGCCTGAACTCGGTGTCACAGCAGGCTTTAACTTGCAGTTGAAAGATTCAAGCGGACAAGGCCATGACAAGCTGATTGCTGCGCGTAATGCCATTTTGGGTATGGCCGCACAAGACAAGCGCTTAACAGGTGTTCGTCCTAACGGACAAGAAGATACACCGCAATATCAAATCAATATCGATCAGGCCAAAGCAGGGTCGATGGGTGTAAGTATCTCCGATATCAACACCACCATGAGTATTGCATGGGGCGGATCTTACATTAACGACTTCGTAGATCGTGGTCGTGTGAAAAAAGTCTACTTGCAAGGTGATGCGGCCAGCCGCATGATGCCAGGCGATCTAGACAAATGGTATGTTCGTAATAGTGCGGGCACCATGGTTCCGTTCTCTGCCTTTGCGACAGGCGAATGGACCTATGGTTCACCACGCCTTGAGCGTTATAACGGTGTGTCTTCGGTCAACCTTCAAGGTACTCCAGCAACGGGTGTCAGCTCGGGCGATGCCATGATGGCCATGGAAGAGATTGTTAACAAACTACCATCGATGGGATTACAAGGCTTTGACTATGAGTGGACTGGCTTATCGCTTGAAGAACGCGAATCAGGCGCTCAGGCACCATTCTTGTACGCATTGTCGTTGCTGATCGTATTCTTGTGCTTGGCTGCACTGTATGAAAGCTGGTCGATTCCGTTTTCGGTCTTACTGGTGGTGCCATTGGGTGTATTTGGTGCCGTTTTGTTAACCTTCTTTGGCTCGATGATTAAAGGCGATCCGAACTTATCCAATAACATTTACTTCCAAGTTGCCATGATTGCGGTGATTGGTTTGTCGGCAAAAAATGCGATCTTGATTGTCGAGTTTGCCAAAGAACTGCAAGAAAAAGGTGAAGACTTACTTGAAGCGACCTTACATGCCGCTAAAATGCGTCTACGTCCAATCATCATGACCACCCTCGCCTTCGGCTTTGGTGTACTTCCTCTCGCGCTTGCCTCTGGTGCAGGTGCAGGTAGTCAGCATTCAGTCGGCTATGGTGTTCTTGGCGGTGTGATCAGCTCAACACTTTTAGGTATCTTCTTTATTCCATTGTTCTTCGTGTGGATTCGAAGTGTCTTTAAGTACAAACCTAAAACCATCAACAATCAGGAGCACAGATCGTGATGCAAAAAGTATGGTCTATTTCAGGTCGTAGCATTGCGGTATCTGCACTTGCGCTTGCTTTGACCGCGTGTCAAAGCATGCGTGGCCCAGAACCAGTTGCCAAAGCCGATATCCCTGCAAGCTACAGTTCAAATGCTTCAGGACCGTCTATTGCTGAGCAAGGCTACAAAGACTTTTTCTCTGATCCTCGCTTATTGCAAGTGATTGATTTGGCGCTCAACAATAACCGTGATCTACGTACTGCTGCACTGAATATTCAGCGTGCGCAACAACAGTATCAGATTACCAAAAACGATCAGTTACCTACCATTGGTGCCAGTGGTAGTGCGATTCGTCAAGTGTCGTCTACACGTGATCCAAACAATCCTTACTCGACGTATCAGGTCGGTTTAGGCGTGACTGCCTATGAGCTGGATTTTTGGGGACGTGTTCGTAGCTTAAAAGATGCAGCACTCGACAATTATCTCTCGACACAAGCAGCACGTGACTCCACCCAGATCAGTCTGGTGAGTCAGGTGGCTCAGGCATGGTTGAGCTATTCGTTTGCAACTGCCAATTTAAAACTGGCTGATCAAACATTGAAATCACAGCTCGATGCGTACAACCTGAATAAAAAACGTTTTGATGTGGGTATTGATAGTGAAGTACCGCTGCGTCAGGCTCAAATTTCAGTTGAAACAGCACGTGATGACGTTGCCAACTACAAGACTCAGATGGCTCAGGCCAAAAATCTGCTCGATCTATTGGTGGGTCAGCAAGTGCCACAAAACTTGCTACCGAATCAGCCGGTCAATTCAATTACGCGTGAAAGTATTTTTGCTACGGGTTTACCAAGTGACTTACTTAATAACCGCCCAGATGTGAAATCTTCGGAATATCAACTCAGTGCAGCAGGTGCCAATATTGGTGCAGCAAAAGCCGCATTATTTCCAACGATTACACTCACCGGAACGGCGGGTTATGCGTCAACTGAATTGAGCGATTTGTTTAAATCGGGTGCAGGTATCTGGTCGATTGGTCCAAGTCTCGACTTACCAATTTTTGACTGGGGTACGCGCCGTGCCAATGTCAACATCTCTAAAACCGACCAGCAGTTGGCTTTAGCAAGCTACGAAAAGTCGATTCAAACCGCATTTCGTGAAGTAAATGATGCTTTGGCAACGCGCAATAACATTGGCGATCGTTTACAGGCACAGCGTCGTTTGGTGGAAGCAACGAACCGTAACTATACCCTCTCTACTGCGCGTTTCCGTGCGGGTATTGACGGTTACTTGACGGTACTCGATGCACAGCGTACCTCGTACTCGGCGGAACAGGGTTTACTTTTGCTTCAACAAGCCAATTTAAACAATCAGGTCGAGCTGTATAAAACCTTGGGCGGCGGTGTAAAAGCAACCTCAACCCAGACGGTAACCTATCCGGCATCGAGTGCAGAACGCCATAAGAAATAATGAATTACTCTAGAAAAGCTCACTTCGGTGGGCTTTTTTTTATGTGTTTTTCATTGCAACGTGGTTTCTTTTTTCTTATCTTGATATTTATTATGCCAAGAAGAAAACTGTATGTTATTAAGTAATTTAGAAAATATGCCAGGCCATCACATTACGCAGCAACTCGACGTGGTGTATGGAAGTACTGTTCGAAGCAAGCATGTTGGTCGTGATTTGCTGGCAGGACTTAAAAATATTGTGGGTGGTGAGTTGACCGCCTACACCGAGCTGTTAGAAGAATCGCGTCAAGAGGCGATGCAACGTATGATTGCCAAAGCCCAACAACTCGGTGCCAATGCCATTGTGGGGATTCGCTTTTCGACCTCCAATATTACTCAAGGTGCTTCGGAGCTGTTTGTATACGGCACAGCCGTGATTGTGCAGCCTAATACGCCCAAGCTTCCCGATCCGTTTCAGTAAACAAGGGCAACTGCATGGAAAATCTTATTTTTCAGCTTGGCGTTTTTGTGGTGCTCTTTGTCGTGGGCTGGGGATTTGGAAGATACTTTGAGCGTAAACACCTCAAAGAATTAGAACAAAAAGAACGACTACTGGCGCATATTCAAATCGATACCAATCGTTTTGTACAACCTGTTCAGCCGGGACAATTCGTTTCAAGTAATGTGGTAATTTCCCACGATTACTTTAAATACATCATTGCCAATATTCAAAATTTCTTTGGTGGCAGACTCACCAGCTATGAAACCGTGGTAGAGCGGGCACGGCGCGAAGCGATTGTTAGGCTTAAACTTCAAGCGCAGCAATGTGGATGCACGCATATTATGGGGCTACGTTTAAGTACCACCGAACTGGGCATGCAAGGTGGAATGGTTGAAGTCTTCGCCTATGGTACCGCGATTAACCAAACAGTCCGCTGAGTGGCTGAGTAAGTCATCGATTAAAAACTCACTCGACAAGGACGCGATATTTTGCGTCCTTGAACGAGATTGAACTGCTTGATTATTTCACTTTGGTTTTACGGATCATTTTGTACAAGAGTGATGGCGATAAGCGAGACACCAGTACGCCTAACTTTTCTTTGGCACCACCAACTACAATGTATTCTTCATCATTGATCAGTGCTCGAACTACGGTTTGAGCAAATACATCTGGCTCCAAACCATTTTCAATGGCTTCATCTTGATGGCCTTGAGGTTTTCCCTCTCCATTGAGTGCATTGAGTGACACATTGGTTTTCACAAAACCGGGAAAGATCACCGAAACCCCAACGCCCTGATCTGCCACTTCGGCGCGCAAGCTGTTGGCCCACATATGAATAGCGGCTTTGGCTGCCGAATAACTGGCACGGTACTGTGTTCCGAGCAAACCCGCGACACTCGACACATAGGCAATGCGTCCGGATTTTTGCTGTAAAAAAGTCGGCAATACAGTTTTGGTCAGAAACACTTGCGAGAAATAATCAATTTCCATAATCGCACGTTCGGTTTGCATGGTGGTGTCTTGAATGAGTGCGCGTTGACTCAGGCCCGCATTATTGATGAGCCAATCGATACGTCCTTTTTGTGCTAACACTTCTGCATAGGCATGACGCACTTGAGATTCGTCAGTAATGTCGGCAGCCACAGACAGATGTTGTTCTGGTTTAAACAGCCCCACTCGCACCGCTTCGAGTTCATCATAACGACGTGCAGTTAAGATTACCTGTGCCCCCTGTAAGGCACACTCACGTGCCAAGGCTTTACCCAAACCTGAAGATGCCCCTGTAATCCAGACCACTTTATTTTCGAGCGAGTTGAGTTTTGACATTAGAATTTACCCTATAAATAAATGCGTTAGGCTTCTTTTTTTAAAAATGCCATAAAGTGTTCAATATAGTCATTTGCCATATCGGGGTCAATTTGCGTGCCCAGCTTTTCCAGACGCTTGTAGCCCAAATGCGTGGTCATATGAATCACGCCGTTTAAGGTTTTATCGACCACCAGATTAAACTTAAGGAGCTGCTTCGGTGTCCGAATGAGCTGTGTAACGCCCTGATCGACAATTTGTGTGAGCGCCTGAAAAGCTTTGGGTACATATACCGCTTGCCCTGCGCGGACTTTATCGACCGCAGAAAAGGTATCCTGCACCAAGACCGAATCGAGGCTGTAGCGCATATAGGTGGTCTGCGCTTCTGTTCGAAAGGTACTTGCCAGATAATTGACCAGTGGCAGCAGACGTTCATTGCTAAAAAATGAAACTGACCACGGCAAATATTTTTTCATGGTGGCCATGACCTGCTGAATGACTTTTTCAGACTCATCGATTTGTTTGGTGAAGGACTGATCGGGCTTGTGCTTTTGCTGTGCCAGCATATCGCCAAAGACTTGCTGAATGATTTGACAGGAAATGTCGGAAAGTACGATTCCCAATTGCTTGGACTGCGGCTGTGTAGTGCCCTGATTGAGCTGGGCATGAATCTGATCAAAATGATGATGCGTGGCCTCATCGATTTTAAGAAATACAGCATATCCCATGAAGCATCCCTCGCATTTTATTGTGTGATATCCATGTAAAGACATGAATGTCTGCGTTTGGGTTTAATCTAGCGTGTTTTGCCGAGCAGGTAAATTTTTTGTCGATGAGTTAAGCATTAATTCCGATGTATTTTTTGCTACAATAGTCGCAATTTTTTATTCATTTTTGATTTTTACTATGACTGACGCCAACGCTCAATCTGCCCAAAACATCGCAACCACCTATGATCCCACTGATATTGAAAGAAAATGGTATCAAATCTGGGAAGAGAAAGGCTACTTTAAGCCATCCGGTCAAGGTGACTCGTTTTGTATTATGATTCCGCCGCCAAACGTCACCGGTAGCTTGCACATGGGGCACGGCTTTAACAATGCCATTATGGATGCCCTCACCCGCTACAACCGCATGATGGGCAAAAACACCCTATGGCAGCCGGGAACCGACCATGCGGGTATTGCCACGCAAATGGTCGTAGAGCGTCAGTTGGCTGCACAAAATGTTAGCCGTCACGATTTGGGCCGTGAGCAATTTATTGATAAAGTCTGGGAATGGAAAGAGCAATCTGGCGGCACCATCACCAAACAAATTCGTCGTTTGGGTTCTTCGGTCGACTGGTCGCGTGAACGCTTTACCATGGACGATGGTTTGTCTAATGCCGTGAAAGAAGTGTTTGTTCAACTACACGAGCAAGGCTTGATCTACCGCGGTAAACGCTTGGTAAACTGGGACCCGAAACTACAAACGGCACTGTCTGACCTTGAAGTTGAGTCGGTTGAAGAAAAAGGCTCGTTGTGGCATTTCAAATATTTCTTTGAAGACAAGTCACTCAAAACTCAAGACGGCCATGATTTCCTTGTGGTGGCCACGACGCGTCCTGAAACGCTATTAGGCGATACTGCGGTTGCGGTACATCCGGAAGACGAACGCTATGCGCACCTGATTGGTAAAAATATTGTGTTGCCAATTACGGGCCGTTTGGTTCCGATTGTTGCGGATGAATACGTCGAAAAAGATTTCGGAACAGGCTGTGTCAAAATCACCCCTGCACACGACTTTAATGACTACGACTTGGGTAAACGCCACGATTTGCCAATTATCAATATCTTCAATAAAAATGCCGAAGTTCTGGCTGAGTTTGAATATATTGCAAAAGCTGGTGAACAAATTTCTGACGCAATTGCAGCGCCAGCAGATTATGTTGGCTTGGAGCGTTTTGCTGCACGTAAGAAACTGGTTGCACAAGCCGAAGCAGAAGGCTGGTTAGACCAGATTCAGCCGTATGACCTCAAAGCGCCACGCGGTGACCGTTCAGGCGTGATTGTGGAGCCACTTTTAACCGACCAGTGGTATGTAAAAATTGCGCCATTGGCACAGCCTGCAATTGAAGCAGTTCAAGACGGACGCATCAAGTTTGTACCAGAGCAATACACCAACATGTATATGGCATGGATGAACAACATTCAAGACTGGTGTATTTCACGTCAGTTGTGGTGGGGCCACCGTATTCCGGCATGGTACGACGCTGAAGGCAATGTTTATGTTGGCCGTAACGAAGAAGAAGTTCGTGCGAAAAACAACCTTGCTGCCGACCTTGCGCTTCAACAAGACGAAGACGTGTTAGACACATGGTTCTCTTCGGGCCTCTGGACATTCTCGACCTTGGGCTGGACAGGCGATGCCAAGAAAGATGCGGAAAACTATTTCCTCAATACCTTCCACCCGACCGATGTATTGGTAACTGGTTTTGACATTATCTTCTTCTGGGTGGCGCGCATGATCATGATGACCATGCACTTCATGAAGAATGAGGATGGTACGCCACAAGTGCCGTTTAAGACCGTATATGTACATGGTCTGGTACGTGATGGCGAAGGCCAGAAGATGTCGAAATCGAAAGGTAACGTACTTGATCCGCTCGATTTGATTGACGGGATTGACCTTGAAAGCTTGGTACAAAAACGTACTTTTGGTTTGATGAACCCGAAACAAGCCGAGAAAATTGAAAAAGCCACGCGTAAAGAATTCCCAGAAGGAATTAACTCGTATGGTACAGATGCCGTGCGTTTCACGTTCTGTGCCCTTGCCAACACTGGCCGTGACATTAAGTTTGATTTGAAGCGTGTAGAAGGCTACCGTAATTTCTGTAACAAAATCTGGAACGCGACCCGCTTCGTACTCATGAACGTAGAAGGTCAAACCGTTGCTCAGGAAGCGCGCCCAGAGCTATGGGAATTGCCAGAGCAATGGATCATGAGTCGCCTACAAAAAGCCGAGCAAGCGGTACATCAGGCATTTGCAACGTATCGTCTAGATCTTGCTGCGCAAACCATTTATGACTTCATTTGGAACGAATACTGCGACTGGTATGTCGAACTGACCAAGCCAGTTTTAAACGATGCAGAAGTTTCGGAAGAACGTAAAGCAGAAGTTCGCCGCGTATTGCTTGCAGTGATGGAAGCCTCACTTCGTTTGGCGCACCCGCTGATGCCGTACTTGACCGAAGAAATCTGGCAAACGCTTGCGCCAATGATTGGTAAAGGTGGCGATACCATCATGACGGCGAAATACCCAGTGCCGGAAGCTGCAAAAATGAATGAACAAGCCGAAGCCGATATGCAATGGCTTCAAGGCTTGATTGGTGCTGTACGTAATATCCGTGGTGAAATGGGCTTGGGTAATGCCCGCTTGTTGCCAGTGTTGCTTCAAAACATCTCTGACAGCGAACGCACGCAGATCGAACGTATTCAGCCGCTCTTTAAAGCTTTGGCCAAAGTAGAAAGTATTACGTTCTTGGCACAAGGCGAAGAGCCACCGTTATCGTCTTCTAGCGTTGTGGGCCATGCCTCTGTATTTGTTCCAATGAAAGGCTTGATCGACCCGAAAGCAGAATTGGGGCGTTTACAGAAAGATTTGGATAAAGTACAAAAGCAGCATGACCAGATTGCCAACAAACTTGCAAATGAAGGTTTTGTTGCCAAAGCACCAGCAGCAGTTGTTGAAGGTGAAAAAGTGAAATTGGCTGAGTTTGCTGATCAGCTTGTGAAAATTAAGCAAAGCATGGAGCAGATTGCTGCGCTTTAAGCTTTAAAGTTTATAATTTAATCTGTAATATAAAGGGCTGATTATTCAGCCCTTTATTTTAATAATTTAATCAATCAACAATCAGTAATGTGGCGCCATTTAGGCTAAATGATTGATGTGGTTCTGCATGATCGCCGACTTGATAGCTCATTCCTTTGCTTAGAGTAAAAGTTCTGCCATCTTTTAATCTACTTTCAAGCGAACCCTCAAGACAAAATAGAATATGACCTTTTTCACACCAATGATCAGCTAAGTAATTAGCTGAATACTCTACTACTCTGACTCTAATTTTATTATTCTCTTCACCAAAATACTGTGTTTTCCAGTACGCTTTTCCTGTTTCACCGCTATATTCTATTGTTTCTATTTTTTCCCAATCAGTCACTTGAAAAGGAAAAGGGAAAATATTCATATGTCATTCCACAATATTGATTGATCTAAAAATATATACTTAATTTATTTTTTAAAAATAACTCTTTATCATAGTAGTCAAATTTAGTTTCACTCACTCCACATTTTGAGTTTTTCTATAAAATAGAAGTCTTTCTGCTAAACGATTAAACATAATATGACGGCCTTATACAAATTCTATAAAATATTTATCTCAGCCATTATATAACTGCCAAATTTCATAGATTTTTATAAAAGATAACCATCATTTCAATATAGATTTTCTAACAACATCTTCACCCCACTCACCTTTTTCATATACTTTAAACAGTCTTTTTCCCACTTCAAATGCTGCTTTAACTCAGTAGCATCTGCATCAATGGCTTTATACACATCACTGATATGTACCTGATCAGATTTAAGTTTTTTAACCAGTTGAAACGAGTTTAGAATGTCATCGATTTGACTTTCAAGCTGCTGACTTTGCGCATCTAAAGCCAATTTATAAAATTTCACTTGCTCGGGGCTAAGCTCGTTTGAGGTAGTTCCTTTATTTTGCTCAAGCTGTAGCTGCATTTTGAGCAAATAAAATAAATCCTGCTGTTCATAAGCTTGGCTAGCTTGTTGAAACAACTCAGTTTTTTCTAATTTTCTAGTTTCATTCTGCTCACGATCTGGGTGAATTATGGCGGCTATTTTTAAATACACCGTTTTGAGTGATTGTGCTGCCATCTGCTCAGCCTGTTCGCGTTTTTGTTGCTGCCGTAACTGCTTGGCCTGTTCACGTGCCTGCTGTTGCTCGGCTGCATAGCGCTCAAAATCGTCTTCGGCTATACCTTCTGGGTCGAAATCATGCGCTGTATTTTGTATAGGTTCGACATACGCTGATAATTCTTTTGGAGCTTTGCGCTGATTGTGCTCGGCGTGCTGGCGATAAAAGGTATCTATTTGAATTACCTGTTTAAGCTGTTCGGCATTGAGCATCTGAGAGTGCTTTAAGCGCTTTGCAAGCTGGGCAATTTTCTCGTCAAGCTTGGCGATCTCTGTTTTAGAAAATTCATGTTCATGCAATACGTTCCAAAGCTGGGTGAGCTGCTGAAACCAGATTTCGTGCAATTCGTGATACAAAGGCAACAGCTTTTGTCGGGTGTAATGCTGAATCTCGGTTTGCGCATTTTGCCATGCCGCCAACATCTTTTTTTGTTGTTCAATTTTTTCAATCAGCACATTCAGTTTTTTCTGCGGCCCAGATACGTCTCCCTTTTTCTTGATCGTAACCTTAAGATCAAAAGACATAGTCATCTACCGCCTAAAAATGAAAAAGTGTAGCAACAATATTCACAGGAAGATATCTCACCATAAATACTCAGCTTCCCTGCTTATAACATCAACTTTAAGATTTTCAGTTTAAGCGTTACCATAAAGCACCCGGCATGGGCTATTTTCAATACAAGAAGATCAACATGAAAAAGCAATATGGCATATTGTGGATGGTGGGTATATTCAGTGCCTGTAGTCCGCAAGCCCCATCGACAACGCAAAATACTGCACCACAATACGCAGCAGTAAAGCAAGAAACAAATACCGCTCAACCCGCCGCTCACATGAAGGCGCAAGTTGCTTCAAAGCCAAACTATTTGGTAGATAACCCTACGCCTTTACCAGAAGGTTATGTGGTCGATCGCACCTATTTAAAACAACCGCTTATAATCGATGCAAATGGTGATGGCCACCCTGATGCGTTTCGGGTACTCAAAAATCCGAATGCCAAAGGCTTGCAATATTTGTTTGAGTTTCGCCTTGGCAACAGCAAGGATGTGTATTACTACCAAAATGACAGTCACGATTATGATTTAAATGTATTCACCACGTTTGAGCCAACTGAACGGGGAGAAAATTTTGTAGATATGTCGAAACTGGATGGTGCCGATATTGTGCCTTTTGAAGAAGCGCCCAAAGAAGCTCGTCTGATTTTAAAAAATGAAGGTGTTGAAGCCAGTACGGCAGATGCGACCTGTGCCGCATCTCTGTTTTATTTAAAAGAGAAAACCATTCAACGGGTGTATTTATGCTAGCAGACAATACGCCATACAGCATTGAAAGACGTTAACTTATTGGCCCACCCACCAAATCACCAGCGGTAAGGTCACGGCTGCACACAGGGTTTGAAAGCTAATCACTGCTGCCATAAGCTGACTATCACCACGCAGCACTTTGGTTAAAATATAAGCCGCAGATGCCGTAGGCAATGCAAAAAAGACCACCATGATCTGGGTTTCAAGCGCCGATAAACCCATCCACATACACACCCCATAAGCCAGCGCAGGCATGACAAGCAAACGCGCAGCGGTATCGAGTAGCAAGGCGGGCACATCTTTTTTCATTTCCATAAACTGTAACGCCGCGCCTACACAAAGTAACCCCAAAGGTAAGCTAGACGATGAAAACAGCTTGAGTAAATTTAAAATACCGTCCCACAGCGGAATCTGGAGTGCATTGAATACGCCACCAAATAGACAAGAGACAATGAGCGGATTTTTCAGTAATGCCAGCAGTACGGGTTTAAGGGCCATATTTTCACTTGAGGTGAGTGAAAGCACCGAAATTACATTGACTACCGGAATACTCACCGCCAGTAAAATGGCCAAGATCGCCATGCCTTCTTTGTGATAGAGCGCTGCCACCAAAGCCAAGCCAATATAGGTATTAAAACGCACAATACTTTGTACATGCACACCAAAGCGTGCCGGTCGGATATTTTTAAGATACTTAATGCCATACAGCACAGCAGTGACCACAGCAATAACTGCAAACATGGCAAAAATCACGTACTTTAGATTTTGAAAATCAATTTTGGCCGTAACAAGGGTATGAAACAGTAGCGCTGGAAAGAGCACGTAATAATTGAGTTTTTCTGCGCCTGCCCAAAATTCTGCACTAAAAAATTGATAGGTTTTAAACAGATACCCTGTCGCAATGAGCGCAATCAGGGGAAAAAGTGCAAGAAAGATATGAGCCATGTTCGATCAGTGTCTACTATCGTTATTTTTAAATCCTGATTCATTCTATGCGCAAAAATCGGATCAGGCTTAAAATTTGCGTTAAACTTAAGCAAATGAACAAAAATAAAGCAACTATGAATATCCGATCACTTCTCACCTGCGTCTTTACTCTAAGTTGTTTGTTCTCGACTACCAGTTTTGCCAAAACAGTACGCGCCCCATTAGCAGAAAAGCGTGCAATTTTTAAAGCTGCCGGTTTTCAGTTTCATCACAATAAATGGCAATCCGAATGTGGTGAGCCAACGCTTGAGCTGTATCAAGACATCAACCATGACCGTTTACCCGAGGCCATTGTCAGCAGTGCAGATACTGGCTGTTATGGACTGACAGGTATGGGGTTTGTGCTATTAAGCAAAACGGCGCAAGGTGTGTGGCGCGTGCGCTATGATGGTACAGGTGTGCCCGAATTATTAAAATCGACAGGAAAAAATCGTATGCCCGACGTTTCGGTAGGTGGGCCGGGGTTCTGCTTTCCGGTTTTGCGCTGGGATGGCAGCAATTATCGTTTTCATCGTTACGAATATGAAGGCAAAGCGTGTCAGATCGGCCCACCTTAGAGCACTCTTTTTGCTCAGTCTGCACCACGCTTATCGGAAGCTTTAAATTTTAATCCAATATTGGTGCGTTTTTTGCTTTGAATAGGCAAATTAACCCAACCGTGCGTTGTGGTTAATCACCCTTTAGATTTTCTTAACCATTTTGGTGCATAAATCATTTTTTATATGCAACCAAGCTGGATTTAAGCACTTTTTTTGAGCAAATTATGCAAAATGTCGATTTATTTTTCTTATTGCTCGGCGCAGTGCTGGTGCTGGCCATGCATGCCGGGTTTGCCTTTTTAGAGCTCGGCACCGTGCGGCATAAGAATCAGGTCAATGCGCTCAGTAAGATTCTGACCGATTTTTCTATTTCTGCAATTGCTTACTTTTTTGTAGGCTACTACATCTCCTATGGGCACAGCTTCTTTCAAACTGGTGCTGTACTCGCCGCGGATCATGGCTATAACCTGATGCGCTGTTTCTTTTTACTGACCTTTGCCGCTGCCATTCCGGCCATTATTTCGGGCGGTATTGCCGAGCGTGCCAAAATGCGTCCACAAGCCATTGCCACGTTTGCACTGGTGGCGTTGGTGTATCCACTGTTTGAAGGTATGGCATGGAACGGTAACTTTGGTCTGCAAAAATGGCTCGAAAGCCAATTTGGCGCCAGCTTTCACGATTTTGCCGGATCAGTGGTGGTTCATGCCATGGGCGGCTGGATTGCCCTCATAGCTGTGATTTTACTGGGCGCACGAAATGGTCGTTATAAAAAAGACGGACGTGTCAGTGCTCATCCGCCCTCGTCCATTCCATTCTTAGCGTTAGGGTCTTGGATTTTAATTGTGGGCTGGTTTGGTTTTAATGTGATGAGTGCCCAGCGTGTCGATGCGATTTCAGGCTTGGTGGCCATCAATTCACTGATGGCGATGGTAGGCGGCACCTTAAGCGCCAACTTTATGGGTAAAAATGACCCCGGCTTTTTACACAACGGCCCGCTGGCAGGCTTGGTCGCCATCTGTGCAGGGTCAGATATTGTGCATCCTGTAAGTGCATTGGTGATCGGTGTTGTGGCAGGTGTAATCTTTGTGAAGCTGTTTACCTATACACAAAACAAGCTCAAGGTTGATGATGTCCTCGGTGTGTGGCCTTTACATGGCGTCTGTGGTGCCTTTGGAGGCCTTGCAGTAGGGATATTTGGACAAAAGGCGTTTGGAGGCTTGGGCGGTGTCTCGATGATGTCTCAACTGATTGGTACGGGTCTTGCAATTGTAATTGCTGTGCTGGGTGGATTTGTGGTGTATGGCCTACTCAAGGCCGTGATGGGCATTCGTTTAAGCCAAGAAGATGAATTCCGTGGTGCAGACTTGTCTATTCATAAAATCTCTGCAAATTCTGAAGATGGAATGTTTTAATCCCGCACCCGTTTGTGCTTTTGCGACTCTCTGAGTCGCTTTTTTTTAGCTGCGATTTGATGTAGTCGCTTAAGTGATCGCTAAGTTTGGCACGTTTAAATCATGCCCAGAGATTTCTATATTTATTCAATTCCTTATGCAATTTTCTGTTTTTATGCGCATACAGCTTGTACTGATCGCATGCAGTGCAGTTGTACTGATGATGCTCTTTCCGGTAGGCGGTGCGATTGATCTGCATTTGATTGCACCGTGGGTCGATGCAACAGGGCAATTTCATCATCGCGATAACTGGTATTTGGCCAAACTCAATCATGTGATTGTGAAAAACATCATCATCGTGGTTTATGCAGTATTTTTTGTGTTGTGGCTGGCATCATTTAAAATTACGCGTCTGGCCGCGCAGCGCTGGCAATATGGCTATATGTTTTGGGTGAGTATGCTGTGTACCAGTATCGTTGGCATTCTTAAGTCACAGTCGTCTCATGCTTGCCCTTGGAACATGACCCACCCAGCAGCACAGGGTTTTGTCTGGGATTTTAGCGCCACACATGGGCACTGTTTTCCGGGTGGACATGCCAGCACCGGATTCGCCTTGATGACTGGCTACTTTGTGTACCGCACGACACATCATCGACGTGCACTGTTTTATTTGTTTGCCGGGCTCATTTTAGGCTTTGCAATGGGCTGGGCACAGATGATGCGCGGCGCACACTTTTTAAGTCATAATTTATGGACAGGATGGTGGGCGTGGTCAATTAACTGCCTAATCTACTTGTGGGCGGCACGTCATCTGGATGCTCGCCAGCAGCATTCTTAATGATGCGGCGGTTGTTTGGGAATACGCACCAGTACACTTAAGCCGCCTAACTCTTCGCTTCTGAGCAGTTGAAGTTCTCCACCTAACCGACTGGTGGCCTTATCGACAATTGATAACCCCAGCCCACTCCCCACTTCAAGGTGATGATGCACACGATAAAAACGCTTCAGCACCTTGTCGTAATGCTCGGGGTCAATTCCGGGGCCGCTATCTTCAATCTGTGCACAGGCGTATTCGCCATCTTCATAGACAGAAATATTGATCACGCCTGCGGCTGGCGTATATTTGATGGCATTATCAATCAGATTGAAAACAATGGAATGCACGGTCGGTTCAACACTAACCATTTTTACCGATTCATTACGTACAAAACCTAAATCGATATCTTTTTCTACCGCCAGATTCATGAGTTGCTCGACACAGTTGAGCGTCACATCATTAAGCTCAAAGCTGCTGTGTCGTTCAATAGCACTCAAGGAAACATCTTGTTTGGCCAGTGCCAGTAACTGCGTGACCAAATGCTGGATTCGCGCCAAGCCTTTGCCGAGGTTTTGCAGTGCGGCGTGGTCAGGAAACTGACTCAACAAAATTTTGGTTTGTAAATTCAGTGCCGTGATTGGCGTGCGCAGCTCGTGCGCAGCATCGGCCACGAACTGTTTTTGTTCTTGCTGAGATTCTGAAATTCGCTCAAACAGGCGGTTCATCTCTTCAATGGTCGGTAACAGTTCTTCAGGATACGTTTCATCGTGAATAGGCGACAGATCATTGGAATCGCGCTGCGTCAGCTCACGTTTAAAATCATCAAAAGGCTTGAGGTTACGCCGAATAATGCCCATCAGGCCAAGCAAGGCAAACGGTAAAATAAAGCCATAAGGTAAAAACATGCTGGCCGCAAGCTCAAGTGCTACCACTTTGCGTACTTTTTCGAGCTGACTGACCTGAATCTGGTAATTTTCTAAAGGCAAGACATAGGCGCGCAAGGTGCCCTGTCGTGTCTCTTGCGAATAAAACCCGGCTTTTTTTACCGGAGGCATCAACAATTGATTTTCGTCTTGTAAATGGCGCTGATCGTCGTAGGCCCAGATATCGACCAGTAAATCTTCTTCGTGATATTCGTGATTGGCCTGAAAGTGGCTGTCGAGATTGTAGAGCGGCTGACGTGCCGTGCGATCGGCCAGATAGCGCATTTGCTCATCAAGAATCTGATTGGTTTCGTGCAAGGCAACTTTATAGGCTGTAAAAACCAGAATACAGCCCAGTAAAAGACTAAAAACAGAGGTGACCCAGATTAATCGACGTCTTAATGAATAATGCTTGGCCATCCTCAGCGTTTCCTTATGATTGTCCCATTCGATAGCCTAATCCACGGATGGTACGGATGAAGTTTTTACCCAGCTTAGAGCGTAAATGGTGAATATACACTTCAATGGTATTGCTGGTGACTTCACTATCAAAGTCGTAGAGCTTATCTTCTAGATTGGCTTTGGAAAAAATCTTGTTCGGATGTGACATCAGCGGAATCAAAATCGCCCACTCACGGTTTGAGAGTTCAATTTCTTTACCCTGAAACGTGGCCACATGTTTTTCAACATTGAGCACCACATCGCCATTCACTAACACCTGATCTTGCTGCAAAGCGGCGTTGTCTTTACTGTTGGTTCTACGCAGCAATGCATTGATTCGTGCCAGCAACTCATCAAACTCGTACGGTTTGATCAGGTAGTCATCTGCCCCCTGATTCAAGCCTTCCACACGGTTTTCGAGCTGGTCACGCGCTGAAATAATCAGCACTGGCACCGCGGTTTTATGGCGGATCTGCTTCAGCACTTGCATGCCGTCCATCATGGGGAGGCCCAGATCGAGCAACACCAGATCAAACTTCTGCTTTGACAGATGCGCTAGGCCATCTAATCCATTATTCACCCACTCTACCTCGAATTGATGATATTTCAATAAGGTAATCGTGGATTCAGCGATCATGAAATCATCTTCAATAATCAAAATTTTGGTCATGGGTTAGACTCGCACAACTGTGGAATAACATGAATCTGATGCATCAGGAAAACGAGCAATAATCTGTTTTTACGCTGACTCGATGCAACAGAATAATTATCATTTTGGCTCAACATAACTGTTTTGCATATCAAATGAAATCGCGTGTTGACTATTGTTTTGGCAACACTTACTTTTCTACTGTAAAAATATAAGCTTAAAACACACTTAAATAAAAGCTTTGTCGTTTTTATACCATTTGATCAATTGCGTATTTGCTTCATTTTATCGCAACAATATCAAACCGATACAGGCATATTTATACATAATAACAATTAAAGCAATATTTTTGAGTTTGCTCGGTATCCTCAGTAGTAGAATTTTACATACAGCACCGAAAAATGACGCAGCAGTTTAGCCCAATCATGATCTAGAGTGATGCTTGAGACTGCCCTAATGTTTTAGACCAAAAGTAAATGGGGAACACAGATAAAATAGCCATGACCACGACCAAACTCAGCATCCAGGCATAGCCAATCTGGTCGGCAATAACACCGCTGATCAGGTAAAAACCACCGCTGACCGTGGCCATCAAAGCAACCTGAAAGGTAAAATCCGTGCCTGCAAGCGCACTTCGGCTATAGTGCATGACCAGTGTGAGCATTACCACCAGTAGCATCGCCGAGCATAGATCTTCAAGTGCATTGAGCGCATAAATGAGCGTAAAAGATACTGACATCCCGCTTTCGTATGCCCAGCCCAATCCTGCAAAGCCAATAAGAGTTAAAATTTTAACTATTGAAAAGAACAGCAGTACACCTGCACGGCTGAAACTTTGAAGTAGATATCCGGCAATGAATGCACCCAGTAATGCAGCCACAGCACCTAGCACGGTAATGTAAAGCCCAATTTGGGTAAAACTCAAGCCTATATCGACCATCAACGGCTTGAGTAAAGGGCCGGCCAAGCCATCTGCCACCTTAAAGCTAAGTAAAACGGTAAGCCATGCTCGTGTTGTCTTAGACTGTAAAAAGTGCTGCAAATAATGGCGTATTGAGAATAATTTTGCCGCACTGCCCTGCACGCCCTGACGATCCTGTCGCGCGGGTTGTAGCACAATGGGCAAGGTGTTAAGTGCCACTAGAGCCGCCAAACACAAAAAGGTATTCTGCCAACCCAAAGCATCGACAGCCCACAGAAGTACGCCGCCACCCACAATAAATCCTAAACGTGAACCAATCACCTGAAAGGTATTGCCCCAGTGCTGTTGATCAGTTTTGAGTAAATTCACGGCCAATGCATCGGTGGCAATATCCTGAGTGGCCCCTGAAAAATTAATCCAGAGCATCAGCACAAAAAACATCAACAAAAATTGTGGCTGGTTCAATGCCTCAATCGGAAAATACGCCAGCACAACAAGCCCGCAAATGCTGCATACCTGCATGGGAATGATCCAGCTACGATAATGCCCAATGCGTGAACTGCCAAACCGATCGACCCAAGGTGCCCATAAAATTTTGATCGACCACGGCAGCATCAGCAGGCCAAAGCCGCCAATCTGTGCCAAAGACACGCCTTGTGCCCGTAAAATGACGGGTAAGGCATGGGTCATAAAGCCTACGGGTAACCCTTGTGCCCAATACAGGCTAAATAACAACAGATAAAGACGGCTTGCATGCATAGCGTATCGGGCTCGAATCAAAAAAATTGCAAAAATCAGTCTGTTTTAAAATGCATCTAACTATTTTGCCAATGTAGCGTACCTTTCAAAGGCTTAAGATGACAATAGGATGACCAACATGACCACAGATGGATATGACCCAGTTTTTTCCTGATCTTCCCGATCGTGTGCCGCAACGTGGCACTGCCTTAAGCCGCCGCATGTGCAGGCAGTTATTTCTGGCTCAAGGCTGGCGAATTGAGGGCGAGTTTCCTAATGTTCCTAAAGCCGTCGCGATTATTGCACCCCATACATCTAACCTAGATGCATGGTACGGCTTTTTGGCCATCGGTGGTCTGGGCATTAAAATCACGGTACTCGGCAAAGATTCGCTTTTTACTCCGGTCAGTACGCCCGTACTGAACTGGTTAGGGCTTATTCCGGTACAACGCAGCAAACGTACGGGTTTAACCGAGCAGGTGGTTCAGGCCATCGAACAGCATGAACGCATCTGGATTGGCATGGCGCCCGAGGGTACGCGCAAACAGGCCAGCACCTTTAAAAGCGGGTTTTATCATATTGCGTTAAAAGCGCATATCCCTATTGTAATTTTCTCTTTCGATTTTGATCATAAAACCATTTATTGCTTAGGTGCTTTTTCCCCAACAGGTGATTATCAGCAAGACCTAACCGCCATCATGCAACGTTTTGAGGGCAAGGTATCAGCGAAGCGACCAGATCGCCTGTCGCGTCCTTTACAAAATCTTGTAAAAAATGACTAGAAATAAAGCAGTGAATCTGGTCTGATGTGCGCAATCTGATGGTCATCCAACACGTTTAATTGTTCATGAAAGTTGCACATTTCGCCTTGGTTACAGCACTGAGCTTTACGCTCTTTGGATGTGACAAAATTGCTAAAACACCTCCTCAAACCAGCTCGATTCAGCCTCGTGAACCCGTCATTGCGCTTGCACTGGGCGGTGGTGGTGCCAAAGGCTTTGCCCATATTGGTGTGATCAAAGTACTCGAATCGCATGGTATCAAACCGAAAATTGTCACGGGCACCAGTGCGGGCAGTTTTGTGGGGAGTATTTATGCCAGCGGAAAAACTGGCTACCAGATGCAATCGATTGCGCTCAAGTTACAAGAATCTGATATCCGTGACTTAACCCTGAATCGTCAGGGCTTTGTGCTGGGTCAGAAACTGCAAAATTACGTCAATACTCAGGTAAGTAACAAGCCAATTGAGCAATTTCCAATTCGCTTTGCCGCAGTTGCAACACGTTTAGACAACGGCAAAAAAGCCGATTTTATTAAAGGCAATGCCGGTCAGGCGGTTCGTGCCTCATGTAGTATTCCGAATGTTTTTGTTCCAACAACCATTGGCAAGGTACAGTATGTCGACGGCGGTTTGGTAAGCCCAATTCCGGTCAAAACAGCACGTGATATGGGCGCCGATATTGTGATTGCGGTCGATATTTCTGCGCGTCCGGCAGGTACTCAGGCCAGCAGCATGTTGGGGTTGCTCGATCAAACCATCAACATCATGGGTCAGCAAAGCATTAATGAAGAGTTAAAGCAGGCCACTGTGGTGATTCAGCCTAAAGTCGGTCATCTTGGCGCACTGGATTTAAAAGCCAGTAATGATGCTATTTTGGAAGGTGAAAAAGCAGCACAACTTAAAATTCGTGCTATTCAAAGCGCGATTGATCAATTTAAAAAATCACCTGCTGCCCTTCAGCCACCACCTCGGGCCAAATTCTAAAGTCATTTTTTACTCAGCCCTGCCAAGTTCTGCTACAGTGAAGGTGCAATCGTGTATTTCGATTGCACCTTTTTTATAACAACATTTTGAGCATTGCTATGGAATTTGTATTAGAACCTTGGCACTGGTTTGTTCTGGGCATTGTGTTAATGCTTTCGGAACTTGTTTTTACCGCTTTTGCCGCTCTTTGGTTCGGTGTTGCCGCCATCATGGTGAGTGTTTTACTCTGGTTGTTTCCAATGATGGGCATTCCCACACAGCTGATCACTTGGGTAATCTTATCGATACTGTGTACCTTTTTATGGTTCAAATTTATCAAGCCATTGTCCATCGATAAAACCAAGGCAGGCTTATCCCGCGAAGCCACGATTGGTCAGGTGGGCATGGTGATTCGTGTGGGTATGTCGCATGAACAGGTACTGGTACGTTTTTCCTTGCCTGTGATGGGAACCGATGAATGGAACTGTCGCAGTTTGGCTCCGGTGAGCGTGGGCGATCGCGTGTGCGTGGTCGACATCATGGGCAATAATCTGGTTGTTCAACCCCATAACCCCAATAAACAATAAATGAGGACACACTTATGTCAGTGGGTTTAATTATTGGCTTAGCCTTTCTTGTCTTTGTTGGCGTGACGATTTTTAAGGGTGTACGCATTGTGCCGCAAGGCTATAAATGGATTGTACAGCGCTTAGGAAAATATCACTCCACTTTAAATCCAGGATTAAACTTCGTGATTCCGTATGTCGATGAAATCGCATACAAAGTCACGACTAAAGATATTGTGCTTGATATTCCTTCGCAAGAAGTGATTACACGTGACAATGCCGTGCTACTTATGAATGCGGTCGCGTATATCAATTTGACCACACCGGAAAAAGCGGTGTATGGAATTGAAAACTACACTTGGGCTATTCAAAATCTGGTGCAAACGTCGTTACGCTCAATCGTGGGCGAGATGGATCTAGACGATGCCCTGTCATCTCGTGATCATATCAAGGCCAAATTGAAAGCCGCCATTTCCGATGATATTTCAGACTGGGGCATTACCTTAAAAACGGTCGAGATTCAGGATATCCAGCCATCGACCACCATGCAAGCCGCGATGGAAGCGCAGGCTGCTGCCGAGCGTCAGCGCCGTGCGACAGTGACCCGTGCCGACGGCGAAAAGCAGGCAGCGATTTTAGAAGCCGATGGTCGTCTTGAAGCATCGCGTCGAGATGCCGAAGCGCAAGTGGTTTTGGCTGAGGCCTCACAAAAAGCCATTGAAATGATCACCTCTGCGGTAGGCGAACAGGAAATTCCAGTTGCGTATTTGCTTGGTGAACAGTACATCAAGTCCATGCAAGAAATGGCAAAATCCAACAATGCCAAAACCGTGGTGATTCCTGCCGATGTACTTAGTACCATTCGGGGTGTAATGGGACGTCAGCCCAACTAGATCTCTTTGAATTAACATAAAAAAAGCGATGTGCACTTTAAGCAAATCGCTTTTTTTTATTCAAGTGAGCTTAGTTTTTTCTGCGCAATAAAAACTGGGTGATTTGTTCAAGATCCGTTGCTGCACCTGAGAAATGCGTCAGTGCAGCCAGTGCCTGATCGTGCAAGCTTTTGGCATAAGCCTGTGCCGCTTCAAGGCCCATAAGCGCAGGATAAGTCGACTTTTGTACTTGCTGGTCTTTACCTGCGGTTTTACCTAGGGTTTCGGTACTGGAGATAATATCGAGAATATCGTCTTGTACCTGAAACGCCAGCCCTAAACTTTGACCAAACTGACGTAATTGCACCAAAGCGGGATCTGTTCCTTTAAATAAGGTCACGGCCGCCATCAGAATGGCAGCCTGAATCAGTGCGCCCGTTTTATTGCGGTGAATATTTTCAAGTGCAGCCTGATCGATACTTTTGCCTTCGGCCTGTAAATCGAGCACCTGTCCACAAACCATCTTAGAGCTAGAGGTGGCCAGAATTTGCATTTGTCTGAGTACAATCGAGGCATCGACGCTATTTTGCTGATCAAACAAACGACTGCCCAGCACCTCAAATGCCATCGATTGCAAGATATCACCCGCCAGCAATGCAGTATCTTCGCCAAATGCCACATGACACGTCGGTTGTCCGCGGCGTAGCAAATCGTTGTCCATGCAAGGCAAATCATCATGTGCGAGTGAATAACAATGAATCAGTTCAACCGCCACCGCAGCACGGCGTGCCGCCGCATAATTGGGATTCTCTGCCAATGCAGCCACGGCATAGCACAATGCTGGACGCACCCGCTTGCCACCCAACATGACGGCATGATGCACCGCCGACTTGAGTGGCTCTGGCAGTGCAAAGGCATCGAGTGCCATCTGCAAATCTTGCTGAATTCGTTCTTGAGCTGTAGATAAGATGTTGCTATTCACAGGGGAAATCGATGTCACAATTGCCTCGAATCTTGAATGGGAGCGAAAAAAGGTCTGAACAGACCGCTCATGACATGCTGCCTAATTTACCATGATAGGACTGATTTCTCACTTATTTATTCATTTACATCACGATATTCTTATGGGATGAGAATCTTTACCAAGTTTTAATCGCCAGCAAACTGTATAAAATTTGTGAACCAAGAAGTTCAATGATTTAGCACGGCTTTGTGCTGCACTCGACTAGGCTAAATTCTATCTATCCTTTAGAATAAAACGCTTATTTCTGGTCGGGTGAAGTCCTTTGAACAACGATTCTTCAAAACTTCAGCGGGGCTTAAAAAACCGTCATATCCAATTAATTGCCATGGGCGGCGCAATTGGGACTGGTTTATTTTTAGGATCTGCACAAGTCATTCAATCCGCTGGGCCATCGATCATTCTTGGGTATGCAATCGGTGGACTCATCGCTTTTTTAATCATGCGTCAATTAGGGGAAATGATTGTCCATGAGCCTGTAGCAGGTTCGTTCAGTCACTTTGCGTACAAATATTGGGGTAAATTTCCGGGCTTTTTGGCTGGCTGGAACTACTGGGTGCTGTATATTTTAGTCGCGATGACTGAATTGACAGCGGTTGCGAAGTATATCAATTACTGGTGGCCTCATATTCCTGCATGGGTTTCGGTATTGTTTTTCTTTGTGGTCATTACACTCGTAAACCTGACCAATGTAAAATTTTACGGAGAATCCGAGTTTTGGTTGGCGATTATCAAGGTCACCGCCGTCATTTCCATGATTGTGTTTGGTCTGTATCTGCTCTTTACAGCCGATTCAAGCTCGACCGCATCGTTTAGCAACTTATGGACACATGGTGGTTTCTTTCCAAACGGTTTTGAAGGCCTGTTTTATATGCTGGCCTTTTTGATGTTTGCCTTTGGCGGTATCGAACTGATCGGGATGGCAGCAGCTGAAGCTGAAAACCCTCAAAAAACCATTCCTAAAGCGATTAATCAGGTGGTTTTTCGTATTTTAGTGTTTTATGTGGGCTCACTCACCATCTTGTTATCTTTGGTGCCTTGGAATCAACTGGATTTGGGTGGTCTGGACAAAAGTCCATTTGTGATGATTTTTAGTCAGTTGGGTATTGGTTGGGCTGCACATCTGCTGAACTTTATTATTTTAACTGCTGCACTATCGGTTTATAACAGCGGTATGTTTGCCAACAGCCGCATGCTGTTTGGTCTGGCACAACAAGGTAATGCGCCAAAAATCTTTACTAAAGTGAATAAACAGGGTGTTCCTATTCCTGCGGTATTGTTCTCTGCATTGTTGATTTTTGGCTGCGTACTTTTAAATTACTTTGTACCAGAAGATGCACTGGGTCATTTGATGTACGTGGTGGTAGGTGCTTTGGTACTTAACTGGGCCATGATCAGCTTGACGCATTTGAAGTTTAAAGCTGCGGTGAAAAAGCTCAAACTGAATGTAACGTTCCCAGCCCTATGGGCGCCGGTGAGTAACTATTTGGTGCTGATTTTTATTGCGCTGGTGCTGTTTATCATGTGGCAACAGGGCTTTAAAGAATCGGTGATTATGATTCCGGTCTGGATTGTGTTGATGTTTGGTCTGTTTCATTTGCTGACCAAAAAAGATAACACTTAAGCTGCAAAATAGATGAAATTAAAAAAGTTATTACCTCGGTAATAACTTTTTTTGTTTATACTCACATCTCGATGCGCCCTTAGCTTAACTGGATAGAGCAGTTGCCTCCTAAGCGACCGACGTGGGTTCGAGTCCCGCAGGGCGTACCATTACACAGTGAATATGGCACATAGAGATAATGAGTACTTGAGGATTATTTACAATCAATTAAGTAGTAAATGATTAAACTGACTGTACGCTATAGTAAGATTTGACTATAAAAGTGCACAGTACAAAATCTACCATCATAATTGATGGTCTTTGTCGGTCACTGATCTGCCCTATCCGTGCATCCATTAGTTTCTTTAATAAAGCATCACGACCATTTTCTATTGACCATTGCATTTCATCATCCGTGATAACAGTAGCGATTAGAAGCTGCTGATATAGCTTTAGTTATTATTCTTTAATTTTGATGCGCTTAAAATCATCATATCTTGATCATTATGTTCATCTTTATATCTGTTGAACTTGAAGGCATATCATTATGGTATAAGGCCAAAATTAGAATATATACACAGCCTTTTTTTAATTTTCCCGATAGCAGTCATAATTTTTATAATACTTTTTAACATCTAATATTTTTAAATTCAATGATTAACAAATAATAAAAGAGATAATTATAATATATTTTCTTTGGATTTAATTTGATAATATGTATAATGCCCGCTCAATATTAAAATTAGAGATATCTCATAAAAAAATTATATATTTTAAAAATTTGTACTTTGCTCCTCATTAGTAGTTTGGCTAATGCAGCTTATGTACCATCTATCGCAGTTAGTTATGCAGTAAATAATTACAATATTGCTTACTCTTCAAATGGTAACCCATTTATAAATGTTTCAGGCGTTGGGGGAAACTGCACCAATTTTGCCAATCAATCAATATCTGGCGGATTGCTTGGAAGCACCAATTCGAAAACGTTAAATCAAAACCTAATCTCTCAATCATCAGCTGTTAAAGCAACTCAAAACACAAGTATTTTTTATAAATGCAACAGTGTGAGTAATGCTTGTCAGACTATCGCTTGGCGTGGTGCTCAATCAATGTTTTCCTATTCGGCGAATAGTACTACCTTACAATCAAGTGGTGTGAGGTTAAATTAAGCTACAAAAACAGCATTAGTTAATGGAAGTCTAACTTCTCTTGATATATCAAAAATCAGAGTAGGAGATATCGTATACTTAGATTTTGATTACGTGGCAGGTGGCGCAAATAATTCTGTAGATCATACTGCAGTTGTAACCGCGGTGAATCCAGAATCTTGGTATGATGTTACAGATAAAATGAAGTACAACAATGTAAAATTGACGTATCAATCTAATAACGTAACGAATAAAGGTTTGGGTGATATGGATGCAAAAGCTATCTATGTGTACCGTCCTTTTGTTTGGATAAATCATTATATTTAATTGAAAAAGTATCATCTACATTGAGTAGATGATACTGGAGTTAATTTTGAAAAAGTTAATAATTGTTGTTGTGCTGTGTCTGGCGAGTCTTATTTCCTTATATTTATATTTTAAACCCACCAAGAATTACTCAATTGCTGAACTTCAGCAAAATGGGAGATTAAGTAATAATGAATTGAAACAAAAACAAAATTCAAATAATTCCGATATCAATAACAATATCAAATCGTATATTCAGTCCCTTACAGACTTTATTGATAAAGCTCCATTTCGTCAGGAAGATACACATGCCATATTAACTAGAAATTCGGAAAATATTCAAAAGTATTTAAGTGATTTTTCTAAATTAGTAGATATTAACATTATGAATAATAATAACTTAACTAACGATGAAAAATCAAGAATACTATGGGAAATATTTAAAGAATATAATTGGCGCGGCGAAGATAACGCATTTAAGGCTATTATCAAAGATCATTTGATGTACTTAAAAAATCCGAATTTAATTCCAGATATTACAAGTACATATAGCGATATTGCAAAGTTAGGTGAAAAAAGCGCAAATGCTCGTCATGATCTACTAGAAATATTAAATTCTATAGATATAGATTCAAAAATTTCAGCTAATCAGAATGTTATTGATACTTTAAGTACTGATCTAAGATCAATTAATAGTAGAAATGAGGCCCAGAATTTAAGCGATATGGCTATAACTTTGCTCTACAATTATAGTAAAGCCAGCGATTCTAATATTATCCAAGATGTTGTTAGAGCAGCCAACAATAATTCTCAAGCAAGTCTTAGTTACATGAACAGCCTCTTTAAATTAGCCATTACCGATACAGACTCGAATCATTTACAAAGTCTTCTTCAAAGTAATATGTCTCAAAGCACAAAAGAAGATTTGAATCATTCTATTGCGTTTAATCTTAAAGAAAATGGATCAGTTCAGCTAAGTACGATAGATCAAAAATCGTTGGCCGTTTTGAATCAATATCTAGCGACTGCCGTCAATGAGAAATCAGGCGACAATAGAGATTTACAACAGGTTCAAATTGCAGTTTCTAAATTATTAAGTCAAAAGTAATAGAATATCGGATTCTTGCCATGGTCTAAGAATCAATCGAGAAGTTTCTAACATGGTCTTATTTACTGATGACTAAATAGCCACCGATTTTGTAGACACCTTTTCAATTAGATATTGGACTGCCACCACTCTCCTAGACAAATATCGTCTATTCTTTTTGCATAGGAGAGAACATTATGAGTGGACAACGCTATACCCCAGAATATAAAGATGAAACTGTTAAATGAATTACTGAACGTGGATATTCTGTCACTGTTGTGGCAGAACGTTTAGGTGTATCACAACACAGCATCTATAAATGGCTTAAAGCTGTACATCCATTACACAACAATCATGATGAACATGAACTGCTTGAAGCAAAGAAAGAAATCCTACGCCTTAAAAGTCAGCTTAAGCAAACTGAAGAAGAGCGGGATATCTTAAAGTGAAAGCACTGCTTTCACGCCGCTTTGCAAGCCTGCCCGAGTGAAATATCAATTCATCCTTGAATACAGCCATCAATTTAAGATTAAAACAGAGCACTGAAAGTTCTATCAAACTGCTTATTGACTGAAACAGACACTCCTGCACCACAAAAAAATAGCAACTCTCCACGCTTTTGAGCATCTATAAGTTCATTTGGAATATTTGAACCAGTTGCAGTAAAACGCATTTCAAACTCTTTACTTAGTTTTATTATTTATCAAAATCTTATACGATTTAATATTTCATTAAGTTTAACATTTGGATACAATCCTAAATTAAATTAGAAAAATCCTCAGCGCGAATCTCATAAAGCACATGCCGTGCAAGCAAATGCTCTGCTGCTAATTTAGGATGATCAAATGCTTTAACTTTTGTCATGTTTAACTTTTTCATTAATGCTTCTGAAGGCATATTGACAGCCGCTGTAAAGGCAACCACTCGCTCAAGCTTTAACTGCTCAAACGCATAATCTAATACGGCTTTTGCTCCTTCAAAGGCATATCCCTGTCTCCAAGCGGCTTTCGCAAGTCTCCAACTGATTTCTATACAGGGTGAAAAATCAAATTGTGATGGCTGAGCATTTAAACCAATATATCCAATAAAAGATTGATTCTGTTTAAGCTCCACTGCCCATAGTCCCCATGATGGATGCTCATCAAACTTCAATCTGATGCTTTTGATAAAGTCACGGCTCTGATCGGGACTTAAGGTAGACGGAAAATAATGCATGACATCGCGATCGAGGCCCATCTGTATAAACGGCGCAATATCGGATTCTTGCCATGGTCTAAGAATCAATCGAGAAGTCTCTAACATGGTCTGGTTTATTCACTGGTGATCTTAAAATTGATCAAACTCTACTACAGGTAGTTCAGTACCTCCACAGAGATGTGTAAGCTTCATATTACAAGATCAAATGTGATCAATTGAATAGCTAAAAAACTCGAGCAACACGCCGAGTTTATAATGTGCTGCCCGAGATTTGATTTAATCTTTCAGTACTTAGTTACCACGGTACGTCGAGTAACCATACGGGCTAAGAAGTAGTGGAATATGGTAATGCTTTACCGCACCATCTACATTAAAAATGACGGGTACTTCTGGAAAGAAGCTGCTTTCGTTATGTTTCTTAAACCAATCTCCAGTTTTAAAGGTCACACGGTATACTCCCTGCTCCAGTTTTTTATTGTCTGGATACAAAGCCGGAATACGTCCGTTTTCATTGGTCACTTTTTCATTGAGCTTAACCCACTGCCCTTTTTGGTTTTGCTCAAGCACCACCGCAACATCGGATGATGGCAAACCGGTTTGTAAGTTCAGTACATGCACGCTTAAAGGATTGTCTGCTGCCATTGCCCATGCACTTAAGGTCATACCGGCGGCAAATACACATTGTTTGATCATTTCAAATTACTCCTCGATTTTACTTAAAAGTCATTTTGATGGCCTGTTCGGCACACCAGTCATCATTCTTTGAACCACCAGAGCCAGCTATACCAATCGCACCGACCACTTCATTTTGATAAAGCACCGGAAAACCACCTCCAAGCAGCAATAATTCTGAAAATGACGTGAGATTTTGTGATTCAATATTTTGTCGGGCATTTTGACTAAATACTGTGGTCGGGGTTTTGGTCGACAGTGCCGTAAAAGCTTTTTTCTGTGCAGCCAGCGCATTATGTGGCCCCACGGTTTCATGGCGTTTGATTATCAGCGGCTGCCCACCACGGTCTAGCACGACCACAGCCAGATGTTTGTTTATTTGCTGGCAGGCTTGTTCGGCATTGCTGGCCAGTTTTTCTGCGGTGTTTAAATCCAGACTATATTGTTTTGCCAGTTGCACATTCTCTGCAAAACTGTAAGAACTCATACTTAAGGCCAATGTCAGCCCTGCAATCACTTTTTTCATTGATTCGCCCTCTCTATACTGTGGTTATTCTAGAGATTCCCTTCAGCTGCAACATGACAGTTGGATTACAGTCTTGTCATTTTAGAAATGGAACGTCGCATGATGCGTATTCTTGTCGTAGAAGATGAAGTCAAAATCGCGCGCTATCTGGTTCAGGGCTTTGTCGAATCGGGATATCAGGCCGAATGTGTACATACTGGACTCGAAGCTTTGGAGCGATTGAGACAAGCGTCTTTTCATTTGGTGATTCTGGATGTGATGCTGCCCGATCTGGATGGCTGGTCGGTCTTGACAATCTTGCGTCAGTTTTCGCAAGTGCCGGTGATTTTTTTGACCGCTAAAGACCAGATTCCCGACCGCGTGAAAGGCTTAGAACTTGGTGCAGACGATTATCTGGCCAAACCTTTTTCGTATGTTGAGTTACTGGCGCGGGTTCGCAGTTTGCTGCGTCGGCAAAACATACAGCCCGAGAATGTGCTGAAATTAGCCGACCTCAGTCTGGATTTATTACAGCACAAAGCGTATCGGGCAGATCAACCGATTGATCTGAGCAAAAAAGAGTTTGAACTGCTGCGCTTTATGTTGCAGCACGCCAACCAAATCGTGTCTCGCCGGCAAATTGCCTCTGAGGTCTGGCATATCAATTTCGATACCGATACCAATTTTATTGACGTTGCCATCCGCCGCTTACGCAGTAAGGTCGACGATGCCAGCAACCTCAAACTGATTCATACCATTCGTGGTTTGGGTTATAAGCTTTCAGAAGAGACTCCTTAAAATGAACGTTCGCTCACTCGAATTTAGGCTTACCTTACTGGTCACCACGGCATGTGCACTCATTTTGTGTCTGGTGGGCGTGCTGACCTATTTGGGTATAGACCGTATTTTGGTGCGCGAGCAAGATCAGGCTTTAGCTTCACGTATTGAACGTTTGGAGGTGTTGATTCAAGACAGCGACAACGTACAGCAAATTGTAGCCAAACCTAAAATTTATCAAAATATGCTCGGCAATCAGGACAACTTATTTATTCTGATTCAGGGTCAACAAAAACTCATCGATATCAACCCGCTGAATATCCCAATTCCAAAGTTGCAAGCGAGCCAACAGATTGCTTTTTTAAATGTTCATCAGACGGGTAATGCAACGCGTCTGGCATGGAAAAATTTTAGTCTAAATGGTGTTTCGTATCAGCTCATTGCAGGCAAGCAGTGGTCGGAACGCTTAGGTATTTTATATTCATTTCGCGATGATCTGATCAAGTACTTGCTGCTTGGCGTCGCGATGGTGAGTTTTCTATGCTGGCTGTTGTGCCGCTTTGGCTTAAGAGGGCTTCGCGAGCTGACCGAGCAAACCCGGCAAATCGATATTCAGTCTTTACAACATCGGATTCAGGTGGCGCATCAAAGCAGTGAAGTGCAACTTTTAACCGATGCAATCAATCATATGTTGCAACGTATCGAGGCTGGGTATCAGCAGTTAAATCGATTCTCTGAAAATATTGCGCATGAGTTTCGCACACCACTAAACAATCTGGTCGGGCAAACCGAAATTTTACTCTCAGAATCTCGTACTTCACATGATTATGAAGATCTGTTGGTGTCTCATCTGGAAGAATATGCACGTTTAAAACGTATGATTGACAGCATGTTATTCCTGGCTCGGGCCGATCAACAGCAAATCCAACTGCACACAGAACAGCTCAATGTGCAGGATGCCTTAGAAGATTTACTGAGCTTTTACGATTTAATGGCCAGCGAAAAACACATCGAGATCAGTGCACAACTTGAAGCCAACTCAGTTGTGGCAGATCATCAACTGTTTCAGCGCGCTGTCTCAAATCTGATTGAAAATGCGATTTTACATGGCGTTGAGCACGGTAAAATAGAAGTTAAAGTACAGCAGCATGTTTTAGATACGCGTACATATGTCGAGATTACCGTATTGACGCAGGGCGTTCAGATTGAGGCACAGTATTTGCCGCATGTATTTGAACGCTTTTATCAGTGCGAATCTTCACGCCATCAACAAGGCCGTTCCGGTGGTTTGGGTCTGTCCATTGTCGCGTCGATCATGCAGCTTCATAATGGACGAGCAAGCGTACATCAAAGCGAAAATGGCGTATGTTTTACGCTGGATTTTCCGATGAACTAAATTAAGATTGCACAAATTCACAAAAAATTGATCGCCATTCTTTTAGGCTAAAACTAACTCATTTAGTTCATGGACTGCGCATGCGACTTGGTTTGATTTTGGGAGACCAGCTCAGCCAGCAACTGGCCACCTTAAAGGCTCTGGATCGTGAGCAAGACGTGATTCTGATGGCAGAAGTGGTCGATGAAGCCACTTATGTTCAGCATCATGTACAAAAAATTGCACTGTTGTTTAGTGCCATGCGCCACTTTGCCAAGGCACTTAAGCAAGATGGCTGGAAAATCCAGTATCATGTCTACGATGCCAAAAGCCCTATTCGGTCATTACTCGATTATGTAGCGCAGCAGCAAAAGCGCTTAAACGCAGAGGCGGTTGTGGTCACACACTGCGGCGAATACCGTTTACAGCAACAGATCGAGCAGGAATGGCCCAAAAAACTACAGGTGCCCGTTGAGTGCTTAGAAGATGATCGCTTTTTTTGTGGATTAAACGAGTTTCGGCACTGGGCTGCTCGCTATAAAGTCTTGCGCATGGAGTACTTTTACCGAGAGATGCGCAAAAAAACGGGTTACCTGATGCAGCACGATTCGCCCGAAGGTGGAAAATGGAACTACGATCATTCCAACCGTAAGCCATGGTCGGGTAAAACCCCACTGCCTGAACGTTTGCAGTTTAAGCGTGATACTATCGATGACGATGTGATTGCACTGGTCAAACGTGAATTCAAAGATCATTTGGGTAGCCTAGATGACTTTCGCTGGGCCACCACCCGCAGTGATGCTCAAAAAGCGTTGGCACATTTTATTGAACATATGCTCAATGATTTTGGCGATTACCAAGATGCCATGGTCTATGGAAGCGATTTTATGTTTCATAGCCTGCTATCTCCCTATCTCAATTGTGGGTTGCTTTCGCCGGAAGAAGTCTGTGAAGCGGCCGAAGCGGCTTATCATGCAGGCAAAGCCCCGCTCAATGCTGTAGAAGGTTTTATCCGGCAAATCTTGGGTTGGCGCGAATACATTCGGGGTATTTACTGGCTGAACATGCCCGATTACGCTCAAGAAAATGCGCTCAATAATACCCGTGCCTTGCCTGCCTATTACTGGACTGGAAAAACCAAAATGGCCTGTATGTCCGAGTGTATCCGCAATACGCTAGAGCATGCCTATGCGCACCATATTCAACGTCTCATGGTGACAGGCAACTTTGCACTTTTAACTGGAATAAAACCTGAAGAAATTTGTGAATGGTATCTGGCAGTGTATGCCGATGCCTATGAATGGGTCGAACTGCCCAATACACTTGGAATGGTGATGCATGCAGATGGGGGTTTGATGGCCAGTAAGCCCTATGCCGCCTCGGGAAACTATATCAACAAGATGTCTGATTACTGCAAGCACTGTCACTATAACGTTAAAACCAAAACAGACCACGACAGTTGTCCGTTTAACAGTCTGTACTGGCACTTTGTAAAGCGCCATGAAACATTTTTTCGTTCTAATGCACGCATGCACATGGTCTATCGTAGTCTAGACAAAATGCAAGATCAGGACAAAGTACTGGCGCATGCAGAACACTTACTTTCACATCTGGATCAGTTATAAGCCATGAAAAAACAACATCTTCCTGAAAAAGTTTGTGAATATTGTCAGCGCAGTTATACATGGCGTAAAAAATGGGAACGCTGCTGGGACGAAGTGCGCTATTGCTCAGAGCGCTGCAAACGTGAAGCCAAGCGTGAGCGCGCCAAGGCATCAACAGCGCACTAAATTCAAGGCTTAATGATGTTTATACTGGCGAGTGCAGTAACCACGAATTACATCGGGTGAACGCAGTTGCAAATGTTTGGTTTTGCGCCCAGTGACTCGCTCACGCCATAACTTGAAGCTGCTCGATTTCATATGCTGGCGCATCAGACGAATCACAGCCGACTCATTTAAGCCAAACTCTCGCTCAATCGCTTCAAACGGCGTGCGGTCTTCCCACGCCATTTCAATAATACGGGAAATCTCATCATCTTGATATTCACGGGTCTGGGTCACACGTTCACCATTGATATTGACTAGGGGTTGCTAAGACAACACAGCGATTTTAGTGCATCACTTTAGCGAAATGAAGGTGAAGAATTTGTGATGTCAGACGCCTTGGTCTCATCTCGTTAAGCGCTGCCAACATCACTTTGAAAGCGCAAACCAATGCCCGCAACCGTAAAAATATAATGCGGTTGTAGCGCTGAGTCGCCTAGCTTGGTTCTGAGTTTTTTGACCAAAATACGCAAATAATGCGTGTCCTCTTCATGTGTAATGCCCCAAAGCTCCGACAATATCTGCTTTTGGGTCACAATTTTACCCTGATGCCGAATGAGTAAGGCCAGTAGCTGAAACTCTTTTTTGGTGAGTACCACGTCGTCTCCAGCCAGTTTCACACTATGCTCCGCGACATCGACAAAAAGCTGTCCATCATTAAAGACCAGATTATGCTCACTTTGACTCGGCTGCTGACGAAACATCACCCGAATCCGGGCACATAATTCCTGAATACTAAATGGTTTGGTCACATAGTCATTGGCACCCGCATCGAGCAATTTAATTTTTTGCTGCTCGTCTGGACGTGCAGAGAGTACGATGACCGGAATTTGCGACCATTGCCGCATCTCTTTTAATACCTCTGCACCATCCATGTCGGGTAGGCCCAAATCTAAAATCAGCAGATCTGCCCCTTGAGAGGCCAAAATTTCCAGCCCTTTCATGCCAGTTTCAGCCACATGCACCGCATAACCCTGCGCGCGTAAGGCAATATCGAGAAATTTACGAATTTGTGGCTCATCGTCGATAATCAAAATCGAGGCCTGTGTATTAAAGCTGTGCGACATAAATCATCGTTATTCTTGGTGTTGAGGTAATCGTATTCGAATTTGGGTGCCTTGACCATACGGCCCAGCCATTGCTTCAATGCTCCCCATATGTGCTCCGATAATGGCTTTTACGATGGCAAGCCCAAGCCCAGTGCCGGTTTTACCGCGATCACCACGCTGCATGGTATAAAACATATCAAAAATTTGCTCACGCTCCTGCTCGGGAATCCCGATGCCCAGATCGATGATATCAATCTGAAACTGCTCATCGACTGCACTGATCTTCACCTGAATGGGAACAGCATCAGGTGAAAACTTGGCTGCATTTTCAAGCACATTAAATAATGCCTGTTCAATTAATGCCGGATGTACATACAAAGCGGGTAAATTCGGCGCGATGTTTGTGTCTATCTGAATATTGGGTTGATAGCGTTTTAAACGCTGGGTCGCCGAGCCTATCAACTCATCGATACTGATCCATGCACGGCTTAACGTCAGCCCCTGATGGCCCAAACGCGTCATATCGAGTAGATTTTGGATATAACGATCAAGCCGTTCGCCCTCGATGTGAATGGTGTCGAGCAGGCTGTCCCGATCTGTATCTGACAATTGCGCACTGTAATATTTTAGCGTATCTGCTGAGCCAATCATGGCGGCCAAAGGTGAACGTAAGTCATGCGATACCGACGACAAGAGCGCTGATCGCAGTTTCTCGGTTTCGGCTACCACCCGTGAGTTTTCGAGCTGAAATGACAGTAAAACCCGCGCCAGCGTTTGTGCAATATCTTCAATCATCAGTTCGGCCAAACGCTGCTGCTCAAAACTGATCACGTCTAAATCGGGATGAAAGCGCAGTGCAATCACACCATGCTCCCCCGCCAGATTGAGCGGATTAAACCACCACTCAGATTGGGTCAGGGTATTGGTAAAACGCCCACAGGGCTGACCATTTTTTTGTGTCCAGTCGGCTGCAATGTGGTCTTTATGATTTAACTGACTCCGATCACCCGCCTCAAGTTCGCCCACTCTTAACCATGCCGTGGCTTTCAGTGCACTCTCCAGATGCTGTTTAGATACACCAAGCACCTGTGCAATATCTACGCACGTCGAGAGTTTACGCTCAAGCTCTTGCAGTTGCAGCGATACACTATTGGCCACCCTTAAACTCAGTACCTGTGCGCGTAACTGATTGGCCAGACGCCCAACCAGTAAAGCCGATAAAATAAAAATCACGATGGTAATCACACCACGCTCTGCGCTAATCCTAAAGGTAAAGCGGGGTTCAATAAAAAAGTAGTTGTACAGTAAAAAACAAACGAAAACACTCAGCAAGGTCATGAGCATTCGGGCACGCATGGCCACCACCAGCACCGTCACCACAAAAATCAGTGCCAGCTCGGTATAGCCAATAAAATGATCACTGATGGCCGCGATAATAAATCCTGCCAATACAATCAAAATGCTTTCGATCAGTTCTCGTGCTTGAAAATGGGTGTACTGTTGCAGCCATGTTTGATCGGGCACAGCAGCCTGTGCCGAATACGATGTTGCTTTGAGTGGTTGTACAAAGGTAATTTCAAAGGGGTGCTGCTTGTCGAGGAGCTGATCGGCAATATGCTCGGAGCGAATACGCTCAAGAAATGTTTTTTTGGGGCTTTTTCCCAGCAAAATATTTGAGGCACCATAATCATAGGCCGCCTGCAAAATGGTTGGCGCAATCTGATGACTGTAAAGCAAATAGGTGTCGGCACCCAGTTTACGTGCCAGATTAAATGCTTTGCTCACGGCCAGACTTTGCGCCGAGGAGGTTTTGCTTTTTTGAATTGAAATTACACTCCACGTTGCATTGCGGCGCTCGGCAATGCGGTGAGCACGGCGCACCAGATCCTCAGCAAAGACAGAACCATCGATGGCCAGCATCACATGATTCTGAATCGGGACGATGCGCCCCTGCGCCACAGATTTTTCCCGATAATCAATTTCGACCTGCCCCGCCACAGTCTGAATCGCCAGATCACGCAGTGCAGTTAAATGTGCAGGTTTAAAAAAGCCCTGCAAGGCATGCGGTGCCATATCCTCTAGATAAATTTTGCCATGTTTCATGCGCTCAAGCAGTTCAGGCACAGGCAAATCGACCAAACGAATATCTTTCAATCGCTTGAGTAACGCATCGGGCACAGTTTCGGTCACGCGAATGCCGGTAATCTGATACACCACATCGTTTAGGCTTTCTAAGTGCTGAATATTGAGGGTGCTATAAACGTTGATTCCGGCATCCAGAATTTCATTGACATCTTGCCAGCGATATTCATGCCGACTGCCTGGCACATTACGATGGGCCAGTTCATCGACCAGCACAATTTCAGGCTTAATGTGAAGAATCTGGTCTAAATCCATTTCCTCAAGTTTACGGTCTTGATACTCGACCACTCGACGTGGAATCACATTTAAACCCGCAATCAACCGCGCTGTATCGGCACGACCGTGAGTTTCTACCACCCCCACAACGACCTGTTTGCCCTGCTGCATCAGCTCATGCGCCCGCGTGAGCATGGCATAGGTTTTACCCACGCCGGGTGCAGCACCTAAAAAAATGGTAAGACGCCCAGATTGCTCACGTTGCGTATGCGCCAACCAAGCATCGGCTTTTTCATTGCGGTCAATCTGCATCAGTTCTGTCCTATCGAGCGGGTTGGGTCGAGCGTTGATCCAGTGCCAGATTCAGCTTGAGTACATTCACACGCGGCTCTCCATATAGTCCAAATTGCGGCGTTTGGGTATATTGCATCACCAGTTGACGAACCTCCTGCTCACCCAAACGACGTTGCTGTGCAACGCGTTTAATCTGTAGCTGGGCAGCTTCAGGAGAAATATCCGGATCTATTCCACTGCCCGATGCGGTGATCATATCATCTGGCACCTGAGCACCACCAATCTGATTGCTTTGAGCAAAAGCAATGCTACGCTCACGAATCTGCTTTTGCAGTTGCGGATTAGATACTGCCAGATTACTTCCCGACATCCCATCGACACTGTAATTACTGGCACTCGGGCGTGGCTGAAAATAGGCTGCACTTTTAACCTGCTGCCCCACCAAGCTCGATCCTATAATTTTGCCGTCACGTTCAATCAGACTACCGTTGGCCTGTTCAGGAAAAATAAGCTGTGCAACCGAGACACTGGCTGTCGAATAGAGAGCACCCGACAGCCCAAAACCCACCACGACCAGCCCGATACTGGCTCGCCATAACGAAGTCGATGATTCCACAGCAGTTGTATTTAAATCTGGATGATTCAATAAAGTATTCATCGTTGGCTCCTAAATCCACACCGCGACCACAAGATCAATCAGTTTGATGGCAATAAACGGGAACACGACACCTCCCACGCCGTAGATCAGCATATTACGGCGTAGCAGTTGCAATGCACTGGCAGGTTTAAACTTGACGCCACGGAGTGCCAGCGGAATCAACATTGGAATAATCAAGGCATTAAAAATCAATGCCGAAATCACGGCACTTTTTGGGCTACCCAAGTGCAAAATGTTTAAAACCTCAAGCTGCGGTACCGCAACAGCAAACAAGGCCGGTAAAATCACGAAGTATTTAGAAACATCGTTGGCCAATGAAAAGGTGGTTAATGCGCCACGGGTAATCAGTTGCTGTTTACCAATTTCAACCACATCCAACAGTTTGGTTGGGTCTGAATCCAGATCGACCATGTTGCCGGCTTCTTTGGCCGCCTGAGTCCCCGAGTTCATGGCCAGCCCAATATCGGCCTGTGCCAGTGCAGGTGCATCGTTGGTACCATCGCCAACCATGGCCACCAGTTTTCCTTCGGCTTGTTCATTTCGGATACAGGCCAGCTTGTCTTCCGGTCTGGCTTCGGCAATGTAGTCGTCGACTCCCGCTTCTGCGGCAATCGCGGCTGCGGTCAGTGGGTTATCACCTGTCACCATAATGGTTTTGATGCCCATTTCGCGCAGTAAAGCAAAACGCTCTTTAATACCTTGCTTGATCACATCCGATAATTCAATCACACCTAAAATCGTATGATTGGCGGCAACCACCAGCGGCGTAGCACCCTTAGATGCCACTTGCTCTACGCGGGTTTTTAGCTCGATATTGTTGCGAATATCTTGCTCGGTGAATCCTAAAATTGCATCAAGCGCGCCTTTACGAATTTGATGACCATCGGCCAGATCGACACCGGATAAACGAGTTGCTGCACTAAACTGAATAAACGCTGCCTGTTCGGGTTCTTGTACAGTTTCGCCCATTTCTCTGGCTAAACTCACCACCGACTTCCCTTCTGGTGTCGGGTCGGCAAAAGAGGTCATCATGGCTGCCTGACGCAGTTCACTCATCCCGATACCAGTGAGCGGATAAAACGCCGTGGCCTGCCGATCGCCATAAGTAATCGTGCCTGTTTTATCTAGCAGTAACACATCAATATCACCAGCGACTTCAACCGCTTTACCCGATTTAGCCAATACATTGGCTTTTAGGGCACGGTTCATGCCGGCAATCCCGATTGCAGGTAACAAACCGCCAATGGTGGTCGGAATAAGGCAGACCAATAAAGCCACCAGTAAAACCACACTGATCTTGATGCCTACCATTGAGCCAATAAAAGGCAAGGTCACCACCACCACAATAAAGGTGATGGTCATGATATTTAATAAAATTCCCAATGCAATTTCGTTCGGCGTTTTCTGACGGTTTGCTCCTTCGACCAGTGCGATCATTTTATCGAGAAAGCTATGGCCTGCTTCATTGCTCACACGCACGACAATCTGATCGGTCAGCACTTTCGTGCCCGCAATCACACCAGAGCGATCAGTATTGGCTTCACGCAGTACAGGCGCAGATTCACCCGTCACCGCCGACTCATTAATGGTGGCAAAGCCGCGCACAATCTCACCATCGGCGGGTATAATCTCGCCCGCTTTGATCAGTACCAAATCCTCTTTTTTAAGTAGATTGGCCGATATCAGCTCAGGTGTCTGAGATGAATCAAGATCGGTGAGTTTGTTCGCCATCAGATTTTCACGTGCTTGACGCAATGATGCAGCCTGCCCGCGCCCTTTGGCTTCTGCAACTGCTTCGGCGTAGTTGGCAAATAGCACCGTGACCAGCAAGATCAGTGTCAAAAGCAAACCAAAGCCCAGACTGGTACTGCCCATAAGTGTCGCCACGACGGTAAGCACTGTACCGACCCACACACACGCCATGACCGGATTTCGAAATGCATGCTGCGGGAGCAGTTTATAAAAAGTTTGTTGAATAATTTCTTTATTCAAGATCGTCATTTTGTTCGCATGAGACGAGTTCATAATGCGTGCTCCAGCGTTAAATATGGACCGACAGATAGTCTGCGATTGGGCCTAAAACCAGTACTGGCATAAACTGCAATACCGTTAAGATCAGTACAATGCCAATCAGTGTGAGGGCAAAGGTGGGTGACTCGATATGCAATGAGCCTTTACCTTCTGTGGCTTTAGGCTTGGTGGCCAAGCTGACCGCGATTAATACAGGCACAATGAGCACGCTATAGCGGCCGGCCAATAGCGCGACACTTGCACTTAAATTCCACCACACCGTGTTGTCGCCCAGACCTTCAAAACCAGAACCGTTATTGGCAAAGGCCGAAACATATTCATAAAACACTTGGCTGATGCCGTGAAAGGCCGGATTGGAGTTGGCCGTCAATGACGGAAAAGCAATGGCGAGTGCGGTAAGCCCTAAAATGACGACGGGTTGCAGCAAGATCACAAAAGCGAGTAATTTAATTTCGGTGACTTCAATTTTTCTGCCGAAAATCTCGGGGGTACGTCCCGTCATTAATCCTGCAATGAACACTGCAAGAAGCAGGTAAATAAAGAACTGCAACACGCCACAGCCAATACCACCCCAAATGGCATTGATCAACATGTTACAGAGCTGCACCAAACCGTTTAGGGGTGAAGACGAGTCGTGCATCATGTTGACCGAGCCATTATTCACCTGCGTGGTCAAACTACTCCATAGCGCAGATGCTTCCACCCCAAAGCGGACTTCTTTACCTTCCATTTGTGCCACATTGGGCAAGAGTGAAAATTTTTCGGTCCACATCGACAACATGGTAGATGCCAACGACATCAGAAGCATGGTGCCAAAAATCATCCACATCAGTTTACGGCGCTGTACAAAGCGTCCGATCATAAACACCACAGACAATGGAATCAGTAAGATCGCCAGCATTTCAATCACGTTGGAAAACGGCGTTGGATTTTCAAGTGGCACACTGCTGTTTGGGCCATACCAGCCTCCGCCATTACTGCCCAACTGTTTGATCGCCACCATCGGCGCGACTGGCCCTAATGGAATATGCTGTGTTTTGACTTCGACACTTTGATCCAGATTTTGCACAACCGGCCCGCCCGATAATGTCGCAGGCACACCTTGCCATGTCAGCAGCAATGAAAAAACAAAAGCTAAAGGCAAAAAGAAGCGCAGTAATGGACGAATCAAATCCAGCCAGTAATTGCCAAGATTAATCTCTTGCCAATGTTGTTTGTCTTTGCTTTGAGTTTTACCCGATTGTAAGAAAAGTGCACGCAGCATAGCCGTCAGCAAGGCCAAACCAATGATCGGTGATAAAAACTGCATGCCCACAATCACGGTCATTTGTGACAAATAAGAGAGCTGTGCCTGACCCGAATAATGCTGCTGGTTGGTATTGGTTAAAAAAGAAATGGTGGTATGTAAGGCCAAATCCCATTTCATATTGGGAACATGGTCTGGATTGAGTGGAAGCCATGCCTGCGTCATGAGGATCACTACACTCACTACAAGCAACACCACGTTACTTATTACGAACGCGCCCAGATATTGCCGCCAGTTCATTCCAGTTTGCCGAACGCCGAGTGTTCGATAGAGAGGCTGTTCGATCCAACGAAACAGACGATCGCTTTTCATCGGTTTGGCTTGCATCACATCGGCAAGATAATGACCGAGCGGATAGGCCAAAATCAGCGCAAGCACAAACACGGTTATAAATTCCCACATTGCAAATGCCATCGTTTAAATACGTTGACATTAGTATGGAAATTTAACGCGTAAATTCTCTATATATCAAAAAACACAGGGCGTAAATTTTGCGTAAATTTTTTAATAACCGCTTTGATATTTCTCTTTTTAAAGCAGATTACACATCGTTTTTTGGTAGCTATCAATGCGAATTCATCGATCAACTCAAATGAAGACCACATAACCTGACTAAATAGGATACAAACGATCGGTAACCACATTTTTCATGACCATGGTCGAAATTAAACGCTGTACATTCGGCATAGCTGAAAGGCGCTCATCGTAGAGTTTTTGAAAACTCAGCAAATCCTTAGTTACCACATGCAGCATGTAATCAGGATCTCCAAAGAGGCGCTGCGCCTGCACAATTTGTGGAATCTCGATCACCGCTTCTTCAAATGCGCTCACCGAGGCTTTGTCACCATCGCGTAGCGTGACAAACACAATGGTGGCAAATTGTAATCCAATCAGTGCAGGTTCAAGCTGGGCACGGTACCCCCGAATTACACCCGATTCTTCGAGTGCGCGTACACGACGATGGCACGGCGACAGGCTCAAACCAATTTTTTCAGCCAGCTCGGTCAAGGATAATCGTCCATTTTGCTGAAGTTCCGCAAGAATCTTCTTATCTATCTTATCCATTTAGAAGAAACTCTCCTTTTTATCATTTTTTGAGCAAGTCTTTAACAGCACATTCTAATCTGTTCTGGCTATGCTTTTCTACATACCGTTACGCTCTTATACGCCCGCTTGTACTTATTCAATTTAGGAAGATGACAATGAATACGAATACCTTGCTGACATTTTGGGGTGTTTCCGCGTTGTTTATTTTAACTCCCGGCGCCGATTGGGCTTATGCCATCACAGCGGGGATCCGTGGACGAGTGGTGATTCCTGCTGTGTTTGGACTGCTGCTCGGGCATGCATTGAGTACACTCCTTGTCGCCACAGGCATTGGTGCGATTGTGAATGGTTCACCTCTATTGCTTCAGGTATTAACAGCAGCAGGCGCACTGTATTTACTCTGGCTCGGAGTCGGCTTACTCAAAAATCCCGCTGAGCTTCGTCATTCTTCCGCGTTACTCACTACCACGAGTCAGACACGGCACTGGTTGGTTAAAGGTCTGTGCATTAGCGGGTTAAATCCGAAAGTATTTTTATTGTTTTTTGCTTTGCTGCCACAATTTATAGATTTATCTTCTGGTTTTACTGTTACAACCCAAATTTTAGTGCTGGGGATGATTCATCTGGCAACATGTAGCGTGATTTATTATGCGGTGGGTATTGGTTCTCATGCACTGCTCAAAACCCGGCCATATGCGGCACAGCGTATCAGCCAAGTTTCGGGTACATTGATGATCATCATTGCGAGCTTACTTTTAATCGATCAATCTCATCATTTGGTTTAAATTAGCTGATATAGAACGCGCCACTCACATACACCATGATCTGATTTAAATGGCCCGAACACATTTGTCAGCAATTAAAAAAGCGGGCTTAAGCCCGCTTTTTTAATGTCAACTGGTTTAAGCCCCAGTTTGATAGTCGGCCTGAGGAACGGCTGTAGAAGCCTGATACGGTTGACGGAAGTCATTTAAGCCCGCAGCAGCTTCCTGAATGTCTTTGCCTTCTTTAATGACAAACGTATCAAAGCCAGAACGTTTTAAGTAGTTCAGTACATCTTTGAAAATATCACCGACTGCACGTAGTTCACCTTGATAACCCTGACGGCGCAACAATGCAGCAAATGAATAACCACGGCCATCATTGAAACCTGCAAACTCAATAAAAATCGCATCGAGCTGATCCAGCGGAAATTGATGCGTTTCTGGTGAGTCATTCACCGTGATGTATAGCGCTTTTTTGCCTTGGATCGCGGTAAGTTGATCCAGTTGTGCAGTGGTCACCACCACATCCCCTGCCGGAATCACACCGTCTTCGGCAATCGGTTGATAGGTGTTATCTGCAATGCTGCCGTCTTTAGCAAGCACCTGTAATGCTGGATTAAGCATATGCGCGCTCCTTAAAAGGTTGAATGCCAACACGGCGATAGGTATCAATAAAACGTTCTTGATCCTGACGTAAATCCAGATAGGTATTTAAAATTTCTTCTACCACATCAGGTACGGCATCGGCTGCAAATGATGGCCCCAAGATGTCGCCAATCGAAGCATCGTGATCTGCGTTACCGCCGAGCGTGATCTGGTAAAATTCTGCGCCTTTTTTATCTACGCCTAAAATACCAATATTACCGACATGGTGATGACCGCAGGCATTCATACAGCCTGAAATATTCAGATCAAGCTCACCCAAGTTATAGATGGTATCGAGATCTTCAAAACGACGCGTAATGGCTTCTGAAATTGGAATCGATTTCGCATTTGCCAATGAACAGAAATCACCCCCCGGACAGCAAATAATGTCGGTCAGGAAGCCAATATGCGCACGGGCCATATTGTGCTGCTCAAGCGTTTGCCACAAGGCAAACAAATCTTTTTGAGGCACATCGACCAGTGAAATATTTTGTTCGTGTGTGGTACGTAGCTCACCAAAGGTATATTGGTCTGCCAGATCCGCAATCAAATTCATTTCTTCTGTGGTCATATCGCCTGGCGCAACCCCTGCACGCTTCAAGCTAATGTTTACAATACGATAGCCTTTGACTTTATGGGCATTGGTATTGATGTTGTACCACTGCTTGAATTTTGGATGCTCGGCAAACACTGTACTGAAATCTTCGTCGTTCAACGCTTGATAAGTAAATGGTGTGAACACCTGATCCAGTTTATTTAACACTTCAGGCTGAATTTTTAAAGATTCGCGGATTTGTGCAAACTCGGCTTCTACTTTCTCAGCAAATACCGCAGGTGTTAAAGCTTTGACCAAAATTTTGATACGTGCTTTATATTTGTTATCACGACGGCCGTGTAAGTTGTATACGCGAAGGACGGCATCTAAATAGGCAATGAGGTCTTCACGTGGTAAAAACTCACGAATGACACTTCCAATAATTGGGGTACGGCCTAAACCACCACCTACTTTAATTTTATAGCCGATCTCACCTGCATCGTTTTTGACAATATAGACACCAATGTCATGAAACGACGTTGCAGCACGATCTTTCTCTTCAAGTGCAGACACCGCAATTTTGAATTTACGTGGTAAAAACGCAAATTCTGGATGGAATGTACTCCACTGACGAATCAATTCACAGGTCGGGCGCGGATCGGCAATTTCACCTGCAACAACACCCGCATACTGATCTGTAGTGGTATTACGAATACAGTTACCACTGGTTTGAATGGCATGCATTTGTACTGTAGCAAGCTCTGCCAATATATCGGGTACATTTTCAAGTGCTGGCCAGTTCAACTGAATATTTTGACGCGTAGAAACGTGTGCATATCCACGGTCATATTCTTTTGAAATTTCTGCAATTTTGCGTAATTGTTTTGAATTCATCAAGCCATACGGCACCGCGATACGCAGCATCGGTGCATAACGCTGTACGTAAAGACCATTTTGCAAACGCAATGGACGGTATTCATCTTCGGTGAGCTTTCCAGCTAAGTAGCGTTCGGTTTGATCACGGAACTGAGCAACGCGTTCATTAATCAACTGTTGATCGAAATCAGTATATAAATACATGGCGTATGGCTAGTAGATTCATTATAAAGGCGTCTAGCATAACGAGCTTTGATTCATCAACAAAATGCTTTTTTTGGATATTTAATAACGGTTTTATTGATAAGAGTACTGTGCGGTTTTACATCTCATCTTAAGTACACACTCTTGCGATGAATCTTTTTATCGTAAATCTTTTTGTTCGGGCTATAAGCTAAATGACCTGTCTTATATCGATACGCTAGCTGGTGTAATTTCTTTGAATTCAATATCTAAATCTGAAATTTGAGTATTGGGAATATGACCTATTAAATAATCCTCTTTTGTTTGAAAAAAGAAATCAAAACTTTGACTCATCCATGAATCTTGTCGACTTTGTTTTTTAAAAATTGGACATAAATAGCGAAGATAATAATGCACCCACTCTATTTGCGTGGAAAATGTAGTGAAGTCTCTTAAATTTTGTTGTAGTTGTTGTAAATCGTAATGAATTTTCTCAATATTGGGGTCAAATAGCCAAACAATAATCTCCATCGATTCTACAGTGCTCATTATATAGGGTTGACTGGATTCAAATCTTTGAGTGATATAAAGCTGAGCGCCTTTTTCTGAATAACTCGAATGAAGTAACTTTGTATTTTCAACCTGATCGTGATTTGAACCAATCTCTAACTCTCTGATTTCTCTGGATACATTCAAGCATAGAGGTAATTTATCTAAATTTTGATTTGCAATACTTTTAAAGAGTTCAACCGCTCTATGTATGACAATATCTTCTCCAGCTCCAGTAATTATCCCATTTTCCCACATTCGAATTTTGGTCGCGTGAATTGAACGAAATCGTAATTCATCTGAGTTTTCGACTACAACTTTCTTATTGTCTGCTGCAACAATAATGCTATCATTTAATTGAATCGCGATGATAAATGTCATTTTCTACTCGAAAATACTGATTTATTTTTCTTATATTAGTCCACATTGGGCTATTTTTATAAATTAATAAAAAATAGGTAAAGCTATGGCAGGTGGTTCTCAAATCATCATTAATAAAAATGGTATCACCATTATTACACCTTCAAAGTTTGAGGCTAAAGCTGGCCAGCATCTGTTTCAACAGGGTTCAGAAGTTGGAGTGGATATTCAAGGTTTGCCTTCATTTGAACCTTACAACGAAAAATTTAAATTAACTTTACCATCTGGTGAAGAAATGTCAGATGTGGAATATCGTGTTTCCAGTCAAGAACAAAGTTTTGTCTCTACAACAGATCGAAAAGGCTTATCAAAACGTATTAATACTCCAGCGGAAGAAAATTTGCGTGTTGATTTAAACTGGATTTCTTTAGAAGTTGAAGACGAAGGAGATTAAAGCGAATGGGAACTTTGAATTGGGAAGGAAATACCAACACCCAAGAAAACAGCTGCAAAACCCTTCAATGCGATTGCTTAACCTTCTGGGAAATCCACCAACAAGTAGCAATAAAACGTGTTTCTAACTTAAAAGATAAAAATAAAAATTTATATAAATTAGAACCTGGATATGAAGCGAGAGCACGGCGAATCGCCTCCGTTTATGCAAAGATTTATCTTGAGCAAGAGATACATGGCAATAAGCAGTTGATTGGTCGTTACTATTGGATGGGGCTTGGCGCATTTGCTTCAAAAACAGTCGCTGCAATTTTTAAACATGGATTAACAACATGGGGTTATAAATGGTTTCCTATTGGTCTAGTACGAGATCCTATTCACTCTTTTGCCAAAGGCAATTTATGGTTATTTATGGACATTGCACCTTGGCACTATGCTTGGAGCATGTCGCCAGCCACGTTTCAAAGCTGTAAAAAACTAAGAAATGTTTCTCAATTTACCCATATTAAATCTCAAGTTTATAATATTCCTTGGTCAGGCTGTTTACCGATCATTGAGCAGTTAAAGTGCACCAATGAAATAATAGATGCATTTGGGTATCTGCCCAAAATAGAGGCTATTTTTAAGAGAAAAGGAACAAGTAGACAGGAAAATTTTAAAGTATCAAAAGGTATTTTATTCAAGCATTTGATGGCGATCGCTGTGCAAGAACAATTCAACATTTTGCAAAAATTAGTCTGGAATGACTGGAAAGTAGAAAAACAAGCCATCTTTCAACGTGTTACAAGACTACCAGATAGTACCTTAGTGCTTTCAAGCGATTACTGTGCTGGGGCAGTTAAATCCGTCAGAGTGTCTCAAACTATTTTGCCAAGTACATACAATATGCAAAGCATGAAACGAGTCTACCAAGGACGCCATAATGGTGTAATTGATGAATTACCCGAGTCGGTCTATAGCGAACCATTACCGCATACAAAAGTTGAAAATTATGATAGCCGTATGGAATGGATTAATGAGGCTGCAAAGAAATACCATCGATTAATGCTCAATGAGCATGGTCGTTCTTTTTTAGAAAAGGAACTGGGAATTATTGCAGGCTGGGGCAACAGTCAAGCAGATTTTAAAGTGGACAAGGACAGTAATGATGGAAAGATTTAATCGAATTATTTGTTTCATTATAAGTTTACTCATCAGTTTACTTGTCACTGCTTGTCAACCAGATCCCAAAAAACTAGAGAAAAATTCCATGAATCAACCGTCTTATTCTTTACATTTCGGCCCACAAGGATTTAAAGATTTTGCTCAGCATCAGCTTAACCGTTCCGAAAGCCATCCCTCTGGCGCAGGATTTAAAACGTTAAAGTTTACACCACCAGACTTAGGAAAGATCAGGATTGAAAACGGTGGAAATAGTTTGATGATTGATCACGTCTTTTCTGTTTTAGGCACTTCATTTAATCCAGAAGATGGGATTCAGGGTCTTGATATTGATACAGGCCTCAACAAAGAAGAGTTTGTAACGCCCGAACAGGCTTATCAAGGTTATGTCGAATTAATGAAACGAATCAATCAGGCTGGATGGAAAAATTATTTTATAAAAAGTATGCCGCGCATCGCAAAAGAAGATAATCTTCGATATTTAATGGAATCTGGTTATGTTATCGACCCTAGTTATATCTTCAGTTACGAAGAGTGGCAAAAAATTATAAGTGAAAGCGTTGGAAACTCGATTGGATATCGTCTATATGCCAAGGGTATTCTTTTGAACCTTGATATTGATCAAACTAAAAAAACAGAAGATGGTAAAGAGCAATATATCGTTCGCTATGCATTGGAAACCATTCGGTATGATGAAAGAAACTCTATTCCTAATGGTTACGAAATCACCTCAAAAGAGCTAGAGCAAGCATTTAAACAACAGCTTTTACAAAACCAGAATGCTAGAGAAATGGCTGAAAAAGAGGCCATTGAAAATGGCTATCGAATCGATCAGGATTATGTTGATCCAGATGTTTGGCCTTTTGTGAAATAATTAATTTTCAGTGATGAGAATGCCATGAGTACAAATCGAATCTGTTATCTCACTTTTGTGCTCTTTGGTTTACTTCTATGCGCCTGCCAACCCACTTTAGATGAATCCAATAAAAATTTCGTCCATCAACCGCCTTATTCTTTACATTTCGGCCCACAAGGATTTAAAGATTTTGCTCAGCATCAGCTTAGCCGTTCCGAAAGCCACCCTTCTGGCGCAGGATTTAAAGAATTAGATTTTATTCCCCCAAACTTAGGAAAGATCAAGATTGAAAATGGTGTCAATAGCTTGGTGATTGATCACGTCTTTTCCGTTTTAGGCACTTCATTTAATCCAGAAGATGGGATTCAAAAACTTCGCATTAACTCAGGTTTGAATAAAGAAGAGTTTGTAACGCCCGAACACGCTTACCAAGGTTATGTCGAATTAATGAAACGAATCAATCAGGCTGGATGGAAAAATTATTTTATAAAAGGTACACCGCGCATCGCAAAAGAAAATAATCTTCGATATTTAATGGAATCGGGTTATGTTATCGATCCTGGTTATATCTTTAGTTACGAAGAGTGGCAAAAAATTATAAGTAAAAGCGTTGGAAACTCGATTGGATATCGTCTATATACCAATGGTATTTTTGTCAGCATTAGATTAAAACAAACTAAAAAAACAGAAGACGGTAAAGAACAATATATCGTTCGCTATGCGTTTGAAACTATTCGCTATGCCGAAAGAAATATGATATCAGATGCTTACAAAATGACCCCACAAGAGCTAGAGCAAGCATTTAAACAAGAAGTTTTACGAGCTAAAAAGTCCAGAGAAATGGACGAAAAAGAGGCCATTGAAAATGGTTATCGAATCGATCAGGATTATGTTGATCCAGATGTCTGGCCTTTTGTGAAATAATCGTAATACTAAGCTTATTGCCTTTTTTTAGTTTAATGAACTCTTATCATTATTTTACTCTAATGAGCTTTAACCCATAATCAGTTAGTTTATTCACCCAACATTGAAAATAAAAAAGGTGTACTCGCCGAAGCGAATACACCTTTCTTTGCAAATCAGATTGAAATCTTAGCTTTTAGTTAGGCAATGCATAGGCCACAAGATAGTCACCCATCTTGGTTCCGAATGAACCATGACCACCAGCCATGATCACGATATATTGCTTACCGTTGATTTCATAGGTCATTGGCGTTGCTTGTCCACCGGCTGGTAAACGCGCTTCCCATAATTTTTCACCATTGCTAACATTAAATGCACGGATGTAGTTGTCTTGTGTTGCGGCAACAAACATCACGTTTCCAGCAGTTGAAATCGTTCCACCCAAACCAGGTACACCAATTTTCAAAGGTGGTAACTGGAATAGATTTGGTAAGCTGTCACGGATGGTTCCGATACGCTTTTTCCAAACCACTTCATGGGTATTCAAATCGACACCTGCCACATAACCCCAGCCTGGTTGCTTACACGGCAAACCAAATGGAGAAAGGAAAGCACTGATTTCAACACCATACGGCGTACCGTACATTGGCTGAATACCATGCTCCGTGCCGGCACCTTTGGCTTTTTGTGGACGGTTTGGATCCATCGGGATCAAACGGCTCACAAATGGAAGTGCCAATGGATTCATGACTGCAACCTGACGATCTTGGTTGACCGACATACCGCCCCATTCAAATACACCAAGGTTACCCGGGAATACCAAAGTACCGTTTTCAGATGGTGGCGTATAAATGCCATCATAATTCAAGCGTTTAAATGATACACGACACATTAACTGGTCAAACATCGTGGCACCCCACATTTGTTTGTCGGTCAATTTGTCTTTTGGCGCAAGGTTCAACTCAGAGAAAGGTTGAGTTGCAGAATAACGTTCACCTTTAGTTTGTGGACCACGCTGAACCGTTTGTGGTACAGGTTTTTCAGTCACGGGTACAATCGGCTTACCATTACGACGGTCAAGTACAAACACGTTACCAGTTTTGGTCAACACATAAATCGCAGGAATCGTTTCGCCCGATTTTACTTTAACATCCATCAATGATGGCTGTGACGGTACGTCCATATCCCACAAATCGTGATGTGTGGTCTGGAAATTCCAGACAATTTGACCTGTTGTTGCATTAATGGCCAACATCGAGTTTGCATAACGCTCTTTTAACTCAGAACGGTCGCCACCCCAGATATCTGGTGTGCCGACACCTGTTGGTACATAAACGATATCGAGTTTTGGATCGTATGCCAACGGTGCCCATGCATTCGGTGAGTTATTGACAAACTCTTCAGGATGCTCAGGAATCGCGTTCGGATTTTTTGAACCTGTGTCAAACGCCCAAACCAACTTACCTGTATTTACGTCATAACCACGTAATACACCTGATGGTTCTTTGGTCGAGAAGTTGTCAGTCACAGAACCAGCCATCACAATGGTGGTACCCGATACAATGCCTGGTGAAGTTGGGTTATAACCACCCGGATAGGCGTATGGCATTGATTTTTGTAAATCAATTTCACCATTTACACCAAAGTCTGTACATTTTTTACCGGTGTCTGCATTTACTGCAACCAAACGGCCGTCATTTACAGGCAAAATCACTTTACGTGGACACTCAGCCGATACTGTCGGTTGCTTCGCCTTTAAGCTGGTTGCAAACTCGGTGGTATTGTTGGCATCGTAGTACATCACGCCACGGCAGGTTAAGTGCTGGAAGGTTTTATCCGCTTTAAGTTTCGGATCAAAACGCCATTTTTCTTTACCTGTCGCAGGATCAAGTGCAATCAACCACTGGTGTGTGGTACACATATACATGTTGTTGCCAATTTTGATTGGCGTGACTTGGTTGGTGGTTTCGCCAGAATCGCCCTCTTTTTTGAGATCGCCTGTACGGAAAGTCCATGCCACTTTCAAGTCTTTCACGTTTTGATCATTGATCTGAGTCAAAGGTGAATAACGCACACCGCCTTGGGTACGACCATACGCAGGCCAATCGGCAGGATCAACACCTTCAACTGCTTGTGCAGTTTTAGGTTGTTCAGTCTTGATCACACCATTGATTTCTTGCGGATCGTTAAAAATGGCATAAACCATCACGACGATTGCAATTGCAAGCGTCGACGATAGCGCAATTTTGCCCGATTTGGCATTGTCCATGCCACGGCTGATCGCTGGAATTAAAATCCAAAGACCCAATACACCCAGAATGTCTAAACGTGGTGCCAAAGCCCAGAAATCTGTTCCAGCTTCCCACACACCCCATATAGTTGTGCCGAGCATTAATGCGGCATACAACCAATATGAAGCTGTTGAACGCTTGCGTAATAGCCATGCAAAAACCAGTAATGCAAGACCCGCGATCACGTAATAAATTGACCCACCGAGTACAGTGAGCCAGATACCTCCAACGAGCAGGAATAGGCCAATCACCGCAGCTATCACTACGGTCAAGGTTCGTAATCCTGAATTTGAAGATGGTTGAGACATAATACCACCTCGAATAAATTGTTTTTTTAATCTGTTATAGGAAGTATATGAGGGGCATATACTTCGTATAACGACTGAATTTCTGCTGAGTCACAACGATATTGCGTCTCAACAGAAATTTGGTTAATACAATTTCAAATTAAAATACTGTCTGGAATTTGATGCCGCCAACCCAAGCATTATTTCCATCTTTGATTGCACCGACATGACGTACATATTGTACGTTTGGTCGAATCGTTAACCAATTTGCAGCATGAATACCGTAGTAAAGCTCTGCATTGTATTCATTATCGAAACCGTCGATTTCTTTATGAATACGGGCAAAACCAAGTGCAATTTCATCTTTTGGACGCGAATCGAAGGCGCCAATGTAGCTGAGCGCGATGTTTTGCACATCACTGATTGCATTCGTTTTGTCATCAAAGAATGCGGCATTTGCCCAAATCGACAAGCCGCGTTCTGTATTGCCCTGATGAGCAGTCACTTGTTGTCTTACCGTGATCCAGCCACCTTGTTTGTGACCGGTTTCAGCAAGTGCATTACCTTGATCGTCCAGTTTATTGGCATCAGCAGTACTATAATAATAGCCCGCGCGATACTCACCTTTCAATTGGTTTGCACCGAGTTTTGGTGTCCAGACAAGCTCTGCCGGAATTAAGGCACCGTGTGAGCCATCTGTACTTAAATTAAAGCCTTTACTGCGCTTTAAGTTTTCAGGATTATATTCGAATACGCCCACTTGTGCATAGACTTCAGGGGTCACTTGGTATTTTACACGTGCCGCCCATTGGCTAACAGGCCAATTGTACCACTGATCGCCGGCCCAGTTGCCCATTTGTGAACCACACAGTGCAAGGTTTTGAAAATCACAGGCAAAGCTGTTGAAATCTTCAGCTTCACCAAAACGACCGACTTTCACATCCAATGCTTGATCAAAAAATTTCTTTTTGATCCACAAATCTGTCAAACGCCAAGTTTGACCGCGTCCCCAAACTTCCTGAACCGAACTCACCTGTCCTGCTAGCGCAGGCGCTGTATTGGTCAGGTTTCGACCATCACGATAGGTCAGGGTAATTTGTGCTTCGGTATCTTGCCAACCCAAAAGCTTTTGTAAATCAAAGTGGGTGCCGAGTGCCAGTTGGCCTGAATATTCTGTACCGTGGCTTGAAGTATCTTTAGAATCCAGTACGGTCGCCACTTCCCCAGTGTACCCCATGCTGAAGTCATAGCCTTTTTGTTGTAATTCGGTACGTTTGCCGTTCCAGTCCCCTAGCATCCATGGGCTTGATGAATCAAACGCAGAAGCGGCTACAGCTTGTTGCGTCCAGATACTCAGTGATAACACTGAGAGACAAGAAACAGCGAATGTTGTCCCTAATTTCATTGTTACGTAACCTTTTATGTGGTTGTGTGAGATTGTGTTACGAATTATTTTAATCAATCGCCCATCAAAAAAGTAACTTTTGCTTCATTTTTTACAACTTTTATGAAAAAAAACTAACAAGTGGTCATTTTTGGTGCTTCAATCCCAGCGACCAGCCCCCAAAGTCTGCCCGGTAAACCGATACTGAGCCTCAGAACGTGAAAATTTAATTGGGCAGGCCAGTTGTCGTTCGACCTTTTCTGAATCCGATGCCAAAGGCACCTCAACTGACCAATTTCGCTCAACGGCCAATTCTGAATTTAAGGCTTCTTCTAAATATAAAACGGGCTCGGCACAAACATCCAGCGAAGCAAAAATCTCTCGCCATTGCTCCCAAGTTTTACTTTTTATTTTATCTTTTAATGCCGCTTTAACCGCGAGACGATCGTCATCGAGAAACGATGCAGCTTTTTGCGCCAGAATCGGTAAGTCCAAAGCCACCGCCAGCGCCTGTATAAATTGCGGCTCTAGCCCGCCAATCGAGAAGTATCGTCCATCAGCGGTTTCATAATAGTCATAAAAGCTGCCTCCATTGAGGACCTCACTTTCTGCACGGGATGGCTCCTCTGCTGCCAATGTCGCTGCGGCACTCATGGCATTTAGCCCAGCAGCACAGTCGGTCATTGAAATATCGACATGCTGACCTAGCCCACTTTTTGACCGTTCAATCACGGCAGTTAAAATGCCAATCACGGCGTGCAATGAGCCGCCGGCCACATCGGCAATTTGTATGCCCATTGGGGGTGGCCCCGATGCCTTACGTCCCCCATATCCAGCAATACCAGATAACGCCACATAGTTAATGTCATGTCCGGCACGATCCCGATATGTTCCAGTTTGCCCATAGCCGGTAATTGAGCAGTAAATTAAAGCCGGATTGAGCGTACTTAAGGTTGCATAATCTAACCCCAAACGCGTCATGACGCCGGGCCGAAATTGTTCAACGACAATATCAACCTCCTGAATTTTGGCGTAAATTTTCTCGATACTTGCACGGTCTTTTAAATCTAACGTAATCGATTGTTTATTTCGATTTAGGTAACTGTGTGCTGTGGCCTGCCCATTGGCATACGGTGGCATAATTCGAACCAAATCTGGACGTGTCGGTGACTCAATATGTATGACATCTGCACCTAAATCTGCTAAATATAAGGTGGCAAATGGTCCGGGCAATAACGTTGAAAAATCCAGAACGCGCAGTCCAGCTAATGGGGTATTCATGATCTTGTTATCACTCTTTTTGACTATTTTACTTCATCATAAAAATGTAAAACAAAGGACACAATGTCATGTTCAGCCATTTACCTTGATCATTTCGGCAATTTAACATAAAGAAAATGATTTACCAGTGTTGTAAATCGCCAATCCAATATTTTTTAAAGTCATTTAGGCCAACTGCAAGTGAACATCAAAGAGACCGAAGGATTAAACGTAAACCGCGATACCATTAGTATCCACTTTGTGAATGCGGCGTTAACAGGCGTAAAACGCCTAGGCATGGATGTCGAAACCTTACTGTCCCACGTTGGAATCGAGGCAGAATTATTACGCCAGCCTAAAGCCCGTATTTCCCCAGAACAATACACACGCTTTATCAAAATGCTGTGGATGGTCACTCAAGATGAGCATGTCGGTTTTGATGTGCAGCCGCGTCGTCTGGGAACCTTTGCCATTATGTGCCAACTGATTATTCATGCCAAAACTCTCGGCCAAGCGCTTGAGCTATCGTCTCAGTTTTATAAACTTTTTGGCGATGAATGGTCGGTGACGCTTGAACGCGACAAACACGAAGCACGTCTGGTGCCTCTTATTCCCAAAACACTCGATCCCGATCATTTTATTACCGAGAGTATGCTGATGATCTGGCACGGTCTGGCATCATGGCTGATCGAACGTCGCCTGCCGTTAGAACGCGTCCACTTTAGCTATCCGCGTCCGGCACATGCAGACGAATACGATGCACTGTTTTTTGCACCGGTCATGCAGTTTGATGCTCCACGCACCGAAATTACGTTTGCTGCGGATTATCTGGATTTACCTATTCGCCAAGACGAAAAAACCCTTGAAGAGTTTTTAAAGGCCGCCCCTGCACAGCTCCTGATCAAGTTTAAAAATACCAATTCGCTTACCTCTCGGATTCGTGAGGTGCTCAAGAGCCAAATTGGCGAAGAAATGCTGACACTCAATGATGTGGCCTCGATGCTATATCTGTCGCCACAAACCTTACGTCGTCGTCTGGCAGCCGAAGGCAAGAGCTATCAGGGGGTTAAAGATGCGTTACGTCGTGACGCCGCAATTCATTTGCTGCTCAATCCAGATTTGACGCTTGAAGATGTCGCACAACAAGTCGGCTTTAGTGAAACCAGTACCTTCCACCGTGCATTTAAAAAATGGACTGGAGTTACACCGGGTCTGTATCGTCAGTTGCACGGCTATCATTAAGAAGTCACTGAGCATTCTGTCTCTTCAAACGTCTGGATTAATCCAGACGTTTTTTTATGGCGTTGGCAAAAACCATCACTGACCAGATGACCTTCTCGTCATTGTCTTGCAGGTAAAATCCATTACACTGCAAAACATAACAATATTGACGATCAAAAGAAGGAACACTGATGAGCGAAGCCTACATCATCGATGCCATCCGCACGCCACGTGGAAAAGGAAAAAAAGATGGCTCACTTTATGAAGTAAAACCTATCACCTTGCTCACAACCTTACTCAATGAACTTAAACAACGCCATCAGCTCGATACAGCCAAAGTGGATGATATTGTTTTGGGCTGTGTAACGCCAGTGGGTGATCAGGGTGGCGATATTGCCAAGACCGCTGCAATTGCCGCTGGTTGGAGCGATAATGTGGCTGGAGTGCAAATCAACCGCTTTTGCGCTTCAGGCTTGGAGGCTGTGAATCTGGCAGCACAAAAAGTCCGCTCGGGCTGGGAAGATGTTGTGGTGGCTGGCGGTGTAGAGTCGATGTCACGTATTCCAATGGGATCAGATGGCGGCCCGTGGGCGCTCGATCCAGAAACCAACTTAAAATCGTCTTTTGTGCCACAAGGCATTGGCGCAGACTTGATTGCAACCCTCGATGGATATACTCGTGCAGATGTCGATGCATTTGCAGTCGGTTCACAACAAAAGGCCGCTGCGGCGCAAGCGCAAGGTTATTTCGATAAATCTGTCGTGCCTGTAAAAGATCATTCAGGCGTCATGATTTTAGAAAAAGATGAATTTATCAAAGGTCAAACCACGCTAGAAGGTTTAGCCAAACTCAATGCCAGCTTTGAAATGATGGGGCAAATGGGTTTCGATGCCGTAGCCCTACAAAAATATCCAGAAGCGCAAAAAATTCATCATGTCCATCATGCGGGAAATTCATCCGGTATTGTAGACGGTGCAGCCGTTGTACTTATTGCCTCTGAAAAAGCAGTCAAAGAGCAAGGGTTAAAACCACGCGCTAAAGTACTGGCAACCGCGCTGGTCGGTACAGATCCAACCATTATGCTGACTGGGCCTGCGCCTGCAGCCCGCAAAGCCTTACAAAAAGCCGGCTTAACTATTGACGATATCGACCTATTTGAAGTTAATGAAGCCTTTGCGGCTGTAGTGATGCGTTTTATCAATGAACTACAGGTGCCAGAAGATAAAGTGAATGTGAATGGTGGTGCAATTGCCATGGGTCACCCACTGGGTGCAACGGGTGCTATGATTTTGGGCACACTGCTAGACGAACTAGAGCGTCAAGATAAAAAACGCGGGCTGGCCACCTTGTGTGTTGGCGGTGGGATGGGTATCGCGACGATCATTGAACGAGTGTAAGGAGAATCTCATGAGCGCAATTCACTACGAAAAAAATGCAGATCAGATTGTGATTCTCACACTCGATTCTACAGGGCAATCTGCCAACACCATGAATGCAGAATTTCGTGATTCACTGGATGAAATCACTCAAAAGCTCAAAGCCGAAACGGATCTGAAAGGCATTATCTTTCGCTCGGCCAAGAAAACCTTTTTTGCTGGCGGTGATCTAGACGAACTGATTCAGGTTCAGCCCGAACAGGCCAGCGACTTTTTTCAAATGATTGAAGCACTGAAAGCGAATTTACGCACCATTGAAACGCTAGGCGTGCCTGTTGTAGCGGCGTTAAATGGCACCGCACTCGGCGGCGGCTGGGAAATAGCACTCGGCTGTCACTACCGAATTGCGCTCACCGACCCAAAAACCAAATTTGGTTTGCCTGAAGTGACCTTGGGCTTACTTCCCGGTGGTGGAGGGATTGTTCGCATGGTGAGGCTGTTGGGCTTACAAACTGCATTTCCTTACTTGATGGAAGGCAAACAATTTGGTGTCGAGCAAGCAAAATCTCTTGGCCTCGTACACGATACTGCTGAAAATGAATCAGCGCTGTTAGAAAAAGCCATGACGTGGGTCAAAGCCAACACGAAAAGTCAGCAACCGTTTGATGTAAAAGGCTACAAGATTCCCGGCGGAGACCCCAAAACCCCTGCTGTGGCTCAGATCTTAGCGATTGCCCCTGCCATGCTCCGCGACAAAACCAAGGGATGCTATCCAGCACCGGAAGCGATTATGGCAGCAGCAGTTGAAGGTGCTCAGGTCGATGTCGATACCGCCCTTCGCATTGAGTCGCGCTACTTCACTCAACTGGCCACCGGGCAAATATCCAAAAACATGATTGGTACTTTCTGGCATGGGTTAAATGCCATCAAATCTGGTGCAAGTCGGCCCGCAGACATCGCCAAGTGGCAGGCCAAAAAAGTAGGCATCTTAGGTGCAGGCATGATGGGAGCCGGCATTGCATACGCTACAGCCACAAAAGGCATTGCTGTTGTCCTTAAAGACATCTCTCTTGAAAATGCTGAAAAAGGCAAAGCTTACTCGCACAAGCTTTTAGATAAGCGCGTTCAACAAGGACGCCTGACCGCAGAAAAACGCGATCAGATTCTTGCCTTAATTGTGCCAACCGCAACTGTGGCAGATTTACACGACTGTGATCTGATCATTGAAGCAGTCTTTGAAAACCAAACACTTAAGGCACAAGTGACTCAAGAGGCAGAACCTTATTTGGCTCAAGAGGGTATCTTTGCATCGAACACCTCTACACTGCCAATTAGTGGCTTGGCCCAAGCCAGTCAAGATCCAGAAAAATTTATCGGCCTACATTTTTTTAGCCCGGTCGATAAAATGCAATTGGTCGAAATTATCAAAGGCCAACGCACATCTGCTGAAACGCTGGCCAAAGCCTACGATTTTGTCCAGCAGATTGGTAAAATTCCAATTGTGGTCAACGACAGTCGTGGCTTTTTTACCAGTCGGGTTTTTGGCACATTTATCAATGAAGGAATGCGTTTACTGGCCGAGGGCGTACATCCAGCACAGATTGAAATGGCAGCCCTCAAAGCAGGTATGCCTGTTGGTCCGCTGGCCATACAAGACGAAGTGTCACTTACGCTGACAGAACACATTACCCAAGAAACCCGTCGTGCCTTACAAGCAGAAGGAAAAACCTTACCTGAATCTCCAGTTGATGATCTGATTCATTGCATGATTCATGAGCTCGACCGCAAAGGTAAGGCGGCCGGTGCAGGATTTTATGAATATCCTGAAAATGATAAAAAGTTTTTGTGGCCAGGACTTTCCCGCTGGAAAAAACCGCATTCCCTTTCTGAACAAGACATGATTGATCGTTTCTTGTTTGTTCAGGCACTCGACACCTTACGTTGCTACGAAGAAGGCGTCCTTGAATCGGTAATCGATGCCAATGTGGGGTCAATTTTTGGTATTGGCTTTGCTGCATGGACAGGCGGTGCTATTCAGTTTTTAAATCAGCACGGAACCGCACAGGCTTTAGAGCGTGCGCAACAATTAGAGGCGCATTATGGAGCACGCTTCACACCACCTGCGCTGTTGAAAGAAAAAGCGGCTACCAATCAGCCCATTCAGTAATGATCGGTTATGCGCAGTACGCCTTGTCTGTATAGACAAGGCGTACTTGTATGGCTGAAGTATGATGATTTAACACAGTTCACATCAGCAAAATATGCTATAACGCTGTTTTCATTATGCTCTGCATGTGGACGGCTAAGTATGAACCGAACAAATCATTCTAATGATGCGGAATCTACCGGATTAGGCTGGAAATTCGTTATGATTGTGGGGGTAATTACCACCATTTTTTTCACTTTTTTATATTTCGCCATGAGCAGCGAACCCGATTACATGCCTAGTCAGCAACGCCAAAAGCACGATACTTCCCATGCGTCAGTTGCGCCTGTTGCACCCCAAAATACCCATGCTCCCGCTTCGCAACAACCCTAATTTTTGAGTTTTTATTGTGTCTACTCCCCAACGTCAAGCACTTATCGTTGAAGGCGGCGGTATGCGCGGTGCCTTTACCGCAGGTGTACTCGATGCCTTTTTAGAAAAACAGTTTAATCCCTTTGATCTGTATGTCGGGGTGTCATCAGGCTCGACCAATCTGGCCAACTATTTGGCTGGTCAACACGGTCGCACGCTTCAGTTTTATATCGATCATTCTTTGCGTCCAGAATTTATCAGCTATAAACGCTTTTTAAAGGGCGGCGATTTAATCGATCTTGAATGGATGTGGCAGGTGGGTGAAGCAGAACGCCCACTCGATCAGCAGACACTCTTTGCCCAAAATCCCGACTTTTATATGGTGCTGACGCATGCACGAAGTGGTCGTGCCGAATATCTACGTGCAGGAAAGGACAATCTGCTCAGCGCCCTTCGTGCCTCAAGTACCATTCCTGTGCTCACCCGACAGCCTGTCGACATTATGGGTGAACCGTATTTTGATGGCGGTGTGGCCGATGCCCTACCAGTTCAATGGGCCGCGCAACAACACAATGTCAATGCACTCATGGTGATTCGTACACGGCCGCAACATTATGCCAAAACCAGCAGTAAGGGCGATCAGTTCTTGGCCAAGTACATGCTCAAACACCACCATGGTTTTGCCTCAAGTCTCCAAGCGCGCTGTTTACGCTATAACGACTCAGTGAACTTTTTACGTCAGCCAAACGAGCAGCGTATTTTGGAGGTGTGTGTTCCCAACAAAAAAGGCTTGGCCAGTCGACTCTGTAAAGATCGTAAAAAACTCGAATATACTTATCGGGTGGGTCAAGAAACTGGCTACGCCGCCATGGAAGCATGGCAATCGCTTAAATAAAGGGATGGCTTAACTCGGTTGAGATCAGATCAATTCGTTCTGATCTTTCCAAAATACTAACCGACTAACCGATTGGACAATAGATCATGGATGCTTAATTCCTGATTTCCCCAAGGAACCATCACACCCAAGCGCTACTTAATGTCTATGTAGTTAAAGATAAAAACATCTCAATATGTTCGATTCCGCAATCGTCATAAGTTTCACCGCGTTGAACGAAGCCCAAACGTGTGTAAAAACCTGTTGCATAGACTTGCGCAGAAAGTTTTAAATCAGGCAAGTTATGCTGCCTTGCATAATCAATCATGGCCTGCATAAGCTGCTGTCCAATCTTCATACTGCGATACGCTTTTAAAACCGCCACGCGCCCAATACTACGATCTGGAAGCAAGCGCGCTGTGGCAATTGGCTGACCATCGTGATAGATCACAAAATGCTGCGAAACCTGATCTTGATCATCCCATTCCTCTTGTTCAGGAATATGTTGCTCCTCAATAAATACCAGTGTCCGAATATATTTGGCATCCTGTTTGAGGCTGCGCCAATCTCCGATTTGAAGATCAAGTTGCAAGTTTGATGTAACGTTTTCAGTCATTTAACATTTACATCCTACATTTTCAATCGCGATCTGATCGTTTAATAGCAATTCTAAGGTTTGTTTCTCTATACCATACATCTGTTTTAATGCCTGAATCTGTTCCAAGATGTGTGCATCTGGCTGTTCATTCTGTTCACGCTTGGTGGCCAAAATCATTTTGTTTTTACTGGTATGCTCAAGTGAAACAAATTCAAAGACCTTAACGTCATAGCCATGCGCCTTGAGCAACAAGGCACGTAAGGTATCAGTGAGCATTTCGGCCTGCTGACCCGCATGGATACCAAATTGCAGCATCGGCTTAAGCACTTTCGGGCTTTGTAATTGCGGCCGGATTTCCTTATGACAGCAAGGTGCGCACATGATCATCGAGGCATTGAGCCGAATACCGGTATGAATGGCAAAATCTGTGGCGATGTCACAGGCATGCAGCGCGATCATTACATCTAAGCGTTCAGGTTGATAGGTTCGTACATCACCTTCAAAAAAATCAAGATGATCAAATTCTGATTTTAGTGCAAGCTGTTCACAAAACTCGACCAAAGCCGAACGTAACTCAACGCCTGTAATCTGTGGCTGAGTCTGGGTTTGCTGTTGCAAATAATCATATAAAGCAAACGTTAGATAGCCCTTGCCTGAACCAAAATCGACAATCTTGATGGTGTTGTCTTTCAGCGAAATTTGCTCATAGGCATGAGAAAAAATTTCAATAAATTTATTAATTTGTTTCCATTTTCTGGCCATCGCCGGAATGATTTTGCCATGACTGTCACTAATACCGAGCCCCTGTAAAAACGGTGCACTGGCATCGATATAACGCTGTTTTTCTCGATTATGCTGTAGTGTCGTGGCAGGTTGAGTACGGTTTGGCTGACGCTGTTGTACGGTGAGCATGGCCTTCTTTTTATTTTTTTTCAGTTGTGCATCTACGCGCGAGCTAAACAGATTCGCCTGCTTACACGCTGCCAAATAAGATTCGATACAATCAAGTGCTTCATCTAGCGGGTAGTTTTTGGTCACATCTTTGGTGGTGTAATGGTAAAGCACATTGAGTTTAACTTGTTGTTGCAATTCCACAACACGACACGTAATTTTCTCCAGCTCAGGCTCATCACCTTTATACTGACTCAAGATTAAACGATCAAATTCTTGATTTTCAATCGATTCTTGAATGAGTTCAAGGAACTGTTGTTGCGATGATATTTCGGAAGCCTGAACGGACATAATCAAAAACCTTGTGTGTTAAGCAACATAGTTTAAATCGACTTACTTTAAAAACAAAATTGAATTACTATACAAGTGTATTTTTAATAGAAAGAATAATGAATGGCTCAATCTCCTGTGCAAGATTACGATCCGCTTGAAGAACAGCTCAATGCATGGAGTCATGCACTCGGTGCAGGCCTCGCGGTGATCGGAGCAGTTTTTTTACTGATCAAAGGTAGCAGCTTACCCTTAGCGCAATGGATCGGGCTGCTGGTCTATGCCTTAAGCTTGGTGTTGCTGTTTAGTAGCTCCACGCTGTATCACTTTGCTAAAACCCAAGAAAAACGTCACTGGTACAAAAAGCTCGATCATACAGCCATTTATTATCTGATCGCGGGCACCTACACGCCCTTTTTGAGTATTGCGATTCCAACAGCCAAAGCCACCTATCTTCTAATTGCACTTTGGATCATTGCCTTGATCGGTACTTTGTTTAAGTTGGTGTTTATTCATCGTTTTCAAAAGATCTCGCTGGCAGCCTATTTGGTGATGGGCTGGCTGGCTGTACTGGTCGTCGATGATATGCGCAAGTTTCTTGGTTCAGATGCCTTGAATTTACTGATTTTTGGTGGCGCGGCTTATACGATTGGAGCATTGTTTTATGCTTTAAAAAAGGTAAGATATACCCATGCCATCTGGCATCTTTTTGTACTGTTAGGTGCAGGATCACACTTCTTTGCGATCTACTGGTACGTGATTTAGCCGATAAAGCCTGAAATTTCAGTGACCCTGATTTCTTGCGTTATCAGCAGCAAACTGTCGCTACTTTTTTAAGAAATTATCGCTTTTTTAAAAAATTACGCTTCCAAAAAAACGAATTTATTTTAAGAAGTGTAAGGTTATTTATGTCGTCAACCACAACTACAGCAAATCCTGAAATTGCCACAAATTCTAAAACTCGCGTTTTATTCGCCAGTCTTGTGGGCACCACCATCGAATTTTTTGATTTCTATATTTACGCCACCGCCGCGGTCATCATTTTTCCGCATTTGTTCTTTCCAGCAAGTAGTGGCAGTGCAGCCATCGTGCAGTCGCTGGCCACCTTTGCAATTGCCTTTATTGCCCGCCCAATCGGTGCGGCTTTGTTCGGTCATTTGGGCGACCGAATTGGACGTAAGGCAACGCTCGTGGCTGCACTCTTAACGATGGGGATTTCTACGGTCTGTATCGGCCTGCTGCCAACCTATGCCCAAATCGGCATTGTGGCACCGTTATTGCTGGCACTGTGTCGTTTAGGGCAAGGGCTGGGTTTAGGTGGTGAGTGGAGTGGCGCAGTCTTACTGGCAACCGAAAATGCACCAGAAGGCAAACGGGCATGGTATGGCATGTTCCCGCAGCTTGGCGCACCAATCGGCTTTATTCTGGCCACGGGCTCATTTTTGGCCTTGGGTGCCTTTATGTCGGACGCTGCCTTTATGCAGTGGGGCTGGCGTATTCCCTTTATTGCCAGTGCAGTCTTGGTGCTTGTGGGTTTGTATATTCGTTTGAAACTACACGAAACACCTGCATTCCAAAAAGTGCTCGACAAGCAAAAAGAAGTCAATATTCCATTTAAAGAAGTTATTACCAAACATTTCTCTAAGCTGGTTTTAGGTACTATTGCAGCCATTTGTACCTTTGTGGTGTTTTACTTAACCACCGTATTTGCTCTGAATTGGGGCACCAATAAACTTGGCTATGCACGAGGCGAATTTTTAGAGCTTCAACTGATTGCAACACTTTGCTTTGCTGCGTTTATTCCAATTTCTGCTGTTATGGCCGAAAAATTTGGCCGTAAAAAAACATCGGTTGGCATTTGTTTGGCAGCAGCAGTGTTTGGTCTATTGTTTGCGCCGTTGCTTGAATCGGGCAGTACTTTTTTTGTGTTCCTGTTTTTGTGCATAGGTCTTTCAATTATGGGGCTGACCTACGGGCCGATTGGTACAGTATTGTCAGAATTATTCCCAACATCCGTTCGTTATACCGGTTCTGCCCTCACCTTTAACCTTGCAGGTATCTTTGGTGCATCGTTTGCGCCACTCATTGCAACAAAACTTGCAGAAGGTTATGGCTTACAGGCAGTTGGTTGGTATATGTCTGCCGCATCTTTGCTGTCTCTGCTTGCCTTTTTACTGATTCGTGAAACCAAAGACCAAGATGTTAACAATCAGATTTAAGTGTTTATCGTTCTAAGAAACCAGCTTAGGCTGGTTTTTTTATACCGCTACAAAAAGCCACTGTTTTCCCAAATGATTCTTTTAAACAATAAGATCAACGCATCAATAATGATCAGAATAATATGCAAACCCTTACTCCAAAACAACGCCAAGATGTTTCAAAGTTGATCCAGCACGGCCAGAAAGTTGCTGCCGTGAAATACATAGTGGATCACACACACTGCTCCTTGCAGCAAGCAAAAATGCTGGCAGATCAAATCGAGCAGCAGCCTGAAATTTTATTCTCTTCGCCCTCAACAACATCCAGTATCGCCTTGGACTCTAGGCTCAATGAAACCCAGTTAGATGAACTGATCGGACTCATTGAAAACGGCGACAAGATCAAAGCCATCAAATATCTGGTTGATCACGGTGGTTACTCCTTGCAAGATGCCAAACAAGCAGTGGATCTGATCGAACAAGATCCAGATCAAATGGATGACTGGCTAGAGCCAAATCCCCCCTTAGCGTCTTCACCTTTAAGTTATGAAAGAATACAGGTCGATTATAGCAAACGCACCATGCATGTTATTGATTCAAATGGTCAAAAACAGCGGATTGATGAACAGCACCCTCATTGGAATCAAATCATGCAGCAATTTTATAGGCGCACCTACTCGAGTCTAGATGCATGTTTTATTGATTTGATCAAACGTCGAAATGAGGTAGAAGGTTCATCTTCTTCGTCTTTGTTAGAAAGCAACAATACCTGTCGTCATCCCAATACATTCGCATCTCGGCCTGTCATGCCCAATCAGATGCATGGCATTGAAGATCAGACCAAGAAAAAAGACATGTCTAAGCTTGTTTTGCTGTTTTGCATTGGACTGATTATTATCGCCATTCTATTCTGGATCACTTAATTGAGGAGTGTTTAGTCATTAAATTAACTCAATCATATCGATGGTTGGAGGTACCCGAAAACGAAACGGAATCCCCACCATCCCGGTGCCAACTGTCACAAAAACATCGGCATGTTCGTGTGTATATAGGCCCTTTTTGTGGCCTAAAATCGAAACTTTTTTCATAATGTAGCTGGTAACCCAAGGCAATTCAATTTGACCACCGTGGGTATGCCCAGAAAGCATTAAAGGACGTGTAGGCAAGGCTGGCACCATATCGACGGTATCCGGATTATGCGAAAGAATTAACCACGGTTTATCCTGTGGCAAATCAGGCATGGCACGCATGTCGGTTTTGCCGGCCCATAAATCACCGATGCCAATCAAACGAAATTCGTCAAAATCGATAATTTTTCCTTCAATATCTATCACATTATTACTTTCAAGCGCATTTTTCAGTAATTGCTGAATCGGAGGACCAGGATACTGTTCATCATGATTACCCGGTACCGAATAAACGGGTGCCTGAATTTCACTGAGTATTTTCAGCTCCTCTACCAATGTATTTTCAGGTTCGTAAGTCCAGTCGCCAGCGACCACCACCAAGTCTGGCTGTAACTGATTGAGCTTTTTCACCAGTGTACGCAGCTGACGTTCATGCCCAGAAAATAGTCCAATATGCAAATCGGCAATCAGTGCCACCTTAACGGGTGTATGAAAAGGTTGCTCGGGATTAAGACGATATTGATGGTGATGTACATGAATAAAATGCGGCTCGATAAAACGGGCGTAAATCAATACAAGGCTCAAGACACATATAAAAATTGCCTGCTGAGAACTGTAGTATCCGGTCCATCCCGCGTAAGTACTAAACAGCGCCAAGGGATACAAGAGATAAGACAGATAAAACACCAATAAATGAACGAACGCTTTAAAGGGATGAATAGTCTCGGTACGTGATTGACTCAACCAAGCCTGTGCAATAGCCCAAACTGCTAACAGCACAAAACATATATAGAAGTAAAAAATGATTGAACTAGAATTCGACATACCTGCTCTCAAAGGAAATAAGATCGTGCTCAGACATCTTTATTTCATTTATTTATCTTTAGATATGGAATAATTATACTCTAGCCCAGATTTTTGTTTGTACGTATTATGGCGAAATCATCTAAAACTCCTGTACAAGGTTTCAAATCCATGACACACGGTTACGCAATACCGCGTGCTATGGTTGCCTGCGCCTTCATTGGTGTGCTTGGAGTGAGTGGATGTAGCACACTGCCCAAACCAGGCCCAGAAGTGGCTCAGTATGCCAATCAAGTAGATACGTCAGACACCACACTCTCAAAAATTATTACGCCGCTTAAGCAGCAGAATCCAGATCTGACAGGCTATCATGTACTGTACGAGCCCTTAGAGGCATTGGCTGCGCGCTTGAGACTCATTGACAAGGCTGAAAAGTCTCTCGATCTACAATACTATATTTGGGATAACGATAAAATTGGTGCACTGGCGCTACATGCCTTAATTCGTGCTGCCGATCGTGGCGTCAAAGTACGCTTACTCATTGATGATAACAATGCTAAAAAAATGGAAGGCGTATTACTGGCGCTGTCGCAGCACCAAAATATCAACGTAAAACTGTTTAATCCCTACCGCTTTCGTCAATACCGCGCCATGGATATGGTGCTAGATTTAAAGCGCATCAATCGACGCATGCATAACAAGAGCTTTATCGCCGATAATCAGGTGGCACTGATTGGCGGGCGCAACATGACCAATCAGTATTATAACGTGAGCGACAACTACCAGTTTTCTGATGTCGACGTATTGCTCGTAGGCGCTGCCGTGGATGATATTGTCTCGTCGTTTGACGAATACTGGAACGATAAATACGCCTACTCGGTACAAAATATTGTCAACTCAGATCAGCACCGTTTACGCTATCCAGATTTAAAGCAGCAACTCGATCAGTACTTTAGCAAGGTCAGTGTACAAAACTATCTGGATCTCACCACTCGTTCGCATGCTTTTGACCAGTGGCTCAACAACAATATCCAGTTAGACTGGGTTAAAGCGACTGTTGTGAAAGACTCTCCAGATAAAATTCGGGCCAAGGCCAAGAAAGAACAGCATCTCAACTTTCAATTGATCAAGAACATTGAAAAGCCGCAAGAAAATTTAGATTTGATTTCGGCGTACTTCGTACCTGAAAAAGAAGGCGCCAAGCGTTTGACCAACCTGGCCAATGAAGGCATCAAAATTCGGGTACTGACCAATTCATTTAAAGCCAACGATGTGCCCGTAGTGCATGCTTTTTATGCCAAATACCGTCAGCAGCTATTAGAAAACGGTGTGCAATTATACGAGTTTTTGCCATCGCTTGAAAAAGAAGACATGGACAAATATACCGATGAATTGGTGAAGAAGGCCAAAGTCAGCATGAAAGGTTTGAGCCGCTCAAGCCTGCACGCCAAATTAATGGAAGTCGATCAAAAACAGGTGTTTATTGGCTCATTTAATTTCGATCCACGCTCATCGTACTTAAACACTGAAATTGGTGTTGTACTCAATAGCCCGCCGCTGGCACAAGCAGTACATCAAACCATGGATCAGCAACTGACCAAATATGCGTATAAATTGGTGCTCGATGCCAACCATAAAATCAACTGGTATCGCCAAACTCCGACGGGTACCAAGGTATATACCAAGGAACCTCGTATGAAATGGTGGCAAAAGGCGGGGATTAAGCTGGTCTCTTGGTTACCGATCGAAGGCTTTATGTAGTCAGTGGCGTCTGCTTCAATGTTAGCCGATGTAATTCTTCAAGGCCTTCGTGCATTTTGTGCTGAACTTCATCGGTCAGGCTTTTAAGTGTATGCCCTTCTACCGAAATGGCAGGCAGTGCCATCAAATGCGCCACGACTTTTGGCATTTCCAATACACGTTTCACATGTTCAACAAAAGACATATCACCAATAAATGGTGCCACCGTATCGAGCTCGCCGTGCTGATTAACATAGCAAATCAGACAAATCTGTACTGGCTTTTGTGCTTCAAGTGCAGCACCTAATATACGGCCATGCACGCGTTTAATGGTTTTACCATCGGTGGTGGTTGCCTCGGGAAAAAACAGCACCGGAATATCTTTTTTCAAAAATGCGCTAATTTGCTCGCGAATTCGAATCGAATCTCCCGAACCACGTTTGATAAACAAAGTGCCACCGCCTTTGGCGAGTTGACCCAGTATCGGCCACTTTTCCACTTCTGCTTTAGACAGAAAAAAGACGCGCGCACCAGAACCCAAGACTGCAATATCTAACCACGAGATATGATTACTGACCCATAAAGCCGGCTCACGCGGGATTTCACCATGCACGCGCACATCGAGATTAAAGACCTTACATAAGCGCCGACAAAAATATTGCACATAACGTGTGTTGGCGGGATCATTTGGATGCTTGTACAAACCATGGCGGTATACCAGATAAAATCCTTCTCCAACAACGCCCAAACCCAGCGCAAATTTTTTGCTGTATAACGCTAGGCGAGTCAGTGGGTTTAATGATGATTGTGTGTCAGCAGTGTGTTCTGTCATAAAGATCATGATGCATTCAGGTTGGGTACATTCTATACCGATCTGGTAAATTTTGTATTGATGATAAAAACCGAACGTCAGCATAAATAAATTCAATTTCAATTCTTTTTAGCAATTAACTATTATATTTTTATCGATAATTAAGATTACAAGGAGAGCAATATGAATACTCTTCAACAGCAACAGCATCACCACAACACTCATGCTGGCCCAATCTTACAGATGATCGCTGGATGGACCATTTTATATGCGGGTGCGATTATTTTAGCGGTAAAAGCATTTCATAGCCTGATTTAAATGCTCTGGTTAAAAGGCCTAAATGCAATTTCATTCGCCACATCTCAAGGATTATTCTAGAATAGTCCTTTTCCATTTATATGAGTTAAAGCGCCTGTGGAATCTGTGGAGCTGCATCAAAAAGAACGCGTCATCTTGGTCAGTGTGAGCGTCAATATCCTCGACGATCTCGATGCCGATGAGTTTGCATTACTCGCATCGTCTGCAGGTGCAGAACAACTAGATCATGTTTTTGCGCAGCGCGTTAAACCCGATCCGAAGCTGTTTATTGGCTCCGGAAAAGCCGAAGAGATTGCCGAGCGAGTACACGAGCTAGAGGCCAATCTGGTGATTTTTGATCACGCGCTCACGCCTGCGCAAGAACGAAATTTAGAAAAAATCATGAAATGCCGAGTGATCGATCGCACTGGGCTGATTCTGGATATTTTTGCGCAGCGTGCACGTACGCACGAAGGTAAGCTGCAAGTTGAATTGGCTCAGCTTAAACATCTCTCGACCCGTTTAGTACGTGGCTGGTCTGCTGGTTTTGAACAACAAAAAGGTGGTATCGGCTTGCGTGGTCCCGGCGAAACACAGCTCGAAACAGACCGTCGCCTGATCCGTATTCGAATTACCCAGCTCAAAGACAAACTGGAAAAAGTACAGCAAACACGGTTGCAAGGCCGTGCCGCGCGTCAAAAAGCAGCCATTCCGACGGTCTCTTTAGTGGGCTATACCAATGCGGGCAAATCTACCCTGTTTAATCATTTGGCCAGTAGCGACGTATATGCAGCCGATCAATTATTTGCCACGCTCGATCCGACGCTCCGACGGTTAGATTGGGATGGAATCGGTACCGTGGTGTTGGCAGATACCGTGGGCTTTGTGCGGAATTTGCAGCACGATCTGATTGAATCTTTTAAAGCCACACTTGAAGAAACTTTAGAGGCAACGCTATTGCTGCATGTGATCGATAGTAGCAGCCCTGACATGCTCGAACAAATTGAGGCCGTTGAAGGTGTACTCAAAGAAATAGGTGCACAGGCTCCGGTGTTACGTGTTTATAATAAAATTGATGTCAGCGGTGAGGAACCTAAACTGATTTATGCGCGTCCGCATGAGCCAGAGCGGGTTTATGTCTCTGCGCATTCTGGTCAAGGCATCGATTTACTACAAAATGCGGTCAAAGAATGCCTGATGGGTCAACATCAGATGTTTGAGCTTACACTCAAACCCACGCATGGCAAGTTACGAACGCAACTGTACAATCTGAATGTAATTCGATCGGAAGCCTTCGATGACGAAGGACATTTACATTTACAGGTCATGATTGCTCCGCAAAAACTCGAACAGTTGATTCGCCAAGCGCATATTTCACTAGACGATGTGCTGGGTGAACAGGCAACGCGTTTCAAACGACCACTCGAAGAGTTTGAAATCAAACGCTAGATCGGTTAAAACTTGGGTTATTAAGACAAAAAAGAACAGTGACATGGATTGGGTAAAACAGATTGACTGGCTGGCATGGTTCGGCACGCTCGGCTTAATTATCTTGTTTCGAGAAGGCTCGGTATGGGGAATGGGACATTTCGGTCATCCCGAGCTGGGAAATCTAGTGGGACTAATCGGGCTACTTGCTGTTTTACTGATCTGGCGTAAATTCAAAAAAGTACCTCCGCGGCTGGTCGATACCAACAATAAAATTATGAAAGAAAGCGGATTCGCTTTTTTACCCATCTGTGCCGGCTCTCTCATGATGCTGGTCCACATGGGCAGTGAAATTCCGTTATTTTTAGCTGTGTTAGTCGTCAGTACATTATTACCGCTCTGGGTTTATGCCAAAATGGCTAAACATTGGCTGTAAGGAGATCGTCAATACATGTTCACCATTCTTTACGGCTTTATCATTACCTTGATTGCCTATGTATGTGCCAAGCCCTTAAATAAGCGCGTACCTCAAATTCCGGTCTTGGTATTTGGAATGTTTATTGTGGTTGCATTATTGGCATTGGTTGGACTGCCCTATGAGCAATATATGAACAGCGTAAACGGACTATTTAGTCATTTGCTTGGCTATGTCACCGTTGCATTGGCCATCCCGTTGGCGGCCATGCGCTACGATGATCTGCCACTCAAATCACTGATCGGTATTTTATGCTTTGCCAGCTTTAGTGCTGTGGCCCTGCCCGTGAGTCTGGCTTATTTACTACATATGTCGCATCCGACGATTTTGGCCTTTATGACCCGTGCCGTGACTACACCGATTGCACTGAACATTGCGACGCTTCTACATGCACCACTGACACTGGTTACCTTAATTGTGATTTTATCGGGGGTGATTGGAGCTGCTTTCTCGCCATGGATTTTAAAACATATTCATGATGAACGTGCTTCTGGGCTGGCACTTGGTCTTGCAGCACATGCCATTGGCACCGCTCAAGCATGGCAGCGAGGCCCTGTTGCTGGGCGCTATGCCGCTTTTGGCATGGCACTCAATGGCGTATTTACTGCCCTTTGGTTACCAACCTTGGTCCTCTCGCTACAGTCTTAAATACATTCATCTTAACTATATTAATGACCGCAGTGATTGTCACTGCGGCTCAATACTTGATTACCAATCTTCTGCAAGCGGGTTTTGAACGCTAAAAGCCCGTTGATCTTCCAATCGGTATGCGATGAGTCGACGCCCCCATACACAGCCACCATCTACGTTTTGAATACGCTCGTTAATGGTCATGCCTTGCAAGGCCGCCCAATGACCAAAAAAGATCTGGTGTGTATGTGCCGCTGGACAGTCAAAATCAAACCACGGCAAAAAGCCTTTTGGCATGGGTTCTGTCAGTTCATCTTTAAAACTAAATTCCAGACGTCCATGCACATCGGTCAAACGCATACGGGTTAAGTAGTTGGTAATCGCACGCAGTCTGTCCATACCTGTCAATTGATCTGACCATAATGTCGGCGCTTCACCATACATTTCAGATAAAAAGGCATCGAGTTGAGTCAGATCATCATGTCCGATATAGGTTTCCACTTCACATGCAAGGTCAAATGCCTGTTCAGCCGTCCATATACACGGAATTCCAGCATGGGTAATCACTGTCTGCCGATCAGGAAACAGACACAGTGGCTGGCGACGCAACCAATCTATGAGCTCATCGCCATCAATCGCATCAAGCACTTGCTGGGTATTGTCTCTGGCTTTTACTTTTTTGTGTCCACGAGCGCAGGCAATCAAGGTTAAATCATGATTTCCCAAAACCGTTTCAGCACATCCACGCTCGGCCAGTTTCTTAACAAAACGCAGTACACCGACTGAGTTTTCCCCACGCGCTACCAAGTCGCCTGCAAACCAAAGTTTATCTAAATCTGGGTCAAATTGAATTTCTTTGAGCAATGCTTTGAGCGCTTCAAAGCATCCCTGAACATCACCAATCACATAGTTGTAGCGCGTGGTCATACTTACGGCACCATTTGATCAGACAATGCCACAAATTGTGCCAGCGTTAAAGTTTCTGGGCGTGCCATCGGATCGATACCCGCCTTATCAAAAGCGTCGTCTGCAAGCATACCCTTTAGGCTATTTCGCAAGGTTTTACGACGCTGCGTAAATACATGAGAAACCAAACGAGACAATGCTTTTTCATCTTTGGCCACAATCGGTTTTTCTTTATACGGCACTAAACGAAATACCGCACTGGTGACTTTTGGAGGTGGGTTAAATGCGCCAGCAGGCACTTCAAATAAAAACGTAGGCTGACAGAAATACTGAATCATGACCGATAAACGACCATATTCTTTGGTATTAGGCTCAGCAGTGATACGATCAACGACTTCTTTTTGTAGCATAAAATGCATATCTTTGACTTTGTCGCCGAATTCCAACAGATGAAACAACAAAGGCGTCGAGATGTTATACGGCAAGTTACCCACCACACGAAGTGGACGTTCTTGCGTCGCTAACTGACTAAAATCATATTTGAGTGCATCGGCTTCAACGATTGTTAAGCGTTCTGGATGTGGAACACGCTCAGGCAAGCCTGCCGCCAAGTCGCGGTCAAGTTCGACCACTGTGAGGGCGTCACACTCACCGATCAAAGGTGAAGTCAGTGCTGCCAGACCAGGCCCAATCTCGACAACATTATCACCTGGGCGCGGATTGACTGAACGGACGATTTTTGCAATAACCCGTTGGTCGTGTAAGAAGTTCTGACCAAAACGTTTCCGAGCTTTATGCCCTTCTTCTTTGGGGTTTAGGGCATTAATTTGATACATAAAGACTTCCAACGTAATTCGATTATTGACGTGCCAGCGCCAAAGCCAGCTCAACCGCCACATGTAAACTTGTACTTTTTGCCAATCCAGTTCCGGCCAGAGACAGCGCGGTTCCATGATCAACCGATGTGCGAATAAAAGGCAAACCGAGTGTAATGTTCACTGCTTCACCAAAGCCTTGTGATTTTAACACAGGCAATCCCTGATCGTGATACATCGCCAGCACGGCATCTGCATCTTTTAAATATTCGGGTGTAAATAAAGTATCGGCAGGCAGACTCAAACTTAAATCGATCCCTCGATCTCGGTAGGCTTGTAAAACCGGATTGATAATTTCAATCTCTTCACGGCCTAAATAACCATCTTCGCCCGCATGAGGATTCAAACCACAGACTAAAATTCGTGGTGTGGCAATTTTAAATTTACGACGAAGATCGTGCAGCAAGATATCAATCACCTGAATCAAGCGCGCTTGAGTAATGGCATCGGGAACATCTCGTAAAGCCAGATGTGTAGTCGCCAGCGCAACACGCAAACTATGCGTTGCCAGCATCATGACCACGCGTGGAACCCCTGCCATTTCTTGATAAAACTCAGTATGCCCACTAAATGCAATCCCAGCATCATTAATGACCGATTTTTGTACGGGAGCTGTTGCAACGCCGACACTCTTTTGCTCGATTGCGTAGCGGGCTGAGCGCGTCAATTGTTCAATCACATACGCTGCATTAGCAGAGTCAAGCTGTCCGGCTTGAACAGGTTTAAATAACGGAACATGTTCCACATAAAGCTGTCCAGACATCGCAGCTTCAGGCTGACCTGTATAATCTAGTAACTCAACCTCATATCCGAGCTGTGTTGCGCGAGATTGTAATAGCGATCGATCTGCCAAGACCACAACAGGTCGTTCAAACCGATGGCGACTCAAACTCAAGCAAATATCTGGGCCAATGCCTGCAGGCTCTCCTGAGGTTACATATAAGGGCATCATGGTATTTATCCTCCGCTAAGCTCTGAGTATACCTATGGATGCCTCAGACAACACAGCCATTTGAGTGGATTTGTATTAAATATCAATGCATGGCTGTGTAATTAAAAAAATGAAAGCGAAAGATTACATCTACATCACTTTTCTTAAACTGCCATTTGATCAATTTTGTATGCAAACAGTCTGAAATTCTCGGTTTTGGCGAACTTTTTGATTGTGATTCCACCCAAATTCATATAGAATTTGCACTCCTTTTGTTTGGACAGATTCCATAGTCCAAACCAACTATAATAGGTAGTGGTTTAATGAAAACTCTCAGCGCTAAGCCAGCTGAAGTTCAACACGACTGGTATGTTGTTGATGCTTCTGGCAAAACTTTAGGTCGCCTTGCGACTGAAATCGCTCGTCGTTTACGCGGTAAGCATAAAACTTCTTATACTCCTCACGTTGACACTGGCGATTACATCGTTGTGATTAATGCTGAACAAGTTCAAGTGACTGGTAAAAAATCACTTGATAAGAAATACTATCGCCATACTGGTTTCCCTGGTGGTATCCGTGAGACTAACTTCGAAAAGTTAATCGCTCACAAGCCTGAAGCTGTTCTTGAAAAAGCAGTTAAAGGCATGTTACCAAAAGGTCCTCTTGGTTATGCAATGATCAAAAAAATGAAAGTGTACGCTGGTACTGAGCATCCGCATGCTGCTCAACAGCCACAAGTTTTGGACATCTAAGGGATACAGCACATGGCTACTAATTATGGTACAGGTCGCCGTAAGACCGCAACTGCACGTGTTTTCTTGTCAGCTGGTACAGGCAAACTCGTTATTAACAACCGTACTTTAGAGCAATATTTCGGTCGTGAAACTGCTCGTATGGTTGTTCGTCAACCTTTAGAACTTTTAGAAGTTACTGAAAAGTTTGACCTTTACATCACTGTTAAAGGTGGTGGTATCGGTGGTCAAGCTGGCGCGATCCGTCACGGTATTACTCGTGCACTCATCGCTGCTGACGAAACTTTAAAACCTGTTCTACGTCAAGCTGGTTTCGTTACTCGTGATGCTCGTGAAGTTGAACGTAAGAAACTTGGTTTACGTAAAGCTCGTAAACGTCCTCAATTCTCTAAACGTTAATTCGTTTACGAATTGGACAAAAAACCTCGGATTTCCGAGGTTTTTTTATGATTATTTGCAGCATCTATCATTACAGTTTGGGTTAAAATAATGAAGGCTTTATGCTATAAAATAAATAACTAATACGCGTGCCATTATCTTTTTAGACCCAAGTTTAGTATCCTACAACCTTTAGAATTTTTAGTATCTTAAGCTATGCCAGTTGAAAATCCATCTGTCCAAGGAATCACATTGTACAGTCATGCAGATGATTTCAGGTCACACTGGATCCGCTTCTTATTGGCCGAGAAACAAATCAAATATCATCCGGTTTTCGTTGATTATGAAGATGAAGATCTGGCCAGTCTAAACCCTTACAATCAACTGCCAATGCTGCTAGAAAATAACTTAAAGTTGTTTTCAGCTTCGATTATTGCAGAATACATCGACGATCGATATCGTCAAAACAAGCTCTATGCCGATTCTCCAGCAGCACGGGCAGAACAAAGACAATATATCTGGCGTTTTGAAAATGACTGGTTTAAGCTCGCAGACATCATGCTACGCCATTCAGATACATTGCAGCCTGAACAACAGCAGAAGGCACAAAAAGAATTACGCAATACGCTGCTATCGCTAGTGCCACTCTTTCAACATTTCCCCTATTTTATGTCTGAAACATTTAGCATTCTTGATTGCATGCTTGCCCCAATGTTTATACGCTTATCTCTCATGGGGGTAGAGCTGCCTAAAACCAGCAGTCGCCCGATTACGTTGTATTGTAATCGTGTTTTTAGTCGTCCTGCTTTTGTTAAATCGATGACTGCGCAGGAAAAAAGTCGTTATAGTAATTTAATTAACCTATAGATGAGTACACAATGTCTGAAACTGAAATACCGTTAAGTCCAACTCGCCCATATATGGCTCGTGCAATTTATGAATGGATCTGCGATAACCAGCTGACACCCTATCTCTTGGTCGATGCGACACAGCCTTACACCTCTGTTCCAGAACAATTCATTCAAGATGGACAAATCGTATTAAATATTGCACCACATGCCGTGCATCAGTTTCAGATGACCAATGATGCCATCACCTTTTCAGCACGTTTTGGTGGCGTTTCACGTGACATATATGTACCGATCTACGCGGTCGTTGGCATATATGCACGTGAAAATGGACAAGGACTTTTCTTTGATCCTAGTGAATATTCAAATATCCAGATGCCAGAAAATGCTCTAGAATCGGAAGAGCAAGAAAAAACTGAACCTGAAACAAGCAAGAAGAAACCAAATTTAAGACTTTTAGATTAGATCATCACGGAGTGTAAGATGGCGTTTGATTTAGTGCATTATTTTGCTGAACAAAGTTTGCTTCAATCCCCAAATTTACTTAATGGCAGTACAGTTCAAACGCGTCAACAACAAGTTTTTGAATTGAACGCATTGGTACTAGGTAAGCTAATTCAATTGTGGCGCAAGGATAGTGACAAGCTCTATACTGAAATACAGGATCAAAACCCGCTTTATATTCAAGAGATTGCAAGGCATCTTACAACATCTCCTAAAAACCAATCGACATTGTCTAAACAACAGCTTGAAAGTAGTCTCAGCGAAATTCTAGCATTACAGCTTTCAGAGCTTAAACAGTTAGAGCAAACGGGTCATTTAGGTAAAATAGGCTTAAATGAGCTGATGATCGGACAAATTGACCATCTTTCTGGGCAAGCCGATGATTGGGTTTGGTCAACAAACCAACTAACAGAATTGATAGGATCTAAACCTAGTATTGAAGAAGATGTATCATTAGACGAAACAATGAAGGAATTCAATCAAATGGTTCATACTGCTCACCACGACACGGACAAACATGATGTAAACGAAGTCGTGCATGATGTTGTGCCAACGTGGTCAAAAATCGTAGCACCACTTGTTGCTTTAGCTGTTTTAATCTTTCTTTATGTGCAATATGGACATTTGGTGGGTTAAATTTGCTGTTAAAATTTAAGTGTTAAAG
>NZ_BBNM01000010.1 GCF_000760595.1 Acinetobacter soli | reverse complement strand
GAAAATAAGTGGAAAAATGCATGTAAAAATCAGCTTTGTAATCCAGAAACTCTCTATTTTTTAACGCTTTTGTCATGTCGTTGACAAGTTTTTAGTCCAAACTTTGAGCTCAAATTAAAAAATTAGAGCGACAACATGTTAAAAAAAGTCTTTTGGTGCATGAGTTTGATTGCACTGAGTGGGTGTAATGACCATGATCATGATGATTTGGCAGCTTCTCCAAATACCAGTGTCCAAGAACCTAAAATTTTATTGATTGGACATCGCGGTGCCAGTGCATTACGTCCTGAACATACGCTTGCTTCATATCAAAAAGCCATTGATGATGGCGCTGACTTTATTGAACCAGATTTGGTTTCTACCAAAGATGGGGTACTGGTTGCACGTCATGAAAATGAAATCAGCGGCACGACCAATGTAGCGACCCTACCTGAATTTGCTAATCGAAAAACCACTAAAGTGATCGATGGTGTATCAATAACCGGTTGGTTTACTGAAGATTTCACCTTAAAAGAATTGCAGCAACTCAAAGCGCGCGAACGTATTCCACAGTATCGCCCTGCCAATACACAGTTCAATGATTTGTACAGCATACCGACTTTAGATGAAATTATTGATCTGGCCAATCAGCATTATAAAAAAACAGGCAAAGTGATTGGTTTATATATTGAAACCAAGCATCCGACTTACTTTAAGACGTTAAATTTATCTCTTGAAGATCCTCTTCTCAAGACTTTAGCAAAGTATGAGTATTCGCAAAAAATCGCACCGATATATTTACAGTCTTTTGAAGTTGAAAATTTAAAATATCTTAAACAGCAGTTGGCCGCACTGAAAAGTGTGCAACGTGCACAATTGATTCAACTCTATGATTCATCTTCGAGTCAACCTGCCGATGCCGTCGCAAAGGGAGCGAAAACCACTTATGCCGACATGGCAACGGCTCAGGGTTTAAAAGATGTCGCCCAATATGCCAATGGTGTAGGCCCAGCGAAATCCTATATCTTTAAAAATACCGATATGACACAAACCACAGCCTTTGTAACCGATGCGCATTTGGCTGGACTAAAAGTGCATCCCTATACCTTTCGTCCTGAAAACAATTTCTTACCACAATCTTTACGATGCAGTGCGCGTTTAGATGAGCGATGTGCATCTGGATCGATCAAGGAAATGAAGCTTTATTTTCAAGCTGGCGTAGATGGTATTTTTACGGACGACCCTGCTATTGGTCGACAAGCCATTACAGAATATACAGCAGTCCAGTCAAAATAATGATGTTAAAAGCGAACTATGTGTAGCTCAATATAACAATACAATCGTTTTATTTAGTGCAAATAACCAGAGAGAAGGGAGCTGAAACCCGCTCTGGTTCTTTATCACACTGGTTTAGGTAGATTGAACATCAAGATGTCATACCGTTGAAGTCAAAACTTCACATTCAGCTGATTTAATGAGCTAAATTTTAATTCTAGATCTCATTTCATGAAAAATAAAACGGTATTGGCGATGCTGTGTGGCGCATTGATGGGTTTAGCTGGATGTAACGATGAGCATGATGCATCGCAGCCCAGCTTGAGTGATTCGATCAGTCAACCCACCTTGGTGGCCTTTGCTAAACTTCCTGTAGACACCTATGCCAGCGGGCCAGATTCGGGCAAGGCCGTAAAAGGTGCCAATGGTATTTATCCGCCTTTTAAAGGACAGCCTGTACAAGGGTTTTCCGCAGCCTTAAAAAACAAAGATGGCAGCTATATGGTTATGGCGGATAACGGTTTCGGGACGCAAGATAATTCTGCCGATTTTCTACTTAGAATTTATAAACTGAGCCCTGATTTTAAAACCAAAAGCCAAGGCTCTGGCACTGTAACGGTACAAAGCTTCATTCAGCTGCGCGATCCAAACAAGCGCGTTCCGTTTGATATTGTTAATGCCAATAGTGCTGAACGATTATTGACAGGTGCAGATTTCGATCCAGAATCGATGCAGCGCGCGCCTGATGGAACGTATTGGATCGGTGATGAGTTTGGTCCATATTTACTGCATTTTTCAGCAGAAGGGGTGTTGCTAGATGCACCTATTCCATTACCTCATCCTTTAAATCCAGCGCAAGAATTACGCTCGCCTCAAAACCAATGGAATAAAGCTCAAATCAATTATGTCGAACCATTGGTTCAGCAAAGTGGCGGCTTTGAAGGCATGGCCATTTCACCTGATGGGCAGTATTTGTATCCATTGATCGAAAAACCGATCAAATCTTTGCATGACAGCGAGCGCCATCTGTTGATTTCACAATTTGATCTCAAGAAAAAAGCTTATACGGGTCAGTATTACTGGTTTGCACTGGATAGCAAAGCCACCAATATCGGTGACTTTCAACTGTTTAATGACAAACAAGGTATTATTATCGAGCGCGATGCCACCCAGAATAATTTAGGCGGTTATAAAAAATTGATCCGCATTCAACTCAATGCATCGGGCCAACTGGTTAATCGTGAGGATTTAGTCGATTTAATGCAGATTGCTAATCCTGATCTATTGTATGCCACTGCACGAAACGGTGATCTCGGCACGGGACAAAATTTTGCGTTTCCGTTTGAAACCATTGAAGATATTGTGATTGAAAATGGCAATACACTTACCGTCATTAATGACAATAATTTTCCGGGATCATCTGGTCGCAATGCCAAACTTGCCGATGATAATGAAATCATTCAGATCAAACTACCCAAAGCACTGTTTTAAATACAGAGTCAGTATCGAGAAGAATCGTATGTTGCCACACGAGTTGGCAACATAAGTGAAAACTGTCTAAACTTTATACAATTTAATTGTTATGTCATTGTTTCCACAATTTTTATAATTCTGAAAAGTGAAGGGTATTCATGTTAAAATGCTCGGCTTTCATCTTTGATGTTATCCCATCACTTCAGCAAGCCGAGAATCGCAAGCTATGTCTACAGCCTATACCATGCAGACCGCGCCAAAAGCGCTGTTTGATTACGACAAATATTGGGCGTCGTGTTTTGAACCTGCGCCATTTTTGCCGATGTCACGCGAGGAAATGGACCAACTTGGCTGGGATGCCTGCGATTTTATTTTGGTCTGTGGCGATGCCTATATCGACCATCCGTCATTTGTATCGGGTGTGATCGGTCGTGTACTCGAAGCACAAGGGTTTCGTGTGGGGATTATCGCACAACCCGATTGGACCAATGTCGAGAGCTTTCGTGTTTTGGGTAAGCCGACCATTGCTTGGGGCGTGACTGCCGGTAATATGGATTCGATGATCAACCGTTATACGGCAGATCGAAAAATCCGCTCGGATGATGCTTATTCACCGGATAATGCGCCGAATAAGCGTCCAGATCGTGCGGCAACGGTCTACTGTCAGCGCTGCCGTGAAGCCTTTCCGGATGTTCCGGTTTTACTTGGCGGAATTGAAGGAAGCTTACGTCGTATCGCGCATTATGATTACTGGTCGGACAAAGTTCGTCGCTCCATTCTCATGGACTCTAAAGCCGATTTACTGATGTATGGGAATGGTGAACGTGCAGTGATTGAAGTGATGCACCGTTTGGCAAAAGGTGAAAAAGTTCATGACATCAATGATGTGCGTGGTACTGCATTTATTATCAATAAACACAATAAAGCTGCGAAAGCAAAATTTGTTGAGATTGCCAGTAACGATGTCGACACCATTGGCCGAGTCGATCCGATTATCAACCCTTATGTGATGACGGAAGATATCGACGGCTGTGAAGTCGAAAAAGAAAAAGGCAATTCACTGGCCCAGTATCAGAATTTTCAAAAAGAAATTGTTGCGAATCCGATTATTCGTGAAGGTGATCAACTCGACCCAGATACGCAAATTGTGCAGCTCCAGCCTGCTGCATCGAAAGCAATCAAGCATAAATTGCCGCCACGTGAACTGGCCGTAATTCGTCTGCCTTCTTTTGAAGAAGTCGCCAACGATCAGGTGCTGTATGCGCATGCCAACCGTATCTTGCATTTAGAAACCAATCCGGGGAATGCCCGTGCCTTGGTGCAACGTCATGGCGAGCGTGATGTGTGGATTAATCCACCGCCAATTCCGCTTACTACGGAAGAAATGGATTATGTGTTTGACTTGCCGTATGCTCGCTTACCGCATCCATCTTATGGAAATGCACGTTTTCCAGCGTTTGATATGATCAAATTTTCGGTCAATATCATGCGTGGCTGCTTTGGTGGTTGTACCTTCTGTTCGATTACTGAGCATGAGGGACGGATTATCCAGAACCGTTCTGAAGACTCGATCTTACGTGAAATTGAAAAAATTCGGGATACTGCGCCGCAGTTTACCGGGATCATTTCGGATTTGGGTGGCCCAACGGCAAACATGTACCGTTTGCATTGTAAAGATCCTGAAATTGAAAAGAACTGCCGTAAACCGTCGTGTGTTTATCCGGGCGTTTGTCAGAATTTGCATACTGATCATGCACCTTTGGTACAGTTATACCGTAAAGCCCGCCAGATCAAGGGCGTGAAAAAAATTCTGATTGGATCAGGCCTGCGATATGACTTGGCGGTTTTGAATCCTGAATACGTCAAAGAATTGGTACAGCATCATGTGGGCGGCTACTTAAAAATTGCGCCAGAGCATACCGAGCAAGGGCCTTTATCAAAAATGATGAAGCCGGGCATCGGAACCTATGACCGCTTTAAGCAAATGTTTGAGCGCTTTAGTAAAGAAGCAGGCAAAGAACAATACCTGATTCCGTATTTTATTGCGGCGCATCCGGGTACTTCGGATTACGACATGATGCATTTGGCAATCTGGCTGAAGAAAAATGGTTTCCGTGCCGATCAGGTGCAGACTTTCTATCCATCGCCAATGGCCACCGCCACCACCATGTACTATTCGGGTAAAAACCCGTTGGCCAAAGTGGCACGCTATACTGAAAATGTCGATATCGTGAAAGGTGAAAAACGTCGTCGTTTGCATAAAGCATTCTTGCGTTACCATGATCCAAATAACTGGCCAATGCTGCGTGAAGCATTAAAAGAAATGGGCCGTGCCGACTTGATTGGTAACTCTAAGCAGCATTTGATTCCAACCTATCAGCCGAAGGGCACAGAAGGTGAATACAAATCAGCGCGTAAGAAAAACTCGACTGCAGCAGGTGATTCGGTTAAACGAAGTGCTCAGCAATCTGCCTCTCAAGGCCAGAAGCGACCGCAAAAAGGTCAAATCCTGACGCAGCACACGGGCTTGCCTCCACGTGAAACCAAAGATCGGCAGTCATCCGATTCGAAGTCACAGCGCTCCAAGCCACGTAGTAAATCACACCGATAAGACCTATAAAAAAGCGCTTCCTGAGAGAGGCGCTTTTTTATCCGACTAAAGTCGCAAAACTTATACATAAAAAAAGGAAGATATTCCCATTGCACTTTGGCCCAGCAATTGATCATGTCATAGATGTAACCGTAAGCGTTAACTGATTTGAAGATAACAGTTTTTATGAGATGAATTAAAGTGAGATATGCCACGCATCACATGAAAGTGATTCAAACATTGGCCTGATAAAGCAGCATTTGTCCGAAGGTCGTACTTGCCAAAGGCAGGAGAACACTTTAAGTTAAACACATGCGATGGAAGCGTTTGACCATGATGATAAAAAATTGGGTCAAGATTTAAAATTCGGCTGTAAACCGAAACTATAAAAATAGATAAAAGGAATGAGATACATGTATTGGTTCTTGATTGTGGGTATTTTTGCCCTGTTTGTTTTTGCCAGTCTGAAGGGGCTACAGCGGAAACAAAAAAATGACAGTGTACTGAAACAGCGTGCCGTATTTAGTGCGCATGAACAACTATTTTTCAATCGTCTTAAAGAGGCATTGCCAGAACTGACCGTCTTGGCTCGAGTGTCTTTCGATGCCCTGATCACCACGAAATTACCGCGGACACGTTATAAATACCAAAATATGGTGGCCGACTTTGTGATTTTAGATCATCAGTATCATGTGTTGGCGGTGATTGATTTTTCCGACCCTTTGCACGTCCGCCGCACTCAGCACGACAGTTATAAAGAGCAACTGCTGCAATCGGCAGGTTATCGGATTTTACATTACACGCAAGTGCCGCAATTGGCAGCACTGCGTCGCGATGTGTATCCAGCCAAGGCAGCAAATGAAATGAGCTATGTGATGACCAGTGAACCCAGTGAACGACTGGTCAAATACAGCATCTTTGCAAAAAGCTGATTAAGGCTTAACGGCAGTTACGGTCATTTCGACCAATACGTCAGGATGATACATTTTGGCTTCTACACACGTGCGCGGTAGGGCTTGCATGTCTGCACACCAAGCGTCCCAGACAGCGTTCATTGCAGCATAGTCGCGCTCAATATCTTTTAAGAAAATCATCACAGAGAGAATATGGCGCTTGTCTGTACCTGCATCTGCCAAAAAGCGATCGATAATATCCAGCGTTTGCTGGGTTTGACCTGTGATATCAAGATTCGTATCGCTAGCCAACTGACCTGCAAGATGAACCAGATTTCCAGCAATCGCGATTTCTGAGAAGCGCTTTTCGACGTGCAATCGTTGTACGGTCATTTATTTTCCTGTATGGGGATAACCAGAAGAAAGATCTGCCGATTGTACTTGTGCTTTCATTCGTGCTGCAACACACGCAGTTAATAAACATCCCAGGGTTAAATAAAATGCCACATAGTGCCAATGCCCGTTACCCAGCGTAATCAATCCTGTTGCGATGAATGGGGTGAATCCGCCCCCTACAATACTGGCGACCTGATAGCCTACACCTGCACCGCTATAACGATATGATGCGCCAAAGAGCTCGGTAAAAATAGGCTGATGAACACTGACCACCATATCGTGTGAAAGATTGGCCAGCAAAATCGCGAAAATCACGATCCAGAGCGTAGAGCCACTTTCAAGTGCCAAAAAGAAAGGAAATGCACAGATTGCCCCGATTAAACCGCCTATCACACACATCCGGCGACGGCCAAAGCGGTCGGAAATATGTGCGAAAAAGGGAATGGTCAGACAGCTAATCGCACCGACCATCAAGCCAATATTTAGAAATAAGCTTGAAGACATCCCTAGATTTTTAGTGGAGTAGTTGAGCGCGAAGGTTGTGACCAAATACATGGTCAGTAGCTCGGCCAAACGCAGTGCAATAATATAAAAGAACGCTTTAGGATTTTGACGCACCGCTTCAAATAGCGGAATTTTGGTTGTTTGGGTCTTGGTTTTTGCAACTTCTTGAATAAATTCTTGTGATTCTTCTTGTCCGCCGCGAACCCATAAGGCACAGAGAACCAAGACCACACTGGCGATAAAGGGAATACGCCATGCCCAGTCGGCAAAAGCTTCTTGTCCGAATACATAAATAATGCCCGAAACACTACCAGTGGCGAGCATTAAGCCGACGCCATATCCGATTTGAACACCACTGCTGTAAAATGCCTTTCGATCCTGCGGTGCATTTTCAACAGCCATCAAGGCTGCGCCACCCCATTCACCACCAACAGCAAAACCTTGAATTGCACGTAGTAGCACCAGAAGAACGGGTGCCCACCAGCCGATGGCCTCAAAGTTGGGTAATAATCCAATTAGTACTGTGGCGGTGCCCATCAGGAAAACGGTTAAAAACAGCATTTTTTTACGCCCGATGCGGTCGCCAAAATGGCCAAACACCACACCACCTAACGGACGAAACAAGAAACCCACCCCAAACGTTGCAAAAGCAGCGAGGGTACCCATTGCAGGGCTAATACTTGGAAAAAATTGCTGATTGAAAATCAGTGCGGCAACAATGCCATACAATAAGAAATCATACCAATCGACAACGGCACCGATAAAACTACTCAGAGCGGCTTTGCGTGCGCGTTTTTCGTGGGAAGAAGAAGATGCTAGATTTGAAGCCATTGATACTTGAGAATCCCATGCGTTCAGAACGGATGCCCTGCAACATTCGGATTTGGTCGTCACGCCAATCGCAGGACATAATGTATAGGGTAAAGGTGTCCCGTATACATTGCAGCAGATACATGGGTAAATGCATTTGCGAGCCTAAGAGTACTCCAAAATAGCCAGAAAGTGAAACAACTTTTCAAAGACCGTTTTATTTTTTTGATCAAATTTGACTGCTTACCAAAATGAAAGCTGTGAATCGCTCTCACGAGGTCCAAGCTGATACACGCCCACTCCAATCAGGCGATATTGTGCAGCGGGCTGTAGCTGCATTTCGGTCAATAACACACCCAGAGCATGCTGAAATTCTTCAAGCGACGCCAAGGCGCGTTTAAAGCTTTTACTGTGCTGGAAGATCTGAAAATCTGGTGTTTTGAGTTTGATACTGATACCACGTGCCTGTAATTGTTTGTGTTGCAACGATAGCCAGACTTTTTCAGCCAATAGTCGCCAGTAGATGTCACATTCACTGAGGTACAAATTTTGATCGAAGGTGGTTTCCTTGGAAATTTGCTGGCGCACACGCTCGCTTTGAACCACACGATGGTCTATTCCCTGCGCATACAGGTAGAGTTGCTTGCCATATTTTCCAAAATGATGAATCAGTACGGCTTCATCGATATGCTGTAAATCACCCAGTGTTTCGAGTTTTAATTGCTGTAATTTGGCTTGGGTAACGCGGCCAACACCCGGAATTTTTTTTAGTGGTAGATCGCGAATAAAGTCCATAACCTGATGGGGTTTGATCACACATAAGCCATTCGGTTTATTCCAGTCAGATGCAATTTTGGCCAAAAACTTATTCGGTGCGACACCGGCAGATGCAGTAAGATGCGTCAGATTCCAGATATCCTGACGAATGTGAATGGCGACATCGGTGGCGCTGGGCAATTGCTTGAGATTTTCGGTTACATCCAGATAGGCTTCATCTAGGGAAAGGGGTTCGATGAGCGAAGTATATTGCTGAAAAACATGATGAATCTGTTGTGAAACCGCTCGATACTTTTCAAAGTTTGGCTCAATCACGATCAGATCTGGACAGAGTTTACGAGCCTGACCCATTGGCATGGCCGAGCGTAATCCGTAACGTCGTGCAGGATACGAGGCTGCGGCAATTACTGCGCGCGGATGATGTGAGGAAATCACCACAGGTAAATGTTGCAGTTCTGGTCGCTCACGCAGTTCTACCGACGCATAAAAGGCATCCATATCGATGTGAATAATTTTTCGCATGCTGGTCTGCCTACTGCTTTACGGTAGGCGCGACAAAATCACGCCATTCTTTTAAGGAGCCTGCATAGACATTCAGATCGACTGGTTTTTCAATGCCCTTGATTTTGCCTTTGCGGCTGTATTGCCAGAACACCCATTCACGCTGGTCTTTAAGCTCGGGCTTTTGATCATACTCGCGAATCCATAGTGGCGTTTCTTTAAAATGTCCCATCAGCACAATATGATAAAAACGGGTTGAGACATAAAAGATTGGCTGTTTACCGTAGTGGGCCTTAAGCCGATCGTGCATGATCTGGATTTCCTTTAGCAACTGTTCTTGCGTATATGTATCGATACAAGCCGTGTCATACTCAAGGTCAATCACTGGTGGAAGTGCGTCTGCTTTAGTGGGGACAGTTTTAATAAAATTCTCTGCTTGTACCGTACCGTCTCGGCAAAGCCGGTAAAAATGATAGGCCCCAACATGCAGCCGTTGTTCACGCGCTTTTAACCAATGATCTTGAAATTTGGGATCTTGGTAATCGCCACCTTCAGTGGCTTTTAAATAAACAAAACGAAATTGATCAGCGGGAATTTTGGACCAGTTAATCTCACCTTGATGATGTGAGACATCAAACCCTTTTACCGGATAATCTTGTGCAGAAGCTTTCTGATTATAAAAAAAACCAAAATAGAGCAAGATCAACAACAGCACAGAAAAACCCAGCCCTAACCAGTGAGCTGGAGAAATAGATTTAAAAATATGACGTGATTTCATGCGTGTATCTTGGCTCGATCCTCTGCTTCATCATAACCAGAAGTTAAACGCTGTACCATGTCGAATCGTTAAACTGGCGTATTACGCGGAATTTTAGAAAAAATCACTGCGGTAATAATATTAATACAGCCAAGGCAGATTAAGGTTGCATGAAAGGTACGGGTCATATCTTGTGTACCAAACTGCTGACTGAAAATATTGACCAGTGTACCTGCCAAGGCTACGCCGATACTCATAGACAGCATCATGATCATCGATAAAAAGCTATTGCCGCTACTGGCATGTTGCTGAGATAAGTCTTTGAGCGTAAGCGTATTCATCGAAACAAACTGGATAGAATTGAGCGTGCCGAATACAAAAAAGTGAATGGCACGCAGCCATTCAGGTGTTTCTGCCGTGGTCAGGGAAAAGCTTGCGATACAGCTTCCGACCAATAACGTATTGATGATCAATACACGCCGATACCCAAGACGCTGAATAATTGGGCGCACAATCGGTTTTGAAAACAATGAACCCAAAACCAGCGGAATCATCATCAGACCGGTATAAAAAGGTTCAAAACCAAACGCCACCTGTAACATCAAGGGCAGTACAAAGGGGACGGCGTTACCGCCAAAACGGGCAAAGAAGTTCCCTAAAATACCAATGGCGTAAATTTTGTTATGAAAGAGTGTGCTACGAAATAACGCGTTCTCATGCATATGTGCATGGTAAGCATAGATAAGTGCCGAGCTAATGCCAGCGCCGAGTAAACTGAGGCTGACCCATTGCGGATATTCTTTGCTGGCGAGTTGTTCAATTCCTAAAGATAAACCGACCATCGCCACGAGCAGCAAGATAAAACCACTTAAATCAAAAGATTTAACGGTTTTTTCCTTAATGTTTGGCATGGCCTTGAGGGTGATTAAAAGCCCCAAAAGCCCCATGGGAATATTAATTAAAAATACCCAGTGCCACGTGGTGACCTCAACTAGCCATCCGCCGAGTGTCGGTCCGATTAAAGGACCAACCAATCCAGCCAGACTCATCAGGCTCATGGCGGATAAAAACTGTGTCCGTGGAATCAGTTTTAGCATCGCCAATCGGCCTACCGGCAATAATAATGCCCCACCAATCCCTTGAATGATCCGGAAAACAATCAGCTCATTTAAGCTTTGCGACAGACCACAGCCCAGTGAGGCCAGTGTAAAAATAATAATGGCCGCAAAATAGGTATTACGTACACCAAAACGATCGGCCAGCCAGCCACTGAGCGGAATACACGCAGCAACAGATAAGACATAGCCGACCACCACACCATGCATACGAAGTGGATCTTCATGGAGACTGCGAGCCATGGCGGGAAGGGCTGTGTTGACAATGGTGGTGTCAAGCGCCTGCATAAAAAAACCAATCGAAACCAACAAAACCAGAAGTTTGTATTCGGGCTGTAAGCGTTGATGCGTTGGGGTGGCATTCATGAGATGAAGAATTGCAAAGAAGTCAGGTGAAAATTAGCATGAAATGCAAGACACGCCTATAGTCTTACTGCAAGCCATGTATTGCGTAATGGTAGTTAGCCATCAAGCAACACATGCCGCAAAGCGCTTATGCCATAAAACGGTGAGGTGAATTGAGATTTTTAACAGCGCCATAAATTTCGTCAAAAGTGTCGCAGACAATTAGTTTGGCACGATGTTGGGGAGGAAGAAAACCTTCTGCAACTGCATGATCGAGCTGTGCGATCAGGGCGTCGTAGAAGCCATTCACATTAAATAAAATCATGGGCTTTTGATGTTGATTGAGTTGCCCCCAAGTGGCAATTTCTAGGATTTCTTCAAAGGTACCCAGTCCGCCCGGAAGGGCAACAAAAGCACCGGCACGCTCGGCCATCATGGCTTTACGTTCATGCATGGTTTGCACCACATGTAATTCAGTCAGTTTAGAGTGGGCGACTTCATAATCTAGCATAAATTCTGGAATCACGCCGACGACCTCTCCGCCGTGTTCAAGGACGGTATCTGCCACTTGGCCCATTAGACCAATGCTGGCACCACCGTAGACAATACCAAATCCGTGTTCTGCAATACCTTGTGCCAGTTCGATGGCAGTTTCTTTGTAAATGGGTTTATTTCCGACGCGTGATCCGCAGTAAAGGGCAATGAGGGGTTGGCTTGTTTTGGCTGTGCTGTTTAACTCTAAGGTCATTTCTACTACGCTATTCATCTTTTCATTTTTACCTTATCACGTTATTGCATTGCTTAATATTAAGCAAGAACTATGACAAATTATCGCGGGCTCACAAAAACCCGACACGATCGCAAAATGACCATGTAATTGCCCGCAACAGGTAACAATATCCGTTCAATAAAAATGGTGAATTTCCAACTGATCTTGCCTATACTGAAAAACGGTTTAACAACATATATATGAACATGGGTAGTGGTTGTCGTCGCTTTGACGCTTTCGTTTTTTTCAGCAATTTTTATCATTCATCTTGTCTGGCAAGATCTGCCATTTGGCCTGACTATATCCATCCAATATTGACGTTTGGGGAGAAGCATCAATGATTTTTGAATGGATGTCTGATCCTTCTGCATGGGTGGGTCTGGCTACGCTGGTTGTGCTTGAAATTGTACTGGGTATCGATAACCTGGTTTTTATTGCCATTCTTGCAGAAAAACTTCCGCCAGAGCAGCGTAATACTGCCCGAATTGTCGGGCTGATTCTGGCTTTGGGCATGCGCCTGATCCTGCTGGCTTCAATTGCCTGGGTTGTTACCCTTACCGCACCCTTATTTCATATTTTCGACCATCCTTTTTCCGGCCGGGATCTTATTCTGCTCTTTGGTGGGGTGTTTTTGCTGTTTAAAGGCACCATGGAATTGCATGAGCGCTTGGAAGGCAAGCAGTTTCAGAAAGAGGAAAACCCAGTTCACGCGACGTTCTGGATGGTGATTGTGCAGATTGTGGTGCTGGATGCCGTCTTCTCGCTTGACAGCGTGATTACTGCGGTTGGTATGGTCAAGCATTTATCGGTGATGATGATTGCCGTCATTATTGCAGTGGGAATTATGCTGTGGGCGTCTAAGCCGCTCATGGATTTTGTCAACAAACATCCAACTGTGGTGATCTTGTGTCTGTCATTCTTGATGATGATCGGGTTCTCTTTGGTGGTTGAAGGCTTCGGTTTCCATATTCCAAAAGGTTACTTATATGCCGCGATCGGCTTTGCAGTACTGATTGAAATGATGAACCAGACCATGCGCCGTAATCAGGAAAAGCTGGTCACGACCACAGATCTACGTTATCGCACTGCTTCGGCTGTCATGAAAATGCTTGGCGGTAAAGCAGCCAGCACCAGTAATGACACTCAGCAGCAAGAAAACGAAAATGTATTGGCTACACAAGCCTTTGCCGACGAAATGTTCGATGAAGAAAACAGCGCGTATCATAGCGTGATGGTACAAGGTGTATTGGGGTTGTCAGAGCGTCCGGTGAAGTCGGTGATGACGCCGCGCCCGGAAATCGAGTGGATCGATCTGGATGTCGAGCCTGCGTTACTCAAAGAACGTCTGCTCTCGATGACGCATTCGCGCCTGATCGCAGCCCGAGGTGAACTCGACAACATTGAAGGTATTTGCCTGACACATAAAGTATTAAACGAGTATGTGGAAACGGGTGTACTGAATTTTAGCCATCACGTACGTGAGCCAATGATTGTGCATGAAAATGCACAGGTACTGATGGTGATGGAACAGCTACGCCAAGCACCTTTACAAATGGCCATCGTACTCAACGAATACGGTTCGATTGAAGGTATTGTGACGCCGATCGATATCTTGGAGGCGATTGCAGGGGAGTTTCCTGACGAAGATGAGCTGGAAGCCGCAGCAGAAAGTCTAGATGATGGATCGTTGATTCTTGAAGGTTCAACCGATATTCGCCATGTGTCTTTACTGTTAAACCGCGATCTGGTGGATGAAACGGAACAATACTCGACGCTTTCGGGTTATTTGTTGTTTCATTTGGGGCGTTTGCCAGAAAACGGGCAAAAGGTTGCTGCAGATGGTTATATTTTTGAAGTGGTGACCATGGACGGACACAAAATTGAAAAAGTACATATCGTGGCAGATCCTGCGCATCATTCTAGTAACGATTAAATCCGCTTCATTCCCTAAAGCATAGCCCGTTATCGGGCTATTTTTATCCAGAGAATTGTCATGAGTTCAATACAGGCATGTCCATGTGGGCAGGGCGCTTACATGAGTTGTTGCGCGCCATTACACCAAGGGCAGCAACACGCAAGCAGTGCAGAGCAGCTCATGCGCTCGCGCTATAGTGCATTTGCATTACAACAGATTGATTATCTGATTCAGACCACTGCCTTGGGGCAGCAGTCTTATTTAGACCGTGACGCGATTGCAGACTGGAGTCAGTGCAATACATGGCTTCAACTTGAGGTGATTCATCATCTTGCCAAACTTGACAAATGCCATGCGCAGGTCGAGTTTAAAGCGCATTATCATGATGGTCAGCAGGCTCAGGTGCATCATGAAATCTCGCATTTTGTGTATTTTGCTGGGCGCTGGTATTTTCTTGATCCAACACTCGATATGCCCATCACAATGAAACAGCCATGTGTATGTGGCTCGCAGAAAAAATTTAAACAATGTTGTGCCAAATTTCTATAACTGACTTAGAATAACCGCCATCTCTTAGCCTGAGCGGATGAAGGCGATGTTACTGACGATTATTTATATTGTTGCAATTACCGCAGAAGCCATGACTGGTGCGCTTTCTGCTGGTCGGCGTAGTATGGATTGGTTCGGTGTCATCCTGATTGCCTGTGTAACTGCACTAGGGGGAGGCTCGGTGCGAGATGTCTTGCTGGGCCATTATCCGCTCACATGGGTGAAGCATCCTGAGTATTTGGTACTGACCTGCTGTGCTGCCTTAGTTACCATTTTAATTGCCAAATGGATGCGCCATCTACGCAATATTTTCCTGCTGTTAGATGCCTTGGGCCTGATTGGCTTTACTATTATTGGCTGTCAGATTGCCCTACAAATGGGGCATGGCTTTGTGGTATCGGCTGTGGCGGGTGTCTTAACGGGTGTTTCGGGTGGTATTTTGCGTGACATTTTATGTAATGACGTACCGCTGGTATTCCGCCGTGAGTTATATGCCAGTATTTCGTTTGTGGCCGTAATTTGTTATTGGCTATGCCTGCAAATTGGGATGTCACTTGAGCTAACGGTGATCTTTACGCTGATTTTTGGTTTTGTACTGCGTGTGATTGCGATTTATTTTGGACTGGAAATGCCCAAATTTATTTATCAGGACGACGACGCTGACTCCGCTTCATCGACCGACAAGCATTAACCATAGCATTTGGCACACCGTGCCCACGTGTGCCTATCTTGATCTAGAACTTACTGTCATCAGTAAATTACACTCAGAATAATGTGATTAATATCACAATAAAAATTAATTTTTAAAACTTCAGCATTCCTCTTGTTAACATCGGTATACTTAAAAGCAACAAGAAGTGACACAAATAAAGTTACTGGTTTCTTCCCCTGATGTCTCGCATCGCGACTGATTGAGTTTGGATCATGGATTTAGTATCACGAATAGAAAATTTGCCGGTTGGAAAGTTCCACTATACTTTGTTATGGGTGGTCGGATTAGGCTGGATGTTTGATGCACTAGATACCGGCATCATTGCATTTATCCTAACCACTTTGGTCAAGGACTGGGCACTAACGCCAGCCGAAAGTGGCTGGATTGTAAGCATTGGCTTTATCGGAATGGCGATTGGTGCAGTCTGCTCTGGTGGATTGGCAGATCGTTTTGGCCGAAAAACCATGTTTGCAACCACATTGTTGATCTATAGTCTGGCCACTGCGGCCTGCGCTTTTGCACCCAATCTGACATGGTTATTGGTATTTCGTTTTATTGTGGGAGTCGGTTTGGGGGGACAGCTTCCGGTTGCGGTGACTTTAGTCAGTGAATATATTCCCTCGCATGTGCGTGGGCGATTTATTGTATTGTTGGAAAGTTTCTGGGGCTTGGGTTGGTTGGTCGCGGCACTGGTTTCATATTTCGTTATTCCAAAATTTGGCTGGCAAATTGCCTTTTTAATGGGTGGACTTCCAGCACTCTATGTTTATGTGATTATTAAAAAAATTCCAGAATCCATTCCTTACCTGATCAATCGCGGACGCATTGATGAAGCCCATGAGCTGGTACAAGAGATCGAACGCCAAGCTGGCGTACCTGTGATTGAGCATTTAGTGGTGAAACCCGTGGCCGAAAAGCAGCGTGTTTCGTTTAAGCAGCTTTGGTCGGGCGCCTTTGCCCGACGAAGTTTGATGCTTTGGCTGATCTGGTTTGGCATCGTGTTTTCATACTATGGCATTTTTACTTGGTTACCGAGCCTGTTGGTTAAGCAGGGCTATACCGTGGTGCAATCTTTTGAATATGTGCTGATTATGATTTTGGCGCAGTTACCGGGCTATGTGTGTGCGGCATGGTTGATTGAGCGCCTAGGCCGCAAGGCGACGCTTGCCAGTTTTATCACGGCCTGTGCTATCTCGGCCTATCTGTTTGGTCAAGCCGACAGTATGTTCAGTGTGATGGTCTGGGGCTGTTTAATGTCTTTTTTCAATTTGGGCGCTTGGGGCGTTTTGTATACCTATACGCCTGAGCAATATCCAGCCAATATTCGTGCCTTTGGCGCAGGCTGGGCATCTGCGATTGGCCGCATTGGCGGTATTGCGGCGCCTATTGTGGTCACACATATGATGGTTGGACACGACGGATTTCATCAAGTCTTTATGATGTTCACGCTGGTATTGCTGGCTGTGGCTTTGGTGATTGTGGTGCTCGGTGAAGAGACCCAAGGAAAAACACTGGAGTCAATTGGACTTTAATCATAAAAGCATTGCTTTCATTTAGAAAACTGGCTAGTTTTACATCATAAGACATAATTTGACGCACTGCTTGGAGACATACCCTTGTGTCTCCAAGACTGGCGACATAGGATAACAAACAAGACAAAACTATTATTTAGGATGATTCGTTGTTATGACCAGCCTTGCGCATCATGCGACTGAGAACCGTTCCGTTGCCGAGTTTACCGAACAGGCATATCTGAACTATGCCATGTACGTGATTATGGATCGTGCATTGCCCCACATCAGTGATGGTCTAAAACCTGTACAGCGTCGTATTGTGTACGCCATGAGCGAACTGGGCTTAAAATCGACCGGGAAACCCAAAAAATCGGCCCGTACCGTAGGGGATGTACTGGGTAAGTATCATCCGCATGGTGACTCTGCCTGCTATGAAGCGATGGTGTTGATGGCTCAGCCATTTAGCTATCGTTATCCGCTGGTCGAAGGTCAGGGTAACTGGGGCTCACCAGACGATCCGAAATCATTTGCTGCGATGCGATATACCGAAGCCAAACTGTCGGCGTATAGCGAATTGCTACTGAGTGAACTGGGTCAGGGAACGGTCGATTGGCAAGATAACTTTGACGGATCACTCAAAGAACCGATTAACTTGCCAGCGCGTGTTCCCAATATTTTACTCAATGGCACCACAGGCATTGCGGTCGGTATGGCCACCGATATTCCACCGCATAATTTGCGTGAAGTAGTAAAAGGTACGATTGCGCTGATTCGTAATCCTGAACTGTCTGAGCAAAAACTGGCGGAGTTCATTCCGGGGCCAGATTTACCGACCAAAGCAGAAATTATTACGCCAAAAGACGAGCTGCTTAAAATCCAGAGTACCGGTCGTGGCAGTTATCGTGTACGTGCGGTGTACAGTGTCGATAAAAATGAGATTATTATTACCGAGCTGCCATATCAGGTGTCAGGGTCAAAAGTGATCACGCAAATTGCCGATCAAATGCAGGCCAAAAAACTGCCACTGGTCAGTGATGTCCGTGATGAATCAGATCATCGTAACCCGACGCGCTTGGTGATTGTGCTGCGCTCAAATCGTGTAGATGCTGCCGCAGTAATGAGTCATTTATTTGCGACCACCGATCTTGAAAGCAGTTATCGGGTCAATCTCAACATGATTGGTGCCGACGGGCGACCGCAGGTGAAATCGATTCGACGCATCTTGCTTGAATGGATCGACATTCGTAAAGCGACGGTCACTCGCCGTTTACAGTATCATTTAAATAAAATTGAAAAGCGGTTACACATTTTAGCCGGGCTATTGATTGCGTATTTGGATATCGATACCGTGATCAAGATCATTCGTGAAGAAGATCAGCCTAAGCCGGTGTTGATGCAGCACTTTAATATCGATGAGATTCAGGCTGAAGCCATTTTAGAACTTAAACTTCGCCATTTGGCCAAGCTTGAGGAGATGGAAATTCGCCGTGAGCAAGATGAGCTGGCTGCACGTGCTGCAATTATTCGTGAACAACTTGAGAATCCTGAATCGTTAAAAACACTGATCATTAATGAACTAAAAGAAGATGCCAAAAAATTTGGTGATGATCGTCGTGCTCCAATTGTTGAGCGTGAAGAAGCGGTACAGATCAAAGAACATGATTTAATTCCAGCGGAAACCGTGACGGTGGTGTTGTCCGAAGCGGGATGGATTCGCGCTGCCAAAGGCGAAGTCGATGCAGAGAACCTTAATTATCGTGCGGGAGATCAGTACCAGAGTCATGCAGTAGGTAAAACCAACCAGCGTGTATATGTGCTGGACGAAACGGGCAGAAGTTATGCATTGGCAATCAATGCATTACCATCGGCACGAGGGCTTGGCGAGCCACTGAGTTCGAAGCTTTCGCCAGCCAATGGCGTGTCGTTTATTCAGGTACTGATCGGTGACGATGACAGCGAGTTGCTGGCTGTCAGTAGCGCAGGATACGGGTTTAAAACGCAAGCCAAACACCTCGATACCAGTGCCAAAGCCGGTAAAGCCTTTTTGAGCCTTCCCGAAAAAGCGACGGCCTTGCCTTTGCTTTCATTGCAGGCCTCTACCCATGTGGCAATTTTGAGTTCGGCGGGCCGATTACTGATTATTGATCTGTCAGAATTACCAACTTTAAATAAAGGCAAGGGTAATAAGTTGATACAACTTGAAGACAAAGAACAAATTTTGTCCATGACATTACTCAACTTAAATGAAATAATTCAGGTGGATGCGGGTCAACAGCATTTAAAAATAAAAGGTGATGATCTTCAGAAATACATCGGTAAGCGTGCATCGAAAGGTCAACTCTTACCACGAGGATATCAAAAAGCAAATAGACTGTTGATTCAGAGATAATGCTCGCATCCGTCATCCCGAATACGTTATATATGCTGATGTAGAGGTATTAGGGATGACATGATCGGGCAACAGCAACTAAAAAAAGCGCGATCATTGAATAACGAGTCGAAATTTAAAAAATTACCGATTGGAGATATTTGGATTATGGAAAGAATTTGGTTCACTGAATACCAGAAAACAGGAATTCCGGAAACAGTTGATTTACCGCCAGAAAATACATCTTTGGTAGATATTTTTGAGCGCAACTTTCAAAAATTTGGCTCACGCGATGCCTTTATTTTTATGGACAAGGCATTAACCTTTAGTGAACTTGATGAGGCCAGTCGCAAATTTGCAACCTATTTGCAAAGTCTGAATTTACCTAAAGGAAGCCGCGTTGCAGTGATGATGCCAAACGTGCTGCAATATCCAATTGTGGCCTTAGGTGTTTTTCGTGCGGGCTTGATTCTGGTCAATGTCAATCCACTATATACCTCACGTGAACTCGAACATCAGTTAAATGACTCTGGTGCCGAAGTTCTGGTGATTATTGAAAATTTTGCCAGCGTTTATCAAAGTATTTTGGGTAAAACGCCAGTTAAGCATGTTGTGATTGCATCTGTAGGCGATATGCTGGGTTTCCTGAAAGGGAACTTGGTCAATTTTGTGCTGCGCAATGTGCGTAAGCAAATTCCTGCTTGGGATATTCCGGGGCATATCAAATTTAATGCAGCCATTAATAAAGTGAGCCCGAGCCATTATAAACGTCCAAATTTAAGCTTAAGCGATACGGCGGTCCTTCAGTACACAGGTGGAACCACAGGCGTGTCGAAAGGGGCTGAGCTGACCCATCGCAATCTTGTGGCCAATATGCTGCAATGTGATGCAATCTTCCAAAGTAAATTTGGGCCGGGCGATAGCCAAAAAGATGACAAGATGTTCTGCGCTTTGCCGCTGTATCACATTTTTGCGTTTATGGTGTGTGCCATGTATGGCATGTATAAGGGTCAGGCCAATATTCTGATTCCAAATCCGCGTGATTTGCCTGCGGTCATTAAAGAACTACGTAAATACCAACCTTCTTTTTTTCCAGCGGTAAATACCTTGTTTAATGCGCTGGTACACAATGAAGAATTTAAACAGCTTGATCACACTAAACTGAAAATTGCGATGGGCGGTGGTATGGCGGTGTTACCGTCGACTGCCGAAGCATGGAAACGTATCACTGGCGTGACCATTATTGAAGGTTATGGGCTGTCTGAAACCTCACCTGTTGCAACGGTCAACCCACCTGCGTCGACTGAGTTTAGTGGAACCATTGGTATTCCGTTACCCCTCACTGATGTCGCGATTCTAGATGATGACGGTAAAGCAGTGGCATTAGGCGAGCAGGGAGAAATCTCGATTCGTGGCCCTCAGGTCATGAAGGCCTATTGGAACCGACCGGATGAAACAGCCAAGGTCATGACCAGTGATGGTTATTTCCGCACTGGTGATATCGGCGTGATGAATGATCGTGGCTATGTCAAAATTGTTGATCGTAAGAAAGACATGATTTTGGTGTCTGGATTTAATGTCTATCCAAGCGAAATTGAAGAAATTATTGCCAAGCATCCAAAAGTACTCGAAGTGGCTGCTATTGGTGTGCCAGATGAAAAATCCGGCGAAGTACCAAAACTCTTCGTGGTGAAAAAAGATCCATCTTTAACCACAGAAGAAGTATTAAGTTTTGCCAAAGAAAACTTAACTGGCTACAAACGCCCACGCTATGTCGAGTTTATGGACGAATTGCCAAAATCGAATGTCGGCAAAATTTTACGTAAAGATCTACGTAAAACCAATTAAGCATTCAACAGTGAATTGAAAACGCCTGAACGATCAGGCGTTTTTTATTTGGAACTGCTCAGTAACCAACGATCCATATAGGGACGTCCAATACCTGCCAGACCGATAAAAAACAGCATACATCCGAGTTGTAAACGCAAAAAAGACAATTGTAGGGTGCCATAACTGAAATAGTTGTCGACCAGACAATATAGGGCTGCGATCAGCATCCACATCCAGAGCGATAATCGCCAGATACTGACCGCCCACATGGCCAGTGTCAGCATGATAAAAGTGCCCAAGGTCGACTGCCAGTTTAGGTTGGCACAAATGGTACACAGCAAAAAACCCACAATCGGGAGGACGATTTTTAAAATACGATCAACCTTGAGCTGATTCTGGCGCTGTTTTTCCAAAACCTCAAAGATTTCATCTTGATCTGATGTGCTCATCGGCTGTCCTGTTCTGGTTCAGTTATAAAAACACTATATTTAACCGAATTTAGAAACAAAACGCCATGTTATGATAAGGTCATCTAAAAATATGTCTTGAGAAACGATCATGCAGGGGATTAGTGGTATTGTTTACCTGATTTTGGCAGCGTGCTTGTTGCCTTATGTATTTACCATGATTGCCAAACTTGCCGGTGGATTTAAATCCAAAGACAATCAAAATCCACGTGCTTTTTTGGCCAGTACAACAGGCTTGGCTGCGCGTGCCAATGCGGCGCAACAAAACAGTTTTGAAAGTTTGCCTTTGTTTTTGGCTGCTGTACTGATGGCCGAATATATGGTGGTTCAGCAAAGCATCATCATGACCTTTGGCTTGGCTTATCTGGTTTTGCGTGTACTGTATGGTCTGTGTTATTTGGCCAATTGGGCCATGTTGCGTTCGATTATCTGGTTGCTGTCGATGCTGTGTCCGATCTTCTTGCTGATCTTGGTGATTCGTCTGGTTTAAGTAGATTGAGAGCAGGACTAAAGATTTTCTTGATGCAGTTTGTATAATCCACGCAGTTCGCTTCAGAAACCGTTATAATCGACGCGACAAAAATTTGGTTAACCTAAAAGAGTGTTGCTATGAGCTACAACAATATCCCGGCGGGTAAAGACGCGCCAAATGATATTTACGTTATTATTGAAATTCCGGCAAATGCTGCGCCAATCAAATACGAAATTGACAAAGATTCAGATGCATTGTTTGTGGATCGTTTTATGGGAACAGCAATGTTCTACCCAGCGAACTACGGTTATGTACCAAACACCTTGTCTGAAGATGGTGACCCATTAGACGTATTGGTTGTCACACCATATCCAGTTGCCGCAGGTTCAGTAATTCGTTGCCGTCCTGTAGGTAAACTCAATATGGAAGACGACGGTGGTATCGATGCAAAATTAATCGCAGTTCCGCATGAGAAATTGTCACCATTGTACAAAGATGTACAAGAGTACACTGATCTACCAAAACTGTTGATCAATCAAGTTGAACATTTCTTCGCACACTACAAAGATCTAGAGCCAGGCAAATGGGTGAAGATCAGTGGTTGGGAAGGTGCAGACGTTGCGAAAGCAGAAGTGCTTAAAGCGATTGAAGCTGCAAAAAAATAAGATAAAAAAAATCAAACATCATTCAGTTGATGTTTGATTTTTTAAATATCTAAGGCCCTAGCGAGCGAACTGGCTAGGGCTTTTTATGACTTAAAGGAACTTGATTGGGAAATCAATGAAAATACGCGTTTCGTTGGTATCTCCATAACCATTCGCTCCGACATCGCTTTCACGCAAAATCGAGTAACGTGCACGGATTTTTAAATCCTTGGCAAAACCGCTTTGAACGGTATAGCTCAATTGGTTAAAGAACTCACGCTCGTTGGCATTGTCAATGTTAGTGCCGATCACATCGATATCCCAGCCATAAACAAATGCAGTGGTCCACTTCAAGCCTGGTACGTTATACGCGCCCAAATCGAGGTTATATTGCAATTGAACTGATTTCTCGCCTTTGCTGTTAAAGTCTGAAAGGTAAGAGTTTGGCAAATAAATACTTTGACCACCGTCTTGGTTGGCACCGTAGTCATAGCCAATACCACCGGTATTTTGCTGGTAAGCACCCATCACTGAGTGTGCACCTTGACTATATGTTGTAGAGAAGGCCCAGATATAGTTATTGAGATCTTCTGTACGTGTATTTGGTCCACCTGAGAAATAAGTGTCTGCACCTGGCTTAAATTTTGTGCTATAACCGGCCCACTCGTAACTGAGAGAACTGTCATTTGCCAGTGGTTGCTTATAAGCAGCACTTACGTAATGACGCTCAATTTTATCTTTGATATCAGCGCCGTAATACGAAGCATTCAACTGATCGTTAAATTTGTATTTTGCACCCCACACATACGCACGATCAAGATGGTTTTGATCAGTTGCAATGTGCTCCGGCAATTGGTTCTTGGTAAATTTACCTGCAACAAGCTCAAGATCTTTAATTTCATGGCTGGTAATCAAAGTCCCTTCAAAATACTCTGGCGTGTTACGAGTGGTCATGCTGGCCAAAACAGGTAAATCAAGCACCTGAGTACCGTAGGTTAAGGTGGTATTCGACGCACGTGCTTTTACAAAGCCACCACCACGTGTCCATTGATCGTATGGATCAACGCGACCGTTGGCATCACGAGCACCATTATTTTTCAGTGCAACCATGCTGTTGCCAGAATGATAATTATCGCCCAACTTAAATGAAAAATCGCCGACTACACCAGCAGCAAAACCAATCGGACCTTGAGTAAAACCAGACTCAAGATTCAGCACCGCCGATTGAACCCAAGAATTTGTATCTTTCAGTCCTTTCTTTTTATCGCGCTGGATAAAACCGTTGCGGAGTAAAACAGAACCCTGAGCACCTTCAACAAATCCTTTTGCATCGCTTTGTTCGCTTGCATATGCTGAAGTAATAAGTACAGCGTTGATCACAACTGCTAACGTAAGCTTTTGTGCTTTTAGCATTGAATACCTCGAGAAGATAAATTGTAATTTTTGTTTCTAAGAAGGCTTAGAAAATCACAAAATTGTATAGATAATCTATAGAAAAGATACATTTTTTATCAACATATTTTTCGCATTGTTTTCCAGTTTTCTACATAATCCTTGCAATTTATATATTTAGTTACATGTAGGCGAGATTATTTTTGCTTAAAAAATACGCATCAAATAATTTTATTGCATATTTTTTGTGCGCAAATGCAGTTTATTGCTTATAAAGTGAGCAATCTTGGTGCATTCAAAATTATTTTGTTACAGCTAATGGATTTAACGCTTTAAATACCGCTCAATTTTTTTTATATCTATCTTGTGAAAAATGCACCATGCTGTGTCCGACTGAACCATAAGTAACAATTTGTACAACGTAAAAAATCGTACAACCAGATATTCAATTGAAAGCTTTGATTCAGGGTTAAAATAAAAATCAAAAATAACGCCTTGTTTAACTTCAAAAAATCTCTTTTACGAGCCGCATTTTCGCGAGTTTTTTCAAACTTGGCATAGCATTTGCTAAATCTTTATCGATCCAAGTCAAAAAATCAAAAGTCTGTTGGTCATGCCCAACACGGGGGAGAATTACAATGAAAAAATTTGCATATCAAGTCGCAGTTCTAGCCAGCTTGGCAGCAAGTACAACTGCGGTGATGGCAGAAGACAAGCCGACAATGGCAGGTTTTTCGGTATCTGGGAACGTGGCTGCAACAACTGACTATCGCTTTCGCGGGGTAACACAGAGCTCGAATAATCCTGCAATTCAGGGTGGTTTTACTCTTAACCATGAATCTGGTGCTTATCTGACGCTTTGGGGGTCAAGTGTCGATTTCGGTATTAAAGGAAATTCGACTGAAACCGATGCATCGCTCGGTTATGCCAGCTCTTTTATGCTTACACCAGACTATAAAGTCGGCTATGACGTCGGCGTGACTTACTATGGTTATATTGGCGCAAAATCTAACTTTACCAACCCGTACAACAACAAAACCGGTTTGGCCTTCACCGAAGTATATGGTAAATTAATTTTTGCAGATACGCTACTTAAGGGCGACAGCATCACCACCGGAATCAATTACACGCCAGATTACTGGGGTCGCACCGATGATTTCTGGTACTTCAATGTCGGTTATAGCGCACCGATTGCAGACACAGGTTTTACCGGAATTGCATCTTTAGGCTACAACAAATTTAAAAACAAAGAAGCACTGGCCGTGGTGGCAGGTGGTCCAGGTACCGACGACAGTTATCTTGATTACAAATTTGGTGTGCAATACAACATTTTGGGTGTAACGGCTGAATTGGCGGGTGTGGGTACCGACATCAGCACCTCTGGCATGACCGATGCCGGTAAAAAACCGTATGATTTGGGTGCTGTGTTAACTCTATCCAAAACTTTCTAATGGGTTAAATATAAAAAAGACCGCGCTATGCGGTCTTTTTTATTTAGCTCATATCGGTACGATACGATAATGCTTCATTCAAATGGTGCCGCTCAATGAGTGGACTTTGCTCCAAATCTGCAATGGTTCGTGCCACGCGCAGTACCCGATGATAAGCCCGAGCCGATAAATTGAGTTTTTGCTGCGCCAAAGACATAATTTTTTCAGTTGCAGGACTAAGCTGAGCAAATGCTTCAAGCTGTTTTGGTGATAGCGCCTGATTTAAGCATTGCTGGCGTTGGATCTGATAGTGATAAGCCTTTTGCACACGTGCGCGAACACTTGCTGAATCTTCAACAGGCGCCGTATTTTGTAGTTCGTGTGCTTGAAGTGGCGGTACATCAATATGTAAATCGATACGGTCGAGTAACGGGCCAGAAATTCGACCTTGATAACGCTTAATTGCTTCGGGTGTGCATTGACAGCGTTGATCCTGATTAAAGGCATAACCGCACGGACATGGATTCATTGCAGCGATCAATTGAAAATTGGCCGGAAATGAAATTTGACGTGCAGCTCTTGAAATCGTGATGGCTTTGGCTTCTAGCGGCTGCCTTAAAACCTCCAGCACCTTGCGATCAAACTCGGGCAGTTCATCCAAAAAGAGTACGCCCAAATGCGACAGCGTGATTTCGCCGGGCTTTGGGTTTGATCCACTGTCATTTACAAAGAACTATGCGACAATTTAAGCGTGAGTCAATAACTTAGAACGCTTTTTACAAAGAACTGTGCGACAAATCTTATAATGAACTATGCGACGGAACCAAGAATGTACAATCAATTATGCGACACGGTCAAGATCGTACCAGCTCGAAGAAAAATTGGTAATACACGTATCAGTGTATCCGGACTGTACCCTTTTAAAAAAGATTCTGCAGTTCCTTTTGAATCTACACTTGAACGAGATTTTCTCATCCGTTTAGAGGTTGATCCCAATGTTCTTGCTGTTGAGTCTCAACCATTTACTATTGAGTATGTTGATAATGGAAAGAAACGGGTTTATACCCCAGACTTTTTAGTAACATATAAACATGACAATTATCTCCCTTTTATCCATCCTAAATTAGTTGAAGTTAAGCCAGCAGCGGAGTTAGAACTTAATTTGAATCTATGGAAATCCAGATACCGTGCCGCTATGGCTATTTGCAAAGAAGAAGGTTGGAAATTCCACATTGCACATGAAGGACGTATTCGTGATCAAATATGGTCAAATGCTATGTTTCTGCAAAAATACCGAAAAATGTTCTTCTCTTTCGCCGATTCAAAATTTTTAATGGACTATGTAAGAGATAGAGAAGTTGTAACTTTTGACACACTTTTAGCTCGGCATTTTTCCGGTAAATGGGCTCGTGCAAATGGGATTAGTCAAATTTGGTATTTAGTTGCTCATGGCTTTTTAGCATGCGATTTGAGTCAACCTTTACTGCCTTCTACTGAACTTTGGATAAGTGGGAATTAAGATGAATGATAGACGTGTGAATATCAAGATTGCTGCTGGAGAGTCAGTTCAGGTAAAAGGTATACCGCATACAATTATTGAGATTATTGACCTTAAATCTGTCTTTGTTGAAAACAAGAATACGGGTAGAAAAGGTATTGCTGCCATAAGTGAATTACAGCCAGCATTGCCTACTGAAAAGTATGAAGATATAGATCTCATTCCTGATAAAGACTGGGAGGAAGCTGAAAGGCGCTTCAATATAATCCGCCCCTTTATTGAGGATGGGGTGAGTGGACGTAAGGAAGTGGAGTTACGTGCAAAGCAACATGATATAAATCCAGCAACTTTATACAGATGGTTAAAAATATATAACGCATACGGAACGATTGATGGACTGAGACCTAAAAAAGAGGGGTTGCCTCAAGGTCAGAAGATGATTAATAAGCATGCTGAAGCAATTATTGAAAAAGCGATTAAAGATTTATATCTGACTAATCAGAGAATAAGTGTTCAAAAAGTTGTACTTGAAGTGAAACGTTTATGTCATGAATATCATATTCTTGACGTCCCTCATGCAAATACCGTACGGAATCGTATAGCAGCAATCAGTCAAAGAGAAGTTCTGCGTAAAAGAGGACATAAAGAAAAGGCTAATAATAAATTTACCCCAGCCGCGGGAAAATTTCCTCATGCGGATTACCCGCTTGCAGTTGTTCAGATTGACCATACCCCAGTGGATCTAATTCTGGTGGATGATTTTAACCGACAACCTATTGGGCGTCCTTATCTAACTCTTGCAATTGATGTCTTTTCGCGGGTAATTGTCGGCTATTACCTGTCTTTAGATGCACCTTCGGTAATGTCTATTGCCATGTGTGTTTCTCAAGCAGTATTACCCAAAGAGAAATGGTTGGCTTTACGCAAGATCCAGGCTGAATGGCCTGTTTGGGGAATTATGAATACGATCCATGTAGATAATGGTCCCGAATTCCATTCAGAAACTTTCAGAAATGCTTGTATGGCACATGATATCCGTCTGGAATATCGACCTGTTAAAAAACCACGCTTTGGTGGACATATTGAACGTTTGATGGGTACTTTTGCTACAGATATTCATGCAGTACCAGGTACTACTTTTTCTAATATTTTTCAGAGAAAAGATTATGACTCTGATACTCAAGCCGTTTTTACATTTACAGAGTTTGAGGATTGGCTGATTGATTTTATCTGTAATGTTTACCATAAACGAAAACATTCAGCTTTAGGTACATCACCTCTACATGCTTTTGAACAGGGTATCTTTGGTGATAAGAATACTTTAGGTTCTGGAGCAGCCAGATTACCTGCAAATGATCATAATTTTTTCCTTGATTTTTTACCGAGTTTTGAACGAACAATCCAAACTACAGGTGTAACTATTGATGGGCTGTCATATTATGCGGATGTATTGAGAAGTTGGATCAATTCAATTGACCCTGATAACCATAAAGAGAAACGCAAGTTTATTTTTAGAAGAGATCCAAGGAATATTAGTGAAATATGGTTCTTTGACCCTGAAATAAAAAACTATTTTAAAGTTCCTCTAGCAGATCAAAGTATTCCACCCTTTAGTATTTGGGAACATAAAAAAATTCAGGAATTGAAAAAAGAAACTGGTGAATATTTAAAAGATCATGAGCTTGGACAGGCTTTAGCTAAACTGCGTGAACGAGTACAAGAAGCGAGTATTAAAACTCGTCGTGCTCGCAGAACATATCAGCGTAATACTCAACATCAACAGAGAATTAACCCTGCTTCAATTCAGGACAAAAAATCTCAATATGAGAGTACCGTTATGGATCAACAATTTGAAAGCTTATATGGGTTATTACCTTTAGATGAGGTAGAAAATGATGAGGATATTTCATGAGTAATTATCCACATATTTTCCAGGAATTTCGACCTATTGTTGACCAATCTAATGAGGACAGACTTTTTTTCCTCGAAGAGGACCGTTGGATAGGTTACCCAGCAGCGAATGATCTACTGGATCAATTAAAGGGCATGCTCGCTCTTCCAAAACGAAGTCGTATGCCTAATTTACTGGTGTTAAGTAAACCTAATAACGGTAAGACTTCAATTATTAACCAATTTTTTAAGCTCTATGGAGAGGGGTATACTAATGAGCTTAATAATGCAGTTAAACCTGTGATTGTTGTTCAAGCACCTGTTTCCCCTGATGAGAAAGCTTTATATATGGCTATCTTAGATAGATTTTGGGAACCCTTCCGCGAAAGAGATCCTGTTGCAAAATTAAGATACCAGGTTGTTCATTGCCTCAAGCTTTATGAGGTGAAGTTACTTATTATTGATGAAATGAACTCTTTGTTGTGTGGAACTCCTATTAAACAAAGAACAGTCATGAATGCGATCAAATATTTGTGTAATGAAACTCAGATACCTGTTGTTGGTTTTGGGACGGAAGAAGCTGTTCGGGTGCTATATACCGATCCACAGCATGTAAGCCGTTTTCGTGTTGTTAACCTTCCCTTATGGCAACTTGATAAAGAGTTTCAGGCTATGGTAAATAAATTTGAAAAAGTGCTTCCACTTAAACTGCCTTCAAGATTAGCTGAGCCAGCAACTGTAAAGTATTTACATGACATTACAGAGGGAAATTTAGGCAATTTACGTAGTCTTTTAAGGGAAGCTGCCAAGAAGGCTATCATTACTGGGCAGGAACACATTAATTACCAATTATTAGAAAGTGTAAAGTAACCCGTAGCATACAAGTATGGTTAAGATTGTAGGGACTCATTATTGGGTTATTCGTACACTTCCCTATGAAGATGAAGCCTTATCCTCATGGCTGATACGAATTTCCCTTGAGAGTGGTTGTGATCCACTGAGCTTAACTGGGCTACTTTGGCCCAAATGGAGAGCATGGACTGTAGACATTGATAAAGGACTTGATCAAGAATATTTAGATATATTAATCCGTAAGGTTGGTACCAGCCCGGATCACTTCAATCCCTCAACTTTTAAGACATTATTTCTACAAAATAGTGCAATAAATCTTGAACCATGGATATTAGCTTTAGGTACACGGAATCGTAAACATAAAAGTGGTTGGCAATATTGTCCCAAATGTTTGGAAAGTGATCCTGTTGCTTACTTTCGGCTGAATTGGCGGTATGTATTGCACGTGGGATGTGTTAAGCATAATCAGCGTTTATTAGATCAATGTCCCCATTGCCAGAAGGCTATTCAACCAAGATTATTGGAAGCTCCTGATCAGACACTATCTTGCTGTGCCCTATGTAAAGAGAAACTTTTTGATGTGAAAGCCGATGTCATAGATCGCAATGCTTTGGCATTACAGAAAGACTTTGATCTTTTTCTTAAGCAAGGATATGCAATTTATGATGATACTTTAATTCCTATATCAGAGTGGTTGAGTGTCATTCAGTTATTTAATCAATTTATTCGAAAAGTTCTTAGAAGTTCCTTAAATAGTAAAGGTTGGGCGTTTTTAAATGCGCTGGATATTATAGTTCCCCATCCTCAAATTTCCTTGACGGGTTTAGTCCTTAGTCAAAGTTCAGTATTAGAAAGGGAGAAAATATTTGCTTGTATTTCTCAACTGTTAAAAGTTTCCCAAAAAAAATTTATTGAAACAGCTCACTCTTTAAGTATGAATAGAGCCTCATTTTGGGATAAGAGATGTAAAATACCAGAAATATTAATACCCTTAGAAAAGCAACTATACAAGGTTTCTCGGGGGTATATATTAAAGGGTAATGTCTCAAGTACCCCAAGACCAATAGGTAAAAAAGCTATATTACGAAAAATGTGGAGATTGAAGCGAAAAATCTTGTAAATTGGGGGAAGATAAGATGCCTCAATGTGATGACTGTGGTCGCAGTGTGGAAAAAATTCATAAGAATTATAAATCGACTAAATTTTGCCATACATGTTATGTACGGGTTTTCAAAAAAAGAGCATGTTCATCCTGTGGAAAGCTTGCCAGGTTATATAAATATGATAACTCAGCTATCTGCCAAAAATGTGAAAATAATAGACCATGTATACGTTGTCAAAGAGTTGATTACTCTATCGGAAAAATTACAAAGTATGGTCCTGTTTGTTGTAGCTGCTCTGTTTATTTCAAGGAGTTTCAAGCCTGTGAGCGTTGTGGGTGCTTTTCCCAGAAACTCTCCAGAATCAGCCGCTTTTCAGATAATTTAAGAGTATGTCCTAAATGCGCAACTCGTGATTATAGAACTTGCCCAAGTTGTCGTAGGTATCGGCTACTTGAAGAAGATGTTAAATCAGGTCAGATGTATTGCAAGAAATGTTTGAATTCACCACCTCATTATTGTTTGATCTGTAAATTGAAGATTCCTGCTGGGCGCGGAAATTATTGTGAAAGCTGTTCCTGGCACCAGATTCTTGAAAGAAGAGTTGGGAAATTAGCAAATAATTTAGAAGATATACATCTCCAAAAACACTTTAAAAACTATATAAAATGGCTTGAACAACGAGTAGGTTCACATAAAGCAGCCTTATTTACTGCGAAACACATAAAATTCTTTGAAGAAACTGATGATCTTTGGATAGAGCAAGTTCCCGCTTATACCGAGCTTTTGGGAAGATTAAGAACAAGTGGTTTACGTAAGTTTGTATTACCTATGCAATGGTTAACTCAAGTACATCATCTTCAAGTAGATATACAGGCAAAAGAATTTTGTTCTGAATTGGACCAATTGAATAGGTTAAAAAATATTTGTCTAGAGCCCACTTTCCCCGCTCAAATTCTTCAAAAGTACTTTGACACGTTAATGAATAGAGTGAGCGATGGTACAACAACTATTCGCTCTGCCAGGCTAGCAATGAAACCAGCTTCAGCCTTGATGTTTCTGGTGAGTAATTCAAGATTTAACTTGCCACGGATATGGCATGTCAAACATTATTTGTCGCATCATCCTGGTCAAGCGGCTGAACTCATTGGCTTTATAATTTTTTTAAACCGGAATTATGATACTAATTTAAATTTTTCATTTATAAAGAATTCTAACTTTATAAAAGCAATAAAAAATCAGAAATTAGAAAAAGAAATTATTAAGTTAAGTAAATTAACCAAGAATAGATTTGAATTATTATTGTGGGTAAGACTTTGCTTAATGTATTTTCATAAGTTCGAGATTACCCATTCTAAGCAAATAGAACTAAATATGATCAATGAGATTGAAGATGGATTAGAGATTAGTTTCAGGAATGAGATTTTTTGGATACCTAAAATTAATAATTTTTTTGATATTAGCCAAGAATCAACATAGATACATTATCGAGAGGTCTTGCTAGATACAAGAAGATTTGAGAACTTTATCAAAAAATTAATTACTAGTTATTGATAGGGAGTAGAATCTTTCTATCCCCGAAATCAAGCCTACTTATCCATATTTATTTTGGATAAGACGTTTGTATTAGTCTTAAATTTTGTGGTTCCTCTTTCTTATCTGCATGATGGGCATGTGAACGTGAGCTCTCGTCTGAGTGGTCATGATCCGAAACTTTCCTCAGCTCACTGTCATCAAGCGCATGCATATGTTTAGCTGATGCTGGTTCTGCCCAACTCACAGTATTTACAACAAGAGATATAATTACGATACAGTTAACTTTCATCCATGAAGTCATTGCTTAGCTACTCCTATTACTCAATACCGACTACTGTTGTAATATACCCAGTCGTTAAAAGAATTGATAAACCTAGTGACATTTCAAATAAAATGGCATAACCCAATTGTTTTGCAAATTTTGGATCCTGTAAACGAGGAGTAAAATACCATTTATTAAAGGCAGCCAATAATAAAATACTTAAAACAAATATTATTTTAATAATGAATCCATGCCCATAAGGAGTATTCAGTAGAATATTGAAATCTTTAATGAGTAATAGAGCAATACTGGCACCACATGCAAGTAATATTCCTACCACAAAAGCAGCAATTCTTCCAAACAGATGCATGCGTTCTTTCAAGGGAAGACCAGTAATTTTTTTACTTGTTCTCCATAAAGGATAAAGTGATCCCATCCATAAAGACATTACAAGTACATGGATTGATAATAAAAATTGTGCGAATAAAGGTAAATTTGTAACATGACCAAGTTGAGAAAAACTAAAAACAATAGGCGTTAAAAGTATGAGAAATATTACTCCTTCAATTTTTGAAACCTGAGTAGTTCCTTTACTAAGTTTTATGATCATCAATAGAAGTAGAAGAGCAAAACTAATTGATCGAATAATATGAACGTGCCCTGTGGGAGTATTTATTAAAATGTTTATGTAGTTGCTATCCCACATGCCAGAAAGACCTGTATTGGCAAAACTTCCAATGAGAAGGAAGAAGCTAAGAATACTGGATATTAAACCCAATCCTGCACCAATAGTTATGTACTTCAGAATAGTCTGTTTAATTTCTACATAACGACCAAGTAAGAAATAACAGAAAGCGCCACCAACAACAAATGCAATACCTAAATATAAAACGATTTTAGCCAGCCATGTTGCGTATATCCAAGTTTCAGGAAGCATATTTTTCTCCATCGTTATAGCAACATGCCAGCAAATTGCTGGCATGTTTACTAATTTCGTTTTTATTTTATTTTGCTGCTTTAAGCGTGAAATTATATTCGCCATTCATGTTATGGCCATCTGCACCCATTGTGGTCCATACCACGGTATATTTACCTTTCTTAAGTTTAGGTACGGCCACTTCAAATGACTTTTTCATATCATGAGTTATTTTATAATTTAATGGGATATCCTTACGTTGGGCATCAAGCAATTTGACGTTCATTAACATAACCTCTTCACCAAAATTTAAAGTTATGTTTTGGGGTTGACTTGCTACAGAAGCATTAATAGCAGGTGTTGCACTTTCAAGTTTTACATGTGCAAACGCACTTGAAGCAGCTACAACCATAGTTGCACCAACTAATACATTGCGTAGAACTGATACTTTATTTTGGAAAATTTTCATTTCATCATCCTTCTAAAACTGATACATAGCTAAGTAATGACCCGTTGACGTTCATGAATAGATTGAGTTGATCATCACTCTTCGTATGCTTATTATTCAAGACAGATAGAAACGTCTTGATGACTCCAAAATTACATTTTTGTCATTTTTAAAATTGAAAACACACAAGTGTTACACTGACTTTATTGAAAATAATGGTCACTAAATGACCGGATAACGAAAAATTAGTTTAATCCTAATGAGCTCTTTATTTTGAGAATTAATATGAAGGAGGTTCTATGGACCATCATCATGAAGATAAGAATACTGGCAATAGACTTATTGACCCTGTCTGTGGAATGGCCGTAACGCAGGCTTCTAAACTTTATGAAAAAATTGACAGTAAAACATTTTACTTTTGCAGTGAAAAATGCAAGTTAAAGTTTGAAAATGATCCTTTGTTTTATATTAATGAAGAGGGTAAATCTTCTCCAACTAAAAAATCAATGAATAGAGCTGAAGTAGATTCAAATGAAATTACTAATTCAGCTCATGTAAATACTTCCACAATTTATACATGTCCCATGCATCCAGAGATTCGACAGAATCAACCTGGAAACTGTCCAATTTGCGGTATGACATTAGAGCCTTTACTTCCAAATTTAGATGAGGCTGATGAAAATCCTGAACTCAAGGACTTTAAAAGAAGATTTTGGTACACGTTACCTTTGACCGTTATCGTAATAACCTTGGCGATGTTTGGTCATAAATTAAACTGGTTTGAAATTAAAGTACAAACCTGGATTGAACTTCTTCTTACCTTGCCAATAGTTTTTTGGGCGGGATGGCCATTTTTTGTTAGATGTTGGCAATCAATTTTAAATCGTAGTCCGAATATGTGGACTTTAATTGGGATAGGGACCGGTGCAGCATTTATATACAGTCTCGTTGGAACTTTGGCACCGCAAGTATTCCCTGACTCTTTTATATCTATGGGACGTGTGGCAGTATATTTTGAAGCTACTGATGCTATCATTTCACTAACATTGTTAGGTCAAGTGCTTGAGTTAAAAGCTCGCTCGCAAACTTCGGCCGCGATTAAATCTTTGCTTGGGTTGGCGCCGAAAACTGCCAGAAAAGTAAATGACGATGGTAGAGAAGAAGATATTCCTCTTTCCCATGTACACGTTGGAGATTTGCTTAGAGTACGACCAGGTGAAAAGGTACCTGTTGATGGAATAGTTACTGAAGGTTCAAGTTCTATTGATGAGTCGATGTTAACTGGAGAACCCGTACCAGTTACAAAACGTGTGGGAGACCAGGTGATTGGCGCAACTATGAATATGAATGGTTCATTAGTGATGCGTTCAGAAAAGGTTGGGTCATCAACTGTACTCTCTCAGATCGTACAAATGGTGTCGCAAGCTCAACGTTCTAAAGCTCCAATGCAAAGAATGGCAGATCAGGTAGCAGGATGGTTTGTTATGGTGGTTATTGGTATTTCTATACTTACATTTTTGGGTTGGGGAATATTCGGACCGGAGCCGAGTTGGGTCTATGGGCTAATCAATGCTGTCGCAGTTTTAATTATTGCTTGCCCATGTGCTTTAGGATTAGCGACGCCTATGTCAATCATGGTGGCAACCGGTCGTGGTGCATCAAATGGTGTACTTTTTCGTGATGCTGCAGCTATAGAAAATTTACGGAAGATTGATACGTTAATTATTGATAAGACAGGAACCTTAACCGAAGGCCAACCTACATTTGATAAGATTATCCCTCTTTCTGGATATGAAGATAACGAGATTCTTCGATTAGCAGCTAGTCTGGATCAAGGAAGTGAACATCCTTTAGCCGATGCAATTGTACGTGCTGCCCGGGAAAGAGATCTTGCACTAACGAAACCGACATCTTTTGAGTCAGGGTCTGGTATTGGCGTTAAGGGTGAGTTAAATGGACATCAGTTATCTCTAGGTAATACCGCATTAATGGAACAACTTGGTATATCTGTTGATGCATTTATCAATGATGCTGAGAAGTTAAGAGCTGAAGGTGCAAGTGTTATGCATTTAGCTGTGGATGGGAAACTGATAGGTTTGATAGCTGTTTCAGATCCAATCAAAGCAAGTACACCTGAAGCTTTGCATTCATTAAAAAATTCTGGTTTAAGAATCGTAATGGCTACAGGCGATGGCTTAACAACAGCGAAATCAGTTGGTAGCCGTTTAGGTATCGATGAAGTTTATGGAGAAGTAAAACCCGCAGATAAATTAGAATTAGTTAAGAAATTACAAAAAGAAGGAAGAATCGTAGCAATGGCTGGTGACGGAATTAACGATGCTCCGGCTTTAGCGCAGGCTGACATCGGAATTGCAATGGGGACAGGAACAGATGTCGCAATGAATAGTGCTCAAGTTACTTTGGTAAAGGGTGATTTACGCGGTATTGAAATAGCCCGTACCTTGTCGGAGGCAACTATTAAGAATATGAAGCAAAACCTGATGTTTGCGTTTCTTTATAATGCGTTAGGTATCCCTTTGGCTGCTGGTATTTTATACCCATTTACTGGATGGTTACTTTCTCCTATGATTGCAGCGCTCGCGATGAGTCTAAGTTCAGCCTCGGTTATTGGTAATGCTTTACGGCTACGTAAATAAAATAGATGATTAACTGACTACTTATTATTTTAATTATTTGTAATAAGTAGTCAGTTTTTTATAGGATAATTAATTAATTTTTAAAAATAATTTTAAAAATTATACGTCCGTTATTATAGTCTGCTTGAATTGTTGCGCCATGGACATCAAGAATTGACTTTGTAATGGCTAAACCTAGCCCGGTGCCTTCCTCAACTCGTTGTCTCGATGCATCTGTACGATAAAAACGATCAAATAATCGGTTCAACTGCTCAGATGTTAATGGTGAACTTTCATTCTCAATTGTGAATATAGTGGTATCTATATTTTTTTGAAACTGAATTTTGATTACCGAATTTGGTTTGCCATACCTAATAGAGTTTGATAGCAAATTACTAAGTGCACGACGTAACATTGAAGGATCGCCCTCAACGTAACCTTGGCCAGTTTGCTTGAGTGACATTCCTTTTTCAGCAGCAATTGCATCATAAAAATCAAATAATGCTGAGACTTCCTTGACTAAATTCACTTGCTGTAAATTCGCTTTATGTAGGCCATGTTCTGCTTTTGCAAGAAAGAGCATATCGGATACCATTCGGGCTAAACGTTCAAACTCTTCCAAATTGGAAAATAGAATTTCCTGATAGGTACTAATATCTCGACTACGTGATAAACAAACTTGGGTTTGCGTCATCAAATTATTAATAGGTGTTCTGATCTCATGAGCTAGATCAGATGAAAAATCCGAGAGTTTCCCTACCGCTGTTTCTAGCCGGTCTAACATATCGTTGAATGCGATGGCTAATGATTTCAGTTCAGTTGGAGTACTGTCTACTTCTAATCGCTCAGAAAGATGCTGAGCCGAGATACCTTCTGCAACTTTCGCCATTTTTTGAACTGGTCGTAATCCTCTCCAAGCGGCAAACCAACCTAAAAACATTAAACAAATTGTGCCTACAACGCCGATATATAATAACTGTCGTCTAAAATCATTTAAAAAGTGTTGATGTTCAGATGTATCGATCCCCACAATAATTTGGGCTGATGGAATACTAATATTATTAAAGGACTTTTTATAAACTAAGCCCCGATAGATTTTTTTTTGAATTTCCCATTCTATCCAAGGGGCTTGTTTAGATTTGACTAACGTTTGCGTCTTTATGACTGCTGGTGCTGAACTAAAAATGATTTGGCCTGTTGGACGTTCTATTTGAACAATCAGATCATGATGACCTACTAAAGCATCTTTTAAATATGTATTTAATTCATGGGTATTTGTAGGGTTCTGTTCAAGTAAATTTTCTAAAAGCTGAATTTTTCCTTCTAACTGGGTCCGGTCCTGAGTTTCAAAATGATGCATAACAAGTTGATGAATGACCAGCCCCATAATCAATAAGATGATGACAGTTGATAGAGAAAAGATAATTGCAATACGGAAGCTAATTGCATTAAACAATTTATGAGTCATCTTCTACCTCTAAGACATATCCCATCCCCCGGATGTTTTGAATTAACTTAGGGGTGAAGTTGCTATCTATTTTATTTCTTAACCGTTTAATAGCGACTTCAACTACATTGGTATCACTATCAAAATTCATGTCCCATATTTGAGAAGCAATTAAAGCACGAGGTAGAATTTCTCCACGTCTACGCATAAATAATTCCATCAATGCAAACTCTTTGGCTGTTAGGTCAATACGTTGCCCTGCACGAGTAACACGACGTTTACGTAAATCAAGTTCAAGGTCTGCAATAGTGATTAGGTTGCTATCTTCTTTTTGTTGTCCCCGACGGAGTAAGCTCTTAATTCGAGCCAGTAGCTCTGCAAAAGCAAAAGGCTTGACAAGATAATCATCAGCCCCTAATTCTAACCCTTTCACTCGATCATCAATTTGATCTCGGGCTGAAAGAAAAAGAATAGGCATGCTTTTACCGCTTTTTCTAATGTCATTAATGATATTCCAGCCGTCCAACTTAGGTAACATTACATCTAGAATAATTAGGTCATACTCTTCAAAAAGAGCCTGGTGTTTTCCTGTTAATCCATCTGTAACCCAGTCAGTAATATAGCCAGCTTCAGAAAGGCCTTGTTTAAGATAATCACCAGTTTTTTGTTCATCTTCAACTAATAAGATTCTCATTTATAAAAACCTGATTGCATTAATTAGGATCATAATAACGTTATAAATCCGTGATTCGGCGTAGATTACAAAAATGTCATTTTCATGTCATATAGATGTTTAGTGCCGGCCTTTAATGTATTCATATGAGCTAATCTTGGAGCAAAAAATGAAAACTTTATTTCGTCGTAGTTTAACTACTTTTTTATGTGTTGGGTCTTTGTTCGCTGGAACTCAGTCTTGGGCTGCAGAGGCTAAACAGACCAGTACAGTAAGTACTGCTGTTCAAGCAGATATCAAAGAACAAGGTAAGTGTCAAAAACCCTGTGATATGAAGAATGATAAAACAACTCAACAGGATCATAGCCAGCACGACCACAGTAAAATGTCCGATATGTCCCAAATGGATCATTCTAAGATGATGAATATGGACCCTTCTAAAATGGGAAATATGGATCACTCAAATATGATGAACATGGATCACTCTAAAATGAACATGTCAAATACATCAAATAAATAAAGAATACGATAAATGAGAGATTGGGGGTAAAGCAGTTAAACATGTTTTATCCCTTATCTTGATATCCGATAGGTGAAGTAAATGTCTAAAAAATTAAGTCATGTCTTTTTAATAGGAATCGGTTTATTTTCGTCGACTTGGGTTATGGCCGCGGTTAAAGAATATGATTTAACTATTGCTGAACAGACGGTGAATATAACAGGTAAGCCTTTAAAGCGAATTACGGTAAATGGTAAGTTTGTTGCACCTCTTCTTGAGTTTGAGGAAGGTGATGATGCTGTTATTCGTGTACATAACAAGTTAAAGAACCAAGATTCATCTATTCATTGGCATGGTTTAATCTTACCTGGCATCATGGATGGTGTTCCTGGATTTAATCAGTTTGATGGTATTGCACCAAATAAAACTTATGAATACAAATTTAAAGTCCGTCAAAATGGTACTTATTGGTATCACTCACACAGTAAAGGACAAGAACAGGATGGCCTATATGGCCCCCTCGTGATTTATCCAAAAAATAAAGTACCTTTATCAGCTGGAGAAAAGGCTGATAGAGATTACGTAGTCCTACTATCTGACTTTCATAATTCGACTAGTGGTCAAATTATGAGTAATCTCAAAAAAGAGGCTGATTATTACCAAAATAGAAGAGAAACGGTTTTTGATGTTTTTAAACAGATTAAAAAAGATGGCTTAAAAGCAACATGGCAAGATCGCTCTATGTGGAATCAGATGCGAATGCTTAAGACAGATATGTCTGATGTAACAAAGTATACGTTCTTGATGAATGGTAAAACCCCGGAACAAAATTGGACCGGAAATTTTAAAGAAGGAGAAAGAGTTCGTCTCCGCTTCATTAATGCATCTGCAATGTCTTTTTTTGATGTAAGAATTCCTAATCTAAAAATGACAGTAGTTAGTGCAGATGGCCAGCCAGTGAAGCCTGTACCAGTTGATGAGTTTAGAATTGGAACAGCCGAAACGTACGATGTTATCGTAGAACCAAAACAGGCAAATTATCAGATAGAGGCTGAATCTATCGATCGTAGTGGTTTTTCTATTGGTACATTACATAATGAAAATACCTTACCTGTAAAAAATATTTTGATGCCAAAACCACGTCCACGTTCTTTATTGACTATGGAGGATATGGGTATGGGGCATGATATGTCTTCAATGGAAGGTATGAACCACGATATGTCTTCTATGGGAAGCAATTCAAAAGACCAGTCAATGTCCGGAATGAATCATGACATGTCTTCAATGGAAGGTATGAATCACGATATGCCTTCAAAGGGAAGCAATTCAAAAGACCAGTCAATGTCCGGAATGAATCATGACATGTCTTCAATGGAAGGTATGAATCACGATATGTCTTCAATGGGAGGCAATTCAAAAGACCAGTCAATGTCCGGAATGAATCATGACATGTCTTCAATGCAAGGCATGACACATAATATGGAAATGAATACTGCAATGACCTCACCAACACAAGTGAAAAATGGTGAAAATGTTTACGGTTGGGCGAATGCATCAACTCCAGCTGGTCTAAAAGCACTTCAATATAGTGATTTACAGTCATTAACGCCCCAAAAAGATACTCGTGCTCCAGAACGTGAAATTGAAATTCGTTTAGGTGGAAATATGGAGCGCTATATTTGGACAATTAATGGGAAGAAGTTTAATGAAACTGAACCATTCAAGGTTAAATATGGTGAGCGTATACGCTTGAAATTCGTGAACGACAGTATGATGGCTCATCCAATGCACTTACATGGCATGTTTATGCAACTAGAAAATGGCCAGGATGCTAGTAATATGCCAAATAAACATACTGTAATTGTCCCACCAGGTAAAACAGTTACAACCTTATTAACGGCAGATGAGTTAGGTGAATGGGCTATCCATTGTCATTTACTCTATCACATGTCTGCTGGGATGATGAATAAGCTTATTGTTGCAAATGTCGATAGCAATAGTTCTGATTCAAAAGATGTTGTTGCTCAACCTATTAATAATGATAAGGGGGTAAATCAACATGCACACCACTAAAAAACTCTATTCTAAAACACTTGTATCTTTAGCCTTGTTAGGATTAACAAGTGTTGCCTTTGCCAATGATCCATCTACCGGAAATCAAGTAAATAGCTCTCAATCAGAAAGTATGAGAGTGCTGTTAAAAGAACCAGGTGGGTTAGGTTATGCTGAAAGGAATACTTATCAAAAAACAACTTCTGGTAATGATGGAGATAATAGTACAGGGTTTGAAACTGTAATTTCCAATGGTCAGAATCATGATAAGCATCTTAAAGAACATGGTGGACAAATTTTTCAAACAACAAAGTTTGAGAATGAATGGACTGTGGATGAAGATGGTAAAGGTGCCTTAGGTTCAAAAATTGAAACTTTAATAGGTACAGATGAAAATCGCCTATTTATTGAAGCGAATTTGGATAAGTCAGAAAGCCATGACCCCAAATATGATGTGTCAGCACTTTATAGCCGCAATGTAGCACCTTTTTGGGATTTACAAGCTGGGGTGAGATACAGTGAAGATAAAAATAACAGCAACAGCGATCGAGTTGATGGTGTTATTGGGGTATTAGGGCTAGCTCCTTATTTCTTTGAAACCCAAGCTTATTTATATGGTGGGGAAAATAACTTTTGGGGAGCAAGTTTTGAAGTCGAACGTGATTTCTTGTTAACCCAGAAATTGATTACCCAACCTTACCTAGAAGTAGATGCTGTATTTAGTGATGATTCTAACTATGCTGCAAAATCAGGTTTATCAGAATTAAAAACTGGTATTAAAACGCGGTATGAGATAACTAAAAGAATCAGGCCTTTTATTGATGTGGCTTATCAATATGAAAAAGGACAAAAAGCTACCACTATGCAAGAAGCTACTGAGTCTGAAAAAGGTTGGAAATATGGTGCAGGTATCGAATTAGTTTTTTAAGGTGATATGACTTAGTATCATGAATGATAGCTTTGGCTATCATTCATGAAATTATTGCTATTTAATTTCGAATCTGTAAAACTAAAAAAGCTTAAATTTGGGTCTAAATCTATGCAGTGGTTAAAGACATGCCTATCGCTGTTTTTATCGTTTGCTATCCTGTTCGTCGGATCGGCTGCTGTTGCTTCGTCTGTACATAAGCGGTGTTTAATGCCATCTGAACAGATGCAACCTATACCAATGGAAGCATCTCAAAATCAGGATACAATGCACACTGATTGTATGAAAATAGAGACAAAGGCCAAAAAATCTTTACATGATCCATCCTGTATGTCTGAGCAGGAGTGCATTATGTCTTTTGCCAAGATTGCGTATACCCCTTCTCCACAAGAATTTCTGTACGCAAAGGTGTTCCCTCCTATAGAGCGATCGGCTTTTTATTCTCTGGATCAAAACCTTCCTGCTCCTTTTCCTTCAGTTCTCTGGAAACCCCCACGCTCTAACTAATTTGATGATTCATCGTCATTCATAGCATTTTTTATGGATGTTCTGCGCGTGCGCGTGTATATCATTTTAGAGCTAAAAATATGAAATTTTATAAAGAAAAGCTATCTCGCAGGGTGAGATGGCCGATAGGTGTGATCTGTTTTTCTCTAGTCTATGGTCAAGTCTATGCCCAGCCACTGACTTTGGATACAGCTTTGAAGCTTGCTGAGCAATATGCTCCAACTTTAAGAGTAAATAGTGCCCAAATTGAAGGGGCTGAGAATGTAGTTTTAGCTTCAGGTATTTTACCCAACCCTAAATTATTTGTCGGTTTGGAGAATTATCCTATATCTGGTGATGCGTCATGGTCAGTCACACAAGATGGCATGACCATGCAGAAAATTGGCGTTATGCAAGATTTTCCAAACCGCGCCAAAAGACAAGCCGAGGTCGAGTTAGCAAAAGCTGAATTGGGTTCAGTCACTGCTCAAACTGAGATTCTACGTATTGAGTTACGTCAAAAAGTTGCATCTGCTTGGTTTAAACGTTTTTATCTTGAGCGTAAATTGGCGCTATACGATGAACTGTTTTCAGAGAATCGATTACTTTCTCAGATGACCCAAACACAGGTCACCTCTGGTCGGACAATGGTTGCTGATGCACTTGATCCAAAACAAGAAGCCACGGTATTGCTTGACCAGAAGGATGATTTGCTTCGTGATTTAAATAAAGCCAAGCTAGAGTTGCATCGCTTGATCAGTGCAGAGCCTACCGAAAACCTTACTCAAATTGAAACCTTACCTGACCAAGCTCCATCCATCCATCTTGATTCATCAAAGTTATATCATCATTTGCATCAACATCCTGAATTAAAAGCATTTCAGGCAGAAAAGAAAACTGCTGAAGCAAAACTGAAGCAAGCTCAGGCTTTACAGAAACCAGATTGGGGGATTGAGCTTGCTTATCAGCATCGAGCACGCGAATTTGGCGATATGATCGGGGTTCAACTCACAACAGAGCTTCCAGTATTTTCAAAAAGACGTAGTGGGCCGCTCGTTCAGGCAGCTTTAGCCGAACAAAACCGGATCATTGCCGATCAAGAAGTTCAATACCGTGAACATCTCACCATGCTGGATGATGGGTTATCTGATCTTGATGCGCTTGATCAGCAAATTAGACGTGCAATGCAAATAAGTATTCCACTCGCTAAACAAAAAGTGGGTTTACAGTTGGCAAGCTACCAAGCTGGTAAAAGCAATTTGTCTGATGTTATTACTGCCCGACAATCTCTTTTAGAACAACGTTTGCGTCTCATTGATCTCCAACAACAACAGGCTGTGACTAAAGCCCAACTTTATTTTGCCTTTGAAGAACCAACCTTAAACTATGTTGAGGAGCAGCCATAATGTTAAGAAATAAATTGGCAGTGACTGTCATAGGAGTTGCCACAATTAGTTTGGTTGCAGGTGGTGGTGCTGGATATTGGATAGCACATCAGAAAGACAATCCTCAATCTACTTTAGCGGGTCAGCAACAGGATGCCAAAGTGTTGTATTGGTACGACCCAATGAAGCCTGAACAGCATTTTGATAAGCCAGGTAAGTCTCCATTTATGGACATGCAACTGGTACCTAAATATGCAGACGAAAATACTGCGATGACGGATGAAAGTCGTCCTACAGTCAAAATAGATCCATCTCTTCAACAAAATTTAGCCATCCGTTACGGCACTGTTGAACAGGCTGTAATTGGAAATGCCATGTTTACTAATGGCATATTACAAGCAAATGAACGGCAAACAGCTATTTTACAAACTAGAGCAAGTGGCTTTGTTCAGCGAGTGTATGGGCATGCTGTTGGAGATATGGTGACCGAAGGAAGCCCTATAGCTGATATTTCAATACCCGAATGGACTGGAGAGCAAACTGAATTTTTAGCTGTGCTCCGTACTGGAGATCGTTCCCTTATTCAAGCAAGCCGTCAACGTTTGCAGCTTTTAGGAATACCACAAAATGTGATTCATCAAGTTGAGCGAACTCGTCGAGTGCAATCTAATATAACTTTGCAAGCTCCCATTAGTGGATTTATTGATTCACTAGAAGTCCGCAATGGTATGGCTTTGGCTATGGGACAAACCTTGGCCACAATTAAAGGTATCAACCCGATTTGGCTAGAGGCAGCCGTTCCTGAAAAACAAATTGCTGGAATCAAACGAGGTATGAGTGTAGAAGCCAATTTTGCTGCTTTTTCTCAAAAAGTAACTGGCAAAGTTATCGACATTTTGCCTACCTTAGATACAACATCAAGAACTATTAAAGTTCGGATTGAATTACCAAATCCTAGTGGTCAACTTAAGCCAGGGATGTTTGCTTCTGTCAATATAATAAATAATCCCCAAAGCAGTTTGGTTGTACCAGAGCAAGCTGTTATACGGACAGGTACTCGGAATGTTGTCATTGTAGGGCGTGAGCAAGGGCGTTTTGAACCAGTTGTTGTACAGTTAGGGCAAAGTGATGGCAATAAAATTGCAGTCCTACAAGGGTTGAAAGCTGGTCAGAGAGTAGTGATTTCAGGACAATTTCTGATTGATTCTGAAGCAAATTTGCAAGGCATATTGGATAAGCTCAACACTGGGCAACCAATTACATCATCTCAAACGATTAAGAGGTCAACATATCAAGGTCTTGGTAAAGTTGAAAAAGTCACAAATCAAGATATTACCATTTCACACCAAGCTATTCCTGAGTTGGGCTGGGGTGCTATGACCATGATCTTTAAACAGCCAGTACAACCATTTATCCGAATTCAGCAAGGTGACCAGGTCAACTTTAGTTTTACAAAAGTTGGAAATTCTTATGTCATTTCTGACATTTCAAAGATGTCTATGGCATCTATGAAGAACTAACGGGAGAACTATTATGATCGCCCGTATTATTCGTTTTTCAATTTTGAATCGTGTATTTGTCTTATTGGCAGCTTTAATTCTGGCAGCTTGGGGTGTTTGGGCTGTAAAAAATACTCCGGTTGATGCTTTACCGGATTTATCTGATGTACAAGTGATTGTCAGAACTAATTACCCAGGTCAGGCACCACAAATTGTTGAAAATCAGGTGACGTACCCTTTAACAACAACCATGTTATCAGTGCCCGGTGTTAAAACGGTTCGTGGTTATTCTTTTTTTGGTGATTCATTTGTATATGTCATTTTTGATGAACATACCGATCTTTATTGGGCCCGTTCGCGTGTATTGGAATATCTAAACCAGATTCAGGGAAAAATGCCTGCAAATGCGAAATCTTCATTAGGGCCAGATGCCACAGGCGTTGGCTGGGTTTATGAATATGCGTTAGTTGATCCAACAGGACAACATGACCTTTCACAACTGAGAAGCATACAAGACTGGTTTTTAAAGTATGAACTAAAGACATTACCCAATGTGGCTGAAGTTGCTACGATTGGGGGAATGGTGAAGCAATATCAGGTTGTTTTAGATCCAAGTAAAATGGCCGCCTTAGGAATTACTCAAAACAATGTCATTGAAGCGATTCAAAAGGCCAATCAAGAAACCGGTGGTTCAGTTCTGGAGATGGCTGAAACTGAATATATGGTACGAGCTTCTGGTTATTTAAAGACATTAGAAGATTTTCGACAGATCCCGATAAAAACAAATAGTTTTGGGATTCCTGTTACTTTAGGCGATGTTGCAACTATTCAACTCGGACCGGAAATGCGTCGTGGTATCACTGAGCTGAATGGACAAGGTGAAACTGTTGGCGGTGTTGTGATTTTACGGGCCGGTAAGAATGCACGTGAAACGATTACTGCTGTGAAAGCAAAACTGGCTGAATTGCAACAAAGTTTACCTAAAGGAGTGCAAGTTGTTCCTGTATATGATCGCAGTAAACTGATTGATCGGGCAGTCGAGAATCTCAGTCATAAATTAATTGAAGAATTTATTGTCGTGGCTTTAGTCTGTGGACTTTTCCTCTGGCATTTACGATCAGCAATGGTAGCTATTGTTTCTTTACCACTTGGGATTTTGTCGGCTTTCTTAGTCATGTACTATCAGGGCCTAAATGCCAATATCATGTCATTGGGGGGGATTGCCATTGCTATTGGTGCTATGGTTGATGCAGCGGTTGTGATGGTTGAAAATGCACATAAGCATATAGAGACTTGGCAGCATGAACATCCCAATCAAGTATTAGAAACTCAAGCACGCTGGAATATTATTGCCCATTCCGCCAGTGAAGTTGGTCCTGCTTTATTTTTTTGCTTACTTATCATTACCTTATCTTTTATTCCTATTTTTACTTTACAGGCACAAGAAGGACGTTTGTTCTCGCCTCTGGCGTTTACCAAAACCTATGCCATGGCAGCGGCAGCTGGTTTATCCATTACCCTGATTCCTGTTTTAATGGGTTATTGGATCCGCGGGAAATTACCTTCAGAACAGCGTAATCCATTGAACCGTTTCCTCATCAAAATATACCGACCTATGTTGGATCAGGTTTTAACTCATCCAAAGACCACTTTATTTGGTGCGTTGCTAATTTTCCTTATTAGTCTTTTTCCTTTAACGCGATTAGGTGGAGAGTTTCTACCGAATATGGATGAAGGTGATTTACTGTATATGCCTTCAGCTTTACCAGGATTGTCCGCAGCCAAGGCCTCAGAACTGTTACAGCAAACAGATCGAATGATTAAAACGGTTCCAGAAGTTGCGACAGTATTTGGTAAAGCAGGGAGAGCTGAGTCAGCAACAGATCCTGCGCCTTTAGAAATGTTTGAAACCACGATTCAGTTCAAACCACGATCTGAATGGCGCTCAGGTATGACACCTGACAAGTTGATCAAAGAATTGGATAAGGCTGTTCAAGTACCGGGTTTAACGAATATTTGGGTGCCACCTATTCGTAACCGGATTGATATGTTGGCAACTGGGGTGAAAAGCCCAATCGGGATTAAGATTTCAGCAAATGATCTGCAAGATATTGATCGGGTAGCACAGCAAATTGAACAAGTGGCTAAACAGGTACCCGGTGTTAGCTCGGCTTTAGCTGAACGACTCACAGGTGGTCGATATGTTGATGTCGATATTAACCGTATGCAGGCTGCACGATATGGCCTCAATATCAACGATGTACAGCAAATTGTATCATCTGCGATTGGTGGGGAAAATATTGGAGAAACTGTTGAGGCATTAGCAAGATTTCCTATTAATGTACGTTATCCACGAGAGATTCGAGACTCACTGGAAGCTTTGAGAAATTTACCGATTGTAACTGAATCTGGACAACAAATTGTATTAAGTAGTGTTGCCAATATTCAAATTACAGATGGCCCTCCAATGCTAAAAAGTGAGAATGCTCGCCCAAGCGGTTGGGTTTATGTAGACGTACAGGGACGTGACTTAGCTTCGGTTGTGCAAGATTTGAAGCAATCTATTGATCAAAAAGTAAAACGCTCCTCTGCCATGAGCATTAGCTATTCAGGGCAGTTTGAGTTTATGGAACGTGCTAATGCGCGTTTAAAAGTCGTCATTCCAATTACATTGATGATTATTTTTCTACTGCTCTATTTGATTTTTAGACAAGTACAAGATGCGGTTCTGATTATGGCAACGCTACCTTTTGCTTTGATTGGTGGTATATGGGCCATGTATTTGAGCGGTTTTCACTTTTCAGTTGCGATTGCAGTTGGTTTTATCGCACTTGCAGGTGTTGCTGCTGAGTTTGGTGTAGTCATGTTGTTCTATTTGAAGCAAGCAGTTGAACATGCACAGCAAAACCTATCTTCTTCAACGGCACCCTTAACGGAGCAACAACTCAATGAGGCAATCCGAACAGGAGCTGTACTACGCGTTCGTCCTAAAGCCATGACGGTTGCCGTCATTTTGGCAGGCTTAATTCCTATACTTTTAGGGACTGGGACAGGTTCTGAATTGATGAGCCGTATTGCTTTACCTATGGTTGGGGGTATGATTTCAGCTCCTCTACTGTCAATGTTTGTTATCCCAGCTGCATATCAGCTTTTAATCAAAAGAAAACTATCAACACATTGATCGTTTTATTATTTCGTCTAAAGAGGTTTTATTATGTTGAAATTCATGAAAATTATTGCTCTTGTTACCACTATTGCTGCATTAAGCGCATGTAGTAAAAATGAAGCATCAGAGCAGAAGAAAGCAGACGCACCTATGGAGCAGATGAATAAGGAGTCTTCTACCGCTACAACGGCTCAAGCCGTTGGGGTGATTACTGCTATTGATACGAAAGAAAATATTTTAACACTCGACCATGAAGCAATTCCTGCGATTAATTGGCCAGCAATGAAGATGGGCTTTAAAGTTGCTGACCCATCCTTATTAAATGGTTTAACTGTAGGGGATAAAGTTGACTTTGAATTAAAAACAGAGAGTGAGAATCAGATTATTGTTGCTGTGAAAAAAAGCTCATAATTGGTTTGATACTTAAAAGACGAATGGATGCGAAGGCATCCATTTGTCTTTATAAAAGATTCTTGTTTTGATTAAAGTCTACTAATAAGCTGATATGTGATGAATGAGAAGAAATATGCAAGTGCGAATAAATATGTCGCCATGATAACTGGTTGCTTCCAACTACCTGTTTCACGTCGAATAGTTGCTAGTGTCGCAAGACAATGGGGGGCAAAAATATACCAGACCAAGAGCGACATCCCTGTTGCTAGCCCCCATCCATCAGGTCCCGAAATTTGACTAAGCAATGTTTGAGTTACAGTATCTTCATCACCAGACATTGCATAAATCACACCTAAAGCTGCAATTACAACTTCACGTGCTGCCATAGCAGGAATTAACGCGATACAGATTTCCCATGTAAAGCCAATTGGGGCAAATATAGGATGAATAAAGTGTCCAAGTTGCCCAGCTAAACTATAGTTGATAGCAGGCATTGTTGCATGCTCAGGAGGTTGAGGGAATGTCACTAAAACCCAAAGCAGTATTGATAATGCTACGATAATGCCACCAACCCTTTTTAAAAAGATCGTAGCTCGATCATAAAGTCCTAATGCAACATTTCGAATATCTGGTAATCGGTAAGTAGGCAACTCAAAGATAAAAATACTTTCTGTTTTATCTTTTCTAACTAGTTTCAAAAATAAAGAAACACATAGTGCTGAAACAATGCCAGCCATATATAGTCCAAAAAGAACTAAACCTTGTAGACTCAACCAACCATAAACTAATTTGTTTGGAATGAATGCCGCAATAAGTAAAGCATAAACAGGTAATCTTGCAGAACAAGTCATTAATGGTGCAATCATAATAGTTGCTAGACGATCTCTTTCCGAACTAATGCTTCGTGTTGCCATGACACCTGGAATTGCACAGGCAAAACTAGATAATAATGGAATAAAGGAACGTCCACTTAAACCGGCTTTAGACATCAACTTATCTAGAAGAAATGCTGCCCGTGGTAAATAACCTGATTCTTCTAAAATTAAAATAAAGAAGAATAGAATAAGGATTTGCGGCATATAAGCCAAAACACTACCTGATCCAGCGATCACGCCATCAACAATAAGACTTCTAAGTAAGGGATGAGTAATGAGCGGCCCAATTGTATCACCTAACCATGTAATTGAATTCTCAATTAATGAGATAAAAGGTTGTGCCCAGATAAATACAGCTTGGAACATGACAAACATGGTAAACGTTAGGATGACTAAACCAAGTACAGGGTGTAAGAAAATTTTATCCAAGAAGGCTGTTCTTGCATCACCGTTATCATTTTTTAAAATTACTTGTTTAGTAATATTTTTAATCTGATCAAAATGATTCAGATCAGAATGATAAGGAGTTACAAATAGATTTTTTTTATCTAATTGATTTAATAGATCCTGCACGCCTTTAGTTTTAACAGCAACAGCCTCAATAACTGGGATACCCAATAATTCTGATAGCTTATTAATATCTATCGAAATACCACGTTTTTTGACTTCATCCATCATATTTAAAACAAGAAGCATTGGTCGATTCAATGCCCTTATTTCAAGTACAAGGCTTAAATGTAAATGTAAATTTGTGGCATCAACCACACATACATATATATCAGGTAAAACCTCACCCTCCAGCTCACCTAAGCATACAGCTCTTGTTACCTCTTCATCTAGACTCGTAGGTTTCAAACTATATGTGCCAGGCAAGTCTAAAACTCTAACTGATTCACCAGATGGTAGTTTAAAGAAACCTTCTTTCCGCTCAACAGTAACACCCGCATAATTAGCTACTTTTTGACGAGTACCTGTTAAAGTATTAAAGAGAGATGTTTTTCCACAATTTGGGTTACCAATAAGTGCAATATTTTTACTGTTCATTTGAAACAATCTCTACAAAAATTCGTTCAGCTTCATTCTTTCTTAACGCAAATCGAGAAGTTTCAATTTGAACCAATACTGGATCACCACCGAAAAGCCCCTTAGCTAGAACTTGTAAAGTTTCACCAATTCTGAAACCTAATAATTCAAGTCGTTCGAGAACTGGATCATTTGTATCTGAATATTGATTACCTTTTTTTAGGTCAACAATTTTGACAAATTCATTTGGTTTAACTTGGAATAAATTCATTTTTACGACTCTTATTTAAATGCCAAAATCTTTCGAGCACCGTTAAGTACGAAAAGTGAAACAATTATTCCTATAACCAGATCTGGATATGCGGAACCTGTCAGAGCAACAAGGAAGCCAGCAATAATTACACCTAGATTCACAATCACATCATTAGCTGAGAAAATCCAGCTTGCTTTCATATGTGCTCCACCATCTTTATGTCCAGAGATTAGGTAAAGACAGGCGACATTCGCTATCAATGCTAAAAAGCCAATTACAATCATTAATAAAGATTCAGGCTCACTACCCAATATAAAACGTCTAATTACATCGACAATTACAGTTATAGCGAGGAATAATTGAATCCAACCCGCAAAGTGAGCTGCTTTAACCTGGTACTTTGCAGCTTTCCCTACAGCGTAAAGTGCAATACCATACACAGCAGCATCTGCAAACATATCAAGAGAGTCTGCGATTAACCCAGTAGATGCTGCAATTAGGCCACTAATAAACTCAATAACGAAAAGTGCAGCATTAATTGCTAAAAGAATCTTTAAAACTTTTGCTTGTTCAGATGTATCTGCTTTTTCCGGAATTTCACCGACAGATGTAACAGTACTTTCTAGTTTGGCACCAAAACCAAGGGCCTCAAGTTTGCTAGTAATTTCATTAAGACCATCATTATGAAAAACTTTTAATTTCCTATTAGGTAAATCAAATGTCAGACCTTTGACTTCATTCACTGAAGATAGTGCCATTCGAACCATTTGCTCCTCAGCAGAGCAATCCATTTTCGGAATCAGAAACGTACTGACTTCTTTTGCATGCTCTTTATTTACATCGGCTTCAGTTTTATTTAATTTTGCTCCAAACCCAAGAGCTTCAAGTCTTGCAGTGATTTCATTACTTTCACCATTATGTATAACTTTTAGGTTTCGATTCGGCAAATCAAAAACTAGCCTCTTAACATTTACCAAAGAAGATAAAGCCATCCGAACCATTTGTTCCTCTGCGGAACAATCCATTTTAGGGATGTTATAGTTACTGATGAAAGTCGCCACACCCTCATTATCACTAACTGTCTCAGATGAACTTATCGAATTTGGGCCACAACATGAGTTTGACTGCGTAGAACATGGCTGAGTACTAGCACAAGAATCTTTTTCATCTGTTTTAGATTGTTTAGGTACTTCTTCATTACCAAAACAAGAGCTTTTACTTTCTTCAGTAGTTAAATCTTTATTGTTACCAGAATTTGTTTCTGATTCATTTTGATTAGTGTCTTCACAAGAACTTTCTTTATTACAACCGCAACCACTCATTGATGTGCCCATAGTCATATCTTTACTTATTGCATATTAAAATCTCTATAGCTACTATAGAGTCAAGTTGGATTTTGAGTATTTCATAATGTTTATGAAGATAGGCGAGCTCTCTGAAAAAACGTCGTGCTCAGTACTGACAATACGGTTTTATGAAAAAGAAGGTTTAATCCCGAAACCTGATCGAACTCAAGGTAACTATAGACTATATACTGAAGATTACATTGATCGGTTGAAATTTATTGTGAATTGCCGTTCTTTGAATATGAACTTAACTGAAATTAAAAAATTACTAAATTATAAGGATCTGCCTAATCTAAATTGTTCTGATGTTAATGAGCTTATCGATTCACATATTAACGATGTAGAGGAAAATATTCGGAATCAGCAGAAACTCATACAGCAGCTATTAGAAATAAGAAAGACTTGTGATGGGTTATGTACAGTAGATAAGTGTGGTGTGTTGAAAAATTTAGCTTGATTTTAATTCATATTAAATCTCCTGTGCTTAAAAGAATTTATTGAATTTTTTTAGAAAGTACTCATAATTAAGTTGATTTATCATATACATACGGCAGTTTGAAAAACTCCAGTTAATTCTTAAACGTTATTTTATCAATTCCTATCTTTCTTAAAGCATTCAATAAAGTTGACTCACCTTCAGTGAGCCCTTTTGTATTTGAATGTCGAAATAAGAATATCTGAGTGACCAGCAAGCTTTGGAACACTGAGGGCGAGTATGAACCTTCATGAAGAGGCAGAAGATACATTAAATCAGAAATAAACTGTTCAAGATCTTTTTCCTGTTTCATTTGGAAAACTAAACCGGCATGTCCTCTTTCTTTTGTCAGAGTTTCACCTTGTATAGTAGAAGTATATGTGGCGGGCTGTATATCAAAAATATAAACAGGTTCTAATTGAGATAAAGTTAATCTGATAATTAAAGCTCCTCTTATCTGGGTTTTTAATGAATTTGCATAGCACCAGGTTTTGTGAACTTGTACTTCAGATTCTGTAAAAAAACCGATCAACATCGGGAGTTCTGAATAATTAAATCCCTTTTCAAATGTGTAGTAGCTCACTTGTTGAATTAAATGTGGATTAACTTCCATTGCTTTTACACAAGCTTTCCATAATCCAATGATTCTGCCATCTACAGGGGCTTGAAACTCTTTTGAATTATTTGTCGATGGCAGTATTTGGGTATTTAATACCTCGGGTGAATTGTCAGGAGCTCCCGTCCCAATGGTTTGTGTTTCTATGAATTTCTTTTTACGTTTTGGGCGTTTAACCTGCTTTACATATTTGTATTTGCTTAATTCATTAGCAGGACCGCCATCTATCCATTCAAAATCATCTTCTATTAATTCATGGTCTGATGGTGGACGTCGACCACCTAGATTTGTGGAAACATTGATGTCACCACTACCTAATTGAGGTAAAGGTGGATTGGGGTGATCAGTGTCTGTGGTGGTATTAATGCGTTCAGTAACTTTAGGAATTATTCTAATATGGTCATTCTTTGGGGGTTTCATACCTCTGATTCTTGTCACAACAAATGTTTTTGTTCCAGCTAAGTGGAATCCCGACACCCTGATCGGTAAGGTTTCAGTATGCCAAGGAACAACTTCTGGAAAGATATTCGCTTGTTTAAAATCAGAATTTTTAACAATACTACTAAATAAAATACGTGAAGCCTTCTTAGCGATTTCAGTATATTTATAATATGCAACAAAAACATGGTCTGCTCGGGTAATACCATCTCCGAGAAGTACAGTCCACAGACCCTTCTCACCTATGTGGGGAGTGTATAATCGGGATTCGCGTTCATTCTCATTATAAGTAGTAAGTATTCGAATGAGCTCAGTTGATAAGCCATAAGCTCTAGTGAGAAATTCTAGACATGGTATTAAAAGTTCATTAAATTCAGGGTGATTCAATTTGAAAGATATACAATTTTTTTTCGATTTTGAATCTACTATTGCACATTCTTCTCGATTTTTGAAAAAGTTAATTTTCTTCTTCTCATCGGCATTCTCATATATTTTTAAAAATTTTAATTCGAAATCGGTATGATCAATAACAAATTCATAGATATCCTTGTTTAAAGAATCAATCTTTCGTTGTTGATGCCAAATTGAATCAACTCTCCAAGATACAATATCCGTGATATTGGTTGTAATTGGAATAAAGTTATTAGTGGGACTGAAATCTTCTAAAACCTCTCTGAATAAGACATGGACCTGTGGCTGGTCTCCAGGCCTTTTTCCTTTTGCCATCCCTCCATACCACCAAACTTGTAAATATTTATCTTTGTATGGTTTAAGAATTTCCCATAATTTATTTACATTATTCTCATCAGAAGGATTTGTATTTTGATCTGTAGAAGTATTAGGCATAAGGTCTATCCCATTTTTAAAATATTAAAAATAAGTTTGTAAAATAATTATTTATGGAAGTTCTAAATGATTACCACGGGAATCATTTCTAATAATTAGATTAGGGAGCATAGTATCTTGTGCGAAGTCATAGATAATGATATCTGGGTGATGTAAATCAATGGCTTGCCCTAAAGCTATACAGGCTGCATTTGGAGCTGCAATTAAAAGATGCACTCTCTTTACGCCATGTTTATCTTTTAATAGATGAAAAAGCTTCTGAAGTTCAGTAGTGAATTTTGAAATATTATGCGGATGTGGAACAGCCTTACTTCCTAAATATGCTTCAAGTGCATTAATTTCAACAATATCAGCATTCAATTCAGTTTTTAGCTCAAGAGCTTTATTTTTAATTTTATCAATAATAGCCGTGAAATTTACGCATAAAACTACATCGGGACCTTTTTGAAGGGTTTCAATTCCAATAGTTTCATAAGATCGATCCGCAGCTGAAGCGTTTGGCCAACCCCATTTATTTGCTTCTCTATCGCGCAGCATTGGGAGAAACTTTCCTTTATTACCTAATAAAGCACCTAAGCCAATTAATGCAGGCATTGGGCCAAATGCGAAGATTGCAGCACAATGTCCATTTAAACTTGTCTGTTGGATAATCTTGTCAGCTTCATTCTGGATAATCATGACGAGTTGTTTTGAAAACTGGTCAGGATTTTTCATATATAACGTATTACTATCACATAACCTTTGAAGGTAGCCATCCATCCGATGTTGTAAGAGTGATAAACATGAAGCAATCTCTTTTGGTTCTGGATGACCAACAGCATTACTATTTACAGACCATAAAATTGAATATACAGGAATTGGGCTGAATGCTAGGGCGTCAAGTAAAGTATTAGCTAAATCACAATAGGATTTTCTCATTTCGCTCAGTTGTTGTGCTGAGTAATCACTTGCTGCAATTTTATCAATTAATCGGTGATGTTTATCACACAAGAGTAGTACGTTTGCCGGGTCATCGGAAAGTATGTCGGAAAGGTACGGAATTCCTCTTTCACCTCTTTCTGAAGAGGCTACATTATGAGCCAGGTATCCTATATTACCCTTCATGCCTGTAAGTTGTTCGATATCTAGTCGATCACCGCATCCAGTGAACATGCAGCGTCCATGACTATCTTGCATGACCAGTCGCTTTGTCTCGGCAGTAAACGGATTACCTCGTCCAATTTTTTTTACTGGCTTAAAATAGCTTTTGATGAATTTTTTAATTTCAATTACTTTAATAAATTCTGTAGCTTGATAAGCGCTTTTATTATGCCAAATATGCTCAAGTTTTTTTAAATCGCTTAAATGAGAACAATTTACTGTATGACCTTGCCAAGCATGCAGAATAATTTTTTTGGTTTGTTTATTAGATAGTTCTAATATGAATTGAAGTAGATCAGTCTCATACAGGTTAGCTCTTAGGGAACTGATTACAGCATCATTTTCTAATAATAAAACAACTAAGTTTTGACCACTTTCATCAATAAGTAGACCGACTGTATCCCATGTAATGAAATCTTGAATTGTAGTTGTAAACTCTTGTGCAGTCTTTAGTGAATCAAATGGAGGATTTACCGTTTGTACAAGTGTTTCAGTAAAAGTAACTTCAGTCATTCTTATAGTCCTTACCGTACTTGATGATTATTGATTTCTGCTTGATTCCACCCTTGAAGGGAGGAGTAAAAGAAAATTCGTATTGCTTGAATGCCCACTATGGCAAAAAAAAGCTGGCGGTCAGGATTCCTCAAAATGCAACTTTTCCAGTCTGCATAATCAATATGTGACGGAGTTGGGATGTCTTGCGGGTGGCTATGCCAAGTTCCTAAATAAACCGAGGTTCCGTTTGATTTTGAAAATGCCGAATCCACTTTCTTTTGATGTCCCGGATCTTTTAAGGTGAACCTATGCGTAGATCTGCAATCTTTTGGCATAGGCTCAGTTAAGTCTTCAATCCAGTATTGATTAGGATTAGAGGAACTCTGATTACCAATTAGAACACCACATGCTTCTAGATCTTTTCTATCAAGTTGCTTATATCTCATCCATGTTTGAATAACTTCATGGGAAATATAGAGTTCAAACTGTTTAGAGTGGAGCAAATAATAATTTTCAATCATTGCAAAGATCACACCCGCTATTTAGAAGAGGGAGAATTTCTAATGATTTTGAAAACTGTGTATATCGATCAGTTACCTGGAAACCAGCTTGGACGACATCAAAATCACTACCTTTCCAGCTCATTTTTGAAGAGCTATGTAATTGGCCCATTAAAAACTTGATTGCTAAATTAGAAGTAATAAGAGCAGTTTGTAATGCACTTAAGTTGCTATAAGGTAAGAATGCATTTCCACAACCTGCTAGATTTTTTGTAAGTTTTTGATTTGGTTTTAAAAAGTTAAGATTAGAAGATAGACCACGTGAAAAGTTAAGTGGATCAACATACGCACATCTTAGACATCCCTTTGAATCTGGAATATCTACTACAGCATGTCCTCCAATCCCATAACCCTCTACCCAAGTATTTATAACTGCAGTTTCAATTGAGTTCTTAACACAGTAATCATGGAAAATTCGTTCTTGTGTAGGTGAGCCGATTGCAATAATGATTAGATCAAAAGTATTTAATATATTTTCAGATCTCAGACTTAAGAGTTCTGAAAACATAAATTCGACATTTAACCAAGGATACTTCTTGGTCAATTCTGATTTTAGACCCCAAGTTTTCGGCCAGCTAATATAAGAAGCTGGGAGGCTATGACGATATAAATTATCTAGGGAAAATGAGTCAGAGTCTGAAAGGGTTAAATGACCAATACCTGTTGATGCAAGTTGATGAGCAATTTGGCTACCAACTGAACCGCAACCTATAAGCAAAACTTTTTTGTTTTGTAGTTCTTGAATAGCTCCACTTCTTGGCATTACTCGTTCTTTATTGAATAAACGTACATTCATTGCCTTGAGTTCCCAGAACTCTAAGTGCTTAGAATTAAGAGGTAGACCTTTTTTACTTTTAATACTGTTTTTTAAATGAAAATGAATGCCAAACCAAGTTATACCGGATAGTGTGTCAGCATTAAAAACAAGCCAAAAAGAATGGGCACGGGTTTGTCCGAGAGTGCGATTTAAAGAATCGAATACATCAGGAGAAATAAAATTGAGGATTTGAAGATACCAATCTTTTAAATCTGCACTCTGCCATGGAGCAGGGATTAACTTTTGTAAAGGGACAATACAACCATGACCGTTAGGTTTACCGCGATTAATAATGTGATCATTAATTACTGAAAAATCAGGCTTTTGTTTAAATTCTTGGGGAATGCCGAAATGACAGGAGTTGAGTCCATATTTAATATCTTTTTGAGGAGGAAGAATATTAAGAAGTTCAAACTCTCCTTTATCAGATAAGCATAAGAAGTCCTCATATTTTTGGTCTTGAATATGATTCCATCCCGCTAAGAATTCACGTAATAACTCATCTTCATTCCATTTAGGATCAGATAAACAATCTTCTAATAGTGAAATATGTCTTTTTAGTGACTCTTCAAATACAAGTTCGGGTACTTCAAAATTGATTGAGACAGAATCTGGAACATTTACACATATTGAGGCCACATTAAAAGTTTTATCCTCAAGGGTATGGGCGATACGTCCATACTTATTGGGATGCTTTAGAAAAAATGAAGGCATGCCCGTAAGCTCTTCACTTTTCAGGTGGAGTAAGGTGATATCGTAACCGGCAACGGAACATTCGATACTCAGAGCTGGAAACAAACAGAACTCGGTTGCGGATACTTGGTATCCGCGGTTTGCCAGATGATTAATGATTGAAGAGTAGTTCATGCGCCTTGAGATGTCCCTACAGCTCCAGAGGTAGCAAATTGCACTTTTTGAGCCGTGCTTGCACTGTTGGTATTTACATTATTTGGAAAGTCATCACCAAATACTTTGACCAGTAAAGAGCATTGTTCAGCTTCATCTGATGCATCAATTACATCTTGCAATGTTGATCGTAAATTAGTTAATTGATTTCTAAATCTAGTGCCCGTATTCAGGCTACTACCATGAAAAATATCTCTAAAAGGATGAACTGGGAGTTTAACCTTTACTTTCCATTGATCATCAGAGTGCCATTGAAAATAACCAGACCAATCAAGAATTGAATCAACTGTAGCTTTTAGTGCTAGTAAATCATTTGGAAATCCGTCTTCATCAATACTTGGTTTAAAGTGCTGTTTAATCATTACTGTTAGACCTATTGAATAGATCTTTCTGCATACATCAGGACTAAACTTCAGGTTTCTCCAACGTTTGAGGTACCTTACCAATCTGCGAAATTGATGCAGTTTTTCTGTTGCATATACGCCAAATTGAGATGAGTCATTGACCCAGTCAATAAGTTCTTTTGGCGAGGATTCTGCCCAAATTTTATTTTCATCAGCTGAGTCCTTTTTCCCCACTGCCAATTCATATCCTCCCCAAGAGTTCTTCCTATACACTGGGATATCGATATGTAGATTCTTAAATTTATAATCAGCAGTAACACAAGGTTTTTTGATTTTAGCATTTTGAAATCCTCGATCCTCAAGAATTTCTAATATCACTTTCTTTGGGATTAATGGATCAGAAGGTGAATCTTCATAGTCAATAACTATGGCTCTATCGATATCAAAGTCCTTTCCTGATTCTTTAATGGTGGTGAAAGTAGCAAGTGAGCCTTGAACAAAGTTATCGATAACTGGATATCCCTTTTCTTTAAACTTCGCTTTGATTGCAGCTGTAATACTGTCATCTTTCTCACGAGCATTCGTATACTCATCATCATGACGAGTTAGATAGATTCGTTGATTAAATGTATTAAATTTATTTTGCAAACTCATGTGTTGCTCTCTCAAAATATAAGTTGATTTGGTACCCAGCCCCCCTAAAAAAACTGGGTAGAGAACAATTATGTAAACGTTTAAAAGCTATTAGCTCAGTTAATTCAATCTAAGACTTTGACTTTTTTGAACGTTTCGGAAACTTATATAAACCACCTTTTGGATGATAAATACGTTTGCCGTTTCTGGTAATGAATCGTGTATACACATATTCAATGCCATCGTCGTTTGTAGACATAAGTCTACTCCTCACATAGGGCATGGTAATGTGAGTGCGACTTAGGAGTAGACAGGATTGTCCGTTGCGGAGGAGAGAGCTTTTACGTTAGAATCGAGACACCACATCACGAGGACTAACGTGAAAGACATCTATCCGTAATTATGGATAGCCAAGTCTTTGGTCCTGAAATCGCAGGGGCATATGCCCAAATCTGCCTTTCTCACGTTTACTAGCCGACCTTCGGGTCGGCTAAAATATTAAGAAGCCATAGAAAATCTCTCCATCTCTTCGATATCCGCTTTATAAAGCTGAGTGAAATCTTCCGGGTATAAGTTAAAGAAGGATGATAAATCTGGAATGATTTTTGACTTATCGCCTTGGCAAAAATCCATCATTAATTTAGCAAAGCGTTGAGGGTGCTCCCTTTCTAAGGAATAAGGCTCAGCTTTGCGGTAACCATACATACTCATTTGGCGCCATAATGTTGCCGATTGCCTGTCACTGATGTCTCCAATGTGTTTTGATTTCACAATTAGAGCCGCCATGGAAACTTTCCAGAACAACTTATGTGTTGCGTAAGTCTTAAGATTAGTTGTTTGTAACTGGCCTTGCACAGCCTCAGTTGGAATTAAAAACTCTGCAGCAAATTCATTCGCTTCTTCTTCCATGTCTATTGATGGAGCATATTTATGAAGAATTAAATGTCCTAACTCATGTGCTAAGGTAAAGCGAATTCGATCATTAGGCTGGTTTGCATTGAGGAAAATACATGGAGGGCTATTTTGAGTTTGTAAAGATACCCCATCAATGTGATCTTCTTCAAAATTACAATAGAAAATAAAGACCCCAGCTTTTTCAATGAGTCCAGTCAAATCTTCAATAGGGTTTAGTCCCAAATCCCATTCTTTACGAAGATTTAATGCAGCTTCAGCGGCTGAACTAACATTTATATGTATTTGATAACTTGGTAATGGTAAAGATGTTTCTAACTGACAAAACAAATCAAGTTTATCTAGATTTGAAGCTTTAATTGTCATTTCAGCATTGATTTGACTTAGGATTTTAGCTGTAGTTGAAGCTTTTTTTCGGTAAGCATGTAAACTAATTGGGGACACTTTAAAGTGGTCGTTTTGGTGAAAAAACCTTTCTGGGAAATTAAGGGTCTTTGCAATATTAAATTTTGTTTCATCGGAAGGCTTAATGTCGCCTTTCTCAATTTTGGATAAGGCAGCTTGAGTAATATTTCCCATTTTTTGGACAAGCTCAGTTTGGCTGATCCCTCTCAGGTCCCGAGCAATTCTTAACATGTCTGGATTAAATGTAGGCATATCTCCTCCCTGAATCAAAATTTTCTTTCGATTCATGCGGGTAAGATAGAGGAAATATTGAGGTCTGTCAATTTTTTGTAAAACTATAACTGAAACTAAAATTAGATCTATATGTTGTGTTGGTTTTTTAGTTATTTACTAAATATAGTGTTTGATTGAAACATTTATTAAATTTTATAACATAGCTGACTGTTCACCTGCTATGGAATAATCATTTTTAAGTACTTTTTTCTCAAACTTATTATCCATTTTCAAAATTGAGTTCTAAAGCTCTGGATACAGTATTACGGAATAACTTGTCGCATAGTTGTTTGTAATGTCGCATAGTTGTTTGTAAATCACATCCACCCCCCACCAAGGCGATGGCTGAAGCAGTATGATGCGGTGCTCGAAATGGCCTTAAACCAAATGGATGACGGGTATTTGCAATTGAATAGATGCTGGCCACTTCTAGATTTTCTTGGGCAGACAGTGGTGGCAATATGCTGGGTAAGCGTGACGCCAGCAAAGTTTTACCTGTTCCCGGTGGCCCTCTAAATAAGAGTGAGTGTCCTCCAGCTGCCGCAATTTCAAGAGCGCGGCGAGGACGTAGCTGACCTTTGACATCGGCAAGATCAAAAGGGTAGTGATGTAGATCGTGATCTTGTATCAATACAACCGGATCAAGCGGATGAATCTTTTGAAAGTGATCACAGACCTGTTTTAAATGGCTGGCTGCATAGGCCTGAAACTGTGGTAACTGACCAATTTCAAGACTGTTGTCTTGTGGGGCAATGAGTTGATGTCCTGCCTGCTGACAGGCAATTGCTATGGTCAATGTGCTACTGACTGGACGAAGATGGCCATCGAGAGCCAGTTCGCCTACCAATTCATAACCGTTGGTGCAGCCTTCGGGAAGTTGTCCAGATGCGACCAAAATTCCCAAAGCAATGGGAAGGTCTAAACGTGACCCATCTTTGGGCAAATCTGCTGGAGCAAGGTTTATTGTGAGGCGTTTACTGGGAAACTGAAAGCCACTGTTGATAATGGCTGAGCGCACCCGATCTTTACTTTCGCGAACGGCAGCCTCTGGTAAACCAACGATGGTGAGTGATGGAAGCCCTTGACTTAAATGAACTTCTACTTCAATTTGTGGTGCGTGTAACCCTAAAACTCCTCGCGTGAGAATTTTGGCAAAAGACATGATATTATTGTTCCATTATGGTGCTTTTTTTAAATAATTTTAAATCGAAAAAGTGCCCTAAAAAGAGGCTTATTGATTATTTTGGAGGTGCTCTTCAAGTAATGTGATTTGTTCTTGTAATTGAGTAAGACGCATATTGGCCTGTTCGAGCGCGATACGTTGACGTTCGATTTCGTGATGAGACACCAAATCGAGTTTCTCGACAGCTTCGTTTAAAAGCGCACGTAAATTGTGTTCAAGGTCTTTTTTGGGTTGATCCATCTGCTCAAGAATGGCAGCAATAAGCGTCTCAATCATAACGTATATACAATGCTTTATAAGATTTGAGCACAGTTTAGCATCCCTGCTATTTTGGCTAAAGTCTAGATTATCAAAACAATCTTAATTCATTCAAAAAATTAATCGTTCTTAGAAAAAAGCCGAATTTTTAAGGTCAAAGCTACATCTGAAAGGGCAAATAGGTTATAAAGACAACTCATGCTTTTATTTCTATTTCCCCCAACCTTAGACATATTGGCATGAAAATTGAACATAAAACCTTACTGGTGAAAGAAGCCGAAGGAAAACAAACATGAAGCTCGTAACTGCAATTGTAAAACCATTTAAGCTGGATGATGTGCGTGAGGCCCTTTCCGAAATCGGAGTTCAAGGGATTACTGTCACGGAAGTGAAAGGATTTGGACGTCAAAAAGGCCACACTGAATTGTACCGTGGTGCTGAATATGTCGTTGATTTTCTTCCAAAAGTAAAAATTGAAATTGCGATCAGCGATGAAATGGTAGATGCCGTGATTGAATCAATCACTCGCGTTGCAAGCACAGGAAAAATTGGTGACGGAAAAATCTTTGTAACGAACCTAGAACAAGTGATCCGTATTCGTACAGGCGAAACTGGAGCAGATGCCGTTTAAGTGTTGGCATAAAGTTTGCTGAGTACAAAATAACTCATAAAAATTGAGGTTGGGGGATACGAATGAAAAAAATGCTTTTAGCGCTAAGTCTATCTGGTGCGCTTTTAGGTGGTTCGGCGGCATGGGCAGAGAATGCTGCATCTGCGCCGATAGCCGAAACAACAACCGTTGCTGCAACAACGACACCAGCACCTGTGACTGGTACGGTAGAAGCACCGTCCACCGCATCGACTGAGGCAGCGCCTGCACCAGCAGCAACACCTAAAATGGATTCGGGTGATACCGCGTGGATTCTGATCTCCACAGCTTTGGTTCTTTTGATGACTATTCCGGGCTTGGCACTTTTCTACGGCGGCATGGTGCGTAAGAAAAACGTTTTAAGCACCATGGCACATAGCTTTGTCGCGGCTGCAATTGTGAGTTTGGTTTGGGTTGTTATTGGTTATACCTTGGCCTTTAGTCCGGGTAATGCCTTTGTGGGTGGCCTCGATAAAATCATGCTCTCAGGAATCACCACCACAGCACTCAGTGGCACTATTCCAGAAATTCTGTTTGTTATTTTCCAAATGACCTTTGCGATCATTACGGTTGCCATTATTAGTGGTTCGGTTGCAGAGCGTATGAAATTTGGCGCGTTTGTGGCGTTTATCACCATTTGGGTGATTGTGGTCTATGCACCTATTACCCATTGGGTGTGGGGCGGTGGCTGGTTAGGTAGCGATGGCGCACTTGATTTTGCCGGTGGTACCGTTGTTCATATCAACTCGGGTGTCGCTGGTTTGGTTGCTGCTTATATGTTAGGTAAGCGTATTGGGTTGGGTAAAGAATCCATGGCACCACATAATCTTGCACTTACAGTAATTGGTGCAAGCTTGCTTTGGGTGGGCTGGTTTGGATTTAACGGTGGTTCTGCACTTGCAGCCAATGGTGCAGCAGGATACGCATTGGTCACCACGCAAGTGGCTGCCGCTTCTGCCGCGCTCTCTTGGGGCTTGGTTGAAAAAGTGGTGCGTGGTAAAACCTCATTACTTGGCTTACTTTCTGGTGCGGTTGCAGGTTTGGTCGTGATTACGCCGGCAGCAGGTTTTGTCACCGTCAGCGGCGCATTAATTATGGGCTTAATTGGCGGTGCAGTATGCTTCTGGGGAATTTCAGGTTTGAAGCGTATGCTCAAAGCAGACGATTCTCTAGATGCATTTGGTCTACATGCTGTAGGTGGTATTGCCGGCGCGATTTTAACAGCTGTTTTTGCAAGTCCGTTCATCATGGGCGACAAAGCACCTGCAAGCGTTGTACATCAGCTTTGGATTCAAATTGAAGGCGTACTTGCGACTATCGCGTACAGCGCAGTACTGACCTTTATTATCCTCAAAGTGATCGATGTGATCATTGGTATCCGCGTGACATCTGACGACGAGCGTATGGGCTTGGACTTGAGCCAGCACGGCGAACGCATCGAATAATTTGCTCTTTTATAAAAAAACAGCCGCGCAGGCTGTTTTTTTATGTCGTTGTGTTGGTGCGATTTTTCAAGCGTCTAATTTTTTGCTACATTAGCTCAAAGAAATGAATTCATTTGAGCTGCCATGCATTGTCCATTTTGCAACGCCGCAGACAGCAAAGTGATTGATTCACGTCTGGCGGCTGAGGGATGTCAGATTCGTCGTCGACGCGAATGTATCAGTTGCGGCGAGCGTTTTACCACTTTTGAAAGTTATGAAGTTGTCATGCCACGTGTGATTAAATCGAATGGTAAAAATGAACCTTTCGATGAGGCAAAACTTCGTCGTTCCCTGATGCATGCCTTGCAAAAACGTCCCGTGACTCAAGACCAGATCGAAGCCGTTTTAAGTGATATCCAGTTAAAGATCCGCCGTTTGGGCGAGCGTGATGTGAAGTCCCGCGTGATTGGTGAAATTGTCATGCAGGCGTTGTTTGCGCTTGATCATGTGGCTTATGTTCGCTTTGCCTCGGTTTATCAAGACTTTCAGGATGTCGAGGCTTTTCGTCGTCAGATTGAACAAATGCAACAACGTGAACAAGAGTATTAAAAGATGATGGCTGAAGTTGATCGTGATCACCACTGGATGTCTCAAGCATTACTACAAGCCAAATCGGCACAGTTTCGTACCCGTCCTAATCCTGCCGTTGGTTGTGTGATTGTCAAAGATGAGCAGATTATTGGGCGTGGTGCAACTGCACAGGTGGGTGGACCACATGCCGAAGTTTTTGCATTACGTGAAGCAGGTGAAAAGGCACGCGGCGCGACAGCGTATGTGACGTTAGAGCCATGTGCGCATTATGGCCGCACTCCACCATGCGCTGAAGCGCTGATTCATGCGGGATTGTCGCGTGTGGTGATTGCAACACTCGATCCGAATCCACTGGTGGCTGGCAAAGGTCAGACCATGTTGAATCAGGCAGGCATTATCACACAAGTGGGCGTGCTAGAAGAGCAGGCACAAGAACTGAATCGCGGGTTTTTAAAGGTCATGGCGGGAGGCTTACCTTATGTACGCCTTAAAATTGCAGCCAGTTTAGATGGACGCACGGCCATGGCATCGGGAGAATCCAAATGGATTACCGGCGCCGATGCACGACTCGATGTGCATTACTGGCGTGCTCGATCGGCTGCGATTGTGACTGGAATAGAGACAGTATTGGCCGACGATTGCCAGCTCAATGTTCGCTCGTTACCAGCGGTTGACGATATTCAGGAAATTGTACAGCCCAAACGTGTCGTGCTGGATCGACAAGGTCGTTTGCCCTTAACTGCAAAAATCTTACAGCAGCCAGAGATGCTGATGGTCATGGGGCCATTTCGTCAGGAACTTGCAGACTTAGGTGTGGTACAATTGGCTGTTCAACCCTTAGATACGTTATTAAAGACGATGGCACACACCTATCATCTTTACGATGTGATGGTTGAAGCCGGTGCCACTTTATCGACCGCATTCTTGCAACAAGGTTTGGTCGATGAATTGATCAGCTATATAGCACCGACATTGCTGGGGCGAACCGCGCGCACCATGTTTCATGCAGAATTTGAAAGCATGGCTGAGCAGCGACGTTTTCAGTTGATTGATCTGGCTCAGCTCGGTCAAGATATCCGCTTAAGGTTAGTTCCGATTCAAGAGACAGTATGAATTCAGAGGCTTCGGTTTACCATAAACGCCGCCATGCGGCGCGAACGACAGATGAGTATTTATTTCATCAGTTGGTTCCATATCTGGGGAACAAACGTCGTTTGCTACACCTCATTCTAGAAGCACTAGAAATTACTGGAACACTCAATAGCAAGAAAAAAAATCCTCCTATTTTTGCCGATTTCTTTGCAGGCAGTGGCGTGGTTTCACGTCTGGCCAGACAAAATGGCTATCGTGTGATTGCAAATGACTGGGAACCATATAGTCATGCACTGAATCACGCGATATTGGCCTGTACCGATGCGCCTGCTTTTAAGGAATTGGGCGGTTATCAAAAAGCCATTGATATCCTGAATCGGTTACCTGAAGTAAAAGGCTGGGTGACGCATAATCTGTGTCCACGCAATGACGATGTTTATGATCCAAGTCGAGATCGCTTGTTTTTTAAACGCCGTAACGGGATGCGAATTGATGCCATTCGTCAGCAGATTGCTACATGGCAGGCACAAGGTGCGATTAACGATGTCGAAATGAGTGCCTTGCTTGCGCCCTTGTTGTATTCGGCCAGTTTTGTGAGTAATACCAGCGGTGTCTTTAAGAGCTTTCACCAAGGCTGGGGCGGACGTACACAGACTGCATTAGAGCGAATTGAATCGTTATTGTGGCTGACGCCAAGCCGTTTTTGTGAGATTGGCGATCCGAAACGACCAGCTGCTGAAATGTGGTGTGTTGATGCACAGCATCTGGCCTCACAAATGAGTAGTTTTGAGGTCGATGTTGCTTATCTGGATCCTCCTTATAATCAGCATGCCTACAGCAGTAATTATCATGTGTTAAATGCACTTACGCTTTGGGATCAAGCCGACTTACCACCGCCAGATACCAAAGGTTATAAGAGCGGGATTGATCGTGCATGGCGTAAAGAGCGTCCAAGCCCCTATAATTCTTCAAAATATGCCAAAGATGCATATGAGAAACTGCTCGAAACCATCAATGCGCGTTATATCCTGACCAGCTATTCGACCGATGGCAACATTGAGCCAAAAGATTTGCTCACAGCCAATCTAAAGCGTGGCAAAGTGACCTTGCTGACGCAGGATGTACCGCGCTATCGGGTGAGCAAGCAGCGCCAGTCGGAGCGGGCACGTGTACTTGAGTTTATTGTGATCACAGACACGCACGCAAAATCTGGCCCACCACTACGGCAGTTACTCGGACAACTGTATCATTTTGCCGAATTGGGTGGGGTTGATACGTCGGGGAACAGCACCCAACTGGCCTTGTGGTAATTATGGCTGAATTAATCTTCTACACATTGGAGAAAGTACCATGTTTACAGGCATTATCGAGAGTCTTGGCAAGGTCGAGAGCGTTCAGAATGTCGGTGGTGATGTACGGCTGCGTATTCAAACCGATTTAGATATGTCGGATGTCCATTTAGGTGATTCGATTGCCACCAACGGTATTTGTCTGACCGTAATTGAGTGGGGGGATAACTGGTACGCGGCGGATGTTTCCCGCGAAAGTTTAAACCGAACCACACTCGGCCAGTGGAAAGTGGGCCAGCCGGTCAATGTGGAAAAAGCCATGTTGCCGACCACGCGCTTTGGTGGACATATTGTGAGTGGGCATGTGGATGCAGTGGGCGAAATTACCGTGGTGCGTGAAGATGCGCGTTCGATTTATTATGAAATCACAGCACCTGTAGAAATTGCCAAATACCTTGCCGAAAAAGGTTCTGTCACCGTAGATGGGATTAGCCTGACCATCAATCATTTGCGCGGCAATATTCTGAGCTTGAATCTGATTCCTCACACGGCTGAGCGTACCAATATTGGCACCTGGAAAACTGGCAGCAAGGTCAATTTGGAAGTCGACGTATTGGCGCGTTACATCGAGCGACTTTTGCTGGGTGACAAAGCCGCTGAACACACCCATCAATCGAATATCAGTATGGCATTTCTGGCCGAGCACGGCTTTATGAAATAAGCAAAAAAAGCAGGCGGATCAGCCTGCTTTTTTATTTCTGGTGTCGGGTGTGATTTGAAAAATTTGAACGACTTAAAATATAGTCAATTTCTTCTTGTGCCGACTGCTTTAACTGGCTGCGAAACTGGGCAACGGCTTCTTCAATGCGCGTATCTGCCTCAAGTTCGAGGCGCAAACGTACGCTTTCAAGCTCCGAGATGATTTGACTGTCGGAAATACGGCTAGCACGTGAGTAATCCATACTGACATCTGGATTTTTATGATAGCGTGCAGCGAGTTGCTCAACCTCAGAGTCAATCTGAGCTTGTAGCTCAGCCAAAACCACGCTTTGTTGCTTGAACTGCTGAACTTCATCGGCATAAAGCGCGGCGTGATAACGGGCTTGCTCGGCACGTTTTTCTGCCAGTGATTTCTCTAGTGCTTGTTGCTTGCGAATGCGCGCTTGCTCGATCAGTTCTGCCTTAAGGGCAGCATAAGCCTCTTCAATCTGTTGCTGTGCAAGCTGTTGTTGTTTTTGATCGTGCTCAATCCAGTATTGAATTGGAGTTTTCGGCTCTAATAAATCGCAAATCCGGTCAAGATCGTTTTTGAAGGTCTGGCGAACCGCCTCCGGTGCATTGAGCCAACGCGTTTTAAAATCATGCCCGACATTTAATGCCACAATAGTCTCCTTCAACAACTCTACGCGATGTCCTTATAATTTAAAGGTACGCGGTTCAACCCCTAAACGACGATAAAATTTGAATTTTTCTCGTCCAATCTGTTTGGCAGCTTCGGTATTTTCAATAATTTCAATAATGTGACTAAACTGCATGCCATGTTCAAGAGCATGATTGTTAAAATTAAAAATAATCCACTCTGCGCTATCAGGCAATTGCTCTGAAATACATACCGCTGCATCGGGCTGGTTAATTCCATGCCCGATAAAGCTTTCAGCATCAAAGGTCCAGAGTTTTTCATCTAGCTCTTTTTGTAGCTCTAGTACTGGACAGTACCACCATAACTTTTGTTGCTGTTTGATGAGCTTGCGGACCAAACGGCAAGCACTATCGACTTGCCGTTCCTGACTGGTTTCAAACAGATAAAAACTAACTTTAGGCATTCGCTTTTACACGATTGGCCAAGAATTGAACCAAAAGCGGTACTGGACGGCCGGTTGCGCCTTTGGCTGTTCCAGATAACCATGCAGTACCGGCAACATCAAGATGTGCCCAGCGATATTCTTGAGTAAAGCGTTGCAAGAAGCAGGCTGCGGTAATTGCACCACCGTGTGGCCCACCAATATTGGCCATGTCGGCAAATGGTGAATCGAGTAATTCTTGATACTCATCCATCACAGGAAGGCGCCATACACGGTCAAATGCATCTTCACCTGCATGCTGTAATTCAAGTGCTAACTCATCGTCTGGTGAAAATAAGCCACTCACCACCTTGCCCAGAGCCACCACACAGGCGCCAGTCAGTGTCGCAATATCAATCACCACGCTTGGATTAAAGCGTTTGATGTAGGTAAGGGTATCGCACAGCACCAAGCGGCCTTCGGCATCGGTATTTAAAATTTCCACCGTTTGACCGCTCATGGTGGTGACGATATCACCTGGTCGAGTGGCTTTATCTGACGGCATGTTCTCGGCAGCAGCGACAGCACCCACCACATGAATAGGTAAGCGCGACTCACATAAAGTGCGCATCGTGCCAAGCACAGATGCAGCACCGCACATATCAAATTTCATTTCATCCATGCCTTGTGCGGGCTTGAGTGAAATCCCTCCGGTATCAAAAGTGACGCCTTTACCGACTAGCACCACAGGCGCCTGTTCAAGCTGCGCATTATATTCAAGTGTAATGAGGCGTCCAGGACGAGCAGAGCCTTTGCTGACAGCCAAAAAGGCATTCATGCCCAAATCAGCCATTTGCTGTTCGTCTAGCACGCTCACCTTCAGCAGATCTGGAAATTCGGCAGCCAAGGCTTTGGCTTGTTCGGCCAGATATTCTGGAAAGCAGATATTTCCTGGGCGATTCCCTAAATCACGTGCCAAACCTTGACCTGAAGCCAATGCTTCGATCAGGCTGAGTTGGTCGGCATCAAGCGTGGTCGAGGTCGCAATCAAATCGATACGTTCAAGTAAAGTTTCTGTTTTTTTAGATTTGAATTCGTTAAAACTGTAATTGGCTTGAGTCAGACTCAGGGCAAAAAGATAATGTAATTCGACAGGTAAGGCCGAAATATCGAGTACGATGTGTTGGAATTTGGTGTTTACTGTTTTTATCACGCTTTGAGCGAGCTTGGCCAGTTTTGCCGCTTTAAGCTCTGCCAAATCACCCAAACCGATCAGTAGCGCATTTGGATAGGCCGCGATTTTTTCAATCAGCGGGAGAGTATCGTTAAAACCAGCCTTAAACTGTGTTGTGGCAAGAGTCGCGTCTAATCCATTAATTTTATATGTATTTTGTAATGATTTTAGTGCCTCTTCATGGGTGAGTGCGACAAAAAATCCACGCGTTTGTGTTTCAGGTGCAGTCGATTGAAGGGTAAATTTCATGGGGCTTTTAATACCTGTTCGCCATTGATTAACTTCTGACATTGAAACATTTTCTTTAAGCCAGTTTCAATGTGCAACACACGGATAGGTTTTATATTTTTATCATTCGGGTAAACTAGCAGAAGTTTGAATTGCCTTTTTGGAAGCACTAATTTGATTATTCGGCGTTATCTCGTCAAACAAGTGGTATCGACGTCCTTGGTGGTGATTGCCTTATTGACCTTGATCATGATGGGCGGTCGATTAATCAAGTACTTTGGTGTTGCTGCTCAGGGTCGTTTGGATGTAGGGGTACTGTTTAGCATTATTGGCTATCGTATGCCTGAATTTTTGACCTTGATCTTGCCTTTAGGCTTTTTTATCGGCTTGATGCTGGTGTTTGGCCGTTTATACGTCGATCATGAAATGGCCGTACTCAACAGTAGTGGCATCAGCCGGATTCGCCTAGGACATCTCTTGGTGCCGCTTGCGCTGGTTTATTTAATTTTTCAGGGCATTTTGATGCTGTGGATGACGCCGTGGGGCTTACGTCAGTTTGATCAGCTCTCGAGCAGTCAGGCTGTACGTACCGGATTTGATTTGGTTCGACCCAAAGAATTCATTTCATCTGGGCCCTATACCATCTACGCTGGCGATTTATCTGAAGATCGTAAAAATCTGAAAGATATTTTCTTTTATCAGCGTGCGCAAAAAGAAGGTAAGCCAGATGTCATGATTCTGGCCAAAGAAGCGACGCGTGTGGTACTCGACGATGATACTGCAAACGTTGTAGACCTCATTCAAGGTCGCCGATACGAGATTCATGCAGGGCAGCCAAAATATTCACAAGCCGAATTTCAACGCTACCGATTACGCTTGGAAAACGACAAGTCTGCGACTTTTGAAACCGATAAAGTTGAAGCACTGCCGACCACAAAAATCTGGAATAAGTGGAATGATCCCGTCATTGCCAGTGAAATGGGCTGGCGAATCTTTGGACCATTTACCATTGTGATTGCCCTAATGATGGCGGTGGCACTGTGTGAAGTGAGTCCACGCCAAGGGCGCTACTACCGTCTGATTCCTGCCATCTTTATTTTTGCGAGTTTGATTGTTTTAATGATCGCGATTCGTACTCGAATCAGCAAAGATGAATTAGGTGTCTGGGCTTACCCGGCCGCACTGGTGATTTATGGCGCTGCGGCAGCACTATTTGCACGCAAACAAAAACTGGCACCAAAAATTAAGAAACAGATCAAGCGAGTGAGGGCATAATGTTAGCACGTCGAATAGTTGCACAGCATGTGACCAAAACCACGGCGCTGGCAATGCTGGGTACCACGATTGTTTTGGTGATTTTGCAGGTGCTGTTTACTTATTTAGGTGAATTGTCCAACTTAAAAGAAGGTTACAACGCGTGGCAGGCATTTTTGTACGTGTTGTGGGGCGCACCACGTTATCTGTATCAAATTTTACCGGTTTCCGCGCTGATTGGTTCGGTACTGGGGCTCGGTACACTGGCATCCAACAGTGAGCTGATTGTCATGCGTTCGGTCGGTATTAGCTTATGGCGCATTGTGGGCTGGGTGATACGTTCCGCCTTGCTATTGGTGGTGTTGTCATTTGTTTTAAGTGAGTGGGTTGTTCCTTATACCAACGAACGTGCCAACAGCATTAAAAGCCATCAGTCGGTCGCGGCACTTGGTGAGGTACGCGGTTACTGGTCTAGAGAAGGTCAGCGCTTTATTTATGTCGACTATGCCAACTCACAAGGTCAGCTTAAGCGCATTCAGGTGGTCGATTTTGATCAGGATTACCGTTTGAAATCTATCACCAATGCCGATCAAGGACAGTTTGTCAAAGATGGGCAATGGACGCTGGGCGGTACGCAGCAAATCCAGTTGCAACCGGAAGGGGATGCGGTCAAAACAGTCGCGGCACAACAGCCATTCTCTTTAGCGCTACAACCCAAATATGTACACATGGTCACCATTGACCCTGAAGATTTGTCATTTAGCCAGTTGGTGAGCTTCATGAGCTATATGCGTGAATACAGCCAAGTACCAAAAACCTATCAGTTGGCATTTTGGAAAAAAGTAGCATCGCCATTTTCGCTGATTACATTGGTATTGATTGCGTGTTCATTTATTTTTGGACCACTGCGCCAGCAATCGATGGGCTTTCGTCTGGTTATCGCCTTATTTATTGGTCTTGGCTTTTACTATTTGCAAGACTTTTTAGGTTATGCCAGTCTGGTCTATACGCCATCACCGGCGTGGTTTGTACTTGGCCCGATTGTATTGCTATGTGCCGCGGGCAGCTATTTACTCTATCGGGTGAAGTAGGATCGGCTACATCAATTGAGTGTATGATCGACAGGATATAAAGCCCTGACTCAGGCATAGAGTCTGGCTTAAAAATTCGCTAAAATATTGCGACAAAATTATAGACATAACGAGTGTAAATTATGACGGATGTAACTGTTGGAAAAATCCCTCACGTGTTAGTGATTATGGATGGGATTGGGCATCGTGAAGCGGTGAAAGACAATGCTTTTTTAGCAGCGAAAACACCGAATTTGAGTATGATGAAACAGCAGCATCCGCATAGTCTGATTTCCGGCTCCGGTGAAGATGTAGGCTTACCAGACGGTCAGATGGGCAATTCGGAAGTAGGACACATGAATCTGGGTGCAGGTCGCGTGTTGTACCAAGATTTTACCCGCATTACCAAAGACATCCGTGACGGTGGCTTTTTCGAGCATGACGTACTTATCGATGCGGTTGAAAAAGCCAAAGCAGCGCAGGGAGCTGTGCACATCATGGGCCTGCTCTCAGAAGGAGGGGTTCACTCACATGAAGACCACATTGTGGCGATGTGTGAGCTTGCACTCAAGCGCGGCGCCAAGGTGTATTTACATGCCTTTTTAGATGGTCGTGACACACCGCCAAAAAGTGCCCAGCCATCGTTAGAAAAACTCGATGCACTCTTTGAACAATATGCTGGTCAGGGCCGAATTGCGACGCTGATTGGTCGTTATTTTGCCATGGATCGTGATAACCGTTGGGACCGCGTAGAACAAGCGTATCGTTTATTGACTGAAGGCGAAGCGGTGCGTGTCGTCGATACAGCAGTCGAGGGTTTGGCACAAGCCTATGCCGCCGATGAAAGTGATGAATTCGTAAAAGCCACGCGTGTTGGTGCCGCTGCGCCGATTCAAGATGGCGACAGCGTTGTGTTTATGAACTTTCGTGCCGATCGTGCGCGTGAACTGACCCGTGCATTTGTTGAAAAAGAATTTACTGGCTTTGAGCGTCAGGTGGTGCCGCAACTGGCAAAATTTGTCATGTTGACTCGTTATCAAGCAACAATTGATGCGCCTGTGGCATATATGCCTGAGGCTTTGCACAATTCACTGGGCGAATACTTGTCCAATCTCGGCAAAACCCAGCTGCGCATTGCTGAAACCGAAAAATATGCCCATGTCACCTTTTTCTTTAGTGGTGGTCGTGAAGACGAATATGCAGGTGAAAAACGAATCTTGATTCCATCACCGAATGTGGCGACCTATGACCTTAAGCCTGAAATGAGTGCCTATGAAGTAACCGAGCAATTGGTTGCGGCTATTGAGTCTGGAGAGTTCGACCTATTGGTGGTGAACTATGCCAATGGTGATATGGTCGGGCATACTGGTGTTTTTGATGCCGCAGTGAAAGCGGTCGAAGCGGTGGATACCTGCTTGGGCAAAGTCTATGCTGCTGTTATGGCCAAACATGGGCACATGATTATTACCGCTGACCATGGTAATGTGGAGCAAATGCAGGATTACGAAAGTGGTCAGGTACATACCCAGCACACCACTGAATTGGTGCCATTTATTTATGTGGGGCCTCAGTCTGCGGAAATTGCCAATGGCGGTGTACTTGCAGATGTGGCGCCAACATTACTGCACTTGATGCAGCTTCCTGTTCCAGCAGAAATGCAAGGCCGTAATCTTATTCAGATTCACTCATAAGGACACTCTGTATGACTCAGTGCTTCAATTTTCGTGTTTTACTGACAGGTTGGTTGATGTGTTGCAGTCCCTTGGTTTTGAGTGCCGCACCTGCCACAGCGCAGGTGGGTGAAGATGGTCAAGCGATTCGATCAGTCGAAGTGCCGGTCGAATCGATACAGCAATTTGTACAAATTTATAATTTGGTCAAAGACAACTATGTCGAATCCAAGCCAGATGAAGTCTTGTTTCAGCAGGCCATCAAAGGTTTGGTGGGCGGTTTAGACCGATATTCACGTTATCTCTCGCCTGAAGAATACAAACAATTGGTTCAATATACCGAAGGTGATTTGGCCTCGGTAGATTTTGCCTTGGTGTATGAACCACGTGCCCACCAATGGGTGATCCGTGATCTGAAAGAGGGCGCAGACTCTTATAAACTTGGTCTTCGAAATGACCAAATCGTAACAAAAATTGATGGACAAGATTTGCAAGGCCTCAATCACGAACAGGTTCATGGCCTGCTTTACGGTTCGATTGGAACGCCGCTGCAAATGCAAACCAGCACGATGGCTGTGGCCCAGACCCTGATTCGTAATAAAAAAATCGAAGCCGATGTACAGCCCGTATTGCTACATAATCAGGTTTTGGTGCTTAAAGTTCGGGTATTTCAGCAAGATACAGCCAACGAAATTAAACGCTTAATTGAAGAATATGGTTCACCGCGTTTGAAAGCCGTACTGATCGACTTGCGTAACAATCCTGGCGGTTTATTGTCTGCGGCGGTTGAATCGGCTGATTTATTTTTAAATCAGGGCGTGATTGTCTCGACGAAGAGCCGTTCTGAAGGCAATCAGCAATTTCAGGCTTTGCCAAGTAATGAATTTCAGCGATTGAAACTGGGCATCTTAATCAATCATCGTTCTGCTTCGGCGGCTGAAGTCTTTACGGCAGCCATGAAAGAGCACCAGCGTGCATGGGTGATTGGAGAAAAAAGCTATGGTAAAGGCGTCGTACAGAAACTCTTTCCATTGCCAGATGGAGCGGCGCTGCAAATGACAGTGTCTCATTACTACACACCCAAAGACAATATGATTGAAGGTAAGGGCATTCAGCCCAATCAGGTCTATCCCTTACCGGCAGATATGAAAGATGAGATCTATCTAGAGAATGTCTCCGAAATGCTGTTGAAGCAGGCGAAGCTTTAAACTAACTTTCTTCAGTATCAAGACCAAATTTCTTCAAGCGATAGCGAAGCGAGCGAAAGCTCATGCCGAGTTTTTTTGCGGCCAAGGTTCGATTCCAGTGACTACAATTCAAAGCATTTAATAATATCTCTTTTTCAATTTTTTCAAGATATTGCTCGAGCCCTTCGTGAGGAAGCTTGGTTTTAGTTTCAGGCTGCTGTGCGATCACACGTGGAATTTTAAGATAATCGGTTGCTTCAGTTACTGCGGAAGTATAGTCGCGTAGGGAGGAGCCATTTAAGTGTTGCACGTCGATAAATGCAGTTTCACTTAAAGTTATGGCACGTTCGATCATGTTACGTAATTCACGTACATTCCCCGGAAACGGATAATGCAGTAAAAATTCTTCAGCTGCTGCGGTCAGTTGTTTGATCGGGATGATCCAGTCACGACAGACATGCCCAATAAAATGCCGTGCTAAAATCAAAATATCGTCTCCACGCTCACGCAGCGGTGGCAGGGTAATGTCCATGACATGAATACGAAAAAACAAATCCTGGCGAAATTTGCCTTGTTGAACCAGTTGTTCAAGCTGTTGATGACTGGCACTGATCACACGAAAATCCACATCGATTTCGTGCTCAGATCCGAGGGGGCGAATTTTCTTTTCCTGAATAGCGCGTAACAATTTGACTTGCATGCTCAGCGGTAATTCTGCTACTTCATCGAGAAACAGACTGCCGCCTTGAGCCGCTTGTATCAACCCTTGCTTGTCTTGTGTGGCACCAGTAAAACTGCCTTTTTTATGCCCAAATAATTCACTTTCCATCAGTTCAGCTGGAATTGCACCACAGTTAATCGCAATAAAAGGGCCTTCATTACGATTACTTAAGCGATGAACCAGATTGGCCACCACTTCTTTACCTGTTCCGGATTCACCGGTAATAAAGACCGGCGCCTGTGAGCGCGAGATTTTTCGTAGCGCAATCCGAAGTGCTTCAATGGGTTCAGATTGCCCAATCAAGAGCTGGTGTTCAAGAGTTTCCCTATCATTGTCGGGATGCATCTGGCTGCCGTTGAGTGCGGTCTGTATCAATTGTTTCAGATGCTGCGGATTGATCGGTTTACTGACAAAATCAAACGCACCCGCTTTAAGCGCTGAAATGGCAATTTCCATGTTGCCATAGGCTGTGATCACAGCAATCGGAATATACGGAAAATGTTCATTCACATGATCAATCAAATCGAGACCATGACCATCGGGTAGATTGAGGTCGGTCAGACAGGCGTTGTATTCGTGTGTCGCAAGCAATTGTTTGGCCTGCTCTACATTGTAGGCACAATCTGTATGGATGCCCATGCGCGACAGGCTAATTTGCATCAATGAGCAAAGATCTTCTTCGTCATCGATCAGTAATACACGTGGTTGAAGAATGGTCATAACCCCACAAAACCTAATTTATATATTTTAATTTATTGGGCAGTGGATTCTAAAGCATGCCCCTTTATCTTGTTCAACATAGGTCAGCTTGGCATGATTGGCCTCGCAAAGACTCTGTGATAAATACAATCCTAAACCAGTTCCCTGAATTTCGGTACTAAAAAACGGTTTAAACAGTTGCGAAAGATTACGTTTTGTTACGCCCTCACCAAAATCGACAATATCAATCCAGATCGAAGTCGATGCCAACTGCACCACAATCTGAACTGCGGGTGCATCTGGTGCATTGTGACGAAGTGCATTTCGAATCAGATTGACCAGCACTTGCCGGAGTTGAGATGGATCAAACACAATCGATACATCATGTGCTGGGAGCTGAAGTTCTAATTTCTGCTGTACATCATTTAAGTCTTCGTGCAGTAAACTCTGTAAAAACGGATTGAGCTGGATGGTGATTGGGGTGGTGGTCTGATTACGCGCCATCCCGAGCGTATCTTCAATAATGTCATTGATCCGTTTGGTTTGTTTTCTGATCATGTTCTGCAATTGCTGCTGCTGATGCAGTTCACTATCGGACAGTAATTCATTGGCTTGGGCAATTGCAGCCAAAGGATTGCGAATTTCGTGGGCAATACTGGCCGAGAGTTGCCCCAATGCGGCAAGTTTTAACTGCTGAACACGTTGATTCATTCTTTGAGCGTCTTGCAAGATCAACAAGATTAAGGATTGTTGCGGAACCCGTAAACGCTGAATACGCACATGAAGACGATAAGTCGAAAACTGTGATTCAAAATTGAATGTTTCACCATCTTGCAGCGAGGTCGATCTGAGCACTTCAACTAAGTCTGGCTGAAGATTCACCAATGGCAATTGTTCATGCGCAAAAAGCGGCTGTATGCCTAAAAAACTCGACGCTGCGGGATTACATACCACAACATGATAACTTTCGTCGAGTACCAGATAGCCCTCTTTGGCCTGATCTAGAATATAACGATTGATATTTTGGAGTTGATTGAGCACGTCAGATTGATGATTGGCAATGTTCTCAAGTAACTGAAAACGTCGCACCGCGATTTGCCCGATTCCGTAAACCACAAAAAATAAAAAAGCCAGCAAAATACTGTTGCTGATCGAGCTGAGATGATCTTTGTCAAACAGAACCAACACCACTTGCTGATAGATCACCACAATGACCGCGAGAAGTGTAACGGTCAGTGACATTCGTGCTTGCAGCAAAATCGCCGCCGAAAATACCGTCACCACGTACAGCATGCTCAAGTACAGACTTGGGCTGCCCACGGCGTAGGTGAGTAAACTCAGTACCACAATGTCGACAATAAACAGCAAGGTGAGCTGTGAGGCAATCCATCGTGTAGAGAATTTAAATACTCCACCTTGCATAAAGCTGAGCAAGGTGTAAATCACCAGTGTAAAAACGTAAAGTTCGGGATGTAAATAGTCTGAGCTGTGACCCTGACCTGTGGTGTAAAAGATCAGAATCAGGCTTAAGCCAATAATGACACGATAGGCACCATACCAAGCGCCTAAACGATAAATCGTATACGACAGCTGGGTAGACAGAGCAGGCGCCGGCATAGAACAATCAGGAAATAGAAGACTAAGGTTTTATCAGCCCATAACGAATGGCCAGATGGGTAAGTTTGACATCACTGTCGATGGCGAGCTTTTCAAAGATGCGATAACGATAGGTGTTGACGGTTTTGACACTAACAAACAGTTTATCCGCAATTTCCTGCGCACTGATACAGTTCACGACCATCATGGCGACTTGCATTTCACGTTCAGATAAAACATCAAATGGCGATTGCTGGGTATCAGACAGATAAGAGCTGGCTAGTTGCTCTGCAATGTCGGCACTAAAATATTTACCGCCTTGCATAACTTTGTTGATGGCACGCACCATTTCGGCAATTGGGGCACCTTTGGTGATATAGCCTTTTGCCCCGGCTTTAAGCAATAAAGATGGATAAGGCTCTTCCGCCAAACCGCTGACCGCTATCACTTTGGTCTCAGGTGCAGATTGCAACAGACGACGTGTGGTTTCGACGCCCCCAATTCCAGGCATATTCACATCCAGCAAGACCACCTGAGGATGCTTCTGACGCACGATATTGATTGCGTCTTCACCTGATTCTGCTTGTCCAATCACATCGACATCGGCTTGATCCTCAAGCATACGACAAATGCCCGTACGTACCAATTCATGGTCATCAACGACTAAAACAGTGATCACACAGGCCTCCTGAAATTACAAAGATGGTTTTTTGTTACATAAAGCAAAATTCACTTGCATTGTAATGACAAAATTAGCAATTCTATTCACATAAGTTGAGAGAATAGTTGTACGCAAACATGTCTGACATTACCGTCATGCTGTATGTCCAAATGTAAGGCATAATGCAGGTAATAAGCAAATTTGTGTTCACCCTGAGTTGAGTAATTTACCGTGAAATATGCCAAAAAAACTCTGAAACATGCTTTGGGCATGTCGATTTTGCTAGCTTTGAGTTCAACAAGCTTTGCAGAACTCATTGTGAATCCATCTCCGGGGAATGCTGCTGGTGCTGCATCTTTAAGCTGGTCATCGGATGACGCAAATCAATTATTAAATTCAGACCGTTCGCTTGAGGCTGCTGCCAGTCCTCAGGGGTCGACGTCTGTCACAACCACATTACGCAGTACCACGACCACCACGCTTACGCCTGCACCTGCTGCGCCATCGGCAATTCGTGATACTGGTGGTTATGGCGCGCAACCTGCTGTCAGCGCTCGTGCGGCTTTGGTGATGGATGCCCAAACAGGCGAAGTCTTGTTTAGTAAAAATACCAATGCATCGATGCCGATTGCATCAATTACCAAGCTGATGACCGCTGTGGTGACCGCAGATGCGCGCTTGGATATGTCCCAAGAAATCACCTTGGAATCGATTGATTTTGCCGGGGCAGGTGGGAAAAATTCGAGTTCAACCTTGCGCGTAGGCGACAAGATGAACCGTGCCGAAGTATTACTGTTTGCTTTAATGAAATCTGAAAACCCTGCTGCTGCTGCACTGGCACGTACTTATCCGGGCGGACGTCCAGCATTTGTGGCGGCCATGAATGCCAAGGCACGTCAATTGGGCATGAGCTCAACACACTATGTTGAATCTTCAGGACTCGATCCGCACAATATCTCGTCAGCACGTGATTTGGGGATTTTAGTCAGTGCTGCTTCGCAATATGGTTTGATCCGTCAGTTTTCGACCACACCTAGCTATGACTTCAATCTGGGTTATCGCGTATTGAAATCAAACAATACCAACGCGTTGGTACGAAATGGTGGCTGGAATATTAATTTATCGAAGACTGGTTATATCAATGAAGCGGGCCGTTGTGTGGTAATGCATGCAACCGTTAACTCGCGTCCTGCGGTGGTGGTATTGCTCGGTGCAGGTTCAACGCAATCGCGTAACAACGATGCAACCAACCTCTTAAACTGGCTGGCACAGCAACCAAAGCGCATTTAAAACGATATACAAACAAGTGCAATAAAAAACCCGTTTCAGAGAACGGGTTTTTTATTGCCTGATAACTTACATGTTCGACAAGATAGAGTCTTTCACTTGTGTCATGGTGGCATCGATAGACAGCATCACGGCATCTGCACATTGCTTGATTGCAGTATCCGGATCTTTTAAGCCATTGCCTGTAACGGTACAGACAATCACAGAACCTTCAGGAATTTTACCCGCTTTGATGTCGCGCATTGCACCGCCAATTGAGGCAGCAGATGCAGGCTCAACAAATACGCCTTCGTACATCGACAATAAACGCTGCGCTTCTAGAATTTCAGCATCTGTTAATTCATCGAACCAACCTTCTGAATCACGAACAGCTGCTTTGGCATGGTTCCAGCTTTGTGGATTACCAATACGAATAGCCGTTGCAATCGTTTCAGGTTGCTCAATCGGTGCGCCACGCATAAATGGTGCTGCACCTGCTGCCTGATAACCGACCATCGTTGGCAGATCGTCTGGTTTAGGGCCCGTAAACTGATCGGTTTCAGCATCGTAAATCACTTGCTCGAACTGCTCAGCTGGCTGGTTGGCAACCGCTTCGGTATAACCCATCCAGTGTGCGGTGATGTTTCCTGCATTTCCAACAGGTAAGCAGTGGTAGTCTGGCGCACGACCTAATGATTCAACAATTTCATAGGCAATGGTTTTTTGACCTTGTAAACGGTACGGGTTAATTGAGTTTACAATCGTGACCGGTGCTTGGTCGGCCACTTCTTTCACTAAACGCATACCGTCGTCAAAGTTACCACGAATTTGCATGGTGATTGCGCCGTACATCATGGCCTGAGCCAATTTGCCCATTGCAATTTTGCCTTCTGGAATCAAGACAAATGCTTTCATGCCTGCACGTGCAGCATATGCCGCCGCTGCCGCCGAAGTATTACCTGTTGATGCACAGATAATGGCTTTTGAACCTTCTTCAGCAGCTTTGGTCACTGCCATGGTCATGCCGCGGTCTTTAAATGAACCAGTTGGGTTAAGCCCTTCATATTTCACATAAATTTCGACATCTTTGCCAATAATGCGTGGAATATTCTCTAGTTTAATCAGCGGAGTATTTCCTTCACCTAAAGAAATGGCACGCGTCGTTGCAGAAACTGGCAAACGGTCACGATAACGATCCACAAGACCGGTATAACGATTGGCATTAGACATGATGATTTATGTTCCAAGAGTAAGGTAGAGCTGGCGAGAGGGTTAACCCTCTCCACCTGATTAACTATCGAGCGATTCTAAACGAATTCGCACAATTTCGCCATGAATTGCAGGTAAAGCCTGAATTTTTGCAATGGCGTCATCCATTTTGGATTCGACCACTGGATCAGTCAAAATCACAATCGGGATAAGATCTTTTAAACGCGACTGCTGCATAATCGCATCGATACTGATGCCTGCACGGCTCAGAATCGTGGTGATGTCTGCCAGTACGCCGGTTTGGTCTTCAGCATCGACACGTAAGTAATAACCTGTGGTCATTTCTTCGCGCTTCAAGATTGGAAGGTCGGTCAAGGCTTCAAAAGCAAGTTGTGGAATGGTGCCTGCACCATCTTCAGTATAAGAAATATCACGTACAATATCGACGATATCGGCAACCACAGCAGATGCTGTAGGGCCTGCACCTGCACCTGCGCCGTAGTACAACGTTGGGCCAACCGCATGCGCCTGTACCAGTACAGCATTTTTAACGCCATTGACGTTGGCAATCAGTTCTTCTTCTGGAATCAGGGTCGGGTGTACGCGAAGTTCAATACCGTGTTCTGCACGACGGGCAATACCCAAGTGCTTAATTCGAAAACCTAGTTCTTCTGCATATTTGACATCTTGTGCAGTAATCTTGCTGATCCCTTCGGTGTACACTTTGTCAAATTGAAGCGGAATACCAAAAGCACACGAGGCCAAAATGGTCAGTTTGTGCGCCGCATCGATGCCTTCAACATCAAAGGTTGGATCAGCTTCGGCATAGCCGAGTTCTTGTGCTTCTTTTAAGACATCTGCAAAAGCACGACCTTTGTCGCGCATTTCAGTCAAAATAAAGTTGCCTGTTCCATTAATGATTCCAGCCAACCAGTCAATACGGTTTGCGGCCAAACCTTCACGAATCACTTTAATAATTGGAATGCCGCCAGCCACTGCCGCTTCATATGCAATCTGAACAGCATTGTCTTCGGCAGCTTTAAACAGTTCGTTACCATGCTCGGCCAGAAGCGCTTTGTTGGCTGTGACCACTTGTTTGCCATGCTTGATGGCTTCCATGATAAGTTCGTAAGCAGGATGGATACCGCCCATTACCTCAACCACGACGTCTACATCGGGCTGGCGCACAATGTGCATTAAATCGTCACTTTGCTGAATGCCATTAAGGTCAAGATCTGGGCGAGGACGGCGAGTGCCAACGTAGGTAATTTGAATTTCACGACCGGTGCGACGTTTAATTTCAGCAGCGTTTTCTTGTAATAGTTTAAGGGCACCACCACCAACGGTTCCGAGACCGAGTATTGCCAGACGAACTGGTTTCACGTCACACTCCATACATGCATAAAAATTCAATAGGTCTAGATCATAGCTAAAAAAATCGTCAGACTCTAGGGTTTGTTGGCATTTCCATAAGGAAATGCCAACGCTATTGTTTTTTAGTCAAGATGATTTAAGTTTGAACAATGTAGCACTGCAAATATAAGCAGGCTTGATTACTTATTAAGACGTGTATCAAGCTCCTCAGGAGTCAAGTAACCGCCCAAGTATTCACCCTCGACGCTATAAATAGCAGGTGTACCGTTCACGCCAATTTTTTGACCCAGTTGATACTGATCACGTACAGGATTTTTGCACTGTGCTGCTTGTACCGGTTGGCCCTGAACGGCTTGCGCAAATGCTGCTTTACGATCTGCGCTACACCAGATTGCTTCCATGGTCGGCATGAACTGATCGCCACGCGGCCAAGCAATATAACGGACCTCTATGCCTTTGGCATTGATTTCATCAAGATGCTCGTGCAATTTGTGGCAATACGGACAGCTTGCATCGGTAAATACGTAGACCACATGCTTGGCTTTACCATTTTTGGCTGGATACACAATCAGATCTTGTGTCTTGAGCGTTGCAAATAATTTTTTGTTTTCTTTGGCTTGTAAGGCTTCACCTACACTTACCAACTCTTTATTTCCCAACCGGATCACATCGCCTTGAATAATGTATTTACCATCGCTGGTGGCATAAACCGATGGCATGCCATCTAAGCTTACCCAATACAGGTTGGGTACTTCGGTCGACTGAACACCGGTAATTTTGGCATTGATGTTGGCACTTTTGAGGTGATCCTGCAAAGTCGAAATCAGACGTTGTTGAGCATTGCGTTCACTTAAGGTCGATGCCTCACCCGTTGCCGGTGTATTTGCAGTCAACGTATCTTGTTTTGCAGCATCATCCTGCTTGGAACATGCCGATACGGCTAAACTTCCAGCCAAAGCGCAGGCGATAAAAAGGTGCGAACGGGTAAATGACATAAACAACCCTTTTCATTTCAATTGTTATTTAAAGGCTTTTAGAATATCAAAAAAAAATCCAACTGATGGTAATTATTCGATGCGCTCTGTAACTGATCCGTCTTTGCATTTGGTTTGTTGGCAAGATTAAGCGCGCGGATGGTATTGTTCATGCAATTGCTGCATACGGATTTGAGCCACATGGGTATAAATCTGTGTGGTCGATAAATCACTATGCCCCAAGAGTAACTGCACCACACGCAAGTCGGCACCATGATTGAGTAGATGTGTTGCAAAAGCGTGGCGCAAGGTATGCGGAGAAAGCTCCATCTGAATATTGGCTTGCAATGCATAGCGCTTGATGGCGTACCAAAAATTTTGTCGGCTCATAATGCCGCCATGCTGGGTTAAAAAGAGATAATCGGTCGCGCTTTTATATAGCGCAGGGCGTGATTCGCGCAGGTAGCGCTCGACCCATTCAGTCGCAAACTGGCCCAGAGGCACCAAACGCTCTTTGTTGCCTTTACCGGTAATACGCAAATAGCCTTGCTTTAAATTAATCAGCTCCAGCTTTAGGTTCAGCAGCTCAGACACCCGTAAACCGCAGGCATATAAAACTTCAAGCATGGCACGATCGCGTAGCCCCAGCGCCGTGGAGGTATCTGGTGCATGAATCAGTGCATCGACATCTTGCTCAGATAAATCTTGTGGCAGACTTCGACCCAGTTTCGGGCTTTTATGCAGCGCCACAGGATTATCGGTTCGAATTTTCTGTTCACGTAAAAACTTATAAAACTGACGCAGTGCCGAGAGACAGCGTGCTATTGAGCGCGGGCTTTTCCCCAGTTTGGTGAGTTCAATCAAAACATCCGAGATGTCATCGGCACTCCATTCGGGCAGGGCGTGGCGAGACAATTGGGCACACTGGATCAAATCGCTTAAATATGCGTTACGGGTATGCGGGCTGACACTTTGTGCCACCAGATAGTCTCTAAAGCCATGCAAAAAACTAAATGGTTTTGGAATTGTAATTGGCGCAGGCGTACGGGGCTTTTTACTGATCATTCAAGCAACAGATGTTCTGTGATAACAATACATTAGTGTAAACAGCGTTTGCTGTCGATGAGATTTTACAGATGTGAATCGTAACGATTCCTTATTTGTTAATTATTCTCATTTGGATGTATACTATGCAAAAGCTTTCAGGATCAAATTGCAGTGCGTTTATCAGAACTTAGAGTGAAGCAAACTGCCATCATCACAGCGGTGGATCATACCCTTGATGGCAGTCCGGATCAACAAGATCCAATCGCAAACCGCCTTGAAACCTTAGGATTTGTTGCGGGTGAAAAGGTACAGATCGTGACAAAAGGCGTGTTTGGTGGCGATCCGATTCTGGTGCAACTGGGTTTTACCCGCTTTGCTTTACGTAAAGAAGAAGCTGCAAGAGTTCAAATCAGTCAAGAAGGAGCAGGCACATGAGTGAAGCACTTCGTGTCGCCCTTGTTGGAAATCCTAACTGCGGTAAAACCTCTTTATTTAACCACCTAACCGGTACGCGCCAGAAGGTTGCCAACTATGCTGGTGTGACAGTAGAGCGTAAAGTCGGACACTTTGATCTGCCTTCAAAAAAACCGGTGCGCGTGCTCGATTTACCAGGGACCTATAGCTTAAGTGCCACCAGTCCAGATGAAGCCATTACCCGCGATGTGTGTTTAGGCAAAATTGAAGGAGAGCGCGATCAGGATGCATTTTTATGCGTGGTCGATGCCACCAACTTAAAACTTCATTTAGGTTTAGTGCTGGAAATTCTTGAACTCAAAAGACCGGTATTGGTTGTGCTGAATATGATGGATGAAGCACGTCGCCGAGGTATTCAGGTGAACTCACAAAAGCTTTCGGAGCGTTTGGGAGTGCCTGTCGTTGAAACGGTTGCAGTGCGTAATTCAGGGATTCAAAATCTGATGAGTGCGCTGGATCAGCACAAGTTTATGGTGCCGCAAACCGAAATGACGGGTCTAAAAGGCACACACCATCAAAAAATTGAAATGATTTTAAATGACGTGGTGCAGTCTGTAGAAGATGCGGATGCGCGTTCCGATCTCTTAGATAAAATCTTTTTACACCCGGTGCTTGGTCTGCTCAGTTTGGCACTCCTGATGTTTGTGGTGTTTCAGGCCGTGTTTGCTTGGGCTGCGCCATTTATGGACAGCATTGAAGGCTTTTTCGGCTGGTTGGGGGAAAGTGTGGGTGCCTACATTTCCCAGCCTTTACTGCATAGCCTCGTGGTCGATGGGATTATTGCTGGTGCCGGCGGCGTGGTGGTGTTTTTGCCGCAGATTTTGATTCTGTTCTTTTTTATTTTGGTGCTTGAAGAATCTGGCTATCTGCCACGAGCTGCCTTTTTGCTCGATAAACTCATGTTTAAAGCTGGCTTAAGTGGGCGTGCATTTATTCCACTCCTTTCAAGTTTTGCCTGTGCTATTCCGGGCATTATGGCCACGCGAAGTATTACCGATCCACGCGACCGTTTCACCACCATTATGGTGGCACCGCTGATGACCTGTTCGGCGCGTTTGCCGGTGTATGCCTTATTGATTGGTGCTTTTATCCCTGCACAAACCGTGTGGGGAGTTTTTAACCTGCAAGGATTGGTCTTATTCGCCTTATATATGGCGGGTATCTTAAGTGCGCTATGCGTATCGTTTGTGATGAAGTTTTTCCAAAAAGACAATTCACAACATGCTTTATTGATGGAACTGCCAAGTTACCGTTTACCCGATTTAAAAAGTGTGGGAATTGGTTTACTGGATCGCGCCAAAATCTTCTTAAAGCGTGTGGGCGGGATTATCTTTGCCTTGTCGATTTTGCTTTGGTTTTTGTGTACCTTTCCGCAGCCGCCAGAAGGCGCAACGCTTCCGGCAATTGATTATAGTTTTGCCGGTATGCTGGGACATTTGATTCAACCTATTTTTGCGCCGCTTGGCTTTAACTGGCAAATCTGTATTGCACTGATTCCAGCAATGGCAGCGCGTGAAGTGGTTGTGGCCGCACTCGGCACAGTGTATGCACTATCTGCTACCAGTGAAGATGCGGTTACGCAAGGGCTATCGAGTCTGATCAGTGCTGATGGTTCAGGATGGTCGCTTGCAACCGGGCTTGCTTTGCTGGTGTGGTTTGTTTATGCGCCGCATTGCTTGGCTACATTGGCGACGGTTCGTCGTGAAACGGGATCGTGGAAAAATGTGGCTGTCATGACTGGATATTTGTTCGGTCTGGCGTATTTGATGTCATTTTTGACGTATCAATTGGCATCACGTTTTTTCTCTTGAGTGGTTGAGGTGGAGCATGATTGAGTATCTGATTATTGCAGTATTGGTCATCTGGAGTGCATGGGTAGTGTTCAGGAAAGTCTTTCCGAAAACTTCGACTGCACTATTTATGTCACTTTCAGATCAGTGCCAACAACGTGGCTGGCACGCACTGGCAACACGCTTAAAACCCAAAATGGTGGCCGGATGTGGCGGTAGCTGCGGATGTTCGACTGACGATAAGCCGACATCGCCAGTGCAAGAGATCAAGCCGGTAAAATGGTTGCAATAATACCGCAGATCAACTGATTAAAAAGCCATCAAATCGATGGCTTTTTTTACGCGCTGACACAAAAAACGTCGAATAAAACCAAAACTGAAAAAGCATTCAAAACCCCAAAGTGCTACCATTTTGGCAATCAATTTTTGTCACAATGCGGGGCATGCATGCTTATACAACGGGGTGGACTAAAAGTCGTTGCGGGTCTAGGAATCTCAGGGGTTTCCGCCGTTAATTTTTTACATGAACAAGGCTACCGCGTTGCTGTCACAGATTCTCGTGCAGTCCCCCCGGGGCATGATCAGATTCCGGCAGAGGTGCAAACTCATTTTGGTGCGCTGGATCTGGAGTTGCTCTTACAAGCAGAAGAAATTATTTTAAGCCCTGGATTAGCGCCACAGTTGCCTGAAATTCAGCAAGCAATTGCGCACGGTATACCCGTGATCGGCGATATTCAGGTATTACGCCGTGCCACTACTGTTCCCATTGTGGCGATTACTGGTTCAAATGCCAAAAGTACGGTCACCACCTTGTTTGGTCAGATGGCCAAAGATGCAGGCAAACGCGTAGCAGTAGGGGGGAACTTAGGTCGTCCGGGACTCGATTTACTAAAAGACGAGCCTGAATTGCTGGTGCTTGAGCTGTCAAGTTTTCAGCTCGAAACCACCTCGCATCTGAATGCTGAAGTGGCTGTTGTATTAAACATGAGTGAAGATCATCTGGATCGTCATGGGGATATGCTAGGCTACCATCAGGCCAAGCACCGAATTTTTCAGGGCGTAAAAAAGGTGGTGTACAACCGTGATGACGGCTTAACCCGTCCACTTGTGCCAGACAACACCCCGATGCAAAGCTTTGGACTGAATGCACCAGACATCAATCAATACGGTGTGTTGCGCGAAGATGACGGGACGATGTGGCTTGCACGTGGTCGTAACCGCCTCATCAAAAGCACCGAGCTATACATTCAAGGCACGCACAATATTGCCAATGCACTGGCCTGCTTAGCACTTGGCGAAGCAATTGGACTACCGCTTGACTCCATGCTCGAGACACTCAAACAGTTTAAGGGCCTAGAGCACCGCTGTGAATACGTTAAAACTGTTCATGATGTACGTTACTATAATGACTCAAAAGGCACCAATGTCGGCGCTACATTGGCAGCCATTGATGGCCTCGGTGCCGCCATTCAACCCCAACATGGTCAAGTGGTGGTGATTTTAGGGGGACAGGGTAAAGGGCAAGATTTCAGCTTGCTGCGCCCATCGGTTGAAAAATATGTCAAAACGGCAATTCTGATGGGTGAAGATGCCCAACAAATTGAACAGGCATTACAGGGAACAGCGTCAATGGTGCATGTTTCAACTTTGCAAGACGCCGTGACTCAGGCGCAACAGCATGCCCAAGCAAACGACGTCGTATTGCTGTCTCCTGCCTGTGCAAGCTTTGATATGTTTAAAGGCTATCCAGATCGCGGGCATCAATTTGTTGCTTGTGTAAATGCCCTTGTTTAAATAACAAAAATCAGAAGGATAATGTGATGGCTGGCTTTGCTCAGACAACCATAACCAAAATTAATCAATGGTACGATCGCTGGATGCCGCGTGTACCGACCGAAATGACGGCGCGTAACGTGCTGATTTTCTGTGTGGTGTGCTTGCTTTGTATTGGTTCGGTGATGGTGGCATCCGCTTCGATGCCATATGCCGAATATATGCATGAGAATCCATTTCACTATGTGGTTCGCCATGCGATTTCAATTGCAACCGCAGCAATCGTGGCCTATTTCGTTTATAAAGTACCGCTGAATGTCTGGTTTAAAAATACCTTTTCATTATGGCTGATCACGATTTTACTGTTACTTGCCGTTTTGGTGATTGGAACAGAAGTGAACGGTTCGCGCCGCTGGATTCGACTGGCAGGTTTTACCTTACAGCCGACCGAAGTTGCCAAAGTGATGATGGCCATTTTTACCGCCGATTATGTGGTACGACGTGCCAAAGAGGTGCGTACCCATTGGAAAGGACTGGTTCGCTTAAGTGGTGTTATGGCTATTACGGTCGGGCTGATTATTGCCGAGCCGGATTTGGGCGCCACCGTGGTGATTGTCCTGATGATGGTCGGTATTTTCTTCTTGGCTGGCGCACCGCCCACTCAGTTTGCGATTATGCTGGGCGCGGTCGTGATGGGCATCGGCTTTTTAATTTTGTTTGAACCTTATCGTCTGGCACGTGCCTTATCATTTACCAATCCGTGGGCAGATCCACTCGGAACAGGCTATCAGCTTTCAAATGCATTGATGGCCTTTGGCCGCGGGGAATGGTTCGGTACAGGGCTCGGGCACAGTGTACAAAAGCTCTCTTACCTGCCTGAGGCACATACCGACTTTATGCTGGCGGTATTGGGTGAAGAGTTTGGTTTTGTCGGTATTTCGATTGTCATCGGCTTGTCGTTTACTATGCTGGCGTGTTGTATCAAAATTGGTCATCGTGCACTGAAGCACAACTTCTTGCGCGCAGGTTATCTGGCGTATGGGATCAGTATTATTTTTCTGCTACAGATCATTGTAAATGCAGGAATGAATATGGGCTTGATGCCAACCAAAGGGCTTACCTTACCGTTTATTAGTTATGGTGGAACATCATTAATGATGTGTGCTGCGATGATTAGTCTGATTTTGCGTGTCGATGCTTCCACGCAAGAGCTCAATCCAGATCGTGAAGAATCGAATTTCTAATCGATTTGCTTCAATAAAAAAAACCGTCATTTGACGGTTTTTTTTATTATTGGATTAGAGATAAATCCCTTCGAGCATGGTGTGTTTGGGAATCTGCTCTACATCCCACTGAGCCACGGCCTGCGCAAGCATCTGCCGAGGTGTATCACGTTCTACATTAGGTTGCTGCAAGGCGTTAAGTGCCTGTTGAATATAATCAGCTGCGTGTGCCGGATCGAGTGCAGCCGCCAGATTTTGCTTGGAAAGCTTTTGTCCGTGCTCGTTCATCGCCAGTGGTAAATGCATATAGCGCGGTGTAGGGTAACCCAGAAGCTGCTGAAGCCAAATTTGCCGTTGGGTGTTGTCAAGTAAATCTGCACCACGCACCACATCCGTGACACCTTGTAGATAATCATCGACCACCACCGCCAGTTGATAGTTTAAAATGCCGTCACGACGCTTTAATACAAAATCACCGAGTTCATCGGCCAGATTGCTGCATTGTCTGCCTTGCAAACGATCATCAAAACAAATGGGAACTGCGCTGACTTTGACCCGAATGGCCTGATCTTCAAAGGCTAAATTCAGTGTTTGACAGGTGCCAGGATAAATGGCATTGGAGCCGAGGAGTTTACGGGTGCATTGACAAGCATAAATCTGCCCCTGTGCATGTAATTGGTCGAGCACCTGTTCGTACAGCGTCAAACGATTGCGCTGAAACACGATTTCGTCGTCTGGCTCAAAACCAAAGGCATCAATGCATTTTAAAATATGTGCTTCACTGCCCGGGTAGATTCGTGGAATATCGGTATCTTCGATGCGAACCAGCCACTTGCCTTGATGCGCTTTGGCATCACAATAGCTGGCAATGGCAGTAATGAGCGATCCAAAATGCAAAGGGCCGGTTGGCGATGGCGCAAACCGACCCACATAAGCAGTATCACGATGAGGCATCGTATTAACCGTTATTTTGCTTCTCTTTGATCTCTGCAAGCGTCTTACAGTCGATACATTGGGTGGCTGTTGGACGTGCTTCTAAACGACGCAGACCAATTTCAATGCCGCAAGTTTCACAGTAACCGTAATCACCTGCTTTAATTTCTTCAAGCGACTGCTCGATTTTACGAATCAATTTACGTTCGCGGTCGCGGGTACGTAACTCAATTGCAAACTCTTCTTCCTGCGTGGCGCGGTCGTTGACATCAGGTAATGCTGATGATTCATCTTGCATGGTGTTTAGGGTGCGATCCACTTCGCTCATTAATTCACTTTTCCACGCCTCAAGGATTTGGCGAAAGTGATCCAATTGAGCATCAGACATGTATTCTTCGTTTTTCTTAGGCTGATAAGGCGCGATACCAAATAAGCTGGCAGTAGTGCCCCCTTCAGAGGCCTTTGGCTTGGCTTTGCGTGCAGGCTTAGCCGCCTTTTCGGCGTCTAGAACTTGGGTATTTTCGTCTAAGACGTGGTTTTGGTTGTCATTCGCCATAAAGGGCATTCCTCATCATATACGTATTATCTATACGCAAAAAATATGGTGGTATGCAAGTGTTTTTTATCCAATCCCGTTGGCGGATTTTCCCTCGGGGACGTCATCATATAGAGTTTTACACGAAGATGATAGTCGTGCCGATGTGGATTTTATGTGAATCTATCGGACTCAAGCCTTAAAATAAGCCAAAAAAATAAAAAAGAAAAGTTAATAGCCTGAAATTTCAGTATTTATGTTTTGTAGCATTTTTTCGATACGATGAATATGGCTTTCAAACTCACCATTTGCTTGTAGTTTCAGCACGCGATAGCCAGACGGCAAGGCATCAAAGGCAAAGTCATCGCTTCTGGGTTTGAATTGAACCGAAGTCGAGGGCGATGATAAAAACTCGACATGTTCCCAGCGATGTGAGGACTCTTGATGCACATGGCCGCACAGCACTGCCTTCACTTGTGAATGAGCGTGAATGACATCCAGTAATGTGGCGGTATTTTTTAGTTTGTGCTGGTCAATCCATTTGGATTGCATTTCAAATGGGTGATGATGACACGCCAAAATCGTGGACACATTCGGGTGCTGTTGAAGATGTTGCTGCAGTTGCATTAACTGATGGTCGCTGATCCAGCCATCGACTTTCCCGACTACAGCACTGTTCAAGAGCACCAGATGCCATTGGCCCATCGCCACAATACTGATATCTTGCGGTGACGATGCATGAAACGGAAAATGTGCAGGATCGTCGTGATTGCCTGGCACATGAAAAAACGGAATGCCCAGGGTTTGCATATAATCAAGATAACGCGCATAGGTGACTGCGGTAGGGGTCTGTGCCAGATCACCCGTATGAATAATGGCATCGATCTTGGGATAATGTGCCCGAATATGTGCGATCACCTGATGAAAACTCTGTTCAGGATTAATGCCCACGAATTCATGCTGAGGGTCTTCAAGCAGATGCGTGTCGGTAATTTGAATAATTACATGCGCCTGACTTGAAAAAGGGGCTACCTGAAACATAGTCATATATCTCTTAAGTCGGTGGAGAGTTGAATCTGTTGCCAGAGCCACTGTAACGCCATAATGACGGGTGCATTACGCAAACGCCCAGAACTCAGCAGCATCTCGATTTGAGAATAATCTAAAATATGCAGCTGGATATTTTCGTTTTCCTCAGGCAAACCAAAGATGCCCCCATGTTCTGGAAGATCAGTTTGTGCAGCATAGAGGTGAAAAAGTTCCGAACAGGCACCTGCCGATGGATAGAACGAGAATAAATGCGTCAGTTCATCGATTTGACATCCAGATTCTTCGACACTTTCACGACGAACACATTCTTCCGGTGGTTCATCGCCATCGAGTACACCCGCAATAATTTCGAGTTGCCACGGCGATTGAGTGTCATCGAGTGCACCGACCCGAAATTGTTCAATAAGCGCAAATTTTTGTTGGGTGTGGTTGTAAAGCAACACGCCAGCAGCCTGTTTTCTTCGAATTAGTTCGCGCTGGAAAGGCTGGGTATAATGCGATTGCCCAAAAAGTCGATGCTTGAGTGTGACTTTTTCAAGCTGTGTAAATCCCTGATAGAGCGATTCACGGTTTTCTACCTCAACATCATCATGTGAATAACTGGCTTGTTCTATTATGGTCATACTCATTATTAAAAAGGATGAAATACGTGACTGTATTTCATCCTAACTGAGTTCAATTTAAAGACAAATGCTTTTTTCGTATTTTTAGAGCTTTTGATACAGTTTTTGACCGTTTGCGTGATAGGCCGCTTTCATGCTCTTGAGACCCTGTTCAATGTCTTCAGATGAAGCATCGATTGTAGTGCTATTCTCCTGATTTTGTGCATAATTCCGCACGTTTTGAGTGATTTTCATCGAGCAGAATTTCGGACCGCACATCGAGCAAAAGTGTGCCGATTTATGTGCCTCTTTGGGCAGTGTTTCGTCGTGCATGCTGCGCGCCGTATCTGGATCTAGGCTCAGATTAAACTGGTCATCCCAACGGAATTCAAAACGTGCTTTAGACAAGGCATTGTCACGGACTTGCGCACCCGGATGACCCTTGGCCAAGTCGGCGGCATGTGCTGCAATCTTATAGGTGATAATCCCGTCTTTAACGTCTTTTTTGTTGGGTAGACCTAAATGCTCTTTGGGGGTGACGTAGCACAGCATGGCCGTACCGTACCAGCCAATCATGGCAGCACCAATGGCCGAGGTAATATGGTCATAACCCGGTGCGATATCGGTGGTGAGTGGCCCTAAGGTATAAAAAGGTGCTTCTTTACAAACCTCAAGTTGCAGATCCATATTTTCTTTAATCATATGCATCGGTACGTGACCCGGTCCTTCAATCATGACCTGCACATCGTGTTCCCAGGCGCGTTGAGTCAGTTCACCCAAAGTGCGTAGTTCACCAAACTGTGCCGCATCGTTGGCATCTTGGATACAGCCCGGACGCAAGCCATCACCCAAGCTAAACGAGACATCGTAAGCCTTCATGATTTCGCAAATTTCATCGAAGTGCGTGTATAGGAAGTTTTCTTCATGATGCGCCAAACACCACTGCGCCATAATTGAACCACCACGCGATACAATACCCGTCAGGCGATTGGCAGTTAAAGGCACATAGCGCAGTAACACCCCGGCATGAATGGTAAAGTAATCGACGCCTTGTTCGGCCTGTTCAATGAGTGTGTCTTTAAAAATTTCCCAGGTCAGATCTTCGGCCACACCGTCTACTTTTTCCAACGCCTGATAAATCGGAACGGTTCCAATCGGCACAGGGGAGTTACGGATGATCCATTCACGGGTTTCATGAATATTTTTACCCGTAGACAAATCCATGATGGTGTCTGCGCCCCAGCGTGTGGCCCAAGTCATTTTCGCAACTTCTTCATCGATACTCGAGCCTAAAGCCGAATTTCCGATATTGGCATTGATCTTGACCAGAAAATTACGTCCGATAATCATCGGTTCAATTTCAGGGTGGTTAATATTGGCCGGAATAATTGCCCGACCAGCTGCCACTTCCTGACGCACAAACTCAGGGGTAATTTCGGTTAGGTTTTTGGCACCGAAATTCTGTCCAGCGTGTTGGCGCATGTCGACATTGTCGCGCTGGCGCTGGTTTTCACGGATAGCGATATATTCCATTTCCGGTGTGATGATGCCTTTTCTGGCATAGTGCATTTGAGTAACATTCTGTCCGGCTTTGGCACGGCGAGGTTTTTGAATGTGTGCAAATCGAATATCGGCTGTACGGATATCTTTTAAACGTTCCTGACCAAAAGCTGAGCTGAGGGTGCTCAGTTGTTCGGTATCTTGACGCGCTTCAATCCAGTGCTGGCGAACATGTGGCAAGCCTTTATTCAAGTCAATCTGTACATTCGGATCGGTATACGCGCCCGATGTGTCATAGACCATCACGGGTGGATTGTGTTCTCCGCCCAAACCAGTAGGTGTATCGGTCAGTTCAATCTGACGCATAGGGACCTGAATGTCTGGGCGAGAGCCTTGGATGTACACTTTGCGAGATGCAGGCAAAATACGGGTTAGGTCTTTTGCATCTTGTTCATGTTGTGCTGAGAGATCAGCAGAAGAAAGATTCGTTAATTGGTTCATGGCATGATCCTTATGAAAAACACTAACGAATCAAGCAACCAAAAACGATGGCGGGTGTATTTGTAGAACACAAATAGAGGGCTTAAGATTTTGATAACTTGATTCCTACGCAGGTTCTAACCTGATCAGGTTCAACGGTACTCGGGATCAAATCATTGCAAGGCAATCATTTACCCAATCTCAGCGAGTTATTACTCGCGCTCCGTCAAGCATGCGCCCATACTAGCATGGATTGCGGATATTTAAAGATCAAAATATGCCACTTTTTAAGAACAAATCCCGATCGGGATCAATTGTATTTTTGCCTGATTTTTCTTAGTCTAGAACAGCACTATTCAAGGTTGATCATTCTTAGATGTCTATAAAAAAACTGATTGTCGTTATGGGGATGTTGGGCGGTGTTCAGTCGCTGTTTGCACTGGATCTGGTGGGTGCCTACGATCTGGCAAAACGAAATGACCCAACCTTGCAAGCTAATTTGTATCAGTTCCAGGCTGATCAACTCAATTTGGGCATTGCCAAAGGTGCCTTGTTACCTACAGTGACCTTGGCGGGCAATCTGACGCGTGACAGACAATCCGTTAAAAATGATCAGTCTTTCGATTTTCCGGGTGGCACAGATGTGTCGAACAGCTTGATTAGCAACACATCGACCAAGAGACAGGTTTCTTTAACCGCACGTCAACCGCTATTTCGAATGGATGCATGGCAGGGCTATAAGCAAGTAAAAACCTCGGTTCAGCTGAGTGAAGTCACGCTGAAAATCCAGATACAGCAACATCTGTTAGATGTCGCACAGGCATATTTTAATGTACTGCGTCAGCAGTCGCTCAATGGTACTTATTTACAAGAAGAACAGGCATTATCTGAACAATTAAAGATGATGAATGCCAAATTACAGCAGGGCTTATTGGCGCGAAGCGATGTTAGTGAAGCCAATGCGCAGTATCAAAATGCGCGCGCGAACCGCATTTCAGGTCAGGTGCAGCAGATGCTGGCTCAAGAGCAACTCAATCGGTTTATTGGGCATAACCCAGATCAGGGATTAGCTGTGCTTCGCACCGATGTGGTGTATCAGCCACCAGTCCCTGCACGCCTAGACGACTGGTTGCAACTGGCTCAGACGCACAATTTATCTATTCAGCAAGCTCGTCTACAGCGCCAATATGCAGACGATAACCGCCGTGTGGAAAAAGCAGCACTTTATCCACAGTTAAATGCATTGGCCACTTATGGTTATACCAAACAAAGTCCAGATACACTGATTTCCACCAATGGTGCCTTTGATCAGATTGGACTGGAGCTAAGCTGGAATCTATTTAATGGCGGACAGACCCAGACCTCAATTAAAAAAGCCGTTGCCCAGCTTGATCAGGCACAGGCCCAACTCGATGCTGCAGAGCGCAGTGCCAGCGTTGAGGTCAAGCAAGCCTTTTTACAATTACAAACCGACCAATCCAAACTCGAAGCGCGACAAGCGGCCATGCGTTCAGCCGAACAGGTGTCGCAGGCTTCCTTTGCGAGTTATAACGAAGGTCTCAAAACCATGGTGGACGTCTTGCTGGCGCAGCGCAATGCGTTTTCGGCCAAGCAAGAATATGTCAATGCCCAATATGATTATCTGATCAATGTGCTCAAGCTCAAAGCTGCGGTTGGACAACTCAGTGAGGAAGATCTGGTGCAGATGAATACTTGGCTCGGCAACGATTAAATTTCGAATGAAATTGCGGCATTGTCATTAAAGTTTCACAATGAATGTGCTTTAATCTCTGCTCAACTTTGTACCGTGCATTTAGCCCGTTTTGGAGGCTGTTTTGAGTCCAACTAATCCTGTCTTGACCCACCATATTTCCTCTCAATTTAACGAGGATTTGCAAGGGGTGAATACCAAATTCATGACCATGGGTGGGCTGGTCGAGCAGCAGGTGGCCAATGCAATTCATGCCTTGCTGGATACCGACGTCGAAATGGCGGTCGATGTACAATACCAAGACAACGTGGTGAACCAGTATGAACGCGAAATCGATGAGGGACTGACCCTGATCTTGGCACGCCGTCATCCTGCTGCAATTGACTTGCGTATGGTGATTGCCATGAGTAAAGCCAATACCGACCTTGAGCGTATTGGCGATGAAGCTGCAAAAATTGCCCGTATTGCACAAAATTTATGTGAAGAAGGCGGTTCTCCACGTGGCTACATGGAAACACGCCATATTGGGAATCAGGTACGTGTCATGATTCATGATGCCTTGGATGCCTTTGCACGACTCGATGCAGAGCAGGCTTTAAGAGTATTACTGGCTGATGCCGACATTGATCGTGAATATCAGTCTGCGACACGAACATTAATGACTTATATGATTGAAGATCCACGACATATATCGCGAGTGATTAATGTGATGTGGGTGCTCCGCTCACTTGAACGTATTGGCGATCATGCGCGTAATATTTCAGAGCAAGTCATTTATATGGCCAAAGGCCTCGATGTACGACACACCAAAATTGAAGAAATTGAACAACATGTGCAGCGTAAATAACTCTATTGTGATCAAGCACATTGTTATCAGCCACAAAACACCTTAGCGATATGCTAAGGTTTTTTATATGCACATAAAAATCGAATCACGTGATCTTAAAACTGACGTCGATCAGCCTCAATTTTAAATAAAAAAATCCCAGATTTTTTGGGGGAAAATCTGGGATGAAAACATCGTTAAGCTGCATTTTTATTCAAGATGCGGGGTAACATCTTGCTATAGGTTTATAGTAGATCACATTGGTAAGGATGTCTTGAGTAGTCTTGTGAGGCTATGTAATGTTATATGATGATCTGTAAGATTATAAAAACAACGTAGTGAATCCGTGACTCAATGGGGTATGGCGTAAACATAAAAAAACAGGCAGACCGTTCTCGGGTCTGCCTGAGTCAACCAGAAAAGCAAGATTAGTTTTGCTCGGGTTTCCAGCCTTCGGCAGTTTCAACACTGGCATCATTGTTGAAGAACTTTTCACGCTGTTCTTCCAGAAACTTTTTCGCTTCAGGTTCAAAAACGTTGAGTCGCTTTTCATTAATGAGCGTGGTTTGATGCTTCAGCCATTCTTGCCATGCCTGTTTAGAAACATGTTCAAACAGTTCCTGACCTTTGGCTCCCGGAAATGGTGCAAAATCGAGGCCTTCCATTTCTTTTTGATATTTACGACAAAATACGTGACGAGTCATGGCGTTTCCTTAAGCATAAAGTTGGGCAAGACGGTCATGAGCGCGTGCAATTGCAGCTTCAACCTGTTTTGGTGATGTTCCGCCAATATGGTCACGCGCATTGACAGAGGCTTCAAGGGTGAGGGCTTTGTCAAATACATCGGCGCCGATCAAATCGGAAAACTGTTGGAGTTGCTCAAGTGAAAGTTCAGACAGATCTTTATCTTCTTGTACGCCAAGCGCCACTGCTTTACCCACAATCTCATGCGCATCGCGAAATGCCACGCCTTTTTTCACAAGGTAGTCGGCAAGATCGGTTGCAGTCGAGAATCCACGAAGTGCAGCTTCACGCATAATCTCGATATTCGGAACCAATGCTGGCACCATGTCGGCAAAGGCCATTAATGAGCCGCGTACGGTATCAATCGCATCAAACAACGGTTCTTTGTCTTCTTGGTTGTCTTTGTTATAGGCTAGTGGCTGACCTTTCATGAGCGTGAGCAAGCTAATCAAATCGCCAAACACACGTCCTGATTTACCACGAATCAGTTCAGGTACGTCTGGATTTTTCTTTTGCGGCATAATCGATGAGCCAGTACAGAAGCGATCTGGAATATTCACAAATTTGAACTGTGCCGAAGTCCATAGAATCAGCTCTTCAGACATGCGTGACAAATGCATCATGATCAGTGCAGCTGCTGCATTAAATTCAATCGCAAAATCACGATCAGATACTGCATCGAGTGAATTTTCAGAAACAGCTTCAAAACCAAGTAGCTGCGCCGTATAGGCACGATCAATCGGGTACGTGGTTCCTGCCAGAGCAGCAGAACCCAATGGCATACGGTTCACGCGTTTGCGGCAGTCTTGCAGACGCTCGGTGTCACGAACAAACATTTCAAACCAAGCCAACAGATGATGTCCGAAGGTTACTGGTTGAGCGGTTTGTAAATGGGTAAAGCCTGGCATAATCGTATGCGTATGGCTGGCAGCCAAACCTAACAAGCCCTTTTGCAGGCGCTGTAAAATCGACAAAATATCGTCAATTTCATCGCGTAGGTACAAGCGAATGTCAGTGGCGACTTGATCGTTACGGCTGCGGCCAGTGTGCAGTTTTTTACCCGTAATCCCAATACGCTGAGTCAAACGTGACTCAATATTCATGTGCACATCTTCTAAATCAATACGCCATTCAAAGCGGCCAGCTTCGATTTCGGCTTTGATTTCACTCAAGCCCTGAATAATATCGTCACGCTCTGCATCAGTGAGTACACCGACTTTGGCAAGCATGGTCGCATGCGCGATAGAGCCTGCGATATCCTGTTTATAAAAACGTTGGTCAAATTGCACAGATGCGGTAAATTCAGCAACAAAGGCATCGGTCGCTTCGGTAAAACGACCGCCCCACATACCAGACGTTTGGTTTGCGGTTGGCTGTTCAGCGGATTGAGAAGATGTGGTCATGTCGGCTCGGTAAAATAAAAAAGAGTATAACAAATTCTGCCGCACTTGCCGACGCATCAAATGACAAGAAAACACAGCGCAGGCACAAGACAGCAATGCAGAAATCCTATTTTTTTACCAAAATTGGTCATTGGCAACATTTATTAGAACTGATTGTGGCCAGTAATGTGCTGGCGTTGGTGCTTACACTGGCAGAAGCAGGGACGTGGGCAGCCTTCGATGGGTTGCGCTTATTGCAATATATCTTATTCATTAATTGGGTGGTTTTTGCTTTTTCGGCACTGATCGATCGCTTTCAAAGTAATTTACATCGTTTACCGCAGGTTGCTGCCTTGGGGGTGGCGTTCGTTCTGTTACAAATGATTGTACTACTTACCACCGTCGCAACCAATCTTATGCTGCACTGGGGGAGCCACTTTCATTTTCATACCTTAACATGGCCACAGTTGTTTACTGGTGCCAGCATGCATCTCAGCTATGGTGTGTTATTGGGTGGTTTTTGTCTGCGTTATATGTACATGCGGGATCAATGGTTGAAGCAGCAATATAGTGAATTAAATGCCAGAATTCAGGCCATGCAGGCGCGTATTCATCCACATTTTTTGTTTAATAGCCTCAACAATGTAGTCAGTTTGATCAGTATCGATCCGGAAAAAGCCGAAACCTTACTGATCCATTTGTCTCGTTTGTTTAGAGCCAGTTTTCAAGAGCTAAAACTGGTCAGCTTGGCCGATGAAATCGAACTTTGCCAACGCTATTTGGTTATCGAAAGTGTGCGTTTGGGTAGCCGATTGCATGTGGAATGGAAATTTGATCCGAATCAGCCCCAATTTCAACAGGTCCAGATTCCACTCCTGACTTTACAACCTTTGCTGGAAAACTGTATTTTTCATGGCGTTGAACCGAGTAGTTCACGCAGTACCATTACAATACTGGTTGAAATATTGCAAAGTGAGGTCAGTATAGTCATTACTAATCCGTACAGTCTGGATAAAATAAAATCGAGAAATGGGCACGGTATTGCCGTTGAAAATGTGAAGCAGCGTTTAATTGCGTACTATGGACGTACAGTAAAATTTCAAAATTATTGCGCACGTGAGTTATATACCACAGTGGTAAGTTATCAATACCGATCAAAATAATAAGTCTGAAACCCCTTAAAAACAGGATGTCATGGGGCCACGACAAAGGAGGAAAAATGAGGATTCTGATTTGCGACGATGAACCTCTTGCGATTGAACGTTTGTCACGGTTGGTGGTGCAATTGGGGCATGAAGTGGTTGCGCATGCCTGTAATGGTCGTGACGCGATTGAGCTGGTGGATCAACATCAGCCTGATGTGGTGCTGCTGGATATTCAGATGCCAGAAATGAACGGCTTATTATGTGCAGAACAATTAGGTACATTCGACCCAATGCCGGCGATTATTTTTTGCACCGCCTATGATGATCATGCACTGGATGCGTTTAAATCCAAAGCACAAGGTTATTTACTCAAACCGATTGCGCAAGACGATCTGGCGCGTGTATTGCATCAGTTGCCGCGTTTAAATCAGGCCCAGATCACGCACATTAAACAGCAAGATACCCATGATCGTCCTCATCAGCGCCAGCATATTACGGCACGTACTTATCGTGGTGTTGAGCTGATTCCGGTTGAAAATATTTACTATTTTCTGGCAGATCAGAAATACGTCACCGTACGTCATAAGCATGGCAGTGTGCTGATCGACGAGACACTCAAAGATCTCGAGCATGAATTTCAAGATCGTTTTATTCGTATTCATCGCAATGCATTGGTCTCGATGGATTATTTGGACGGTCTGGAGCTGATCAGTTCAGGACAATACCAGGTACGCTGTAAAGAGGTCGATGAACGGCTTGCGGTCAGTCGGCGTCATTTACCCTATTTGCGTGATCGCATGCAAAAACTATAAATTTGAGCCAACTTGATCCTGATTTGATGCGCTACGGGGATATTTTACTTGCATTTTTAATCAATCAAGTTAAGTTTAGAGTCTGTTTTTTTATCGATCTGAGCCCTTATGCAGACCTTAAAGATTGCTACACGACAAAGCCCGCTTGCACTTTGGCAGGCAGAACACATTCGTGATCGTTTACAGGCACTTCATCCGGGACTTCAGGTTGAGCTGGTCAAATTTGTAACCCAAGGTGACAAAATTTTAGATACGCCCTTAGCCAAAATTGGGGGTAAAGGCTTATTTGTCAAAGAGCTTGAGGCGGCATTACTGGATGGGCGGGCAGATCTGGCCGTGCATTCCATGAAAGATGTACCGATGCATTTGCCTGAAGGATTAAGCCTCGCGGTGATCTGTGAGCGAGAAGATCCACTTGATGCTTTTGTATCGAATGAGATTAGCCATTTCGATGCACTGCCACAGGGTGCACGCGTGGGTACATCGAGTTTGCGCCGTAAGTGCCAGATTTTAAAGCAACGTCCAGATTTGAATATTATCGATTTACGCGGCAATGTAGGCACGCGGTTATCGAAGCTGGATCAGGGTCAATATGATGCGATTATTCTGGCCAGTGCAGGCCTAAAGCGTTTAGGTCTGAACGAGCGTATTCGTCACACGCTGCTACCACAGATGAGTTTACCTGCGGTAGGGCAAGGTGCATTAGGGCTGGAATGCCGTTCAGATGATCATGCATTACTGGAACTGATCGCACCACTTGCGCATGAGCATACCAGTGCATGCGTACGTGCTGAACGAGCTTTTAACGCGTATCTTGAAGGCGGTTGTCAGGTACCGATAGCAGGTTATGCCACTCTTGATCATGACTTCTTGACGTTAGAAGGACGAGTTGGCAGTGTAAAGGGTGATATTCTGTTGAAAGATATCGTTCAGGGGCATCCGGATCAGGCCGAAGCACTTGGCATTCAACTTGCAAAACAATTACTTGAGCAAGGCGCTGGCGATTTACTGCGCGAGTTATACCGCGACTAAATATGTATTTTATCAACACGCGACCTCTGGATCGAGCCGATGAGCTAACACAAGCCTTAGCTGCGCAAGGCTTTCGGGTTGAGTGCCTGCCATTACTGGAACTGGTGGAGCAGCCCTTCGATGCGCATTTGAACGCGCTTTATCAAGACTTAACGCATGCGCAAGTGATCGTGGTGGTAAGCCCGACTGCGGTTGAAATTGGAATGCGCTATTTGCAGCGTGCAGGGCTCACCTTGCAGGATGTGGCACAGGCTGACTGGATTGCTGTAGGGCAGCAAACAGCACAAACATTGTCGCATTATGGTATTCAGGCGCATGTACCGACGATCGAAAGTTCTGAAGGGATGCTGCATCTCCCTGTTTTTGAAACTCAGAGCGCGCTCCATCGTGTGGCCTTTTGGCGTGGTGAAGGCGGTCGGCAATTTATGATGCAACACCTGGCCGAGCAAGGGGTTCAAATTCTCAATTTTGTTTTATATGATCGCCGTTGTCCTCTGGCTAGCAAACAGCAGATTGGCAATATTGCAGCCAAAATTAAAGAACAAAAACAAAGGGCTTGGGTATTAATCAGCAGTGAAGCCAGTTGGCTCAACTGGCTGTCATTGACCCAGCATGATACGCCACTCTTTGATTTATGTGATTACGTGGTCTTGGGCGAACGACTCGAACAAATATTAACGATCTATCAGAACCAGTCTTCACAGAGTTTTACTATCATACGTGTGGAGAATCTTAAGGCGGCAACGCTTTTGCGTCACTTACAGGCATAATCAGGAACATTATGAGAAAAATTTTATCTGTCATTTTGATTTTAGCTTTAGGTTGGTTGGCCAAGCTAAGTTATGACATGTTTCAAATTTCTCAGCAGCTTCCGGTGCTTCAACAAAATTTACTCAAACTCGATCAAAATAATGCCAAGCTGAACGATCAACTGGTGGCTTTACAACGCCAGATCGTTACAGCACCTGAACAGCATTCACCTTCATCGGCACCGGTTACAAATGCTGCTTTTACAGCAAATCCGGTTGTTTTGATCAAGCAACAGTTGGAGTTTGTCGAATTTGCATTGCAACAACAACAATATACGTTGGCAGTTGAAAAGCTCAATGAATTGGATCAATCTTTAGGGTTATTTAATCTGGCACCTACACTCAAAGACAGTCTGCATGTGGCTTTGGCCCAAGATCGACAAACCATTCAGCAGGTAGTGAATGTTAAATCGGCACAGCGTGAACAATTTAATGCCTTAATTTCGCAAATGGACAAACTGCTACAACAAGCTGGACATCAGTCGCGTGTGGAGCTTGATCGTAGTGACACGACGTATTTCTGGCAAGGCTGGTTCCAGTTTGAGAAGGTTCAGCAGCCCTCAGCCAATCTTATGAATCGACAATTAGTTTTGAAAGAAGTTCAGTTGCGTTTGATTTTAGCCAAACAAGCACTTAATTTGGGGCAGGTCACTGAGTATCAAACCACTATCCAAACCATCATCGAGCAAATAGGCCAGCTACCCGATAAAAACAGCCAGCAATTAAAATCAAAATTTGAAAAACTCAAGCAGGTGCCCGTTGTTCCTGTACCTAAACTTGCCGCTTTAGCGCTGATCGGCTAGAAGGAAGCTGTATGAAAGGATTAATCTGGACCTATCTGATTGGTGCCTTGTTTGTTTTGGCGATACTGAGTGTTTTAAGTTATGGCTTTGGTGCCGGCTATGTGTATGTCTATTGGCGTGACTGGCAGCTACAAACAACTGTTTGGGCATCCATTTTTGTCATTGCCATATTAGGTTTTGTGTTGCAACTGCTCTGGATTAGCGTGAAGCGCTATTTAAGCCGTGAGCAACGTAAACTAGAAACGGTTTTTGATTTTAAAAACCTACATCCTTATGAACAACTTGGTGTCATCTGGCTGCTTGATGCTGCACAGGATCAACATGCATTTATCGATCGAATTTTTACCCAATCTGGTTTGTTAAAAGGCATTGTTGAATCCAAGCTGCTGTCTAGGCAAGGTCATTATACACAGGCACTCAACGCACTGAATCATACCGCGCCGATGGCATTTGAGCTGGCAGAGTTGCAACGTATCGAAATTTTTCTTGCTTTGCATGATACAGAAAAGGCTTTAACGCACCTCGAATTTCTTCAACAGCATCAGTTATCACCTTGGCTCAAAGATATTGAGCAGTCCTATCGCCAAAAGATTACAGAATACTGGGGACGTTTAGCCCTTCAGCAATCTTGGTTATATTTACGCTCGCTTCAATATGGGCATCTAGATGCGCAAACACGTGATCTTTGGTTGCAACAGGTATTAACTCAGTTTGAAGATGCATCGGTAGATGATTTATATGCCTTACAGCAACGTTATTTAGAATTGGAACAAGAAATACAGACAAGACCGTATAGTAGTAAGGTGCTCTGGCTAAAACTTTTATCACGCATGCCAGAAATGAGTATTCAGCATGAGCGTTTGGCATTGCATTTACTACGTGAACAGTTTGATCGGGACGTATTTTATTTATGGTTTCAGCAACAATTGTTAAAACAAGCACCAGATTATGCTGATATTGAAACTAAAATTGAAGAAATGGAGCAGATATATTTAAGTCAGCCGATTTTAAGTTTTGCTAAATGGTATGTTTATGAAGCCACTGAGCGGCATGCGCAAGCAGATGCATTACTGACACTGTATCCAGACAATGTTTTAATGAGCTATTTAAGAATTAAAGCGAAAATTAAAGACAATGATGAGTTGGTTCAACAGCTCAATCTTATTTTTGAAAATGATGCAAATTTTATTCAATTTAAAATATGAGAAAAAAGATGAAGGAACTCAATCAACATCCTGTTATCCATGAGCAGGCAGTCGCGTGGGGCGACATGGACGCATTCGGTCACGTGAATAATGTGTTGTATTATCGTTATATCGAAAGTGCCCGGATTAAATATATGGACATTTTGGATTTTTTTGCAGCAGAGGTGTATACCGTTGTTGCCTCAAATCAGTGCAAATATTTAAAACCCGTATTTTATCCCGATACACTTAAAATTACGGCATCTATTGAAGAGATTCGGACCAGCGGTTTTAAAATGACGTATCAGATCTGGAGTACGACACAAAATACTTGGGTGGCCAGTGCTGAAGCCATTATGGTGGTGGTCGATAAAAACACCTTAAAAAAACAGGCTATTCCAAATAATATAAAAAACAAGATTATTGAGCTTGAAACTGTCGCTGGAAATACACCTACTATTTTTAATTGAGATCAATTAAGTCAAAATTAAGATTTGTATAAATAATGAAAGCGACGCTTTAATCATATTTATTTAAATAGATTCCTGTTTTAACATGAAGACATTGCTTGATTATTTAAACTAATCTAAATATTATGAGCTTAGATGTGATTTAAACAGTTAGCGTTATTGGTCTATTGTTAAAAAGTTTTAATAAACTTGGAGTTGGTTTAAATGAAACCAGATATTAGCGAATTATCCGTTGAAGATTTAAAGCGTTTGCAAGCAGAAGCTGAGCAACTTATTGCCTCTAAAAAAGATCAAGCAATTGAAGATGCGTATAACCAAATTTTAGAAGTTGCTGAAAGCGTGGGTTATAGCGTTGAGCAGTTACTTGAATACGGCGCGCAGAAACGTAAGAAAACAACACGTAAATCTGTAGAGCCACGCTATCGCAGCAAGAGCAATCCAGAAGAAACGTGGACTGGTCGTGGTAAACAACCGCGCTGGTTAGTCGCTGAGCTTGAAAAAGGTGCAAAATTAGAAGATTTCCTTATCTAATTTCATCATTCGGTCACCTTTGGCCAGTAAGCTCGATTAAACCAAGCATCTGCTTGGTTTTTTTATATAAGTGAATTGGCGATGATGGAAAAGTATGCATAATGTCGTAAAGAGAGGAAATTCCTCATCCATGGAAGACACTGTGCAGCGGTAATGACTGAATGAATAAAAAGTCGAAACAATTAAAATGGTGGATCTTTGCAGTCATTGTCTTTGGAGTATTTGTAATTTTACAGATTCCAGCCAACTGGTTAATTGCAAAATTTTCGAAAAACAACCAAATCTTGAGTAATGTCTCAGGCAATATCTGGCAAGGTCAAGCCGACTGGCATAAAGATCAGCTAAAGGGTTCTGTGCACTGGACTGTCCGTCCGATGGATCTGTTCTTATTAAAGCTTGGCGCACACGTAGAAATTCATAGTGCCAATACTGTTTTAAATGGCAATGTCGGTTATGGTTTTGGGAAAAAACTCAGCATTCGAAATTTAAACGGCGAGATTGCACCCGACAGCTTAAAAGCACTCGTCAATTGGCAATGGCCAAATAATAGTATCCAGCTTAAAGATGTCCAGTTGAATTATCAAAAAGCACAAGGATTCAGCGCAGCATCTGGCAATATGCAATGGGCGGGTGGGCCTTTGGGGTATACCTTTGCCCAGCGCCAAGAGCGTATGAATATGCCATCGCTGCAAGGGACTGTATTGAATCAAGATAATCAACTTGAATTTGATATCCGTGATCAGCGTAATCAAAAAATGGTGAATTTATTGCTGGCACCCGACCTCATGCTTGATGTTCGTCTTACCCAGCGTTTTCTACTGAATGTACCCTCGTATAACGGTCAGGCCGGGCTTGATACCTATGTGATCAGTTCACGTCAGCCCCTGCTTAAAGGAGCGTCATAATGCTCAAGTCATGGGTGGAAACCATTCGGCAAAAACGGCTCGGTCAATTGGATCGCTTGGCACCTCTCATATTGGGGCTGTTGATTGTGTGGCTGTGCTGGAAGCTGGCAGCACTGTTCTGGCTAATTCTAGCCCCTCCACAGGCGATGCAGTTTGAGCGGGTTCAATTAGGCTCCCAACAAGCACAAATTCCGAATATCAGCAGCTTTGCCCTGTTTAACGAACCACAATTATCGAATAATCCCAATGATCAGCAAAACTTTGAGTTACAGGGGGTGATGCTGGCGTATCCATCACGATTGTCTTCTGCTGTGATCAAGGGTAAAGACAGTGTGGATCGTTATCGTGTGGGTGAGGCAGTGGACAATAGCAGCTATCAACTCAGTGAAGTGTATTGGGATCATGTGGTCTTGAGTCAGCCCAACGGCACCACGCGTGAAATTCGGTTTAAAGGCATGGAAAATGGGCTGTATCAACCGATTCTGGGTACCACGACTACCCCTCAAAATGCCACATCCGTTCCTCCTGCAAGTAATACCGGTAGCTCTGGTTCGGGAGCCGCTTTGGGTCAGGCCATTCAGCAAATGCAGCAAAATCGTGAGCAATATTTGGAAAATATGGGCGTCAGCAGCACCGCCGATGGCTATGAGGTGACCGAACGGACACCCGCGGCTTTAAAAAATACATTGGGCTTGAGGGCTGGAGATCGTATATTGTCTGTCAATGGTCAACGTGTTGGACAAGGACAAAACGATGTTCAATTGCTCGAACAGGCGCGACGTGATGGACAAGTGAAAATAGAAATAAAACGTGGTGATCAAGTGATGACCGTACAACAAAGTTTTAAGTGATATCAGATGGTCACCATAATTTTAGGAAAAATAACCCGCTATGGCTTTATTTAATCATCGTCCCCTTTGGGCTTTAGTTGCAGCCGCTCCGGTGATGGCTGTGATCAGTACAAGCACGTATGCACAAACATGGAAAATTAATTTACGCGACGCCGATTTAACGGCTTTTATCAATGAAGTGGCGGATATCACGGGTAAAAATTTTGCAGTTGATCCACGTGTTCGAGGCAACGTCACGGTCATTTCCAACAAGCCATTAACGCGTGATGAAGTCTATGATTTATTTCTGGGTGTACTGAACGTCAATGGCGTGGTGGCGATTCCTTCTGGTAATACCATCAAACTGGTGCCAGACAGCAACGTTAAAAATGCAGGTTTACCTTACGATATGCGCAATCGCGCCCGTGGAGACCAAGTGGTCACGCGGGTTATTTGGGTAGAAAACACCAATCCAAACGATCTGATTCCGGCGTTGCGGCCTTTGATGCCTCAATTTGCCAGTCTTGCTGCCGTGCCGGGCACAAATGCACTAATTGTCTCAGATCGGGCAGCAAACATTGCACAACTCGAAACCATTATTCGCAACCTTGATGGTACGGGACAAAATGATGTCGAGGCCATTACCCTGCAAAATAGCCAAGCTGAAGAAATGGTGGGGCTACTTGAGTCAATCAGTTCAACGGGCGCTTCAAAAGATGTGACCGGTTCACGTGTCAGAATTATTGCTGATGCCCGCACCAACCGGATTTTGATCAAAGGGGATACCGGAACGCGTAAGCGAATCCGCAACATGATTGAAACCTTAGATGTACCTTCAGCAGATCGCTTGGGTGGATTGAAGGTATTTCGTCTCAAATATGCCAGTGCCAAGAACCTGGCAGAAATTTTACAAGGGCTGGTCAGTGGTCAGGCCGTAAATAGCTCGCAAAGTAAAACTGGGAGTAACTCGGGTTCATCTTCTTCCACTGGTCTCAATAGCCTCATTGGTGGAAGTGCATCGCAGAGTAATACCACGGGCAGCAATAACGCTACATCTGGTTCATCCATTAATCTCAATAGCAGTAATAATGCGAACAATCAAAACAGCATCACCAGTTTTAACAATAATGGTGTCAGTATTATTGCCGACAGTGCACAAAATGCTTTGGTGGTCAAAGCAGAACCACAATTGATGCGCGAAATTGAATCGGCGATTCAGCAACTCGATATTCGCCGTGAACAAGTCTTGATTGAAGCAGCCATTATTGAGGTGTCGGGGGATGATGCCGATCAACTCGGGATTCAGTGGGCGCTGGGGGATTTAAGCAGTGGTATTGGCCTGATCAGTTTTAGCAACGTAGGCGCGAGCCTAGCTTCAATTGCAGCGGGTTATCTGTCTAATGGCTCTACAGGTGCTGCATCTGCGATTGCCAGTGGTTCAAATGGTGGCAGTGGTGCGACCTTAGCGCTAGGTAATTTTAGTAACTCACGAAAAGCCTATGGTGCGCTTATTCAGGCACTTAAGACCAATACCAAATCTAATTTGCTTTCTACACCATCGATTGTCACGATGGACAACGAAGAAGCCTATATTGTGGTGGGGCAGAATGTTCCATTTGTGACGGGGTCGGTTTCAACAACTTCAACGGGTGTGGCCAATCCCTACACCACGGTAGAGCGTAAAGATGTGGGTGTCACGCTCAAGGTGATTCCGCACATTGGTGAAAACGGCACGGTGCGTCTGGAAGTCGAGCAAGAAGTTTCTGCTGTGCAAGACAAGGGCCAAGCCACCGATCTGATTACCAGTAAACGTGCCATCAAAACCTCGGTGTTGGCAGAACACGGCCAGACTGTGGTCTTAGGTGGCCTCATTTCGGATAACCGCACGTTGTCGCGTCAAGGTTTGCCGGGTTTAAGCAGTATTCCCTACGTTGGGCGTTTGTTCCGTGCAGATTCAAATAGCAACGAAAAACGTAATCTGCTGGTGTTTATTCACCCAACCATTGTGGGCGATGCCAATGATGTGCGCCGGATTTCGCAGCAGCGCTACAATCAGCTTTACAGTTTACAGCTCTCTATGGATAAAAATGGCAACTTCGCTAAATTGCCAGAAAATCTAGAACAGCTCTACCAACAACCTGCCGCGCCTGTCGCTGCGGTTCCGAGCACCCGTTATCAGCAGGTTCCCGCCACAACGGTCACCACGCCAGTGGCAACAGTACGCCCAAGTTCACCCGTTGTGCGCAAAGGGACTTCTTATGCCTTACCCGTACAACCGACTGTAAACACCCAGTCCTTGAATGAGCCAGAAGTAGAGCGAACCAAAAATACAGTGACGACGACCACCTTGCGACCTGTGTCATAACGGCAGGCGACGAAGACATGAAGCATGTTATGATGATCACAAATCACGATAAGAGACAGACTTAAGATGATGACGTGGAAATTACAAGCCATTACAGGTGAATTTACAGGACAGGAAATTGCGATTGAGCAGGACATGCTGGTGGGTCGCCATCAGGATGCCGGTTTGGTTTTGCAAGCAGCCGAAGTATCGCGTAAACATGCAGCGCTACTGCTGCAAAACGATCAACTTTGGGTGCAAGATCTAAAATCATCCAATGGTACTTTTGTGAATGACGTGCGTATCGAGGGCGAAGTACAGCTTCACGATGCCGATATTGTTCAGTTTGCCAGTCTTAAATTTGCAGTGTTGGCACCAGCAAAACCACAACTTGAGCGAGAGGCGTTGCCTGAGGTTGAGCTTGAGCCGGTTCATCATTCGGTGGAACAGCCAAATGTTAATGCGCATCAGACACAGCCCGTCGATGCAGGTATGCCAACTTTAACCGAACGTGATACCGGTGCTGAAGTGAGCCGTGAAGGTATGCCGCAAAACGTTGCCGTACCAAAACCTGCGCCAATTCCAGACGGCGTGGTGGTGAATGCAACACCAGATCCGAAACCTGTGGCCATTGAGCAACCAGTTTCGTCGGTAGAAAAAGAAATTGAACAACGTAAAAATGCCTCTGTGGGTTTTATGACCATCGTGGTGTTGATTATTCTTGCAGTGATGGCGTGGGTATTTTTAAAGTAAGCATGCCCGATCAATCGTAAGGTCACTCAAGGCATGCCAAACGCATGCCTTTTGGTTTTTAGCAGACAGGTAAAATATGAGTGTAGTGCAATTAGAGCGTCGTCAATTGGTATTGTTTGATCTAGATGGAACCTTGGTCGATACCGCATCCGATATGTATCGTGCCATGAACATCACCTTGCGTGATCTTGGCTGGCCGGAAGTGAGTGAGACACAAATTCGTCAGTGGGTTGGACAGGGCACAGGCAAACTCTGTGATGCGGTGCTGACTTTTTTATTTCAGCAGATCGATCCTGAGCGTCATCAGCAGCTTCTGGCGCACTACCTGCATGTCTATGCCCAAGAGTTATGTGTGACCAGTCGGCTATTTAATGGCGTTGAAGCATTTTTACAACGTTGTCAGGCACAGCACATTCGTATGGCATGTGTCACCAACAAACCAGAAGCACTTGCGCGCAAGTTGCTTGAAGAACTAGACATTGCGCATTATTTCGATCTGGTGGTGGGAGGGGATAGCTTGCCAGTTCGCAAGCCCGATCCATTACCCCTTCTACATAGTGCTGCACAATTTAATGTCGAGCCTCACGCAACACTCATGATTGGCGACTCTAAAAATGATGTGGAAGCAGCACGTCGCGCGGGTATCGATTGTATTGTGGTCAGCTATGGCTATAATCATGGAGAAAATATTTACGACAGTCAGCCACAACAGGTGGTGGACCGTCTAGATCAACTGATTTAGTAATACAGGGGTGGGGCATGTATCAGCGCATGGTGTTTCGATGGCGATAATCGCGTCTTTAATCACTTTTATCGGGCTTCACTTAAAACCATTGAGATAACATCATGACAACACACACTCAGTTTGAACAACTTAAAGCTGCTGGCTACAACACGATTCCCGTCTATCGACAACGTTTGGCCGATACCGATACGCCACTGTCGGTCTTTGCGCGTTTGCGCGATCATACTCAAGCATATTTGTTTGAGTCGGTAGAGGGAGGTGAAAACTGGGCGCGCTACTCCATTATTGGGCTGGGAGAATCTACAGTTTTTTCCTGTAATACAGGGCAGTTGACCATTAAAAATCCACAAGGTCAGATTTCTACTCAACCATGCACAGATCCGTTTACCTATATTCGCGAGTATCAGCAGCAGTTTAAGGTTCCACCGCACGCACTCACACCAGAACTCCCGCAATTTTCTGGGGGCTTGGTGGGCTACTTTGGTTACGATGCGGTGCGTTATATCGAGCCGCGCCTGAACAACGTACCAGAGGCCGATCCAGTTGGGTTACCTGATATCTGGATGATGCTTTCCAAGACCGTAATTATTTTTGACAATCTCAAAGACACACTGTTTCTAATTGTGCATGCCGATACTGCACATGAAGATGCTTTTACACAGGCACAGCATCAACTCGACAGCCTTGAGCAGTTACTGGCGACACCGGTGAGCCTGCAGGCAAAACCTCACACGCCGCCGCACTTCGAATCTCTCACTGGCAAAGACAACTTCTTGGCATCGATTGAAACGGTGAAAGAATATATCCGTGCTGGGGATGTCATGCAGGTAGTTCCGGGTCATCGTATGGTATCGGATTTTGATGGGGACCCTTTACAGGTTTACCGTGCGCTGCGTCATCTTAATCCATCGCCGTATCTTTTTTTGGTGCAGGGACAGACCTTAACCGATCAGACACCGTTTCATATTGTGGGTTCTTCACCAGAGATTCTATCGCGTCTGGAAGATGGGATTGCCACAGTACGACCACTGGCCGGTACCCGACCACGTGGCAAGACCAAAGAAGAAGATCTGGCGCTGGAAAAAGAGCTCTTGGCCGATGAGAAAGAAATTGCAGAGCACTTGATGCTGATCGATCTTGGGCGTAACGATGTGGGCCGTGTATCCAAGATTGGTAAAGTACAAGTGACGGACCGGATGGTGATCGAACGCTATTCACATGTCATGCATATTGTCTCGAATGTGCAGGGTGAAGTCCGTGACGATATCGATGCGTTAGATGTCTTTAAGGCAACTTTCCCTGCGGGCACCCTTTCCGGTGCACCAAAAATTCGTGCGATGGAAATTATCGACGAAGTAGAACCGGTTAAACGCGGCATTTTTGGTGGCGCAGTCGGTTATTTAGGCTGGCATGGTGAAATGGACATGTCGATTGCGATCCGCACCTGTGTCATTCGTGAAAATAAGGTGTATGTACAGGCGGGGGCAGGGCTTGTAGCAGACTCAAATCCTGAATCTGAGTGGAATGAAACCCAAATAAAAGCTCGCGCAGTGATCAAAGCGGTTGAATTATCGTCAAACGGATTGATTTTATGAGTTTTTAGCGGTTTTTTTTAAAAAACCGCTTGCATCGTTTGTGAGTTTTGCTAAACTGCACACCGTTCCGATACGAAACGTACGAAACACTAAGAAGCGCCGGCATAGCTCAGTTGGTAGAGCAACTGACTTGTAATCAGTAGGTCCACAGTTCGAATCCGTGTGCCGGCACCATCTTAAAGTGGTTCAATGTTGAAGTAAAGAACTTACACTGAAAGTTAAGTGTGATATTGGTGAGATTCCCGAGCGGTCAAAGGGGGCGGACTGTAACTCCGCTACGAAAGTTTCGAAGGTTCGAATCCTTCTCTCACCACCAACTAACTTCGATTGAAGTGGTAAATGTACCAACGCTGTGCGGGAGTAACTCAGTTGGTAGAGTGGCAGCCTTCCAAGCTGCATGTCGCGAGTTCGATCCTCGTCTCCCGCTCCATCGAAGGATTATCGCTCTTATAGCTCAGTGGTAGAGCACTCCCTTGGTAAGGGAGAGGTCTCGAGTTCAAATCTCGATAAGAGCTCCAGATACAGTTTGGTAGAGTAAAATCTACAAAGATTTCAAAAAGCAGGCTAATTAGTCTGCTTTTAAAGTATTGGGCGTCTGTTTTTTTAGACTAATGTCGATGTGCTGAGTAGCTTCGATGCCTTTTGTAGCCTCTTGTAGCTTGCTTTCGACGTAAACGAGGAAGATCATCATGGCTAAAGCCAAGTTTGAACGTAATAAGCCG
>NZ_BBNM01000011.1 GCF_000760595.1 Acinetobacter soli | reverse complement strand
CTTCTTAAAAGGCACAGTGGATTTAAATGTACGTGGTGAGATCATCATTGATGAGCGTAACGAAACCAATGTGAAGGGTGTATTTGCTGCGGGTGACTGTACCACGGTACCGTACAAGCAGATTATTGTTGCAACAGGTGAAGGGGCTAAAGCCGCATTGTCTGCCTTTGATTATATTATTCGCAACGGTTAATCAACAATGATTCAAGGCATCCAGACGTAGAAGGTGCCTGAAACAAATTTTGAGTTTATAGGAACTGAATAGGCTAACGATTCAGTTCCTTTTTTTATTTAGCCTTTATCTCATAGGGTTAGCTCAGATTATATCGTTCTAAATTTACTTCAATATGTTCTGGTTTTGCGCTTGTCGTGTCGTAATTGAATCAATACCATCATTCTAAGTATCAAGCAAAGAAAGAGGGAAATATGTTAAATGCCAGTACACGACAACCTGTTTTTTTTATTTCTCACGGTGGTGGGCCATGGCCATGGATGCCTGAAGTTTTTGCAACAACCTATGCAAAACTGGCACAATCACTTTCTGGCTTACTCAAAACGTTGCCTCAAAGACCACAGGCAATTTTGATGGTTTCTGCACACTGGGAAGAGCAGGTCTTTACTGTCCAAACAGCGACTCAACCTGAGATGATTTATGACTATCGTGGTTTTCCTGCCCATACGTATCAGATTCATTATCCGTCTGCCGGATCTCCCGAGCTTGCCCATCAAGTGACGCAATTGCTTGAACAAAACGCTATTGCAGTAAAGACAGATGAGAGACGTGGATACGATCATGGTATGTTTTCTCCGATGCAGGTGATTAACCCTGCGGCAGATATTCCTGTGGTTCAGTTATCACTCAAAAAAGGCTTGAATCCGCAGGAGCATCTCGATTTAGGCCGGGCCTTGGCGCCCTTACGTGATCAAAATATTCTGATTGTTGGGAGTGGGTTAAGCTATCACAACCTAAGAATGTTTAATGCTCAAGCCACTGAACCTTCAAAAATGTTTGATCAGTGGTTGTATGAAAGCGTAGTGGAATGTCAGGGAGGCGAACGTCAGCAGCGACTGATCGATTGGCAGCAGGCACCCGCTGCGCGTATTGCACATCCACGGGAGGAGCATTTATTGCCGTTAATGGTGGCTGTGGGAGCGGCAGAAAACGAAAACGGTGCTCGTAATTATCATGAGTCTACTTTTATGGGTGGATTATCTGTATCGAGTTTTGTTTTTGGTAACACTTTGGGCAATACATAAGGCATAAAAAAACCGAGGATGTGTGACCTCGGTTTTTTTATGCGATTCAGAATTACTTTTCAACAAAGGCACGTTCAATCACGTAGTCGCCTAAAACACCCATACGTGGTGATTCTTTTAGGCCAGCTTTGTCGAGTAATGCAGCCACATCAGTTAGGAAGTGTGGACTACCGCAAAGCATTGCACGGTCTGTTTCTGGGTTAAATGGGGGTAAGCCAATTTTTTCAAAAATAGCGCCTGTTTCGATTGCAGTCGTTACACGGCCTTCATTTTCAAATGGCTCACGAGTAACGGTTGGGTAGTAAATCAATTTATTTTTGATATCGAGCTCTTCAAACCATTCATTGTTTGGCAGTTCGTTCAAAATTAAGTCTTGATAAGCCAGTTCACTGATCCAGCGTGTACCATGAACCAAAATCACTTTTTCAAACTTTTCGTAAGTTTCTGGATCACGAATCAATGATAAAAATGGTGCCAAACCTGTACCAGACGACAACAGATACAAGTTTTTACCCGGATTTAAATCGTCATGAACCAAAGTACCTGTTGGTTTTCTAGAAATCAGAATTTCGTCACCAACCTGTACTTTTTGCAAGATCGAAGTAAGTGGGCCGTCTTGTACTTTAATTGAAAAGAACTCAAGTTCTTCTTCATAATTGGCGCTGGCAATTGAGTAGGCACGCATTAATGGTTTGCCATTGACCTCAAGCCCGATCATTACGAACTGACCATTTTTAAAACGTAAGGCAACATCGCGCGTGGTTTTAAAACTAAACAGAGTGTCATTCCAGTGGTGAACATGGGTAATGCGTTCAACGTTAAAAGCAGCCATTAAAGGTCTCAATTACGATCAAAAGAAAACAGTATGCTATTCTAATCTAAAATCATTCTCGATAAACTGAATATATTTAATTGTGTTTATAAGAAAAAGTGATGATGATGTCGTTAACACTCCCGATCATAGGTACCATGCATTCGCCTTATATGGAAAAATTTGGTATTCCGCGGCAGCCGAATCTGGTTGAGGTCGAATCCTGTATAGAACTTCATGCGCCTTATGATGATGAGCTGGCATTTGAAGGAATCGAGTCATTTAGTCATTTATGGCTGTTGTGGCAATTTCACGATAACAAACACTCAAATGAGCCAGAGAAGTTTCGGGCACAGGTGCGTCCTCCTCGATTGGGCGGTAACAAGAAAATAGGCGTATTTGCGACCCGCAGCATGTATCGCCCATCACCAGTTGGCTTATCCGTCGTGAAATTTAAAGCACTTAAACGACAAGGTAAAACGCTTCGACTGTATGTCACGGGGAGTGACCTGTTGCATGGCACCCCGATTATTGATATTAAGCCTTACATTCATTATTCCGATGCCATTTTGGATGCCACCAGTGGCTATGCACAAGATCAACCTCCGCGAAAAATCGTGATTTGGCAAGACAATGCACAACAACAAAAACAGCAACTCACAGCGCTGCAATTGATGAATGAGCAATATGCAGCCGAACTGGAACAAGTATTATCACTTGATCCGCGTCCAGCATATCAAGATGATCCTTCACGTATATATAAAATGAAATTTGCCGGACTTGATGTGAGCTTTATAGTGAATGAATCGACGATTGAAATTATCGGACTGGATTCTTTAAATTGAGAACTTTAAGGACTGCTTGCATTCACGTTTGTGGGCATACATGGCCAGATCGGCATCTTTGCATGCCATGACCAGTCCCTTGGCAGGATGACGGATTGCATAGCCAACCGCAGCACTGATTTTGGCATCTAAAAAATGTTGAAGTAACCGACGTTGAAGCTGTTCCAAATCTTGAAGGTCAAGATTGAGCGTTAAGATGCCAAATTCATCGCCACCAAGACGTGCGACAAGATCCTGTTTGCGTAACGTACGCTTTAAAACCTGAGCAGCGTGTTGAATGTATTGATCACCACAATCATGACCCTCAAGATCATTTATTTTTTTGAGATCATTGAGATCAATCATGAATACAGCTGCTGTATTGCCATATAAACGGCAGCGTTCTTCTTCAGCAGCAATAAACTGCTCCCAGCCACGACGATTATAAACATGGGTCATACTGTCCATAATCGCTTCGGTTTGCAGACGTTCATGCTGGCGAATATGTTCATTTTCACGAATTTCACGCTGTAAGATATGACTCAGTAGGTTGCCGAACAATTCAACCAGCCCACCATCTTCAATAATTTTGTCAGATTTCGGCTGTGGGTCAATCGCACATAAGGTACCAAAAAGGCTACCATCTTCGTTGACTAAAGGTTGCCCAATATAAGCTTTAATGTTGACTTGCTGTGCAATCGGGGCTGACGCATAAAGCGGAATTTCTTCCGAGCGCGGCGCGATGCGTGGCGCTTTTCCCAACACCATGTGGGAGCAAAACGAATCTGCCCAGTTAAAAACCCGACCGGGTTTTACATCATAGCCGTGATCTTCAGATTGCAATACAATCCAGTCATTACCTTCAACGCGAGTGATCATCCAGAGATCAAAACCAAACTTTTGATGCAAATAATGCAAAACTGCTTGTCCGGCTTCCTGAAAGTTTTTAAATGCGCTAAACGCCATCTAGTCACCCGTACTTTTAAATGATATTTTTTTAATGCCTTAAGTAAGACTTTAAAGCAATTTTTACTCTATGCCTATCCTCTATACAAATGATCAACCAAATCGCGTGAGTTTTTGGATTATTCGCGTGTTGAACAGTCAACTCTGATATATTAAAAGTAGCGCTAGAGGGAAAATAATGACTTATAACTTTGAAATTGATACGGTTTGGTGCCTAGAAGAATTATTAAAAGCACACCGAATCAGTGAGCGAGACAAGTTGCTGGTACAAACAACCCAGCGCAATAAACAACAGATGAAATGGCATCCGTTGCAGTGGATTGCTCACTTTGGTTTAAAAGATCAACAACATTCTACGCAGAACATAGACTTACTGTGTCTAAGTCGCTGGTTGGCAGAAAAATCAGGATTGGCATTTTATTTAATTGATCCACTCAAAGCAGATGTAAATGCACTGACTGCGGTCATGTCGCAAGAGTTTGCCGAGCGTAATCAAATTTTAGCGGTTGAAGTACATGCTGATCGCGTAGTGATCGGAACCGATCAGCCTTTTCAAACCGACTGGCTTGCAAATTTAGAGCGCAGTCTGGCACCCAAGAAAATAGAGCGTGTGATCATTTCACCCGATCAGTTACAACGTTATTTACCCGAATATTATCAGGTGAGCCGAGCGGTTCATTCCTCAAAAAACAGTAAGAGTTATGAGCGTGAGAACAAGGGCGTTGAGGCGTTGCTTCAAATTGGCGATATGCAAAATCCAGATGCCAACGATCAGCACATCGTCAAACTGGTCGACTGGATTTTACAGTTTGCATTTGAACAAGGTGCCAGTGATATTCATTTAGAGCCAAGAAAAGAAAAAGGCAATGTACGCTTTCGAATCGATGGCGTACTCCACACGATTTATCATATGCCTGCAAATACGCTTTCAGCAGTGATTGCTCGGATTAAAATTCTGGGTCGCTTAAACGTGGCTGAAAAACGTAAACCCCAAGATGGACGTTTAAAAACCCGAACACCCAAAGGGCAGGAAACCGAACTACGTCTTTCAACCATGCCAACAGCATTTGGTGAAAAACTGGTGATGCGAATTTTTGATCCAGATGTGCTGGTTCGAAGTTTTGAAAAACTGGGTTTTCCCGATCAGCTTCTCAGCGAATGGCAAGCCTTGAGTCAAAATACACACGGTATTATCTTGGTGACAGGGCCGACTGGTTCGGGTAAAACCACAACGCTTTATTCATCGCTTAAAAAGCTGGCAACCGATCAAGTCAATGTATGTACCATTGAAGATCCTATTGAGATGCTGGAATCGAGTTTTAACCAGATGCAGGTGAATCATGCCATCGACTTAGACTTTGCCGAAGGTGTACGGGCACTGATGCGTCAAGATCCAGACATTATTATGGTGGGAGAAATTCGCGATCAGGATACCGCCAATATGGCAATACAGGCGGCACTGACGGGACATCTGGTACTGTCGACCTTACATACTAACGATGCGCCTTCTAGCCTGACTCGACTACACGATTTGGGTGTACAGCCTTTTTTAACTGCGGCTACGCTGCTGGGCGTGCTGGCACAGCGTTTGGTTCGACAGCTGTGTCCGCATTGTAAAGTGTCCACCTCGGTGAACTTGCAGCAATGGCAATATCTTACGGAAGGCTACGAGATTGATACGCCCGTTGAAATGTTTCAACCCGTTGGCTGCGAGCATTGTCGCCAAACGGGATATAAAGGTCGTATCGGGATCTATGAGTTGATGCCGATTGATCTGACGCTCAAGCAGTGGTTGAGTCATACAGATGATCTGGGCGAATTAAAGGCACAGCTCAAACAGCAAGGATTTGAGCCACTTCGAATTGCGGGTGCGAAAAAAGTATTGCAAGGCGTGACCAGTCTTGAAGAAGTATTACGTGTGGTTCCGCTCAGCTAAATATTGCAAATGATGCATCTTAAGATTCGCCTCATGTAATTTTGATTTACTACCATTATCAAATGAGCAGATCAGAGAGATGAAAATGAAACGTTTTGCCACATTAGTTTTAGCTTCAGGCCTATCCATTGCAGGCTTTAGTTATGCACAGCCCGTCAACCAGAGTGCTTTGGCACCAACGACCATCGTCAGTGTAAAAGATGCTTTAGGCTACAAAGATAACACGCCGGTTAAACTACAAGGGCAGGTGGTGAAGTCACTGGGCGATGAAAAATATCAATTTCGCGACAGAACGGGTTATATCACCGTCGATATCGACGATGAACTTTGGCAAGGGCGCCCGGTTTCACCAACAACACAACTCACATTGATAGGTGAAGTCGATATTGATTACAAGCCTACCAAGCGTGTTGAAATTGATGTCGATCAAATACAATTCTAAACTATTGTGTGCACAATCAATCTTGTAGCGTATAAACCGTATATCCTTTGTGGGATATACGGTTTTTTATTGTTTTGATGATTCCCCACGGTTTTTAGAGCACGATTAAAATGAGAATTTTGATTGCAGAAGATGATATATCGCAAGCAGAAAGTATAAAGTCATGGTTAGAACTTGATGGCTATACAGTAGATTGGGTTGAACGTGGCGATTATGCGATCGCTGCGATTGAACAGCATGAATACGATTGCATTTTATTAGATCGTGGCCTGCCCAAAGCAACAGGTGATCAGGTCTTAAATACTCTTCGTAAGCATCAATCTCAAACGCCGGTCATTCTGATTACCGCACGTGACAGTATTCAAGATCGTGTCGATGGCTTGGATTTGGGGGCAAACGATTACTTGGTGAAGCCGTTTAGTCTAGAAGAATTGTCTGCCCGCATTCGTAGTCATTTGCGTGCCAGTCAAAAACAATTAACAGATACCTTATGCTGGAAAGAGATTGAGCTGAATACACAGGCCAAATGGGTGAAAATTTCAGGGCATTTGATTGATTTAACTGCAAAAGAATTTAAGGTGCTGCATCGTATGATGCAAAATCCTGAGCGAGTGGTGACGCGCGAACAACTTGAAAATACCCTATATGCGTGGGGCGATGAGATTGAAAGTAATGCCATTGAAGTATTTATTTACCAGCTACGAAAAAAAATCGGATCGGGATATATCAAAACCATTCGCGGTTTAGGATATCGAATGAGTAAATAAATCCATGCCAAAATCATCGTCACTGCAAACTCGCCTGATACGTGGCACGCTGATCAGCAGTATCATTGCGGGGCTAATTGCTTTCGTGTTGCTGATCGCCATTACGGTGGTACACACCATGAATATTCAAGATGAGATCATGGACGAAGTATCCGATCTGCTTCTGGCTTCAGATCTGAATATTCCCTCAGCAAGAGATTTAAACGAGCTCACAGAAGAATTTGATTTGCAATACAGTCTCTACTGGAAAGGCCGAGAATTGGTGCATTCCGATCAGCATGAAGATATTCAACCTATCAACCTTTATGCTTCTGATTTTGATTATTTTTTTTATAAGGGTCAGCTCTGGCGTAGTTTACATGCGAGCAAGTCAGAAGCAGAGCTAAACGTGGTGGTGATTCAGCCATTAAGCGCACGCTTTTCAGAAATTTTTCAAAGTATATTTTGGTATGCCTTAGGGCTGGTGATCTTATGGATGATTCAATGGATCTTACTGAAATGGACCATTAAAAAGCAGTTATCGAGTTTAAGTGATCTGTCACATTCAATTGCACAGCGTTCGACAGAAAACCTTGAACCGATTCAGCAAGAGCCGCACAGCATTACCGAATTACAACCAGTTATAGATTCGCTCAACTCGTTATTGATTCGTCTTGAGCGTGCACTGAGTGCTGAACAGCGCTTTACCGCAGACGCTTCACATGAGCTGCGCTCGCCTATATCGGCGATACAAATGCGTGTACAGGTGATGCAGCGTAAATTTGCAGATATGAATGAGTTGAATGAGGATTTAAAGATCATCCAACATGATGTTCAGCGCAGCACGCGCATTTTGGAAAATCTCCTGTTACTTGCTCGCCTAGATCCATCACAAGCCGAAGAATTACCTAAAACTCAGCTTGATATGACCGTGTTGATGGAGGATGTGTATACACAACTTGAGAATTTTGCTCAAGCGAAAGCGATTCGATATACCGTGCATCAGTATGCACAAAGTACTCATGTTTACGGCAACTATGAGCTCATTTATACCTGTATGCGTAATGTATTAGATAATGCAATTCGCTATACGCCAGTCGGTGGGCAGATTGATGTTGAATTGCTCAATGAGCAGGATCATTTGATCATCAAAATACAAGATGAGGGCAATACACTTGATGCGGCCTTACTGACACAATTGGGTCAGCGATTTTTTCGGGCACTCGGCACAAAGCAACCCGGTACAGGTTTAGGTCTATCAATTACCAAAAAAATTATAGAACTTCATCAGGGACGGGTGGATTTTTCACTCTCAGCTCAAGGTGGATTGATTGTGAAATTGATTTTACCCAATGCATCATAAGAAAAAACCGTATGAATATTTGCATACGGTTTAATTTATTCTCACCACGATTGTTATTATTTTTTAACTCAAACTCTCGGTTTATTTAGTTAAGATTAAACGATTATTACGTGTCAGACGCAGGCGATATTCTTCTCCAGCATGCATAATTCGAATTTCGCGACCGAGGGCGAACAGATTGTTTGAATGTAGCATAGGTAATGATTGGGCTTCATTGTTACGTGTAAACAGGTTAAAAGGTGCGTTCATTGTTGTTGCTCCGTGGTATGTTTATTTAACGATTTAAATGATAATCATTATCGAATAGGCCTGTCAATTAAAATTTTAGCATTTTATAAAAAATAAAACTTCCTTACACTTCACGTAATAAATTGATCTCGAGAGAACTATGTTTAAACCCGTCGTAGACGTTGCTATTGGAATCTTGCTGCACAAAAATAAAGTATTGGTTGGGTGGCGACAAGCCAGTCAGCATCAGGGAAATAAACATGAATTTCCAGGCGGTAAAGTCGAGACACATGAACAGCCTGTCGATGCTTGTCGCAGAGAGATTTTTGAAGAAGTTGGGGTCGGATTATCAGACTGGCATTGCTTTGATGTGATTCATCACGAGTATGATGATGTCGTGGTGGTCTTACATTTATTTTCTGCTTATGTACCAGATAAATTGCTAGATTTGATCCAGCAGCCATGGTCATGGTATCACCGTGAAGAATTGCAGCAATTAAATTTTCCCGCCGCAAATCACTCAATCTTAGCGCGTCTGTCGTGGCCCAATATCATCAAGATTTCAAGTACTGAAATTGTGCCCAAAAAAGAGGAGCTAATTTACTGGCGCCCAGAACAGACTAATTCAAGTGAGGGTGTTTCACTCCAGTTCGAGTTAGATTCACACCACTATGCGTCGTACATCGTCAATCTAGAGCATTATTTACAACTTGATCCAGAGCAACAAAATAAGATTGGAAGCATTCATTTAAAACAATCTCAACTGATGCAGCTCAGTAAAGGCGATTTGATTTGTGGACGACGTTATATCGCTGCCTGTCATGATCTGGTGTCGATTCAGCAGGCACACAAAATTGGTTGTGATGCGATTTTGATCAGCCCGGTACAAGCCACCCAAACTCATCCAGATCAAGCCCCACTAGGCTGGGAGCGCTTTGAGCATCTGGCACAGCGCAGTCATCTGCCGGTTTTTGCTTTAGGTGGTATGCATCGTTCTATGCTCGATCTGGCGAAGAAGCACGGCGCATATGGTATTGCGGGCATTCGAAATATTTAAAATATAAAGCGAACAAACCACTACTGAAGTCTAAAGAGACTTCAGTGCCTGTTGGGCTTGTGCGATGGATTTACTGTTGTTTTGCTTCTGTGCTGCATTGAGAATATTCAGCCACAACTGTTTTTTCATGGCATTGGTTTGCGCAAAACTGAGCCCGCGCCTTGCCAGAGATTCACTTGAGGCATAGCGACCTTTCTGATTGGCCACCATTGCAAGAAATAAAAAGGTTTCTGGTGCCTGAGGCGCAAGGCGCTGTGCTTGGAGTGCGTAGCGCTCTGCGTCGTCCCATTGCATTTGGCTATAAGCTTGCTGGGTTTTTTGCATCAAGCTGCGAAAGGCGGGAAGCTGTTTGCCATCATTAAATTGCTGTGTCGCTTTTTGAGGAGGAACCACCACGCGCATCTTTTGTCGCTTGATTTGTTCTTCTTCATAAGGGGTAATTTTCACCCCAGACGGTGTCACAATCGATTTATCTTTAGGTTCATTTTGAGCAGCAGGGGAAGGTGCTTTGCTCTTGGATTGATCTGTGCCGGAGAGAGTTGAACACCCCACCAGCAAGACGGTTCCAAAAATAAAAAGACTCTGTTTTAGCATTGTTACTCTCATCATGAATTAATAGCCGTAGCTACCGCTAGATATAACTTTATTTTGCGATAGATCTTCTTGCATCTGATTTTCACTGTCATTGATGTATTGATCCATGTTGTCGCCATTATTTTGGCTTGGATCTTCATCGGACATAGGTGCGCTTACTGGTGCAGATTGATAATACGGATAAGCACATGAGGTTGCTTGGTGCGGCACAGTAGAGCGCAACATTGGAATATACATTGCACCGCCACAGCCTTGAGCAGACAAATTACCAGATGCAACATCAATCCATTGCCACTGCACATCATCGGTCTGTTTTAGATTCACGGGTTGCTGGCGAAGCTGACGCATAACGTTGGTCCATACAGGTAGGGCACCCGATGAGCCTGTTAAGCCAGTCACTTTGTTATTGTCTAAGCCAAGCCAGACCACAGCCACGTAATTGCCAGAATAACCAGCAAACCACGAGTCGCGTGTATCGTTGGTTGTGCCTGATTTTCCAGCCAGTTTAAGTGAACTTGGAAGCGAGTTATATGCAGAGCGACCCGTACCCGAAGCCATGACCTGTTGTAAGCCATAATTGAGTACATAGGCAGATGAAGGCTCAATGGTTTGTTCAACATTTAAACCAAAACGCTCTAAAACCTTACCGTTAGCATCGACCACCGAACGAATAGCGCGGGTTGGATACTTAAAGCCACCTGTTGCAAAGTTACTGTAAATACTGAGCATTTCCATCGGTGACATATTCACCGCACCTAAGAACACAGATGGATAAGATGGTATTTCAGAGGTCACACCAAATTTTTTCAATTTATTGGTAAATGCTGAAACACCAAATTCTTGCCCTAAACGCACTGCCGATAAGTTGTAAGAGTTGGCAAGGGCTTGTGCCATAGTGACTTCGCCGTGCTCACCGCCACTATAGTTTTTCGGTGTCCAGCTTTGGTCACTGCCAGTAGGAACATTGACTGCTCTGTCTTGAATACGACTTGCCCAATTATAACGACCAGATTCAATTGCATTGAGGTAAATGACAGGTTTAAGTAATGAACCTACCTGACGCTTGGCATCGACAGCACGGTTGAAGCCTGTAAAGTCTTGTGTCGAGCCAACGGCAGCAACTAATTCCCCATTTTCAGGGTGAGAGACCAATACAGCACCTTGCAAATCACGTAAGCGCGATGGATTACCCTTGGCAAGCTGACCGACAGAGGCTTTGAAAGCGTCTTGAATACGTGTTTGCGCGATTGGATCAAGCGTTGTAAAAATACGCAAACCTTGATTGGTCAAATCGGTTTCTTGATATTCAGAACGCAATTGACGACGCACAATATCGAGAAAATCTGGAAACTTTGCTGTGCCTACGCTTGGTTTAGACAATACACCAAGTGGGCGTGCACTTTCTTGCTCATATTCTGCTTGGCTCAAATAGCCCATGACCAGCATATTGTTCAGTACAGTATTACGACGTTTTAAAGCACCTTCTGGATTGCGCCAAGGATTATACAAAGACGGGCCTTGCACCAGTCCGACCAGATAGGCTTGCTGCGCGACATTCAGTTCACGTAAAGGCAATCCAAAGTAGAATTGTGAAGCCAGTCCGTAACCATTAATCGAGTAGTTGCCGTTTTGACCCAGATTGACTTCATTTAAATAAGCTTCAAGGATTTCATCTTTATTGTAATGAAGCTCAAGTAATAAAGACATTAATGCTTCATTCACCTTACGTTTTAAGGTTCGTTCCGGGCTTAAATAAAAGTTTTTAACCAACTGTTGGGTCAGTGTAGAGCCACCCTGACGCTTACCGCCCGTCACATTACTGACCAGTGCACGTGCAGTTCCGCGAATTGAAAGTCCATGATGATGATAGAAGTTACGGTCTTCCGTGGCAATCAGTGCCTCAATAAGCGTTTTTGGTACTTTATTGAGTTTAATCAGAACGCGGTCTTCGTTATGCTGTGGGTATATCCCACCAATCAACATCGGTTCTAAGCGCGCAATACCCGTACTAGATGGCTTGGTTGCCCGCACGTCAGTCACCTGATCGGCACTAAAAGTCACTTCAAGTACTTGTTCTGGTTCACTGCTATCACCAAAATCAAAGCCACGAGTATGCACATACATGCTACTACCCTGATTGACGTAGCTTCCAGGTTTGGTGTAGCTATCTGAACTCTTATAACCGAGCATATTCAGCTCTTGGGTAAAGTTGGCTTGTGAAATAGAAGCATTGGTGTAAATTTCGAGTGGCCGTGCAAATACCTTGGCGGGAATATCCCAGCGTTGGCCTTCAAATTTGTTTCGTATAACCGTGTCTAGGCGAATCACATAAATACTAAATGCAATAAAACCGCCAATCACAAGAACGGAAAAAATAAGCGCAAAAAAACCTATGCCGCGTTCAAACTTCATAAATCTGTCATAAAAAATTCAATCTAGTTTGCCAATCATGCGATAGCTATACAGGCATTGCAATGATAAAACTGTGAACAGATAGAAAAAGTCTAAATTCATGAAAATCTGATTGATATTTCTTTTGTTTTGCAGAATTAAAAAGCAAAATAAAAGTCGTTAACACAATTTATGAATAAAATATGAAGCCATAACATCTCTGTGCTCATTCAGTTTTGTACTGAAATGATGAGCTTAAGAGAGTGGGGTCGCCATCTTGAACAGCATTTTCATAAAGTTATGCTATATTAATTTGTCAAATCACATGCTGAATGTTGATGAATAGCGGGTGAGATCATAAGGTGATACGTTGTAACGCGATTAGATTTGCGATCACCAAATTTTTGGCTCAGCTCAATTTAACCGATAGGCATATATAAGGCATCCAATGCAATCTGCTAATCTTTCGTCCGCCAAATCTTTTCGAAACATAGGTTTGATTGGCCGCCCCGATAAAATATCTGTAGTTGAAACTCTTTGTTTGATTTATGATCATTTAAGAGGTTTAGGTCTGCATGTGATCTTTGATCAACAAACCGCAGAACTTGTCCCTTACAACAATGTCCAAACTGCTAGTCGCTCGTTATTGGGTGAGGTGGTGGACTTAGTGATTGTGGTGGGTGGCGATGGTTCACTCCTGCATGCTGCACGAGCACTGGTGCGCCATCATACGCCAGTCATTGGCATTAACCGCGGGCGGTTAGGGTTTTTAACGGATATCCGCCCTGCGGATGTTTTGTTTAAGCTTGATCAGGTATTGCAAGGTCATTTTCAGCTTGATCGCCGTTTCTTGCTCGAAATTGAAGTGCGTACCAAAGGGGAAACCCATTATGATGCCATCGCACTCAATGACATCGTGCTGCACTCAGGAAAATCAGTGCACATGATCGATTTTGATCTGCAAATTGACGGTCAATTTGTATATCGTCAACATAGTGATGGTTTGATTGTTTCGACACCAACCGGTTCGACAGCCTATGCACTGTCAGGTGGTGGTCCTATTTTACATCCAAGCATGGATGCGATTGCGCTCGTTCCAATGCATCCACATACGTTGTCTTCTCGCCCGATTGTGGTAGGTGGACAAAGTGAAATCAAACTAACCATTCGTGAAAATCGTGTTTTACCGATGGTAAGTGCTGATGGTCAACATAGTGTCTCACTCAATGTGGGAGACTGTGTACATATCCGTAAACATCCGTTTAAACTAAACCTGTTGCATCCACCTGGTTATGATTTTTATATGGCGTGTCGTACCAAGCTGGGATGGAATCAAGATTTTGACTTAATCAAAGAGCAGGATGACTCATGAATATTGAACAAATGCTTAACGTATTAGATCCAGAGATCGTTCAGCGCTTAAAAACAGCAGTTGAGATTGGCAAATGGCCCAATGGCGTCGCGCTTACAGCTGAACAAAGACAAATCTGCATGCAGGCCGTGATGGTGTGGGAACACCAGAACTTGCCAGAGGAAGAGCGCTCGGGATACATTGACCGTGGCAGCAAAGAAGAAGGTGAAGAATGTGATGATGACCATCACAAAAACGAGCCTGAATTTAAACCCATTCGATTCGTATAAATCCAAAAAGCCCAGAATTCACTGGGCTTTTTTAATCTTTAATATTATTTTTTAAAGCGATCTAACCATAACGCCTTTGCCTGAAGCATCGCGTTTTCATAGCTATCACAGACATTCATGGTATAGAGCGCAATCCCGATGGTTTCAGTCACCGCGATTTCACCATATTCATGCGTTTGCTGCCCTAACCAGACTGCTTTAAAGGTTTCTAGATTCAGTTCATCTTCGATGGGACTACGCTCGGGAGTGAGCTTGGGTAATTCGTGTTCATAGAGTTCACCCGATCTAATACCGCAAATGAGTGTTTTGGCATCAGGGTTACGTTCGAATTCGCCACCTTCACCTTTAATTACAGCACTATTTTGATAGCCGAGCTGAAAGGCAGTGCGCTGGTGCGAAGCACGATAAGCAGGATGAAAAATCGCCTGTAAAGTTGCTTTTGCATTAAATGGATTAATGAGTCGGGCCAGAGTATGAACAGGAGAACGAAGTCCCATCACGTTACGAAGAGAAATCAGATCACTCAGTACAGGCGAAATCACATCTAAAGGTAAATAGGCAAAGTGCTGCTGAGCAAGTTGCTGCTTCACGTCTTGTTGGTTTTGACAGATCGGATAACCCAAAAACTCCAGAACTTGTTCGGTATAAACACGGTTGAGTGTATGCCCGGAAGCACCATGCATCACAATGTTATACCCATGATGTGCAAGGGTGAGAGCAGCAAGCAAAAACCATGGATAATGTTTACGTTTACCTGCGTAAGATGACCAATCCAAATCGACATCAAGAGCTTCAAAATTAAGTTGGTCACGCGTGGCCTGAACAAATCCACTCAGTTCATCGACCGATTCTTCCTTGACCCGCAGTAACATTAAAAAAGCACCCAGCTGAACATCAAGAACCTCACCCTTTAAAATCATGGTGAAAGCTTGATAAGCTTCGTCATAACTTAAAGATCGAGAGCCTGTTTTGCCTTTCCCCAAGATTCTTACGTACTGCGCAAAGGGATGTTCAGCATCTCGATAAAGGTTTTTTTTCGTATTCATATCTTTTTTGATATTTCATAAGGAAATGGATTTCCTCACTATGACATAAAAATTAAATGAATGGATCGCGAAATATTCTATTAGACTAATGTCTAACTTAATTTTGATCAAAATATAGCCATTAAATTGATTGCTTCATCGACTATTTGACTAATTGCAGTAAACTTTTCACGCTTAAAAAATTATTTATTTTTTTTTAATGATCTCCTTGTTTATGTTTCGTAAATCTTGATAATAGGTTGAGATTTTGATACTGAACATTTTTTGAAAACATATTGTTTTCACATCGAGGAAAAGTATTTTTTGTCTGACAAAATTTACTTTGCTTTTGCAGCATGACATCAGGAACCGTTGTTTGTGCTGTAAGGGACTAAAGGGCTGTCTATATCGACGATATAGATTTTTTCATTTGCATATTTCTAAGGATTTAGAAATACAGATTGAAGTAAAGTTATGGCTAAAAAACCAATTTATAAGTCTCTATATTTCCAAGTGATTGTTGCTATTATCGCAGGTATCTTGGTTGGACACTTTTACCCTAGTTCAAATGTAGTCGTTGATGGAGTCAAGGAACATATTCCAGGTTTAGGTGAGCAACTTAAACCACTTGGTGACGCATTCATTAAGCTGATCAAAATGATCATCGCACCTGTCATCTTCTGTACTGTGGTCAGTGGTATCGCGGGTATGGAAAGCATGAAATCTGTAGGTAAAACAGGTGGTGTGGCTTTACTGTACTTTGAAGTGGTATCGACCATTGCATTGTTGATCGGTTTGCTGGTGATTAACGTCGTCAAACCTGGTGTTGGCATGAACGTTGATCCAGCATCTCTGGATACATCTGGTATTGCAAAATATGTATCTTCAGGTGAGTCGCAGTCGACCATCGAATTTTTGATGCATATTATTCCAGATACCGTCGTCGGTGCATTTGCAAATGGCGAGATTCTTCAAGTTTTGATGTTTGCCATTTTATTTGGTTTTGCGCTACATAAACTTGGTGATGCTGGACGTCCTGTACTTAAATTCATTGACCAAGTGTCGCATGTATTCTTCAACATCGTAAATATGATAATGAAGCTTGCGCCAATCGGTGCATTTGGTGCGATGGCATTTACCATTGGTAAGTACGGTGTGGGTACACTGGTACAGCTTGGCCAGTTGATTATCTGCTTCTATATCACTTGTTTACTGTTTATCTTCATTATTTTGGGAACGATTAGCCGTATCTGTGGTTTTAGTATCTTGAAAATGATTCGCTTAATCCGCGAAGAGTTGCTGATTGTACTGGGTACATCTTCTTCTGAATCTGTACTGCCACGTATGTTGCGTAAACTGGAAATCGCAGGCTGTGAAAAATCAGTCGTGGGTCTGGTGATTCCAACAGGTTATTCGTTTAACCTTGATGGTACATCGATTTACCTGACTATGGCGGCAATCTTTATTGCTCAGGCGACCAATACACCACTCGATGTTCAACATCAGATTACCTTGCTTCTTGTGCTTTTGATTTCATCAAAAGGCGCAGCAGGTGTAACAGGTTCTGGCTTTATTGTGATGGCAGCAACTTTGTCGGCAGTTGGACATATTCCGGTTGCGGGCTTGGCACTTATTTTGGGTATCGACCGCTTCATGTCAGAGGCTCGTGCATTGACTAACCTTACAGGTAACACGCTTGCGACCATTGCGGTAGCGAAGTGGGTGGGTGCATTAGACAAAGACAAACTCAATGAAGCATTGAATAATCCAGCTGAAGTTGATCGTAAAATGCTTGAAACAGACAATCCTGCGCACGCATGATAGATGTATAAAGTTAAAAAAGGAGGCATGAGCCTCCTTTTTTTATTCGATTTTTATCCGACTGAAGCGTTCAGTGCTTTTGTGGGCACAAGGCATGACAGTGTTAGCAAAACTGTTTAGCATGCAATAGATGGATATTTGAAAACAAAAAATTGAGGATAAGTGATGTTGCCATATGATGCCGAATTAGAATTATTCCGTGACAATTTCAAACGCTATATGAAAGAACATATCGCGCCACATTATGATCAATGGGAGCGTGAAGGAATCATGCCTAGATCGATTTGGAATAGTCTGGGCGAAAATGGTTTTTTATGTATAGATTTACCTGAAGAATATGGTGGCTATGGTGTTCCCACGTATTACTCACTGATGTTAGTTGAAGAGTCTGCCAGAGCGGGCTATGGTGCACTGTCTACAGCAATCTCGTGTCACTCTGAAATTGCTGCACCGTATATTTTAAATATTGGTAGCGAAGCACAAAAACAGTACTGGTTACCCAAAATGGCAACTGGCGAAGTGGTAGGTGCAATCGGTATGACCGAACCGGGAGCAGGTTCGGATGTACAAGCCATGCGCACGACAGCGATTTTAGATGGCGAACATTATATATTAAATGGATCCAAAACATTTATTTCAAACGGCCAACATGCCGATCTTGTGGTTTTAGCAGTAAAAACCGATCCTCAGGCGCGTGCTAAAGGTGTATCGCTGCTGTTGGCAGATACGCATCTCGAAGGCTTCAAAAAAGGGACGAATCTGGAAAAAATCGGTTTGCATTCACAAGATACTTCGGAGTTGTTTTTCGATAACGTCCAAATACCCAAAGATCAATTGCTAGGACAAGCCGGCCAAGGATTTAACTACTTGATGCAAGAGCTACCACGTGAGCGAACCTCCATTGCGGCTACCGCACTCGGAGCAATCCGCGGTGCAATTGATATTACAACGGCATATATCAAAGAGCGTCAGGCATTTGGTCAACCCATTGCAAATTTTCAAAATACTCGTTTCGTGATGGCGCAAGCCAAAATTGACGAGTTGGCGACCGCAGCATTTTATGAGCGTAATGTCAGTTTGTATCAACAGGGGCAGCTCGATGTAGAAACAGCAGCCGCATTAAAAAGCTTTAGTACAGATATGCAAATGAAAGTTGCCGATAATTTGCTCCAGCTCTTTGGTGGATATGGCTATATGGCCGAGTATCCAATTTCACGTTTCTTTGTGGATGCGCGTATCCAACGTATTTATGGCGGAACCAATGAAATTATGAAAGAAATTGTAGCACGCGGAATTTTAGGAAAAGTATAAGACCAACATTGACTGGAATCTTGCTACCAAGATTCCAGTCGGTTTTACAAGCGTAATACTTTTAATGTTTCATTTAAAAATAACGGAAGTACATCAGGCGAGTGTGAACTGACGTATAGATTGTTGTCATTCACCACATCTTGATCTAGATAAACTGCACCTGCCTCTACCAGTTGAGAGCTGACTTGATCAATTGCGGTGAGGCGTCGTCCGCGTACGATGTTCGCATGTATCAGCAGTGAAGGATCATCACAACTACTAAAAATTGGTTTTTGTGCATTGGCAAACTTTTGGACAAATTCAATAAATTGTGTGTCTAAACTAAGCTGTGTGGGTGATATACCGCCTGCAATAAACAAGGCATCAAAGTCGTGTACACAACTATGCTGAATACTACAATCGATCGTGACCGACGTTTTACGCTTTAAACCGTAGACGATATTTCCCTCACAATTTTCAATATTCAAAATACTGTGTCCGGCAGCGCGGTAAGCATGAATCGACTCGACGTATTCTGTATCTGAAAAGTCATGCGTCAATAAAACAGCCACTTTTTTTGACATAAAATGCTCCATGTGACTCATCATTCAACCCGCTTTTTAGAGTAGTCATATCACATGAAGATTGAATGACGTGTTTTGTTGATAAAACGTCAAATCGTGTAAAAAATAGTCAAAAAACTTGCCAAAAGTAAGTAAGTTTTTGATGCAAACTATTGCTCGTCAAAAAGTTTTTGGCAGTTATTTAAACTATTGCAACTGGCCAATAAAATCGCTTTTGGCAAACTGGCATACAAATTCCCAATATGCTGTTCGCTCGGATGGTAAAAGTGCCACGAATGCAACTTGTTGGTATTGACCCGGCTAAAACCTGAAAAGAAGTCGCGGGCTGCATTTTTACTGATCGAGCGCTGCATATCGCTACTACTTTCTGAGGTGCCGACCGTGGTCATCAGATAGATTGATTTTTTTATTTGATTGCTCTGTTTGCGCCACAGATCTTGCTCTTGTAGCAATACATGATTGTTGTACCAAAGTGATGGACTGGCAGCAAAGTAACGTTGAAAGGAATCAGGACGTTTAAAGAAGGTATTTAAAGTAAATAATCCACCAAAAGAGTGACCAAATAAGGTTTGGTGATCGCGATTGATGCGAACACGATTAAAAATCTGTGGCTTGAGCTCATTGTCGATAAACTTTAAAAACTGAGTATCTCCACCATAACTGTATTGCTTATTGGGTTTATCATTTGTAGCCACAGTTGACGTGTAATCAAGTGCGCGATTTTGAGCGGAAAACAAAGCATCGCCTGCATATCCAATTGCAACAATGACCAATGGATCTGTTCCAAACTTGTTGCTGCCGCCTGCCATCGCTTGAGCAATTGCGCGAGCGCTTTCAAATGTAGCATTGCCATCAAGTAAGTACAGCACCGGATAACCCGCTTTGGGGGCGGGTGCTTGAGGGATGTACAGATTGATTAAATAGTGATGCGGCGTATATTGCGAGGTTAAAATAAACTGTTGTGATGTGCCTTTAAGCTGCTGCTCAGTGATGATATCCATCGTGTTTTTGTTCTGATTATTTGTGGCTGACCATGTTACTGATGTTGCACCGAGCATAAGCCCCATAAGGAGCGTTAAATGTTGTGTTTTAAATAATCGAGGCAGCTTTAAAATGTTCATGTTATAAATGAAATTGTTTGTAATTTATGCCGTTCTCATTAAATCATAAAAACACTGTAATTTGGCTCAAAAAACTAAACTTTTATTCATGCTCAAATGCTTAGAGATAGAACAATTCCAATCAACTCTTGCTATACTGTCGCAAAACAATTTGCAGGAGCTGCATTGCAATGGTCCATGATGATCAGAATCCTTCATCTTCTCTCGACTTACAAGAAATTCGCCAGCAGATCGACAGTGTCGATCAGCAGATTCAGTCGCTGATTAACCGTCGTGCCAAACTCGCTGAGGCGGTTGCCAAAGCCAAGTTTGCCTCTGAAGAAAATCCCTTGTTTTATCGACCAGAACGAGAAGCACAGGTTTTGCGTAAAGTCATGGAGCGCAACGAAGGCCCACTTTCCGATGTCACGATGGCACGTCTATTTCGCGAAATCATGTCGGCGTGTTTGGCATTAGAAGCACCCCAGAGTATTGCGTTTTTAGGGCCAGAAGGTACCTTTACACAAGCGGCAGCCCTGAAGCATTTTGGTAACGATGCGGTAGTGCGTCCATTGCCTACCATTGATGAAGTGTTTCGTGAAGTTGAAGCAGGCAGTGCGCATTATGGTGTCGTCCCTGTTGAAAACTCCTCTGAAGGCGTGGTTAACCATACTCTAGACTGCTTTAAAACGTCTCAACTCAATGTAATTGGTGAAGTGGAACTTCGCATCCATCATCAATTTCTAGTATCGAAAAACACCCGTAAGGATAGCATTAAACAGATCTATGCACATCAACAAACCCTAGCGCAATGCCGCCAGTGGCTCGATGCGCATTATCCGGGTGTGGAGCGTGTGGCACTGAACTCTAATGCTGAAGCTGCGCGTCGTATTCGTAATGAATGGCATTCGGCTGCAATTGCATCGGATATTGCAGCTTCGATGTATGATCTTGAAATTTTTCATCGTAACATTGAAGACAACCCAGAAAATACCACGCGCTTTTTGGTGATTGGTCGGGAAAAAATTCCACAAAGTGGAAGCGATAAAACTTCATTACTTATTTCGGCACATGACCGGGCAGGTGCCTTACTTGAAATCTTGGCACCGTTTGCAAAACATCAGATTAGCCTGACCAGTATTGAAACCCGACCAGCATTACCTGAAAAGTGGGCGTATGTATTTTTTATCGATTTAGAAGGTCATATCGATCAAGAAAACGTCGCCAAAGCACTGGATGAAATTCGTCCCTTGGTAAAAGAGCTTCGTATATTAGGTTCATATCCTGCGGCTGTGTTATAAACGTAAGTGAAGCAGATAGATGAGGATGGTCTGCTTCATATTGAACACTTTATAGATCAGTGTTGATCTGTTTTTACGAGATGAAAGTTAAGCGGTATGGCCCAACCATTATTTAAAAAAGTCGCCTTTATTGGTCTTGGACTGATAGGGTCTAGTCTGGCACGTGTGATTCAGTCAGAGCAACTTGCAACGTGTGTAGTTGCATCGACCCGTTCAGCAAAAACTTTGGCCGATGCTCAAGCCTTAGGTTTGATTCAGCAAGGGTATAGCAATCCAGTCGAAGCTGTCCAAGATGCCGATCTGGTTGTTTTAGCGCTTCCTGTGCGAGCAACACATGCCGTGCTGGCACAAATTCAGCCTTACTTGCATCCCGATGCAATTTTAACCGATGTTGGCAGCACCAAAGGTAATGTCGTCGAGGCGGCCAAAGCGGTTTTTGGTGAGGCACTTCCTGCCGGATTTGTACCCGGCCATCCAATCGCTGGAAGCGAACATACCGGTGTGCATGCAGGCAAGGTGGATTTGTTTGCCAACCATAAAGTGATTTTAACCCCTGTAGAAACCAGTGCTGCTTGGGCAGTGGATAAACTAATTCAACTGTGGTCTGCTGCCAAAGCTGAAGTGATTTGCATGGATGTGCAAAAGCATGATGAAGTCTTGGCGCATACCAGTCATTTGCCACATTTAATGGCATTTAATCTGGTTGAGCAACTGGCCAATCGTGAAGATAATCTTGATATTTTTCGTTATGCTGCCGGCGGGTTTCGTGATTTTTCCAGAATTGCGGCCAGCGATCCTCAAATGTGGCACGACATCTTCTTTGCCAATAAAACCGCAATTTTAAATGCTGTGGAAGGTTTTGAACAACAGCTCAGTAAAATTAAAGTACTGATCGAAACTGAAGATTCACATGCATTGATGGGGCTGCTTGGACATGCTCAAGCTGCCAGACAACACTTTAATCATATGTTAGCAAAAAAACCGTTGATGGAGAAAAACAAGGTGACACAGCAATTTACCATTTCGCCAGGACCTAAATCATTTACGGGTACTTTTACCATTCCTGGTGACAAATCCGTGTCACATCGCTCCATTATGTTTGGTGCGATTGCAGAGGGCACAACCCATGTGACTGGCTTTTTAGAAGGCGAAGATGCCTTGGCTACGTTACAGGCCTTTCGTGATATGGGTGTAAGTATTGAAGGGCCAAAAAATGGTGAAGTGACCATTCATGGTGTGGGAATGCAGGGCCTCAAAGCACCTGCAGGTGCATTGTATATGGGCAATTCAGGCACCAGCATGCGTTTACTTTCAGGCATGCTTTCTGCACAAAAATTTGATTCGGTCATGACTGGAGATGCGTCGTTATCGAAGCGTCCTATGGAACGTATTGCCAAGCCGTTACGTGCAATGGGTGCGCACATTCAGACTACTGGAGAAAAAGGCACACCACCTGTAAGCATTACAGGTAACCAAGCACTTCAAGGGATTACCTATGATCTGCCAATGGCTTCTGCACAAGTAAAATCAGGTATTTTACTGGCGGGTCTTTGGGCACAAGGTGAAACATCTGTAACTGAGCCAGAACCAACACGCGACCACACCGAGCGTATGTTGCGTGCTTTTGGTTATGATGTAAAAACCGAAGGAAACAAAATCAGTTTGCAAGGCGGTGGTAAGCTGGTCGGTACCAACATTCAAGTGCCTTCTGATATTTCATCAGCCGCTTTCTTTATGGTGGGTGCTGCAATTTGTGAAAATTCCGACGTCGTGCTTGAAGCTGTAGGTATCAACCCAACGCGTACAGGCGTGATTGAAATTCTCAAACAAATGGGTGCCGATATTGCCGTTGTAAATGAACGCATTGCAGGTGGTGAGCCGATTGCCGATATTCATATTAAAGGCTCGCGTACTCTAAAAGGAATCCATATTCCAGAAGACCAAGTGCCACTGGCGATTGATGAGTTTCCAGCTTTGTTTATTGCTGCGGCCTGTGCTGAAGGTCAGACCGTATTGACTGGAGCGGCTGAGTTACGTGTGAAAGAATCCGATCGTATTCAGGTCATGGCAGATGGTTTGAAAATTATGGGAATTGACTGCACACCAACAGCAGATGGCATCATTATTGAAGGTAAGGGCAAATCAGGCGATTGGTCAGCTATTTTTAACGGTGGTCAAGTAGAATCCCATCACGATCACCGTATTGCAATGAGTTTTAGTATTGCCGGTCTGCGAACTGGGGGGGCAATTGAAATTATTGGAACTGAAACTGTAGCAACCAGCTTCCCGACATTTACAGAACTGGCCAATCGTGCTGGCTTGAGTATTACTGTCAGTCAATAAAATTAGCTAAGTAATCCGATATAATCGGTAACATAAAATGAAAACAGCAGTCAGGCGATGCTTGGCTGCTGTTTATTTTTTGGCTATTCTAAAGTAGGACACAAGATATTTCGCCTTAAAATAACGCATAGGATATGTGATGAAAAAACTAGAATTTATGTCTCATCATCCCCATAACCAATCGATGGCAGATCGAGAGGCATTGATGACGCAAGAGTATGTGGCAGCCTTGTTATTTAAACAGTTGGGTGACTATGGATTTGATGCTCAGCAAATCGATCATGCAGATCATAATGTTGCTGTGCGAATTATCAACCAGCGTCTACCATTGTCGGTCATTTGCCAATCCAGCGATGCCACAGGACAAATGATGTGTGAAATCTCGGCTGATCGAAATGAACAGCAGGACTGGTTTGAAAAAATTGAAATGCAAAGTGTAATGCGCCAGTTGGCACATGCGATTGAAAACAGCCTTAAAAGTGACCACTATTTTAGCTGTTTTGAGTGGAAAAACTAAACTACAAAAAAGCCAGTTTATTTTGCTAAGGTTGTGTATAGTCTAGGAATGTTCTTGCAATTTTTTCGAGTACACACCCATGCAGCACGTCGACCTTTCACAGCTTTCACCTCAAATTGTCTGGAAGCATTTTCAGACGTTATGCCAAATTCCCCGACCATCAAAACAAGAACATGTATTACGTGAGCACCTTGCAAATTGGGCCAAGCAGCAGGGTTTGACGGTTTATATCGACCGTATCGGGAATTTAATTATTCGAAAACCTGCCACATCTGGCAATGAAGATAACGTTGGCGTTATTTTGCAGGGCCATCTGGATATGGTCACGCAAGCCAACCGAGGCAGTAATCATAACTTTATGCGCGATCCGCTTCGTCCGGTACTTGAGCAGGACTGGCCCGTGACACCCGAGACCACACTTGGCGCAGACAACGGTATTGGTGTTGCACTGGCATTGGCAGTTTTAGAGTCTACCGATATTTCACACGGCCCCATAGAAGTGCTGTTGACGGTGGATGAAGAAGCTGGCATGAGTGGTGCACGGTTATTAGAAGAAGGTGTCCTGACAGGTCATTGGCTATTTAATATCGATACCGAAGAGTGGGGAGAGTTGTATTTAGGCTGTGCAGGTAGTCAGGATGTTGAGGTATCACAAGCACTTGAATACGTCGCGGCACCTCAGATGGATTTGGAATCGGTAGAGATCTGTGTGACTGGTTTGAGAGGAGGTCACTCAGGCATTGACATTCACTTAGGCCGTGGCAACGCGAACGTGATTTTATCGCGGTTTTTGCACCAGCATTTAGCTGAGCTTGAAGGTTATTTAATTGAGTTTCATGGAGGCACTGCCCGAAATGCCTTACCGCGTGAAGCCAGTGCCAAAATCATTTTACCTAAAAAGAATATTGATTTGCTTGAGCAACGTCTGGATGAATACGAGGCACAGTGGTTGCAAGCACTCAAGGGGATAGACGATCAATTCAATATAGATTTACGTTTAATTCAAGATACACATCATGATGTACTGAAGACTCAGCAACAAAATCACGTGCTGGCCGCATTGTCGGGTTGCCCTTATGGCGTGGTCACTTGGAGCGAAGTGCTCAGTGATGTGGTTGAAACATCAAATAATATCGGTGTGGTGCATATCGACCAAGCACAGGGTTTTAAAGCAGTGATAATGGTTCGATCCATGCGAAATGAATCGGCAGAGCATTTCTCTCAGCAGATCGTAGAGCACTTTGCAAAGTATGATTTAGCAGCCACACGCGCTGAATTGGTGTCTGGTTGGACGCCTAATCCGGATTCGGCAGCTTTGAAATGTTTACAAGATGCTTATCAAACTGCCTTTAATATCGAGCCTGAACTAAAGGTGATTCATGCTGGACTTGAGTGCGGCATTATTGCCCAGCATTATCCGCACTTGCAAATGGTGTCATTTGGTCCAGATATTAAAGGGGCGCATGCACCCGGCGAGCGAGTGAAAGTAGATACTGTAGAGAAATGCTGGAAATTATTGGTCACCGCGTTAGAACAGGTTCCAAAAGTACATTAAAATAAAAAAGATGCTCATTACAAAATGAGCATCTTTAGATACTTACAATTTAGATCAAACTGTAAAATAATTTTTATTGAACAAATAAGAAGCGCGAAATAGCGATTCGTAATTGTTTTAGATAACCCGTAAAGAAGTGGTTGGCGCCTGGTAACACTGTGATTAAGTGGCGCTGCGGTTTGGCCCATTCAATCATATCAGAAAGCAAAGTGACTTCATCTTGCTCGCCATGAATAAAGAGAATGTCACCTTTGAGAGGTGGAGTCACATAATGACGTACGCCTGCCACGGTTGCAGTTGGCAATCCACATAAGATGGTTTGTTTTGGTTTTAACTCATCCGGTAGGGCGGCATAACTTTTGGCCATTACATGTGCGCCAAAGCTAAACCCACCTGCATAAAACGGAAGTGTGATATGGGCTTTTCGTGCATGATCAATGACAGTCAGAATATCATCTGTTTCGCCATGACCTTCATCATGCTCACCATGACTTTCACCTGAACCACGAAAACTTGGTCGGTAAACAATACAACCTTGCTCGACAAGAAGTTGAGCCAAGAGTGCTGGAACTTTGTGTTGAGGGGTTCCGCCTTGCAACGGATGGGGGTGACAAACGACAGCAAATCCTTTCGCTTCACCCTGTGGACGGTCTACAAAAACTTCAATTTGACCCACAGGACCCTGAATGAACATCTGTTCGGACATAGGACGATCGATTAGTAGCAGGAGAATGCGGTATTTTACCGATTAACGCCAACAAAAACACAGATTGGCGTTAAAATTTATCTACTGATATAGTCTGATTAACTATTATTTAACCAATTTACCTAAGGATGTATATGCTCGCACTCATTTCTCCTGCTAAGACTTTAGATTACGAATCTACACTTCCTACCGATGAACATACATTACCAAGACTATTAGACCATTCACAAGAGCTTATCGACTTTTGTCGTAATTTATCTGCGACTGAAATCGCCAGTTTGATGAGTGTGAGTGAAAAAATAGCCAATTTGAATGTAGAACGCTTTCGTGATTGGTCTCCTGAGTTTAATTTAGCCAATGCCAGACAGGCGATTTTTGCTTTCAAAGGTGATGTTTATACAGGGCTCGATGCGTATCATCTTAAAGAAAAAGATATTGCATTTGCCCAAACGCACTTACGTATGCTTTCAGGTTTATACGGACTACTTCGACCGCTTGATTTGATGATGCCGTATCGCCTTGAAATGGGAACCAAACTGCATAATTCGCGCGGACACAATCTTTACGAATTCTGGGGAAGTCAAATTACCGACCTCATTAATACAGATTTAAAAGAAGCAGAAAGTGAAATTTTGCTGAATCTGGCTTCAGATGAATATTATAAATCGGTAAAAGAATCTAAGATTCAGGCCAAAATCATTAAGCCAGTGTTTTTGGATGAAAAGAATGGCAAATTTAAAGTCATCAGTTTTTATGCAAAAAAAGCCAGAGGCTTAATGGCACGATTTATGATTGAACATCAAATCAATGAGGTGAAAGCGCTTCAAGAATTTGATTCGGAAGGCTATTTCTTCGATAAAGAAAACTCTACAGCGCAAGAGTTGGTGTTTAAGCGTCATGAGCAAACTACTTAATTGAATGATGCCTCAATCATAAAAAAGGCGGATCATATGATCCGCCTTTTTTAATTGATCTAAAGTCTTACTTAAGTGTTTTTACGACGCGCTTTACGTTTGGCAAACGGGAAGACCGCAACACTTTCTTCAACTTGAGCGGTGTTATGTTCATCTTCAGACGCTTTTTTATCTTCAGATTTGGTTTTTTTCTTTTTTTTACGTTTCTTTTTCGGTTCATCCTCGACCTCATCACCATCTTCAATGGCTTGCCAGTATTCTAACTGCTCCATGACGGCTGCATAGATTGAGCCTTTGCTGTAGCGTCCTTTTTTATCTAAAACACCAACAGGGCGGGCCATCAGAATTTCGAGTGCCTGATCTATAGTTTCAATCGCATGTACATGGAACTGCCCGTTGTTTACAGCCTCAATCACATCCTGACGAAGCATCAAATGCTGCATGTTTTGACGTGGAATGATCACGCCTTGCTTGCCAGTCAAACCTTGTAATTTACAGGCATCATAGAAGCCTTCAATTTTGGCATTAACGCCGCCAATTGGTTGTACCTGACCGAGCTGATTCATTGAACCCGTAATCGCCCACGACTGATCAATTGGCAACTGACTAATTGCAGAAATGAGTGCTGAAAGCTCTGCAACAGTTGCACTATCTCCATCGACCTGACCATAGCTTTGTTCAAATGCCAAGGCCGCAGAGAAGTGTAAAATCTGAGAGCGACCAAAATGAGCTTTAAGAAAGCTAGACATCAGTAACACGCCTTTGGCATGCAGCGAGCCGCCGAGTTCGACACTGCGTTCAATATCTAGAATATCGCCGCCACCTTGATAGACAGAAGCTGTCAGGCGTGAAGGTAAGCCAAATTCGACATCGGCATAATGAATGACCGATAAAGCATTGATCTGACCAAGACGATGCCCACGTGTTTCAATCAGCTGTGTTCCGCGCGAGAGGTCTTGCCAATACAGTTCACGCAAATAGCCTAAGCGATATTGACGATGTTGTAATGCAAGATTGATATGCTTGTCCGATACAATTTTGTCACCCGCTTTGAAGGCATGATGATGCGCCTCACGGATCAGATCACCCAAGGTTGAGGCATGTAAAGAAAGCGAACTCTGATCTTCGGCTTGACGGCTTGAATCGGTGAGTAGGGCTGCCAGCGCAGAGCGATCAAATGGCAAGAGTTTGTCGGCCTGAACGTAATCTGCAATGAGCTGCATGTACGCTTGTTCATTCACTTCGTTACGCTGTAAGGTATCGGTGAAGTCTGCACGTATTTTAAATACACTGCCAAGCTCTGGCTCTACCTCTAAAATTTCATAATAAATTTCAGGTTCGGCCATCAAAATTACTTTTACATCAAGTGGTACGGCGGCAGGTTCAATCGAGATACTGCCTGTAAGGGTCAGCATATGTTCAAGTGATGAAAGTTTAAGCTGTCCAGATTTAAGCGCGCGCTTTAAACCCTGCCAAGCATACGGCTGCTCAAGTAATTGCTCGGCTTCAAGCATTAAAAAGCCGCCATTCGCCTGATGCAGACATCCCGGACGGATCAAGGTAAAGTCTGTGGTGATGGTGCCATTTTGTGTGAGCTGCTCAACGTGACCAAGCAGATTATAATGTGTTGGGAAATCATCAAAAATAACCGGTGCGCCACTGTTTGGCTTGTTGGTCACAATGGTATTGGCTTGATAACGAGATGGAACGCGATTAAATAACGCAGGCGAGAAATCATCTTCCTCCTGTTCTAAAATCATTTCGACATTTTGAATAATATCGTCGGCGTAATGCTTTAAAAACTCATCCAAGCCTTGAACTGTTTTGTGCTTGTTCAGGATTTGTTCCATACGCGGTATCACCACTTGTTTGGCGATATCACGATTCAGCACCGACACACGATCACGTGCATCATCTTCAAGTGAGCCGAGGTGTAACCCTAAACGCTCAAGCTTTTTGTCCATATAACGAATATTGGAGGCAATTTCAGCACGTTCTTTACTCGACAATGCCTCGATATCGTTTTGTGTCATTTCATGTACTTGATCGTCTTTATACTGAACAGGCACAAAGCAATGCTCTTCATTGCGCGAGATCAGTTTTAGATCAAGTTCCTCACCTTCTTTGGTGAGTTCGACTAGCGCATCTTGCTGCTCTTTACCAGTTTCCTGACGAATTTGTTCAATTCGGTTGTGATAGGTTTCTGCGGTAAAACGACGCTCTAGCTGTTTTAAAATGGTTTGCCAAGCATGATGCAATGCGCTTTGGAATTTTGGGCCCGTACCGGCAGGAAAGCGCAGCGCAAGTGGTTGTCTGGCGTTTTTAAAGTTATTGACATACACCCAATCATCTGGCGTAGGCATACTTTTTGCGTGCTGTTGCAGCAAACGCTTGATCATGGTGCGTTTGCCCAAACCCGCCGTACCAACGGCAAAGATATTGTAGCCTGAATAAGGCAGCGAAATGCCTGCCTCGACTGATGCTCTGGCGCGATCTTGCCCTAGAAAGTTATTGAGCGGCTTGATGCGTCGAGTCGAAGACGGAATATCTTCGAGCTTTGGAATATGAGTAAGCTGTGCTGCTTTAAGTGCCGTTTTCTCTAAAGTACTCTGAATCTCATTTTGCTCGAATGCAGACGGAACGTTATTGGTTTTTGAGGTATTCGCTGTTGTTGTGGTTGAAGAAAGAGTTGAAGCCATTTGATCGAGTCTTTGGGTCACAGGTGAAATCCAAAAAATAAACAGAGTTGAGATTTAAAGGTATACAGGTTTAGTCTAAAAGATCAAGCGTTGATGCTGATTTAATCGTCAAAAGTAGGGCGCTTTGCATAAACAATATTGAAACCGTGCCAATAAAGCGATTGAATAGGCGCTTAGATGAAAATTTCGGAAAATAATAAGCGAATGACTACACAAACTACAGGATGGAAAGCTGCGTTTGCTGCATTTCTTGACCGCCGTGCTCTGATTATGCTGTTTCTCGGATTTTCGGCGGGGATTCCCATTCTGCTGATTTTTTCAAGCTTATCGTTATGGTTAGGCGAGGCTGGAATTGATAAGAGCGCGGTCACTTTTTTTAGTTGGGCGGCTTTGGGATATTCATTTAAGTTTGTGTGGGCGCCACTAATCGATGAACTTCCAGTACCCGTCTTGACCAAAACACTCGGTCGACGCCGCGCATGGCTATTAATTGCGCAAATTCTGATCATTGTTGCTATTTCGATTATGGCTTTTTCAGATCCGGCGCTCGGCCAGAGTTATCTCATCCAAATGGCGGTTGGTGCAGTGTTGCTTGGTTTTTCAGCTGCTACGCAAGATATCGTAATTGATGCTTACCGTATTGAATTGGCTGAAACCCAGATGCAAACGGTTCTTGCTGCAACCTATAACGCAGGTTATCGAATCGGAATGATTGTGGCGGGTGCGGGTGCTTTGTTTTTAGCTGCCTATTTGGGAACTGCCAAAGGGAACTACATATATGAAGCTTGGAAATATACGTATTTAACTATGGCAGCAGTGATGCTGGTGGGGATTCTAACCACCTTAATCATTCGAGAACCAAAGGTTGATCGTGTCTATAAAAGCTATCAGCGCCGCGATTATTTTCGTTTGGTGCTGGTCTTTTTTGTTGCTGTAATTTGCTTTGTTTTTAGCTATTTGTTTACTGGTCATTTGGCTGAACAATTAGTGAGTTGGCTATCGATTCAAGACAATATTTTATTATTTTTAATTGAGGCGCTACGCTTTATTACTGCGGCTGCCGTAGCACTGGCTGTAGGCACACTTCTGGTTCGTGTAGGTGTCGTCAACAAGCAGATGGCCAAAGAGACATGGATTAATCCAGTCCTCGATTTTTTTCAGCGTTATGGCACCAAGCTGGCATTGGTCCTTCTGTTACTGATTGGTTTTTATCGTATTTCCGATATCATCGCGGGTGTAATTTCCAACGTTTTTTATCAAGATCTTAATTTCACCAAAGAACAGATTGCAGAAGCAGTTAAAATTTATGGTGTTATTTTTAGTTTGGTGGGTGGTTTCTTGGGAGGCTTACTGGCACAACGTATGAACATCATGAAATTGATGTTTGTAGGTGCAGTATTAGCAAGCTCAACCAACTTGATTTTTATTGGCTTGGTTAAGTCGGGGCACCCGCTTGGGCAGGTTCAGGTAAATGTTGGTGGTCAGCAATATTTGGCGGATACCGATGAAGTAGGATACTGGACGGTTAAGGTGCCAACCGAAGTACTAAAAAATACAACCCAGTTTCAGGTATCTACCGCTTATGCCGATGCCGCACAACAAAGTAAAGTTGCGGTGGTTCAACCCTATATTGTGGGTAATATCAATCAGGCGCATTTGATGTTATTGCCTGTCATGGGACGAAATATCATCTCACTAAACGAGTCACAAAACAGTATTGTGGTTAAAGGGCAGTATTTTGGGCCAGCACTAACAGACGCACAAAAAATTGTGCTACAGCTTGATGGCAAGCCATATCCAGCCAAGCTTGATAAAACAGGTGCTTTTAGTGCTGTTGTTGAGACTAAAATGTTAACTGGCTCCAGCACGAAACAGCTCCAGGCCACAGTGACAGATGGATCGCGTATATTAGTGAATACTTCGCTGGCTTATCATGTTGCACAGGGAGTAGGGGCTAAAAATGAACTCGATATCAGTGTTGAACCAGTTGCATTGATCAATCCGAATGATCAAAGCAATATTGAGCTTAAAGGGAAAGTCATCAAGCCATATAGCTCGCTCTGGTTATATTTTGCCATTGTGGTCGATAATTTGGCTTCTGGTTTAGCCGGTGCAGCATTTATTGCATTTTTATCTAGCTTGACGAGTGTGTCCTTTACAGCGGTACAATATGCTATCTTTAGTTCACTGATGACGCTCACACCAAAACTTCTGGGTGGGTACTCAGGCACCATCGTAACGCACATTGGCTATCCTCAATTTTTCTTAATGACGACCTTAATTGGAATTCCAATTCTTGTTTTGGTGGTTTGGGTTGCCAAGTTGCTCAAGGCGCATGAACTCAAGCAAATTCAAACGAAAGGCACAGGTGATTAACAATGCGAATGCTTCATACAATGTTGCGAGTAGGCAATTTAGAGAACTCTCTCCAGTTTTATACCGAAGTTTTAGGCATGACCTTACTGCGCAAACGTGATTACGAAGAAGGCCGTTTCACTTTGGCATTTGTTGGCTATGGCAGTGAAGATGATCATACTGTTTTAGAGCTGACACATAACTGGGATACCTCTAGCTATGAGTTAGGAAATGCGTATGGTCACATCGCCATTGGTGTTGAAGATGCCTATAAGGCATGTGAAGAAATCAAGCAACGTGGTGGCAAGGTGGTACGTGAAGCAGGTCCAATGAAGGGCGGCGTAACCGTAATTGCATTTGTTGAAGATCCAGATGGTTATAAAATCGAATTGATCCAGCAAGATAATAATGCGCGTAATAATTAACGCTTGAGTGAAATAGTTTAACTAAATAACGCGCATTTCTTCAAAAAACTGGATTTATGCTGTCAGACCAGTAACATAGCGTTTACCTTTTAGTAAACACAGTGTTACTGGTCTTCTTACATATACATAAGGATATTGTTCCATGCTTAAGCTGTTGGCTTTAGATCGCTTCACTTTATTACTCTTTACGATGGTATTGTTGGCCTCTTTTGTACCAATTTACGGGCATGCTGCAGATATATTTAGCGTCGTAACCAATATTGCGATTGCCATTTTATTCTTTTTACATGGCGCCAAACTATCTCGTGAAGCGATTGTTCAAGGCATCATGCATTGGCGGCTACATGGTTTAGTGTTTATTTTTACCTTTGTATTTTTTCCTGCACTCGGCTTATTGGCCAAGCCTGTTTTGGTACATATTTTAGGACAAGAGCTATATTGGGGCTTCTTGTTTATGTGCTTTTTGCCCTCTACCGTCCAATCATCAATTGCCTTCACTTCAGTAGCTAAAGGCAATGTTGCAGCAGCAGTATGCAGTGCATCGTTTTCAAATCTAATCGGAATGTTCATTACACCTGTAATGGTCAGTCTATTTATTTTTGGTCATTCAAAGCATGATTACGATCCAACATCTTCAATTATTCAAATTGCACTTTTGTTGTTGGTGCCATTTATTTTAGGGCAGCTTCTTCGACCTTATGTTTTCCCACTCATGGCAAAAGTGCCAAGTATTGTAAAAGCATTTGATCAGGGCACTATTTTAATGGTGGTTTACAGTGCATTTAGTAGTGCAGTGATTGCCGGTTTGTGGCATCAGGTTGGGATTGGAACACTGATCGCATTGATTATTTCATGCTCAGTGCTACTCACCATCATTATGCTGAGTGCATTTTATATTTCTCGATTGCTTGGCTTTAACCGCGAAGACCAAATTTCTATTTTTTTCTGTGGCTCCAAAAAAACTTTGGCCAGTGGTGTACCTATGGCGCAGATCTTATTCATTGGTCAGCCGCTAGGTATGATTGTATTGCCGATTATGATTTTCCATCAAATTCAGCTCATGACCTGTGGAATTATCGCGAATTATTTGGCCAAGCAGCAATCTGATGAAGAAACGCTGGTAAGATCAGAATAAAGATTCGCAATTTTGCTTTAAAAGGCGTATAATCTTACCCACTTGTTGTGCTTAGCTCTGGCTTATAAGCCTCGGTGGGCCAAAAGAATGGTCTGTTGTCGTGTTAACCTGCTAATGATTTAGCCTTTTTCCTCAGTTTTTATATTGAGAGTGGTTGATTGCGATGACAGCTTAAGCCTTTCTTCAATTAGGAGTCATCGACCATGCGCGCCGATATTCACCCAAAATACGAAAAATTAGTTGCTACTTGTTCATGCGGTAACGTTATTGAAACTCGTTCTGCACTTGCTAAAGACACTCTTTACCTTGACGTATGTTCAGCTTGCCACCCATTTTACACTGGTAAGCAAAAGAACGTAGATACAGGCGGTCGTATCGACAAGTTCAAACAACGTTTCTCTGGTATGTCACGTTCTATCAAACGTTAATACTGAAAAACAAAAAAACGGGCCTTATGCCCGTTTTTTTATGTCTGTTATACGGCTCAGTGTTGATCTTGAACATCGACCAGACGATCAAGTTTAACTTGAAAGTAGTTGCCTTGCAGATAACGCGCGCAAATATTCCACGCATTTGCAAATACATTGACATCATTAAGCTCGGGCATAATGAGTTCAATGGCCGCAGGAAGCTGGGCATGTTCGATTTGAGCCTGTAAATCCAGTGCTGATTGTTCAACTGATAAGTCCTGATTAAACTTCGCATTGAGACGCAAATAACGCACATTACTCTTTTGCAAAATCGAACTGAGTTGCGGATCTGGCATATAATTACGAATCGAAATGAATACACCGCACTGGTGCAGTATTGAAAGTTGCTGCTGTGCTTGAGGCGTAATTTTATTTAGTGCTGAAAAAGGCAGTTGAATCACAATTGGATGCTGTTCTTTACTTCCTAATATAGAGAGTAGCTGTTGCATGAGTGTAGAAAGTTGCGGTAAAGCCAAGAAAAATTCACTTAAATTAATGATCAGTTTGGCAGATGGATACTGCTGAATAAATTGTTTGAGTTGCTTGACTGACTGTTCAAGTACATAACGATCCAGCTGGAGCATCAATTCAGGTGCATCTTGAAGATCTACATGATCGAGCAGGCTATCCCATTGATTATTGTTTAAATGACCATAGCTGACTTCATAAATATATAATGTCTGGTCTTGTTTGTCGTAGAGCTGTTGATAGCGAAGCTCGAGTGTATTTTGTTCGAGTTGATTTTTGATCTGCTGTGCAAAACTTGTATTCAATTCAGCAGGTGCTGTGACAACATGCCGTTGTAGTTGAACGTGTGGTGTGCTTTTTGGAGAAGCTTGAGTGGTTTCCTTGTGAGGTAATGCCTGATGCAAGGCTTTGTTGATATAGTTTTCAAGACTCTCTGTATGTTCAACTTGGCTTGGTATAAGGCAGTATCCTGTTTTAAGTGAAGTTTCTAGATTCAAACTTTGGCTAACATAAGGGAACGTCTTGCTAATTTTAGTTTCTAGCTGCATGAGTTCTGTGCGTAAGGCTTCAATTGAAACCGCCTGAAAAATGGCGAGATATGCGCCGTGATCGAGTTTTTGAAATGCAACGGCTTCTAAAAAACGTTCAATGATTGTTTCGATCTCATTAAAGTAAGCTGGTATTGCACGCCATTCATGTGAATAAATCGCTTCAAAGTGATAGAGTGGTGCAAAAATGACAATACTGTTCAGTTTGGCTGGCGCGCGTTTAAGCTGTTGATTGAGCCATTCAACGGTATCAAATGGACTGTTTTGCACAAGATCTGGCAGATCAACATCATCAATTTTTTGTGACTCAAGTGATTCAAATTCAAAATCAAATAATGGTGTATCGAACTGCTCACAATCGATGCTCAGTTGAACGGTATCATCGCCATGTGGCAAAAAATTCAAACGTAAAGGGTCGTTATTAATCAGTTCGGGATGCTGAGATTGAAGAACGATGCGGTTTCGTTCGGGATGTTGCACGCTAATCCGTTTAAAAAACTGTTTAAATGCAGCTACATTTTCAGGTTGCAGTATATCCAGTAAAGGCAAGCCAATTACATGATCTTGGTGTGCGATCTTAAAGAGTGCCAAATATTCGGCATTGGCTTGAATATGAATGCCTTCTTCAATCAATGCGACGGCTTTACGACTTTGACGGACCAATGACTGAGTTCGAAGGTGAGCTGCATTTAACTCATTGCTTAAACGATGTTCGTTTTGAAGCAAGGCACTGTAATTTAAAGCACGTGACAGCACCACATAAAACTGCTCAGGCTGAGAAAGATCGATCAAATCATACAGGCCTTGTTGTATCAAGTGCGTTTGCTCGATAGCAGTAAGGGTGCCGGTAGTGAGAAATAGAATTGGTAAGCTCGGCTCTGCCTGTTGCTGCACTATTGCAATCGTCTGCGCCAGATCAAGATCATAAGCATTTGCAAAAATGACCAGATCCCAGCGCTGCTTAAGATATTTTTCAAAACTGATCAGATCATCGAGCAAAATCGCTTGAGCGCTGTAATCCTTGGCCGCCAAAAGATCAATAAATTGATTATAGCGAAGCTGATTATCGTCTATGAAGAGAATGCGGAGGTCGGAGTGTTTTGAATTTTTATTAAGCAACGCGTTTCTCACTTCAATTTTGTCCTTAACGTATCGTTAGTTCACTCTGCTGTGACGTATCATAACGTTTTTTAGCGTATTTTTTTGTGCTTCATCGGGTAAATCAAACTCAAACTGAATAAAACTTTGCGTAATTAATTGAGCTTTGAGTAAATAAAGTACAAATTCCTCGGTGCCTATTTGAAGTTTTAGGGTATTTTGTTGCTGAAAAATAGAATAGTTGGCAATGATTAAGGTGAGTTTTGCATGATCTAAATGTTGACTTTGAACCAGTAGAGCGGGCATATAATGTGATTGATCTTGATTTTCTAGACGCACCGCACAGGGCAAAATGTCTTTGGTTAAAATTTCGAGCCCCATTTCAAGATTTTTTTCTGAGGCTTGTTTGATCCATCGAATCACACCACCACGCCATTTGCCATGGATGTTCTCTTTAACCAGAATCAACTCGCCAGTTTTTAAATGAGCAGGGATTTCCTCAGGCCATTTGATACGGTAACCACTTACACTCATATCGAGGATATCAGTCATATAGATTTTTTTTGCCTCACGTGATAAGCGTGATGGTAGTGAAAACAGTGTTTTATCAATATTTTCAATGGAGAAGTGATCTGTAGTTTCGTTTAGTACGATGTCGTGCTCAAGGGTGTCGATAAAGTTTTTGCTTTTTGACAAGTAAAAATGAGCAGTATGAAGACCAAAGCAAATATGTAATTGGCCTGATGATTCAAAACGCTCATGACGACGCTCGCCAATACTTCCTAAAATATTTTGTACATGAAACTTAAGCGCAGGCGTTAAAAACTGTTTTTCTATTGTAGAGAGATAATCATCACTCTTGTGTAGTGTTGCAGTGATATGTTCGAGCAAAGGTTGTGTTGAAATAAATAAATTAGGAAAAATTGCCGGATATTGCTTTCGATTATAGGCTGGCGGCAGATCTTTGGTTTTATCAATAACATACTTCGAGCTTTGAGATTCTTTATATTCGAGTTGAATCAGCTTTGCCCATTCAAAACTACATTCGTATAAAGACTGAATTTCAGACTGACGAATCTGATTGGTATTGAGAATATGCAGCAAAATGACTTGATGATAGGATCGTAAAATATTTTTAAGAGGTCGATTAAGACCTTGCAGCTGGTTGATGTTTTCGAGCTCTACTTTGCCTTTTTGTGCCAGATCAAATAACCAGTGAATGCATAACCATTGGCCTGTAGCAGGTTTGCTGTACATCATTTGCTGCTGATACACCAGTTGAGTTAACTCATGCATGGCATAGTAAATCGATAATGTTTTGGCTGCCTTGAGATTTTTCTTTTTATTCAGTGCAAAAAGTGAAAACTTTTGCTGTGCCAATTGTGCTGAACTTTGCTTGGCGATAATGATATAACCATTCGCCAGACAGGTTCTTAAGCGAAAAGCAAGTTCAATAATATGATCGTTTCGATCGCTATGAATCAGACCTTGATTAAAAAAGTGGCTTTCTAGATGTTGCAGTACATGATTGAATTGCGGTGATAAAATCTGTAAAAAATCAAATCGAAGCGTCTCTGAACATTCAAGTTCGTTGATTTCAATCAGTGCTTCAAATAATGCTTTGGCAGCATCACCGAGCGGTAAAAGTGAAAGCGAACTAACCCAACATGCCACGGCGTCTGGCTCTGCGGCAGCAAAGCTCAGTTCATTTCGATTGAAAATGATGGGGCGTTGAAGAATGTCGGTAAAAACTTTATTCATATTGGCTGTAATATGTGTTAATTAAAAAGTCAGCTTGCCAAATAACGGTGTTTTGTTTTTTTCGCCAGCAATCTCTCGAACCAGTTTTGGAACAAGATAACCCGGTAGGCCCGCCAAAATGTCATGATAAATCTCATCGATTTTCGATCCGCTCAGATCAAAATGCTGAGCACCTTTTACTTTATCAAGTACATGCAGATAATACGGCATCACGCGTGCATCGAACAAGCGCTGACTGAGTTCAATCAAAGTTTGTGCATCATCATTTACGCCTTTAAGCAATACTGCCTGATTCAAGGCGGTAATCCCATGTTGGCTTAATTTCTCTAAATATGCACAGGTTTGATCATTAAGTTCGGCGGCATGGTTGGCATGAATGACCATAATAATGCGTAAGCGCGTACTTTTTAAAATTTCAAGCAGTTCAGTATCAAGACGCTGCGGGATCACCACTGGAACACGCGAGTGAATACGTAAAATTTTCACTTGCTGAAGTGATTCTAGGCGTTCGATCCAGAGTTTAAGTTTACGGTTACTGAGAGTGAGCGGATCTCCACCACTTAAAATTACTTCATTGATGTATGGGTTTTGCTCGATATAGGTTTTAATTTGAGGCCAGTCATCCTGTTTAGGTAAGTTTTCCTGATAAGGGAAATGCCGACGAAAGCAATAACGGCAGTGAACAGCACAGGCACCGGTCAGGGTGAGTAAAAAACGAGATTGATATTTATGTAAAACGCCGGGGAGCTGGTTGGCTGCTTCTTCACCCAGTGGATCAGTCACAAATTCAGGATGTTCTTCAAGTTCAAGATGATGCGGCAATACTTGCAGCAGCAAAGGATCGAGTGGATCACCTTTACGCATTTTACCTACAAAAGCACGAGGAACCCGTAATTTGAAGCTTTTGGATGCTAAAATTGCCCCAGACAATAATGCATCTGAACAGATCTCTAACTGATCAAGTAACTCAAAAGGATCGGTGATTAGATCACTGAGTTGCGATTGCCAGTTTTGCTCTTGATATAAATAGTTTATCATGCGACACGGAAAAAATAATGCTAGTCTAGCATTAATACATTTAAGTTAGTAAGTTTGGAGTGTGCCAGTCATGGCCAGTTATTCTACAAATGAATTCAAGCAAGGCCTTAAAGTCATGCTTGACGGTAACCCATGTTCAATCATGGAAAATGAATATGTAAAACCTGGTAAAGGTCAAGCGTTCAACCGTGTAAAACTTCGTAACCTTAAAACAGGTAAAGTTTTAGAAAAAACATTCAAGTCTGGTGATTCATTAGAAGCTGCTGATATTGTTGAAGTTGAGATGGACTATCTTTACAACGACGGCGAGCTATGGAATTTCATGGACCCTGTTACGTTTGAACAAATTGCAGCAGACAAAACTGCAATGGGCGATGCAGCGAAATGGTTAAAAGACGACTCGAACGAGAAGTGCACCATCATGCTGTTTAATGGTGTTCCATTAAACGTTAGTGCGCCAAACTTTGTGGTATTAAAAATTGTTGAAACCGATCCGGGTGTTCGTGGCGATACCTCTGGCGGTGGCGGTAAGCCTGCGAAACTTGAAACAGGTGCTGTAGTACGCGTACCTTTATTTGTTCAGCAAGAAGAAAGCGTTCGTGTAGACACCCGTACAGGTGAATATTTAGAGCGTGCATAATCTTGATTGAATAGATTATGATGAAAGGGTGATAGATTATCACCCTTTTTTTATGCCAAAGTAGTACATTAAAATAACAAAATAAGGAGTAAAGTCACGAGCTTAAGTTTCACAAAAATACGTTTTAAAGGGCATTTCGTGTTTCAAACAATGAGGTTATAAATGGATAATATACAAAGGAAATCTACCCTCAGCGCAAAACTTGGTTGGAGTTTGGTTGCCATTATTGGCGCAGTTTCATTTGGGATCCTTGCCATCAGTCGAGGTGAGCATGTCAACGCCGTTTGGCTCGTGCTCGCGGCCATCTGTGTTTACAGCATTGCGTATCGTTTTTACAGTTTATTCATCGCTACCAAAGTATTTGAATTAAATTCTCGACGGTTAACCCCTGCACATCGTTTAACCGATGGCTTAGATTATGTCCCAACCAATAAATATGTATTGTTTGGGCATCACTTTGCTGCAATTGCAGGTGCAGGGCCTTTGGTTGGTCCTATTCTTGCTGCGCAGATGGGTTATTTGCCAGGCACTATCTGGCTTTTGGTCGGTGTTGTGGTGGCTGGTGCAGTACAAGACTTTATGGTCTTGTTTATCTCGACGCGCCGAGACGGACGCTCGCTGGGTGAAATGGCCAAACAAGAGCTCGGTTCTTTTGCGGGTGTGGTTGTGATGCTGGGTGCACTGGGCGTCATGATTATCATTCTAGCGGTTCTGGCACTGGTGGTGGTCAAAGCATTGGCACACAGTCCATGGGGCGTGTTTAGTATTGCCGCAACCATTCCAATCGCACTCTTTATGGGTGTGTATATGCGCTATTTACGTCCGGGTAAAATTGCCGAAGTCTCGATCATTGGCTTTGTACTGATGATGCTGGCCATTGTGTATGGTGGACATATTGCAGCCGATCCATATTGGGGGCCATTTTTCACCCTGACAGGTACACAACTCACTTGGTGCCTAATAGTTTATGGCTTTATTGCTTCGGTATTACCGGTTTGGTTACTGCTTGCGCCACGTGATTATTTATCGACTTTCTTAAAAATTGGTGTGATTGCTGGTTTGGCAATCGGCATTATGGTGGCATTACCTGAGCTCAAAATGCCAGCGGTCACACATTTTATTGATGGGACGGGTCCAGTATTTTCTGGTAGTTTGTTCCCGTTTTTGTTTATTACCATTGCCTGTGGTGCGATTTCAGGTTTCCACGCCTTGGTTTCAAGTGGCACGACACCAAAACTGGTCGACAACGAAGTCAATATTCGTATGATTGGTTATGGCGGTATGTTAATGGAATCATTTGTGGCCATCATGGCCATGATCTGTGCAACAGTACTGGATCCGGGAGTGTACTTTGCCATTAATGCACCGGCAGCCGTTTTAGGGACCACGGTCGAAACCGCAGCAGAAGCGGTGCGTAACCTTGGTTTTGTGGTTACCCCAGAAGCATTAACCTTGCTGGCTCAAGAAGTAGGTGAGTCGACCATTTTATCGCGTACGGGTGGAGCACCAACCTTTGCCATTGGTATGGCGCACATCATCTCTGAAATTTTCAACAATCGCTCGATGATGGCCTTCTGGTATCACTTTGCGATCTTGTTTGAAGCTTTATTTATTTTAACCGCAGTTGATGCCGGTACCCGTGCATGCCGTTTTATGGTTCAGGACACTGTTGGTATTGTGATTCCCGCAATCAAAAAATCAGGCTCCTTCGTGGGGAATATTATCGGTACTGCTGTTGCTGTGGGTGGATGGGGCTTCTTCGTTTATCAAGGCGTAGTTGATCCGCTTGGTGGGATTAACTCGTTGTGGCCGCTGTTTGGTGTAGGTAACCAAATGCTTGCTGCAATGGCACTGATTTTAGGTACAGTCATCTTGTTTAAGATGAAAAAAGAAAAGTATGTTTGGGTCACGATTGTTCCAACAATTTTCTTACTTATTACCTGTATGACGGCTGGCTGGCAAAAGATTTTCCACGAAAATCCAAAAATTGGCTTTTTGGCACAGGCCAACCGTTTTTCAGATGCAATTGCTCGTGGTGAGCTATTAAAACCAGCAAAAACAATGGCAGAAATGCAAGCTGTAGTGATTTCAAACCAAATCAATGCAGTGCTATGTGGTTTCTTTATGGTGGTTGCAATCGTCATGGTGATTGCGTCGATTGGCGTGATTCGTCGTGCGCTTGCAAGCAAAGTCCCTACGGTCAATGAAGCACCTGCTGTGTATGAGGATGCAGATGCGTCTACCGTCACACAAGGAAAATAGCGATGGAACTAAGAATTGGAAAAAATGGTAAGGCGATGATTGTGAAAATCATCAAAATGACCATTATGTCGCAAAAAGATCTGCTTCTCTCACCTAAAAATTGGTCGAGAATTGCAAATTTATTTAAGCGCTTACAGCAAAGTTTTCGCTTGATGGTAGGGGTGCCTGATTATCAGACTTATTTGGATCATATGAAGAAGCACCACGCGGATTTGACCCCGATGGATGAAAAAACTTTTCATCGCTATTGTGTCGACTCTCGCTATCCATCGAAAGGTGGAAATTTGAAGAAATGTCCGTGCTAATCGTTATGTAATTGCTTTAGAAAAAATAAAAAACGGTGTATGTTTGAGCATATGCCGTTTTTTTATGAGCCATTTCAATGTGGAAAAAACAACAATTAGAATCATCGACATATTTCAAAGAACATTCATCTCTTCAACATCATATTGAACATTACAAGCCAAGCATTCAGCTTTTTTTAAATCAGATTAATCAGATCATTTTAGATAAACCGGCTCAAACCAAGCTGTCCTTGGTCTGTTTGCTGGCCAATGGGCATGTGCTATTTGAAGATTTACCGGGATTAGGTAAAACAACTTTGGCCAGTGCTTTGGCTAAGCTTGCGGGGTTGCACTTTAATCGGATTCAATTTACCAACGATATGCTGGCCAGTGATGTGATTGGTATGAATATGTTTAATCAAAAAGAATCTAATTTTGAGTTTAAGCATGGCCCTATTTTTACCCAGATTTTACTGGCCGATGAAATCAATCGTTGTAGCCCCAGAACGCAAAGTGCGCTGTTGCAAGCGATGGAAGAGGGCGTAGTGACCTTAGATAGTGTGACATATAAACTCCCCGAGCCATTTTGGGTGATTGCCACACAAAATCCAATTTTTCAGAGCGGGACTTATGCACTTCCTGAATCGCAGCTCGATCGTTTCCTCATGCGACTGAGCTTGGGATATCCGTCACGTGCGGCAGAAAAAAGCCTCTTACTCGATGCCTCAAGACAGACACTACTTGAGCAAATTACACCTGTATTGAGTCATGGCGATATTGTGTTGATGCAACAGTGTGTGCAGCAGGTGTATTTAAGTGATGTCGTATTAAATTACATATTAGACTTGGCTTCTTACAGTCGCTTGCAATCACATGGTCTTTCAACACGCGCTTTACTCGCAATTAAAATGGCTGCTCAGGCATTGGCATTTGTGGAAGGTCGTGAATATGTCATTACAGACGATATACAAACAGTGTTTCCAGCGGTGGCTGCACACCGTATGAAAATGACTGAGCAGGATGCTCACCTACTTTTGGACCAGGTGGAGGTCAATGATTAGGAGTTTGGATGATGCGGACACTCTGGCAGCGATGGTTAAAAAAACGTTTTCGGATGGAACAAAGCACCATCTTGAAGCAACGTGATATTTTGATTTTTTTGCATCCACAAGGCATTTTGTTTCTGTTATTAATTGTCATTACATTTATTGCCGGGATTAATTATGCCAATAATCTGATTTTGGGATTTTGCTTTTTAATTACGTCATTGCTGTGCCTGAGTGTGTATCTTAGCTTTAAACAACTCCATCAACTCAAACTAGAAATTTTTTGTCCTGAAGTTGGACAGGTCAATCATGTATTGCAAATCCAGCTTCAGTTTAAACAGTCAAATCACGCGATCAGATACTTAATGATTCATTTGCCTGAATCTCAGCAACGTATACTACTCAACGAAATGAGTGGCAATATCGCATTGGAGTTTACACCCACCACACGAGGTGCGTTTGAATTGCCTCGGATAAAAATTATGTCGAGTTATCCGTTTGGAATTGTACAAGCTTGGACGTATTTACAGGTGACACAAAAAATATGGATTGCACCCGCAAGTATCAGCATCGAGATGGAAGACAAGTATGTGCAGCTTAAGCAGCAACATGATTTGGATGACTTTCGTGAACTGCAAGCTTATCGAGAAGGAGATACGCTACAGCATGTTTCATGGAAGCATCTTGCACGTGGGCAGGGATGGCTAACCAAACAATTTGAACCACACATTGAGCACAATCAGCTGGTGATTGATTACAGCGCGCTCCCTGGTCACGAACATGAACAAAAACTAAGCTGGATGATGCATTTGATTGAAAAGAGCGAGCAAGCTGATCGCTCTTTTTCACTGATTTTACCTCAAACTCATTTAAAGCCATCCATGGGAGCTAAGCACTCGATTCAGGCCCGAAAATTACTGGCGCAGGCCTGATATGGATAAGCAACTTTATTTTGCTGTATTACCACTCACGATCATGGTGCTTGTGGCTCAATTTGCTTATATGCCGGCGTCGGTGTCTTTGATTTGGCTCATTATGTTGCTGGTAATCGTATGGCGATATTTTTATGCTGCGCTAAAGCCTATTTCTAAATTATTTTTGGTTGCACTGGTGTGTACGGCCCTTGGTCTGATTTATTTATCTTTTAAAACCTTTTTGGGTGTCGAGGCGGGCGTAGCATTACTCACGACTTGCTTATATGCCAAATGTATCGAAAGCAAAAGTACCCGAGACTTATTGGTTGTATTTAATTTTGGTCTCTTTGTCTGTGCCAGTTTATTTCTACATAGTCAGTCAGCCTTGATGCTCATTGGCGTTTTGGTTGGGCTGATATTTTGTTTAATTGGATTATATCGCATTCAAATTCATGGTTTTGTAGAGACAAACTCTACGCGATCATCTATCAAGCATGATGTGATTTTAACAATACGAACCATTTTGATTGCAACTCCGTTTTTCCTGATTTTATTTATATTTTTTCCCCGCTTTCCACCACTTTGGCATGTTCCGCTTACCTCTCACCAAGGCATGACTGGAATGAGTGACCAGATGTCGCCGGGTGACATTGCAGAATTGTCTCAATCGACCGCCTTGGCTTTTCGTATTATGGGTGATCTTACGCAATTGCCCCCACAGCAACAGCGTTATTGGCGTGCGATGGTGCTAGATCAGTATGATGGTACTGTCTGGACGAGCCATACGGTTAATCAGCTTCCAATACGTAACGAAATATCCCCTCATCAGGTAGTTCGCTATCAATATTTATCGGCCTTGCCGAATCAGTCATGGATCATGGGATTAGATCAATCAGGCGTGCGCGATCCAAATTATCAGCAGTATGCTGATGGCAGTATTAAACAAATTCGAAGACCATCAGGCACTGTACCTATCGAATTGTATTGGATGCAAACACAGATCAATACTACTGCACGAGCGATACAATTAAGACAAGCACTAGATGCACCCCAACAGCTTGCACCGCAGACTTTTGCACTTGCACAACAGCTCTGGCAGCAAAGTAATTCGAGCCCAATTCTTTATATTGAGCGCGTACTACACTGGTATCAAACACAAGGTTTTGTTTACACCTTATCGCCTGGCGTACTGAGCGGTAATCGAATGGATCAGTTTCTTTTTGAGCGCAAAGAAGGATTTTGTGAGCATTATGCATCGAGTTTTGTACTGTTGATGCGCTATGCAGGTATTCCGGCAAGAATAGTGGTGGGGTATCAAGGCGGACAGCTCGCACCCGATGCAAAAAGTTGGGAAGTTCGCCAGCTTGACGCTCATGCATGGACCGAAGTTTATTTAAATGATACATGGCAACGCATCGACCCGACTGCCGTGATTGCACCAGCTCGAATCGATGAAGGTATGCAACGCTATCTTGAGGGCAACCAAAATGTCTGGGGTAATCAGGCGCAAAGTGGATGGGCAAGACACAATTTTAATTTTTTAAAAACACTCATCATCTGGCGCGATTATTTTCACTATCAATGGCAAAGTAAAGTAGTGGGCTATGATGTAAATCGTCAGCAGAATTTTTTGGCAGGTTTGGGGATTTTTTCCAGTACCAAAGCTATGTTGATGATGTTGAGTTTGATTGCTGTGGTTGTCATCATTTTTGTGTGGGGCCATGGTTATTTTTATCGACCTAAACCCTCAAGACTTGAGCGCTTGATTAATGGCTTTAGCCATAAGATTCATAAATCACTGCAAAAAAATAAAAGTGAAACCTTCAAATCATGGTTTCAGCGACTCTCTATGCATGTAAAATATACAAAACCTTTTGATGATGCGATTGCTGTACATGAAAAAATTCAGTTTTCGGGTGAATTTTCAGACAAAGATTATATAAAATTCAAAGAATTGCTTAAACTGTGTGCATCTGAATTAAAGTCGTTAGAAAAAGCTTGTGTTCGTAAGGGAAACTGAATATTATTGCAACCACTTAGGCGTATAGCTCAGTTGGTTAGAGCGCTACGTTGACATCGTAGAGGTCTCCAGTTCGAGTCTGGATATGCCTACCAAGATAAAACAAGGGTTTACAAGCAATTTCAATGACTTGTAAGCCCTTTTTTTATTGTCTGGCGTTTGTGATTTTGATTAAAATGACAACAAAATTGCAGAAATAAACAATAAATTCAACTAAGAAGAGAGCATCAAATCTAATTAGATGCTCATTTCTAATTGGATGCTCATTTCTAATTGGATGCTCATTGTTCATCATCTAGAAATTTTAATGTGCTATATGCTGATACTTTAATAGATAAATTATAAGAATTAAATTAATATCAGTTAAGTTTACTACTCGTATGAACATATTTATATTAATACTAAATATACTCATTTTTTTATAATAATTCCTAACTAATATAAAATTTAGAAAGTTTTGATAAAGTCAAATTTACACTTGATTTTTATAGTTTTACTTCACAAGGAACGATCAAATATGATTAATCATATTCGATCGTTACAGTTGCCATTGCACGAACTTTGCCAGCAGTCACATTTGTTGCTGTTTGATAATAGCGAGCAGTCATTGGTACGTTATATTGAAGTGTTTGGTTAGAAGACAAAGTACCTAGTGCTAATTTATCACCTTTTTTAATAACTTGATTTTTATTTTGATAGTTCCACAGTAATTGAACACCTACACCATTTGCTTTCTCAGAAGCAGCGGCAGTATTTGTTAAAACCTGATTATTTGTTCCATCTTGAGTATAGTCATAAGTTAAACTAATCAGATTTTTCTCTTCGTAACCAGTAGGATTAATACCACCATTACATAGAATATTCATATCAAATGTTTGTTCACCTTGAGTTGAACCAATACCTTTGAAACCAGTCTTTGTAACTGTAGGAAGCTGTACAACTTTATTGATATTACCTTGGATTTCACATGAAGATGAAGCAATAGTAATTGCATTGCCATACACAGTGCTTGTTAAAAAAGGGCGATTCGTATTGCCATTAACGTAATAACGACTATATAAACCTGGAACCAAAGTACCAGAACCTGTCTGAGTAGCAGTTTTTACGATCTCAACAACAAAATAACCTTGAGCAAGGTTATAAGTAGTTCCAGGAGTCAAATTACGGGTATATGGATAGTATCCAGAAAAGTTACTCGCATTTTCAGCTTCACGATATAAACGGATACCGATACCAGGAATATTTGTAGAATAAATACTATTTCCTAGAGGACTTAAAGGATAGTTTTGAGTCAAGGAAGCTGTAATGGTATCGCTATATGAAGTACAACGTACTGTTGAACCATTTGAATTAATAGGAAAAGTGGCTTTTGTTAGAACTTTACCAACCGCGTCACTTGGACGTACTACGACTCGGCCAACAGCCATTGAAATATCAACAGTTGTAAAACCAGAACTAAGTGTACAGTATGCATTAGCTTCACCATACACTCCAAGACCAGCGGTAAATAGAGCACCCGTTAATAATATTCTTTTCATTTGCAGACAGCCTCAGTCATTACCACGCTTTGTTGCTTATTTTGCAACTGGTTACTCACATTATACTCAACCGAACAACGCTCATTGCTTTCATCACCCCATTTTACATAGAGGCGATCTTGAGCTTGTGGAGTACGTAAGTAAATCATACTACCTTGTGCAACAATACCCACAGCTTCGTCTTTTGGATTAAAGACTTGTGCTGCAAACGGTAAGCTGTTGCCATCTACAGTTTTAGTATTAATATAAACTGCATAACCCGTTTTGGTTGCAAAGTCCACTTTAGCAATTGCACCAGCAAACGGTGCAATTCGTTGACTCGTTTCTTCAAGTTCTACTTTGCTCGACATTTCTTGAGGGTCAAGCGTAATGTCATTAAGACGATAAGGAGTAACATATGGCACTACAGCATAACCCGCTTTATTGATACTTAGACCAACCGTATTACTCACTTTTGCTCCTGCTGCTTCAGGTGCGTGAACAAGTACCATCGTTTGTCCTTGTTCAGGGCCAAACAAAACACCTTCTGAATGTGCAACAACACTACCGCTTAAGCTCATCATCGCTTGTTGATAAGAGTCAGCTACGCTATAAGAACCACCAACAGTTGCATAGTTAGTACGATAACGACCATTTACGTTAAACGATGGATTTGTATAGTCTTGATGCGACATAGAAGCACCATAGCTAAAGCGATCACCCACCGTACCACTTGCACCCACTGTACGACTATCTTCAGATGCAGTAATGTTGACATTGACTGAATTCCTTTTAAAATTCATTGGGAATGATAGTGTCATCAAGTACTGCGTATCACGCGATTGAGTGTTTGAACCATATTCAACTTGACGGTTAATTGCAGATAGGCCATAAGTTAAACCATGGTAATTATTGCTATAACCAACTTGATATTGTTTAGTCGTTTCACTACGGTTCCAATAATCGACCCATGAACCTACCATGTAGAAGTTACCCCAACCCTCAGGAAGACCCTGGTTTAAGGTGATTTGGAATTCACTGCGTTGGCGACCAGCAGCGTAAGTATTGATCCCTTTATCTTCTAAATCACGAATCAGCAGAGCATCACGTAATTTATAGAAGTTTTCTGTTGAGTAGCGATAAGCTGCAAGTGTTAAGTTTGTATTGGTTGGAGAAATTAACTTACTATAACTTAAACGGAAACTTTGACCTGATTGAGAAGCTTGTTTTTCGAAGTCTGCTTCAGAGTGGGTAACGTCAAATGCAACAGCACCAATAGGGGTTGCAAAAGCAGCACCTAGCAATAAGGCTGTATAGTTTTCAGAAGCTTGAATTCCAGTATAACCAGTTAAGTAGTTGTTAATTCCTTGTTGATATTTACCTTGAACTATCCAAGGATTGATATCAATATCATTATCACGGAATTGACCAATTGTTAATGAATAACGATTTACACCAGGGCGTAGCATCTGTACAACGGATGCATAAGGCACGGCAAATTTTTGTATTTCACCATTTGCCTCAATAACAGTAACCTCAATTTCTCCACCAAAACCAGTAGGGTATAGATCGTTAATTTCAAAGTTACCTGGTGCTACAGTTGTTTGGTAAATCAGCTGACCTTGTTGACGAACTTCCACTTTTGCATTTGTTTTGGCATTTCCACGAATACGTGGAGCATACCCCAACATACTATTTGGTAACATTCGATCATCACTTGAAAAATCGATACCACGATAGCCATAAGAGTCAAATACTTCACCGTTAGTAAAGCTATCACCGAGTGTTAAAACACCACGATATTTAGGAAATGCCCGTTGTAAATAGGTGCTGGTTTCTTCGTAACTTGATTTAGACTGATTTTCAGCAGGAGTATCTTGCCATTGCCACTGACCATTATGACGTAATTGCCAGCCACCTAAATTTAGTCCAGCTGTAATCCCCATGAAGGCATTGGATGTTTCACTTCTATTGTTAGAGTTAGTAAATGTTTTATAAGCACTACCATTGTAAGATAAAAAGCCAGCATTGATACCGCGATCCCATACACTTGGATCGACATAACCTTGAGCATTTTTTTGTAATGCAACTTGAGGAATTGAGATATCTACACGTAAGCGAGAATTATCAAACTCATAAAATGCATTTTCTACCCAATCTTCTATTTTGTAACACGTATTATTTTCTTTTTGAACTGGACCGTGCTTAGACAAAATCTCTTGTTTTACACCATATTCTAGAAGATTCATTCCTGTGAAGCAGGTCATAGCATTTTGTTGTGTCGAATCTAATGCTTTAAATACCATTCGACGTTTACCAAACCATTGACCATTTACATACACGTCAACATTATATTCGCCAGGTAAAACGGGATTACCATATTTAAAACGAGAAATATCAACTTTTTTGGCATCGCCAATTAAAAAAGCAGAATCAAACTCAGCTTCGACAGGAGCACTAGCGGCTGTTTCTTCAGCGTGCACGAATACAGGCATTGTCATTGTAACAACGCCAGAAGCCAAATAATAAAAAATATGGCGTTTTAATAATTTATAAGGTTCTTGCCGTTTTTTTGGCATAGCTAAGTCCGCCTACTCACATAATAGGTGCTTAAATTTGTTAAAAATATAAATCTGATTATTGAAGTTTTATTGTGTGTTCTACTCGACCACCGTAGTCATTCACATTAATAAAACTCATATCCTGAACATTGCCATTCTTAAGCTGAACGGATGCATCAGAGAAAGGCTTAACCATTAGCCCTTCAGGTAATAAATCAACTTTTTTATCGCCAACTTTCTGAAAAATAGAAGTCATTGTGATATGAAAAGGTGTAGGATTTTTCACCACTAAATTTTGGCCAGATTTAGCCCATTGAAGTTTATCTGCTGCTAAATTCGCGTCATCTTTAATCGAAGCAGGACGATAAAAGAACTTGATACGTGAACGAATGGCTAATTGCAGAAAATTATCGGGTATTGTATCTGCACTTTTTGATGTCGGTCTTGGTGGAATATCCAAAACGTTCAACCATAAAACTGTTTCTTGCTTTTGATTTAATTGAGAAGCAGTGGGAAGTGCCGTAATACGAAAAGTCTGGCTTTTGGTGGCTTCAACACGAGAAATTGGAGGAGCAATCATAAAAGGAACTTTTGATTGGTCAGGAGTACTTTTTGCATCACCTTCGTCAATCCAAGCCTGAACCAGTGATGGTTTTGAACCGTTATTGCTAACTTGTAGCGTCACTTCACGAGCATCTGACGGATAAATTACTCGAGTACCATGAATTACAATTTCTGCATGAGTGACAGGTACAACTAACGCCGAAGCAAATGTCAAACCTAACAAAAAATTATAATTGTTCAATTTCATTTCAGATTCTCAGCCAATGAAGTTTAGTAAATTGCTACTCAAAATAGGATTTCTATACGTATATAGAAACCCTATCGACCATCAATTATTGATAGATAATTGTATATTGAACAGAAGTGTTCACTTTACCAGCAGTAGAAGCACCAGTTGCATAGTATTCAGCATAATAGTTAAGATCTGCGCTACCTGCTGCAGCTACGTCAACCCATTGTGAGTTAGCTTGAGCACCGTTTGCACCAGCAGCAAGAACTGGAATTACTTGGTTATTGTTACCTAAAAGTTGAACATTAACGTTTTTAGCGCCAGTAGCATCTTGGTTAAGTAAACGACCAGTATTAAAGTCAACAGTTGCACCAGGTTCAAAATAAGTTGCGACTTTACCTTCTGAACAGTTAGCTAACTTGATTTGGAAAGGAGTACGACCAGCAACATTTCCGGCAGCTGCTAAAGTTTGTTTAGAAACAGTTGGAAGAGTAACTGTAAAGTCTTTACCAGCAGGTGTTACGATATTACAAGTTTTATCTGTTACTAAGCCATTAATTGTAATTGTACCATCAGCCGCTTGAGCATTCGCAATCCCTACAACCGAAAGAGCAGCGATTAAGGCAAGTTTTTTCATAGTGTTTTCTCAAAAAAGTCTGGATAAAAGTTTAATCTCTTACTTTTCCAGAGGTTAGAATTCTGAAAAGTAATGCGATGATAATAACACTTTTTTAACAAAATGCAAACTATGTCACACTATTTTAGGTGGAAAGCAGAATACTGATACTTTTTGATTTAACTTGAGTATTTTAACCTTGATCTAACTATATGTTTTGAAATAATATTTAGATTTTAATTAATATGTAGGAAAACTACATACAAAAATGACAGAAACAAGATATATTTTAAAATTATACAAGAAAAATTATCTATTTTTTGAAAAAATGTGACAAATTTATCATTTTTCACAAGAAAAGTGGAATTATTTATCGTTTTGATTGAACTACAAACAATTTTTAATGATTCATGTGTTGAGCACTTCACCAAGAGCTACAAACCTAGACTAATCATTTTAGTGATAACTTAGAACTACTACTTTTTTATTAGCAGTTATTGTTTCAATACTTGTATCCATTTTTTCAGTATGTTCTGCCAAGTTTAAAATATTGTCTTGATTTAAAAATTGAGTATCGATAGTTATATTGAGAGTATTGATTTGAGTACACTCTTTTTCAATATTTGATGTAGAGCATGTGTCTTCAACAATATTTCCTTTAAATGTTATTGTGTTATCTGCATGACACAATAGTGGTGAAATAGAAGTTACCACTATGATCATAAATTTAAATATATTATTTTTCATTTTATATACCTATTTATTAAATAGTTAATATTAGAGATACAGTAAATTTTATTTAAAAACAATATAAAAATTAATTTTAGAAAAAAAATTGAATAATATGTGACTAAAATCTCATTAATTTTTTATTTAAATAATTGGTTAATGTTTTACGGTTAATTTGTTTAATCGATAATAAAGTCACACTTTTATAAGAATAGTCAATTTGGATCACTTAAATTTAAATTAAATTAAGTCTTAAAATAAAGTGACTTCAAAAAATAAGGGGATGTAGCGATTGTTTAATCTACTAATCTAAATCTCAAACTCGAGCAGTGATGTTCAATAGTACTAAGTGATTATGCATTATCAACTTTTAAGTAAGATGTTATGTAAAATAAAAAATGAAACTTAGTATTTTTATGAAGTTGATCATGAAGTTCATATATATAGCTATGTTAGATAATTTTACTGAATTAAATCAACTATATATTTATATATAATTTTTAGTGTTTTAAGGAAATCTCATCCACAAATATTTTTTTGATGATAAAGCCTATCAATTAGATCTAGGTTTATTAAAATAAGTTATTTCAAAAAAAATTAAAATGCTATTCAACTTTTTATTATCTTTTACTCCATATGTGAAAAAGTCCACTTGTTGCACCCATTGCATTTATGATTTCTTGATGAGATTGCTCATCAAAGCCTTCTAACTGATTCGATAGAATATCAATAAGGCTTTGTATGTCAGTAGCATAATCATTTGAAATGCTAATATAATACTCATCAGATACAAAATTCCACAATGGAATAGGCAAGTATTCATCATAGAAAATAATGAATATAGATTTTAAGTCTCTGTAATAAATTTTCCGTGTGTCTATCGTGTCATATTCAGCAATCATTCTTTCATTATCGAACTCGAATCTAATGATTTTTGTTTCTTTTATTTCAATATTATTCTCTTTTTTTCTAAAAATTTTTTTTAATACATTAAACATATTTAATTCCAAGACTTAAAATAAGGTCCATTTTGTAAAAGCTTCAAGTTTTTCGTCAAATACCTCGACCAGTTGATACGCTGTGATTCCGCCAATTGCTCCGCCAATGATGACACCTACTGTCGAACAAATAGGGGAACCTGGCCCACAGATCCCTCCTGCAATTGCTCCTCCCGCTGCACCGCCAGCAATACCCGCACCCAATGTGGCACCTTGTTTGTATATTTCCTTTTCTTTATTGTCTGCGTTATAAATTTCATAACCGGCATAAGCAAATAAGACAACAACCAGAACACGACCAGATGCACGCATCAATTTGATTTTTCCATTAAACGATTTATTTGATTTTCCCGATCCCTTGAGGACACAGTAATAAACCCTATTCCTATCCACTTCAGATAATTTATCAAAGTTGACTGTATGCAGTTTTTAATGTGTTTGTCTATTGCGCTACAATTTGGTCTAAGTGCTTTGAATTAATTTGGATCTTTAATCTCCATTGCGTAATATTCTAAAATTTGCTCTAGAGTTTTTCCGGCAGCCTTTTCTTTTTGAGAGATGGCCAGTCCAAAGGCTGAGTTATTTTTACGCGTTGCATCTAAAATTTGATTGCTGAGTTCTGTTGCTTCAAGTGCAGCCTCTTTAACGCTTATCTTGCCCTGCTTAACGGCTTCTAGATAACCATTACTCATTTTTTTAATTTCACGCATGTATGCAGTATGTAGATTGGCATCGTGAATCAAAAAATTATTGCCAAAATAAACTGCTGTTCCGTTTAAATTGTCTAAGGCAATTTCGAGTTCATTTTTAATTCTTACAGGAACTTTGTTTGACTCAGCCTTTTTTGTTGTTCCACTTGTTGATTTTAATTTAAATGTCGATTGATTGAACTCTCCATTTTCGAGTGCTGGTATTCGAATTCGTGCAAGTTTATGATTATTAAATGTCAGCTCTACAAAGATAAGATCAAGCTTATTGCATTGATAAACTTTGGTACACCCGTTGGAATCTAATTTTCCTCCATGGGTATAATTTGATGATGTGTTGTTATAGTTGTATCTCAAGTTAGATAAGATGTTTTTATCATTGCAGAAGACTTTTAATCTTGCTGTATACGTCATTCGTTCTGCTCCGTAGACTCAGCATCATATTTATGCACCATCAAGGTATATTTTTCTTCTCTATCGGCTGAGGTTATCCGGATTATACCGTCTTTTGGAACGTCTCCCGTACGTACAGTACCTTTTGAGTCAATTAAACTGTAAGTTGGTGCCTTCTCAAGAAGCTCGTTATCAATCTTATGCCTGACATCAAACTCCAGAATATAACCATCTTTATTAAAGGTTGGTATATATGGGATATCAGCAACGACTTGCTGGCCCGATAAGAACTGATGTTGACCGGCCTTTACTTCAAATTTTCCGCTCATTTTTAAGCCTTTGAATTGTTTATTATGTGATAATTATTCAAACTCTAATTTTAGCAAACTCAACGATAAAAATGGCATTGACTGTTGCCATAAATGTACAAGATTACATGTTTTTAGCGAGTGATTAACGCTTAACGATCGAGTGTGCTCCGGAAACCAATCTTCCACCTAAAACCTATATCGATCATTACAAGAAAATAAAATACTTGGAATATGGCGCTATTACCGTATCTGGTGATGTGATGCTTATGCATTATTTCTTTGTTATTTTACAAGCGCATGCCAAGCAAAACTGTTGGGATTTTTTGCAAATGGCACAAGAGGCCAGATGTTTTTACTTTCAGAATAATAAAACAACTCAGCCTGCTACAGGTACAGCTTTTATTTCAATTTATACGCTGAATAAAGTCGAAATCGTTCATGTTTCAATTAAAGAACATTTGATTGAATATGAAGTAATTGAACCCATGCATGCACATTTTTCTCTATATGCCAGTCGTCCAAATGATCCCATTTATCAACTATTTGTGAACTCTCTTAAGAAACCTGATCAGTTCTTAAGTAGAGAGGATTTTTTTAATTATCACATTGAACTCATCAAATATTTTTTTTCAAGGCAAAACGATTTGATGAATCCATAACATCCTCTTTTGACTTATTTATTCAAAATACAGCTACAGGTAAAGGTGTATTAATTTCTGTCAATAATTCAGAACTTTGAATCTGTTGAGTTAGGAATTCTCAGATATTATTTTTGAATAAATCTAAGTGAGGATTTTAAAGTTAAATAACTTTTAGACCTCTACGATGTCAACGTAGTGCTCTTATTATTGATTTTAGATTTAAAAATTCTTAATCTCCCCCATATAAGAGGGAGTTCATTATGAATACTCAATAAAAATCTTTAACTTACATCCACAATCACGAAATACTTTTTGACTTGCTCTACCACTTCAAAACGACCCTGAAAGTTTGGGGGAATAATGCCCGCTTCACCGGCAGCAACCTCGATAAATTGCTCTGATTGAGCATCATGAATGCGTACTTTTCCGTGAATAACGCTAAAAAATTCTTGTTTATGCGGACTGAACTGAATATTCCATGACCCAACTTCACATTCCCAGATACCACAGTTCATTGCGGGATGTTGATAAAGAGCATAGGTTAGGCGCTTCGGATTGCCACTGACTAAACGGTCAGGTCGCGGATAGTCTACACTTACATTAGCAACAGTTTGGCCAGAGCCTGCCAAATAAATAGATGACATAACGTTCCCCAAAGAAATTTTTGAAATTATACGTCTAATTGATACGGTCTGATTATTATTTTTGAATATTCAATTAAAATTAGTTTAATATTATCATAACTAAAATATCACGATGATAATTTTAAATGGTATGCGTTCTCATTTTATAATGATTTTTAATTAAAATATGATGAATCGTTAACAAGGTTTTAAAATCATATTTTATTTAAGTATTTAATTTTTATGAAATATTATTTATCTTAAAATTAGCTTAATTACAAAAAAATATAATCACACTGAGTATTTTTTAAGTTTTCCTAAGAATCTCTTCATTTTTCATTTTGATACTAAGTTTATCGAATATTTGGAATATTCAAATGAGCCTAGTATTTAAAGAACACTTTCCAATTGAAGTGAAAGATAAAAAAGCACAACTCAATATGTTTTGTGTGGACGAAGCTCATCCACTCAGATCACAGTGTGAACTGTTTGTACAAGATCGCTTTCGTGCCATTTATGCAGCTGAAATTTATCAGTTCATGCCAGTCTTTTTGGCAGTGTTTGATTGCAATATGCACTGTCAAGCTGTCGTAGGAATTCGATTAGCTGCGACTCACACACTCTTTCTGGAGCAATACTTAGATAAACCAATCGAGCAAATGATCAATGACAAAACTGGTCGTGTGTTTACGCGTGAGCAGGTAATTGAAGTTGGGAATTTGTCGGGTATCCATCATGGTAGTTCGCGTTTAATTATCGGCTTTCTCACATGGATACTGGCACAGAATCATTTTAAATGGGTGAGTTTTACAGGGCATCACCATCTCATTAACAGCTTCAAAAAGTTGGGTCTATCTTTACTTGATTTAAGAGATGCCGACCCCGAGCGACTGGAAGATGGTTATGAGCACTGGGGAAGTTATTACAGCCATCATCCGCATGTATTTGCAGCAGATGTTATGCAATGTGCGTTTAATTTAAATCAGCTCAACATCTTTAATGCAATGGGTTTGGAAGCACTTCGTGAGGATATCGATCATGTTGCCTAAACTAACCGAGTTTAAATCCAGATTGCAGCAATTGAGCTTGAGTGCTCCAAATGTGGTTGCACTTCGTGATCAGGATCAAGAGATCACCTATAAAATGCTTTGGTCGGAAATTCAAGCCAGACAAACACAATTGACACAGCTGTCAACTCGTATGGTGGCTTTGTTTTTAGAAAACTCAGTCGATTTATTACTCTGGGATTTAGCTTTACTTTTTGCTGATATTCCTACCATATTATTGCCTCCATTTTTTACCCATTCACAACTGCAATATTGTCTTGAAATTTCTCAAGCCGATTTAATTATTACTCAGTCTGATTTTATTTTAGAGGGTCATACGAGCTATGAAAAACAGCAGGGGTACTGGCGTTTAAAAGCACCTCTACACATTGCTTTACCAGAAACAACTCAAAAATTAACCTTTACGTCGGGCACTACGGGTCAACCCAAAGCTGTGTGTTTAGGAAGTGAACAAATTCTAACAGTCGCGCAATCACTCTGCCATGCGATTGCTTCATCTCAGCCTGAAACACATTTAGCCCTAATGCCGCTAGCGGTGTTACTTGAAAATATCGGCTGCTATGCCATTTTAATGCGTGGCGGCAGCATCCAGTTGGCCAAAGCAGCCGAACTAGGATTACGCGGCGCAAGTAGTGTTGATATACAAACTTTCGCAAAATTTATTCAAAGTTCACAGCCACAGAGTCTGATTTTAGTTCCTCAGTTTCTTGCTTTGCTGGTCGAAGCCGTTTCCACCAAACTCATTCGTGCTGAATGCTTTCGGTTTATTGCGGTTGGCGGTGGGCATGTCAATCCAGAATTGCTCAAGAAAGCCAATAAACTTCAATTACCTGTCTATCAAGGCTACGGACTTTCAGAGTGTGCTTCAGTCGTGGCGTTAAATACACCAGAAGCGAATCGTGCAGGGAGCGTGGGTAAACCCTTACCGCATGTACAGGTCAAAATTGCTGAAGACGGCGAAATTTTAGTGGCCAATAACCGCTGCCTTGGCTATCTGAATCATCCACAAATGCCAGACCCATACTGGCCGACAGGTGATTTAGGACATCTTGACCAAGATGGCTTTTTATACATTCGTGGTCGTAAAAAACATCAGTTTATTACCAGTTTCGGTCGTAATGTTAATCCTGAATGGGTCGAAGCACTTTTAAGCCAGACGGGCGTCGTGGGGCAAGCTTTTGTTTATGGCGAAGCTTTACCAGAAAACTACGCGCTGCTATGGCCGGTGAATACAGCCATTACCAACGAACAGATCGATCAGATTATTCAACATGCCAATCATCAGTTGCCTGATTACGCTCAGGTCAAACACTGGGTTCGGCTTACAGAACCCTTTAGTCCCAACAATCAACTTGCCACTGCAAATGGCCGATTGCGTCGCGATGAAATCGCACGTCGTTTTCAACATGTTTTTTCTGCTTAAAGGAATCTACTATGCAATTTTTTCAACAACTTCAAAATGCAACCGCTCAGGAAAGACAGAAACTTTTTTCAACCTCCCTGATTGAAGATGCGTTAAATAGCCGTTTGTCACTTGAACAGTACTGTGCATTTTTAAGCCAGGCCTATCATCATGTGCGCTTTACAGTACCCCTCATGATGGCCGCAGGCGCACAACTTCCAGAGCGTCTATCTTGGTTGCAACCTGCCATTTGCGAATATATTGAAGAAGAAGCAGGACACGAGCAGTGGATTTTAAATGACCTCAAAGCTTGCGGTGTAGATCCAGAGATTGTCAAAAATAGCCGCCCGTGCCAGCCAATCGAATTGATGGTGGCATTTTTATTTGATCAGGTTAGACGCGTCAACCCTATTGCGCTGTTTGGCATGGTTAATGTGCTTGAAGGCACTAGTGTGTCAGTGGCCACCGAAGCAGCAGAGAAAATTCAGCAACATTTAAACTTACCGAATAAAGCATTTAGCTACTTAAAGTCGCATGGTAGTCTGGATATTTCGCACATGCAAAATTTTGAAAAACTCATGAACAGTGTGACCGACGAAAAAGATCAACAAGACATTATTCATTGTTCAAAAGTCGTGTTCTCGTTATATACCCAGATGTACGAGCAAGTTCCAGCGCTCGGTCTGCGATTTGCTGCATAAAAGAGGAGTGACAGGGATGCAATTATCGAATGCACATGTGGTACTAACCGGTGCAAGTGGGGGAATCGGACTTGCCCTCTGTGATGCACTTTGTAAAGAAGGCGCTAAAGTTTTGGCGATTGCGCGAAATACCCAGGCTTTATCGTCTTTGCAGCAAAAATATACGGGGCAAATCAAAGTCCTGCGTGCAGATTTACTCAATTTTGAAGATCTAAACAAGGTCATTCAGACTGCTCAGCAAATTGATGGCTTAAATCTGCTAATCAATGCCGCGGGAGTAAATTGCTTTGCTACTTTAGATCATCAAACACCTGAGCAAATTCAGAAACTGGTGCATTTAAATGTCACTGCGCCCATGAGCTTAACAGCAGGTTTGATTTCAAAATTAAATGCAGGTGGTCAGGCCAAGATTGTCAATGTTGGTTCCATCTATGGCTCATTGGGTTTTGCAGGATACACCACTTATTGTGCCACTAAATTTGCCTTAAGAGGCTTCTCGGAAGCACTTAGACGAGAGCTTGCAGATAGCAATATTCAGGTACTTTATGTGGCGCCACGCGCGACCCAGACCACCATGAACAGTCAGGCAGCTATGGATTTGATGAAGGCGATGGGAAGCAAGGCAGACAGTCCAGAACTGGTGGCTAAAGTGATCGTGCAATCCATTTTGCAAGACAAACAAACCATCTACATTGGTTGGCCTGAACGTGGTTTTGTCATGATGAATTCGATCATGCCGCATGTGATTGATCAGGGCGTGCGTAAGCATCTCACGTTGATTCATCAATTAGGACACTAAGTTATATATAGGCACTCAAGGTCTTGTGATCAAACAAAACCTTTTTTGTTTTACTCAATTGTTAAAAATTGCGATGGAATGTTATTTTTAAAACGATTAAATACTAAGTAATTGAAATTTAATATGATTGATTGGTACTTAAAAAGGACATTAAAATGATTAAATATTGACCGTTTTGTATTTCAGTGCTAATGTTAGTTCAAGGCCAACATATTCTTCCTGACTTCAAGGATAACTTAGTCAGGTGAACACAGATATGCAAGCCTGAATACGACTGCGTTAAACATCAGAATATTAGCGCCGTAACGCTGATATTACATGTTGCTGAAAAGCCCGTTAAGCGGGCTTTTTTAATGGTTTTTTTTAAATATTTTAAATAAAAAAACCGCCCAAATGGGCGGCTTTTTCTGTGGGTAAATTAGATTTTACCAACAAGGTCGATAGAAGGAGCAAGTGTTGCTTCGCCTTCTTTCCATTTAGCTGGGCATACTTCACCTGGGTGAGCGTGAACGTATTGCGCTGCTTTTACTTTACGAAGAAGTTCTTGAGCGTCACGACCGATACCACCTGCGTTGATTTCAACGATTTGGATTTTACCTTCTGGGTCGATCACGAATGTACCGCGGTCAGCAAGACCAGCAGATTCGATTAACACGTCAAAGTTTTTAGAAAGCGTCCAAGTTGGATCGCCGACTAATGGGTATTGGATTTTTTTGATTGCTTCTGAAGTGTCGTGCCAAGCTTTGTGTGTGAAATGCGTGTCAGTAGAAACACCATAAATTTCAACACCAAGGTTTTTGAATGCTTCGTAGTTGTCAGCCAAATCTTCTAATTCTGTTGGGCAAACAAAAGTAAAGTCTGCAGGATAGAAGAATACAACAGACCATTTGCCTTTAAGATCGGCTTCAGTGACTTCAACAAATTGACCTTGATGGTAAGCTGTTGCTTTAAATGGTTTAACTTCAGTATTAATTAAGCTCATCAATTTCTCCATATATCATGAATGAGATGTTATCGTTAACTTTAAAACTTAAAATAGAATAAAGAACTTTGACTTATTGGGGAAATAGTATTTTTGCATAAACAATATCGGAAAAATGAATTGAGTATACAATTGCCTAAGATTTCTCCATCCGATCGGTATTACAACTCTAGGCAAGTTGTATGATCGTTATATGACAGCCTTCAGCACGCCGCATCTTGTTTGTATTGAGGCGTATGTGATTAATTTCAAGCGCATTCACAAAAAAAGAAATAGACTGAATGACTTTCGTTCATGCATATTCCCGCGTAAAATGGACGATCTATTGAAAATGATTAGGAATACTTATCTGTGCATAGTGGTTTAGATGTAGATCAAATGGTTATGGTGCGTGACCGACATCGCTTAAATCGACTAGGCAAGGGTAAAGATAAAAATCCAGAGCAATATCAGTCTTTATTTGAGAAATCCAATGCTCAAGTCAAAGCACGCCTAGCACGTTTACCCAACATTAAACTGAATCAGGATCTGCCAGTTACCCAATATGCAGACCAATTGATTGCAGCAATTCAAAAACATCAGGTGATTATTGTAGCGGGTGAAACCGGCTCAGGAAAAACCACACAGTTACCTCAAATTGCTATGCTGGCTGGTCGTGGTCTTACTGGCATGATTGGTCATACGCAGCCGCGTCGTTTGGCAGCACGTAGCGTATCTCAGCGTATTGCAGAAGAAGTGGGCGAAAAGCTAGGCGAATCAATCGGTTTTAAAGTGCGGTTCAATGAGCAAGGTTCGAATGATTCCATCGTGCGCCTCATGACGGACGGTATCTTACTGGCTGAGTTAGGACATGACCGCTTTTTAAATAAATACGACACCATCATCATCGATGAAGCGCATGAGCGTTCATTGAATATCGACTTTATTATGGGTTATCTCAAACAAATTTTGAGCAAACGCCCAGACCTAAAAGTCATCATTACTTCGGCAACACTAGATGTAAACCGTTTTAGTGCTTATTTTAATCATGCACCCATTTTTGAAGTGGAAGGTCGAAGCTTTCCGGTTGAAGTCCGTTATCGCCCAATTTCTGAGCTAAGTATTGGCAGTAGTGATGACGATGAGTTTGATGATTTTGAAGAGAATTTACCGCGTGCAGTGGTACAGGCAGTCGAAGAATGCTTTGCCGATGCCGAAGAAAAAGGCCATCCACAGCATGCAGATATCCTGATTTTTTCAAGTACTGAACAGGAAATTCGAGAGTTACAAGAAACATTAGAAAAATATGGCCCGAAGCATACCGAAATTTTGCCGCTATACGCTCGTTTGGGTTTAAGCGAACAACAAAAGATTTTTACGCCGGGAAATAAAGGCCGTCGAATTATCATTTCGACCAACGTTGCCGAAACCGCGCTGACCGTACCCAATATTCGCTATGTCATCGATAGCGGTTTTGCGCGAATTTCGCGCTATAACTATCGCTCTCGTGTACAGCGCTTACCCATAGAAGCCATTTCACAAGCCGCAGCAAGTCAGCGTAAAGGACGCTGTGGTCGTATTGCGCCGGGTGTATGTATTCGTCTATACAGCGAAGAAGATTTTACTAGCCGTCCGGCCTTTACTGAGCCTGAAATTAAACGAACCAATTTGGCTTCGGTTATTTTACAGATGCAAAGCTTGGGCTTGGGGCGCGTTGAAGAATTTGACTTTATTGAACCGCCAGACCATCGTTTAGTCAATGACGGACGCAAGCTGTTGGTCGAGCTGGGCGCGTTTAATGAACAAAAAGCCACACTGACTCAAGTTGGGCAAATCATGGCACGCATGCCGATCGATCCGCGTTTGGCGCGTATGATTGTCGGCGGTTCTCACTTTGGCGTGTTGAACGAAATTTTGGTGGTGGTGAGTGCCCTTGCGGTACAAGATCCGCGTGAGCGTCCTGCCGACAAACAAGTGCAAGCCGATCAGAAACATGCGTTGTTTCGTGAAGCTGACTCTGACTTTTTGTTTTATCTTAAACTCTGGGATACCTTAAAAAATAGCCCGGAAACATCGAGTGAAAATAAACGTCGTCATTTTGCTCGTCAGCATTTTTTGAGCTGGTTACGTTTGCGCGAGTGGAAGCAAACCCATGCACAGTTGGTCGATCTGGCAAAAGGCTTAAATTTATCTTTTAATGAAAAAACTGCCACCTATGAAAATTTGCATCGCGCACTGCTAACAGGCTTGCTGTCGTTTATTGCCAATAAAACCGATGAACGAAACATTTATATGGCTGTGCGCCAGCAAAAAGCCAAAGTGTTTCCAGCGAGTACGCTGCACAAATCGAATACGGCATGGGTCATGGCCTTCGAAATGGTCGAAACCTCACAGGTGTATTTAAGAACTTTGGCCAAAATCGATCCGGAATGGATATTGCTTGCGGCACGAGATTTACTGAAATATCACTACTACGAGCCACACTGGTCGAAAAAAACAGGCTTGGTGCAAGCTTATGCGCAAATTTCGCTGTTTGGCCTGATTGTAGAACCAAAGCGACTGGTCAATTTCGAAAAAGTCGACCATCCTGCCGCGCGTGAAATTTTTCTACGTGATGCGCTCACGACTGGCAATTTAGGTATCACACCACCATTTTTAAAGCATAATTTGCTTAAACTCGAAGAAGTTGAGCGAGTTGAAGACAAATTGCGTCGCCGTGATTTAGTGGTTGATGAAGAAACAGTCTATCAATTTTATGCCGAACGTGTTCCTGCCGAAATAGCAAGTCGACGTAGTTTTGAAGACTGGCGTGCAACGGTTGAACCCAAACAGCCCCGTTATTTATTTATTGATGACGATGCGCTCTGGCAAAATGATCGACCAACCACGCAACAATTTCCGGATTATTTGCAAAATGGTGAACTCCGTCTCGCTACCAGTTATCGTTTCGATCCGAGTCATGATGAAGACGGTGCAACGGTTAAAATTCCAGTACAGGCACTGCCACAAGTGGATGAAAATCGTTGGTCTTGGGGGATCCCGGGTTGGCGTCTGGATTTAATCGAAGCTTTGCTTAAATCTTTGCCTAAAGACAAGCGTCGTCATTTGGTTCCCATTCCCGATACAGCCAAAAAACTGATGCAATCAGTTGATGCTGTCCATTTAAATCAGCATATTTTTAAATTTTTGGCTTTTGCACTTCGTGGCGAAGAGATCAGCGAAAAAGATTTCTCTTTTGAGCGAATTGAGCAGTATCTGGTGCCGTTTATTGTGGTGACCGATGAAAAAGGGCGTATCCTTGAAAAAGGACGCGACCTTGTTGAACTCAAAGCGCGTTGTCGTACCGAAACTCATCGTCCGGTGAAACAGTTGAAAGGCGAGTTTCAACAATTTCCTGACAACTTCGTATTTGAAGCATCGCAGAAAGTGACGGGTGTGGTGGTAAAGCAGTATCAGGCCTTGGTACCTGCTAAAGCATTTAGCGCACTTGAGCAAAAAGATGAATCTGGCGTGGTCATTCAAACCTTTAACGATCAGCATGAAGCGATTAAGCAGCATCGTGAAGGTGTGATTCGCCTGATTCATATGCAGTTGGGGGATTTAACTCGCCAGTTGAAAAAGCAGATTTCCAAACCGCTTTTCTTGGCCTATTCACCTTTGGGTGAAAAAGCCAAACTCGAGCAAATGCTGGTGTATGCGACACTTCAGCTCAGCATCGATACCTTACCAGTCAATAAGGCTGAGTTTGAAGCACTGCTTAAACAGGTCAAACAGCAGTTCTTAACGCATGGACAGCAGGCTTTAGAAGTGATTTCCGATATCTTTGTTCAGTGGCAAGACATTCGTCGTCAACTGATGATGCTGGATGGCGATATTTTTGGTCGTAGCATTGACGATATTGAAGATCAGCTGGATTTAATGCAGCTTAGCGACTTTGTGTATACGCAAGGGTCAGAGGTTTGGCTTGAATATCCACGTTATTTAAAAGCATTATTAATGCGTTTAGATCGTTTACCCAATAATTTAAAGCGTGATGAGTCGGCCATTGCCGATGTTGACCCTTGGATGGATAAGCTCTTTAAGTTTAAGCACAAACCTGAACTTAAAGAGATTTATTTTATGGTTGAAGAACTGAGAATCTCATTGTTTTCACAACCTATGAAAACCAAGATGCCAGTGTCATCATCACGTCTGCAAAAAGCTTGGCAGCGTTTAGGAATTCAATAATCCCCGCATTCTCATAAGGAGTTTTACATGGGCGTACGTATTACCGGTACAGGTTTGTACCATCCAGCCGAATCGATTAGTAATCAAGAACTGGTCGAAAGTCTTAATGCCTATGTAGAACAGTACAATCAGGACAATGCTGAGAAAATCGCTGCGGGTGAGTTGCCAGAGCGTTTAGGCTCAAGTGCTGAGTTTATTGAGAAAGCATCAGGGATTCAGCGCCGTTACGTGATTGAAAAATCAGGTGTACTTGATCCATCACGCTTGCGCCCACGCCTTGAAGAACGTACCGATGACGAGCTTTCGATTCAAGCCGAATGGGGCGTGTGGGCAGCAAAGGATGCCATGACCAATGCGGGGGTAGCTCCGGAAGATATCGATGTCGTGATTTTGGCATGCTCTAATTTGCAGCGTGCCTATCCGGCAGTTGCTGTAGAAATACAGACGGCGCTCGGGATCGAAGGATATGCCTATGATATGAATGTGGCATGTTCGGCGGCAACGTTTGGCTTAAAACAGGCATATGATGCCATTAAGTCTGGCGCGCGCCGTGTGCTACTGGTCAATGTTGAAATTACTTCAGGCCATACCGACTATCGTTCACGCGATTGTCACTTTATTTTTGGTGATGTTGCTACGGCATCGATTATTGAGGACACCGAAACTAAAAATGGGTTTGAAATTTTAGATATCCATTTGTTTACCCAGTTTTCCAATAATATTCGCAACAACTTCGGCTTTTTAAATCGAAGCGAAGATGCGGTACGTGATGACAAGCAGTTCCGACAAGATGGCCGTAAAGTATTTAAGGAAGTGTGTCCTTTGGTGGCAAAAATCATCAGTACACAACTTGAAAAAAACCAAATTGAAGCTGAGTCGATCAAGCGTTTCTGGTTGCATCAGGCTAATCTGAACATGAATCAGCTGATTGCCAAACTGGTATTGGGTAAAGATGCTGAACCTGAGCGCACACCTATTATCTTAGATGAATTTGCCAACACGTCATCTGCGGGAGTAATGATTGCGCTGCATCGTACGGGTCATGAGGTCGAATCAGATGAATATGGCGTAATCTGTTCATTTGGTGCGGGTTATTCTGTTGGATCGATCTTGGTTCAAAAGCGACTAGCAAGCTAATTATTAGCGCATAAAAAATCCCGCCGATGCGGGATTTTTTATGCGCTAAGCGTTACTGAATAAAAGCTTTAACGCTGATGAGTGTACGATAAATGCCCCAGAGTAATGGAATACCCACCGCTAGCCATGCCAATACCACCAGTAACAGGTGATTGTTACTTGCAGTACTCGATTCAGTCAGAATCGCACTGGATACTTGTTGATTTTCATGATGTTTTTCGGCACTTTTTTGCTCTGCTTCAAGTTCGGCTGGCGTCATGAAATACTTGGGATTGACCGGACGAATACATAGGTTACAAATTAAACCCACAATTAATAAGCCTGCCAAAATAAACATGGTCTGGTTATAGACTTGGCTCGCTGCAAGGCCTAAACCAAGTTGATAGTCACGCATATTATTCACAATCACAGGCCCTAAAATACCGGCGGTAGCCCATGCGGTGAGTAATCGACCATGAATTGCGCCAACCATTTGGGTGCCGAATAAATCGGCCAGATAAGCCGGAACTGTAGCAAATCCACCTCCGTACATACTGATGATGATACAGATCGCCCCAACAAATAACAGCTTACTTTCCATTTGCGCTGCAAACGGTACAAAAGCGTATAAAGCCGCACCTAAAATAAAAAATACGCTATAGGTGGCTTTACGCCCGATACGATCGGATAAACTGGCCCACGCAATCCGACCCCCAATATTAAATAGACTCAGCAATGCAGTGAAGCCGGCAGCGATTGCTGCAATAGTTTTGAGCTGATCTTGACTAAGTTCTGAAAATTTTAAAGGTAGCCTAATTAACTGACCCGCAAAAACCTCCTGAAGCATGGGTGAAGCCATGCCAATCACGCCAATCCCCGCGGAAACGTTCATGCAGAGTACCGCCCAGACCAGCCAGAACTGAGGGATGCCCCAGATCTTTTTAACATGCACATGTTGTTTGGTAATAAATGCATTTTGCTGCATTTTGGCGCTCGGTTCCCAACCTGCAGGTTTCCAGTTTTGTGCCGGAATTCGGTAAGTTAGAGCACCCGCAACCATAAATACAAAATAGATCAGCGCCATGCAAACAAAAGTCGCTGCCACGCCCACATTGGTTGGTGTTGAAAAGTGTGCCATTAATTCGACTGCAAGAGGTGAACCAATCATGGCACCGCCACCAAAGCCCATAATCGCCAAGCCTGTTGCCAAACCGCGGCGGTCGGGGAACCATTTAATTAGTGTACTGACGGGAGAGATATAACCCAAACCCAAGCCAATTCCGCCAATCACGCCTGATCCTAAAAGCATCAACCAGAACTGATGTAAATGAATGCCGAGTGCAGAAATCAGCATGCCGCCACACCAGCACAGCGCACTAATCAGTCCAGCCTTTCGTGGGCCAACGCGCTCCAACCATCCCCCCCAAATTGCAGCGGAGCTCCCCAGCAAAACAAAAAACAGCGTATACATCCAGCCGAGCGTCGAGATTTTCCAGTCACAAGTGGTAATAAACAATTGCTGAAAAAAGCCGACATCGGCAGCACAAGCGACAGGATCTTCAATTCCAATTGCTTTGGAGAGCGGTAGCCAGAATACCGAAAATCCATAGGCCATACCAATACACAGATGAATGGCAAGAGCGGCAGGAGGGACGAGCCAGCGATTAAAATCTGGCTTTGCAATGATTCTTTGCTTAGAAAGAAAGGGGGGCTGAGCGCCAGAGGTTGAATCTGTTGTTGCCATAACGTGATTTCCCTATTTTATTTGCTTCGATATACGTCATAGTTTGGCCTTTGTCGATGATTATTTATTGAGATCTGATTGAAAATCTGGTTGTTAGTATCGACAAATCTTAAAATTTTTTGGCGCAGACATGGAGTAGACGATTTTTCCATCATACAGGGAGTTTAAAAATAAGGAATCTTAAAAATATTGAGAATGTGATTCTATTTAGAGTCGTAAGAATTCATCAAAATTATTATAAATTAATGTCTTAAACTATTTTTTTTATCAAGATATAAAAATTAGATCAAGAATAATCAAAAAAACAATGATGAATATCGCGGCGTAGTGAAATGAGTACCGCTAAACCCAAATGATGTCGATTTTCCTTACTTAACTCATCATCCCACAATTAAGGCATCATTCTAAATGAATAAAGTATCTAATTTGCCTAAAAAAGCAACTAACTCAATGAAATTATGAAGAAAAAATTGACAATATAACAACAAAGTGTAAAGTTTTGTTTCTAAATTTTTACAACATGTAATCATTGAGTTGGAAATGAAAAAAACATTAATTGCGTCTTTATTGGCAGTCACTGCAACGTTCACAGGATGTGCAACCATTATTACGGGTTCAACCCAAACGATGTCATTTAAAAGCGTACCAGAAATTGCAACGATCACGATCACCAATAAAAAAGGTGAAAAAGTGCATATGGGACAAACTCCTGCGACTGTAACTCTGAAAAAAAGCGCCGGTTTTTTCCAGCCTGAAAACTATCAAGTCTCATTTTCTAAAGATGGATATCAAACTCAAACCATGCAAGTCAAGTCACGCTTAAATGGTTGGTATTTCGGTAATATTATTTTTGGTGGTCTGATTGGAATCTTGGTTGTAGATCCAATGACTGGCGCCATGTTTACTTTAAGCCCTAAAGATGTGAATGCAGTATTGGCAAGTAATGGCATTGATACTGCAAAAAATGAAAAAACACTTGCAGTGATTTTAAAACAAAATGTGCCTGAACAGGTGATGGCACGTTCTACCAAACTAAACTGATACAAGATACCCGCCTTCGAGCGGGTATTTTTTTATGAATCAATTGAGAGTTGTTTAAACAAGTTGCTATAAATCGAGTAGTGTTAGATGAAAAGTCATCTTATACTCAAGCTTTTAAGCCACTCACATCATGATGAAACGTCATAGTCTCGCGCTTTTGCTCCTTAGTTTATCGCTTACTGCATGTGATCGTTCACCAGAACAACCTGAGCCAAAGACATCGGCAGATCATGTATCGAGCGCAGTGCATTCGGCCTCTGCACCGATGCACAGCTCCGAAGCTGTTCAAGCACAAAAGGCGCCAAAAGCAATTAACTATCAGGCCCAGTTTGAACAATCGGACAAACAAATTAGTCATTTTATGGACTTACTCGACAATCCCAATACTTCGCAAACCCAGCGCGTCCAGATTTTGTGCGTCGATTGGCCCAATGTTTATAAATCTGAATACATACCGGCGCTGGTTCATTTAAAGCCAAATCAGTTTAATGAAACCAAATTGTTGGCAGAGCTCAAAACCGCGACGGATTACTATAAAGAAGGTTCTGGAATTGTATGTAAGTAGCTTGGCACGGCACTGGTAGCTCATTAAATGAGTTCAGTTCAATGTTAATTTTACTGAGTGATTAATACTGCCAGTAAAGTGGGGTGCCATAAATCTCGCTAAAGTAATCGATGACTGCACGAACATTCAGGGGTGGATGGCGTGCATTTGGATAAATTGCAGCAATGTATTGAGGTTGGGATTTAATCGAGACTTCATGCGGTTGAAGTAATTGAACTAAATCACCTGACTTTAACGCTTCTCCAATGAGCCAATCTGGGAACATGACAATACCCAGACCATCAAGTGCTGCACGCATAAGGCTCTCAGCATTATTCGATGTCATGAGTGCATGGACTGGTAATTGAGTCCATGCGCCGTCTGCTTCTTTAATTAACCAGCGATTTGGTCCTTCAAACCCTTTATAAACAAGCGCTTTATGCTCTAACAACTGCGCAGGTTGTTGAGGTTGTCCGTATCTGCATAAATATTCAGGTGATGCCGCAAGATAATATTTTTGTGCACCAAATACTCGCGCGTGTAAAGATGAATCGTTGAGTACGCCTATACGAAAAACCAAATCGGTGCTGTCTCTAAATGGATCGATATATTCGTCGGTTTGAATCAGCTCAATCGAAAGTTTTGGATAGCGCTTACAGAGGCCTGTCAACTTGGCATAGCCATGACCATGATTGGTATTTTAGCCGGACAGATTTTTAAAAGTCTGATGATTGATCACTTTGGTCTATTGGGTGTATCACATCGAAAAATCGATTCTAAACGTCTTATTGCTTTAGTTTTTATTGTGATTGCACTTATTTTGGTTGCACGAGGATAGCGAATATGATCACAACATTTATGATTCTATTGGCAGTGTTTGGTGGTGCCATGTTGAGTGTTCAAGCTGCAATTAATGGCCAACTTGGAAGTCAAGTCGGTGTGTTTAAAAGTGCGTTTTTAACCTTTTCGGTTGGCGCATTAATTACTGCCTTATTAATTTTTTATTTCGAACCCAGACATTCACTGACTTTGCTTGATGTACCTAAATGGCAATTATTAGGTGCTTTTTGTGGTGTGCCATATATTGTTGTTATGGTGCTGGCTGTACAGCGTATCGGGACCGCTGTTGCAACAGTTGCTGTGATTTTTGGTCAGTTGCTCATGAGTATGTTGATCGATAATTTTGGCTGGTTGAATAATAAAGCTTTGCCTTTTTCTATTGAACGATTCGCGGCATTAATTTGTCTGGGTATAGCGCTTTACTTTATCTATTCAAGCAGTAAGACGATGCAACCTAAGGCCGAAAAAGTATCAGACCTAAAGCCTCTTAAGTTGCGAAAAGATATCAGATATTGATTGATGAATTTTATGTTTATCATATGTTTCGTCTCTTATTTGAATCATCTATAACTAGACATAAGTTAGAAGATGCAAAAACCCCGAAAGGGATTTTTTAAAAGGTAATTAAAATAGAAAAATTTACGAAAATTGAATGAAAAAATTTATAAAAATGAGTATTAAACTTGGGATGAAACCTAAGATTTACACTTGTAATTTGCGGATAATTTAGTCAGTTATATGAAACAGTAGCTTAATAATTTAAAAGCATCAAAATCTTGATTTTATTGAAATATTGTAACAAAATAATTATTTTACTCATGGCATCATTTGAATATGTATGCTTGAAAGAATTGTTTCGTTTGTGAGGTTCAAAATGACAGTAAAAGTAAATATCAGAAGAATACTTTCTGAGAATTTCTTTCAAAAGAATACGACTTTTGAAAATTTAGATGATCTATTTTCAAAAGCTGGTATCACTATTTTTTCGTTAGAAGATGATAAAGCGTTATCTGAAAATAAATACTTCAACTTATTTATTAAAAACAATACGTTGTATAGAGATTTTAATGACATGAAAGGTAAAGCTATTACGTTTTCAATGTTTCAAAACTTGCGATAAATAACGCCATGTGAAATATATTATTTATTCTTATTTTTCAATTGTCTTCAAAATTTCCAGATATGACTTATATGCTACAATTTCGCTCTAATTTGCTAAATATTAAGCCGAATTATAAAGCAATTAAAACGAATGAGAGTTGTATCTGAAAGCGACTTAAATTAGGTATTACTGAGAAATGGTGTTACTATAACTTTAGCCGAAATTGTTCCGATTCAGAACAAGTAGATTTGAGTTGTTAATGGACTTGCGCTCCCACATTTTATAAAAGTAATTATTATTTTATACGAATTCAAATCTTTAACGCATTGTGTACCTAAAAGGTACACCGGTGAATAGCAGTTTGAGCAAATCAGGCTGCTATGTTGAATCAAACTAAATATGATCAATCGACACCTATGTGTCATTAAAGCTGATGTAACTGTTATAGATCTTAGGCGAGATGCCTTTAACTTATCACTATCCAAGTTGGATACATGTAAATTAATCTTTTCTGATTACAAAAGCTCATAAGTATGGGTTTTATAATGAATATTATGAACGGCTGGACAACAGCCAAAGCAGTAAATGGCGACATTATTCGCGTGAATATTGTACCATTAAAAAAAGTCCAAAGTAACTTGCATGGTCAGACCTTGGTTGAGGTGACGAAGCAAGTTGAATTAGAATCTGGTACGGTTCTGGCATTAAATTTAGATGGAAAGTCTTTCTACACCGAATTTAATAAACTCTATAAATTACAATCTAATTTTTCTATATGAAAAAATAGTGAAAGTTGAATGTGATGATCAATAAACAAGCCATTGAAGTAAAATCAGTATTTAATCTCGTTTACTATGCAAATGACGTTTTGCAAAATTTTGAGGTAGATATTGCAAGTGTCATGACTAAAGGGCATGTAGATAACAGTAAAGTGCTCTGGCTCGCATTAAACAACCATGAGCCTGGTACTGCTGTAAAAATATTAAAAACCAAATGATAGCTGTATGGTTAAAAAATAGATAAGAAGCTCATAATATGAGCTTTTTTATTATATATATCTTATTTTATTCATTTTAGTGACCTCAATGACTTTATATATTTTATGATTAAAAATGAGTCCATCATGTACTTTTACGCGATCCATAAAACTCCAGAGCTCAAATGGACAAAACTCATTATTGTCTTCAAAAATCCATAACCATTCATTTGTTTCGTAAAGAAGTTCTTTATTAAATTGAATATCTTTTACTTTGATGATTTTTCTGATGAAATTATTTGCATCTTGAATCGTGATTTTATAATTAATCATGGTAGACCTAGACATAAGGTATCCTTTTGGCCTAAATTGAGATTAATTAATTTATTTAAATAGTTAAATTTATTTCAATTAAAATATTTATAACTTAATTAGTTAATTAAAAAATAGGAAGGTGATAAGAAAATTATTTTACATTGAAATTCGGATGAGGAATCATCCGAAAATAAATATTAAATTAATGCATTTTAAAATTCGACTATAACATATAATTGTTAATGTGATAGAAAATATTTTTTTAATGATATTTTTAAGGTTCTAATTTTCATCGGTTTTTGAGTAATCGCATTTTATTTTTGTAAGTATATATATCAAATAAGCATATACTTGATGTGGTTTTTAGGGTAGTATAGAGTCTAGCTAGAGAAATGACACAATTAGTTAAACCTTTTAAAGTATCGAAGTTTTATTCATAATCCTCCGTTTTTTAGATTCTTGAGCTTAATTTGTTAAATTTTCAAAGTTATATCGGTCAAATTTTATTTGGCAATTTACTATTAAAAATATAGGGTAAGATTATGTCTAACACAGTTACTGGAACCGTTAAATGGTTTAACGAAACTAAAGGTTTTGGCTTTATTCAACCAGATTCTGGTCCTGACGTTTTTGCACATTTCAAAGAAATTGCAAGCTCAGGTTTCAAAACGCTTCATGAAGGTCAGCGTGTATCATTTAGCATCGTTGAAGGCCAGAAAGGTCCAAGCGCTGTCAATATTGTTGCTCAATAAGTAACAATTAAAAAAAGCACTTTCGGGTGCTTTTTTTATTGCTGAATTTTAGACTTTTTCTCGATCAGATGATGCTAACTCAGTCCTTTGTGTATTCTGAATCCATATCATTTCATCATTAACAAAGCTATTCATTGAAACACTGATGATTTGGTTGCTTAGAATTTTACAAGACAGTTTATTAAGAAATACTGTTTATGAGGGAAGTGTTGTCAAGTTTATACTCTATATCATAGAAATTAATTAAACTCTTTAAGCCAACTTGGCAGCAATTTTATTATCAGTGCGTATATAAAATTCTTAGACAAAAAAAAGTCATACAACATTGAATGTTATATGACCTGTAAATCCAAATTTAAAAATTTTGGAGCGGGAAACGAGACTCGAACTCGCGACCCCAACCTTGGCAAGGTTGTAATAATCAATAAAAAACAGTTATTTATAAAACTGTGGTGTCGGAGTGGTGTCGAATAATTTTTTACACTAATTGTTGTATTTTTAATCAGGCTAAATACCATTTCAAAGATAGAAGTTTTTTAACATACTAACTTTAATTCAGCTTGAATTTCTTGTTTGAATCTTCTTGGGATAGTGTTCAAAATTTCTTTAATTTGAGCTTCTCTATAGGCTAACTCCTTTAGTTTCACGCTCAAAGCTTCAATTTTACGCTTAACTAAGAAGTTTCTGTCCCATACAAGCTTATAGCTTTTAGAGTTAACAGCTTCTTCAATCTTTAAAAGAAAACTCTCTCGATTGTAGATATACTTCATATGGTGAGTAAAAATTTTACCAGTCATTTCACACATTTCAGTAAATGAAATAACTACTTCAATAATGTCAGCATTTTTCTTAGTGGACATGCCCAGGTAGCAATCTTCAAAAATAGAATCTGCTAATTCAGATGGCTGAATTCCTTTGAACATATGGAGGTTGATTAGAGATTCTGTAATATCTTTAATAACTTGGTTCATATCATTTTCCTTACTTCATCAATGATGGAAGGAATTACCTTCAATGATTTAATCAGGGTTTGGTTATCCCTTTCTGCAATAGAGCGAAATTTATCATAAAGTTTGAAATTAATATACATCACCAAAGCCGCATCATTTGCAATGCCTGCCTTGATGGTTGGCGCGTGTTTAGAAAATGAGCTTGCTAATTCAGTCCCTTTGGGATCATAACCTTTGTCTACCAATAGGTTAGTAACCTCATCCTCAGCTTTTTTCTTAATTAGCTTTCTTAATTGTTCTCGAGCAGCAGTAGGTCTTTTTTGTAGTAGCTCAGGATCAATGTAGTCATCAGATATAGTTTTGCTTTCTTTATCTATAAGTTTTTGTTCTAGACTTTTTAGAATATCTTCATCTAGACCTTCAATAGCTGAAAGCTTTCTTAGCGTTTCTTGAACTTTATTATTTACTTCTTTTCTTTTATTTTCAAATAATTCATTGAAGTCTATGTCAGGTAAAAATGAATCTTGATCACTAATAAATGCAGCCTCAGAGCCTACCTCACCTAATGATTGAGCTTTACGCTGATAATCTTTGGTCAATTCCTTAAGGGAGTAATCTTTAATCCGATCATTCTTTGCTCGTTCCACTTCTTTTTGAAAATCTTGCCACAAATCATTTAGTCCAGTTTCTTCATGATAGATAACGGTAGCATTATTATCTATCTCAAAAGCACTAATTTCTTCTTCTGGTATTGCTCGTAAAACACGCCCAATAACTTGTGCAAATGCATTTAAACTTTTATAAGGTCTAAAAATCGACAATATTGTCAAGTACTTGTGATCATAACCTTCCATAAGCATATTTACAGAAACCACTACATCACATTCGTTGTTTTCTATAGATGTAAATTTTGTTTTTTGTGAGGCTTTGTCCATATTGCTATGAATTAGTACAGTTCTGAAGCCTAATTCTTTATACCATTTTTCTAAGTCTATGGCATGTTCAATACTGCAGCCAACAGCAAGTATTTTATGTGGAACTTCTGGTGATAATTCCCTTAATTCTTTCAGCTTTACAATACTCTGATTTATAACATCCATTGAGCAATCTTTAGATAAAGCCACACATTTTTGTATCCATTCAGAATCTTTAAAACGTAACACCTGTTCAACGGTGAGCTTTTCATCAGGAAATTCTGGAGTACTAAAATATAAATGATGAGCATTTACCGTTTCTTTTTTTAAATATTTAACGTATCGATCACGCATAACTTCTGATAGAGGGGTCTCGTGAATTCTTTCACCTGGAATGGCTTGACCATCTCCTCTAAAAGGAGTTCCTGTAACATGGAGTTTTTTTGCAGAACTGAAATAGGTAAGTATTTCCTCCCAACTATGCGCAGCAGAGTGATGAGATTCATCAATGATAACCATATCAAAAAAGTCAGGTGGAACTCTATTTTTTAAGCAATTTTCTGATTGGCTGATAACTTTTTGAATATTAGCGTAAATTATATTACTGCCATGGAGATGCTCATCAGAGATATCAGAAGTAAACTCACTGACTATGGGTAAATTATTTACTCCAAAAATGATATCGAAGTTAATCCAAAAGTTATCTCTTAATGATTCCTGAGTTTTGCTAATACTATCTTTTGTAACCAAACCAGGAGTAATAATTAATACACGTCCATTACAAACTCCAAATGGTGCTATAGATATAAGACCAGATTTGCCTGTACCAGTTGGCAATACTACTAATGCTTCACCTTTAGGATTTTCTTCAAAATAATCTTGGATTTTTAGATAGGCTTCTATTTGAGGTGATCTGAGTCTATTGTTACCTACAATATTGGCTGTAGTATCTTTAAAATAAGACATTGTCACCCCCGTGATATTTACGTCTAATTAGCCAAAAATAAATGAATTTATATTCGATCTTTTTCGTATTAAATAAGAAAATATGATGAGTTAAGTAAAATATATATCTTATGATTGAGTAATTGTAAACATCATTTCTACTAATGAGCAAAGGCGCTTAAAGCGCCTTGTTAACTCTTACGTCTCGATTGTCTTGCAGTTTTTTCTGCCGTCATATTTTCTAGTATAGGAACGACGTCTTTAGGATCGTAAAGATGTTTACCATCGCGGCCTTTGTTGAACGCTCTTAAACTATCAACTATGGTTTTTCTGGAAAAAGGGTAACGCTCTAAAACCCAAGCAACTGGCACGCGGTTAGGTAGTGCCTCGGCTTTCATTTCAATGACTTTGCCAATATTGGGAATCACCTCATTGATAAATACCTGAGGCGGTTTGTCTGCTTCAATGACAAATATATATTTTTCCATAACCTTACCCTTCAAAATTTCCCCAAATACTGCAATGTTCTCAAGAGTGACCACAGAGGGTCAGCAATATGGTCACTCATGCAGAACATCGCAGCTCAAGACGGTTTTATTTTCTCCAGCACGCTTCTTTAAATTTTGCGTCTTCGATGAGCTGGTATATTTCCGATGCATTTACATTGTCAAAATAGTGGTTCATTTTGCTACCGATCACCACAAGGGTGCGGTAGCGTGATGAATAACGAAAACTCATATATGGCCCTTAAACTTTTCATAAGACTGCTGGCTGGCAGCCTTCTGGTTGGTTAATAGGGAAACTGATACTTCTTTAATGAGTTCATTTCCCCGCAAGATCTGCTGTTTTGCCTGGAGAGCTGTAGGTGCCTCTACACGTCCACGTAAGTTGCCTTTGCCATGAAGCTTGGCCACATACCTGAAGATGTAGGTCTTTACGCACTCCAGCCCTCCAGATCCTTTTTTGCCTTGCAGGCCTTTACAATCTGCTGCTCAAAGTGCGTGCCCTTGAAGTACTGGTAAATTGGCTTCAACGCGGTTTCTTCTTTGGCAAACTGAATGTCTTTTAGGGCCGCCTGAAAATCCCGTGTCAATTGTGACTGTGGATTTTGCTGTAATGCAGGGTTCTGCTGCTGTGCATTTGCCTGCTGCTGAGCCGGCTTGTTTTGCTGGCGCGGCTGATTTTGCTGGCGTGACTGGTTTTGAGCCGGTGCTTTTTGCTGCTCTTGAAATGCATCGGTATCTGGATCTTGGGTATCATCGATCAGGAACAAACCATTTAGGGCATATTTGCGCGCATAAGAGCTTGAAGCCCCGAAGGTCTGCGCAACGTCCATGCCTTTTTTGTCGATATCGACTCCTGCATGGGCAGTAATCACGGTCTGTTTGCCATCTGCTTCGGTAAAGATAGCCTTGGCCGTGATCACGACCAGTGGGCCAACCTGCTGCACTTCATCGCTCACCACAAGGGTAGCGCCGTACTTGTGCAGTAGCGGCTTAACGGCTTCTAAAATATCTTCACAGCTACGGTAATGGAAATTACCAAATTTGTTGAATTTGCTTTTTGGCGCTTTAAGCTCAAGCTGAATCAGTTGCAAGGTACTTGAGGCATTTATAGCGGCCATGGCTTGTGTATTTACTGCGACGTTCATCATGTTATTCCTCAGGCGTTGTTGTACTGGTTATTGCGGTAGGCGATGCGCTGCTCTTTGCTGTAGCGCGGTGACTGCGATCTGGCGCGCCGCTTGATGGCACGCTGATAATTCACAACCTTTTTAATGTTTGGCTTAAACCAGTACAGTGTGAGTTCATCTTGGGTAATGGGGCGCGGCTGGCTCTCCGGTGTGTCTTTGACTAGTATGCTGTTCCAGTTAAACGCTGGTGCCTCTTTGCCACCTAAAAATTCGTTGTCAAAGTTTGGGGTGTAATCTAAAGAAACTTTGACCAGATAGATTTTTGGGCCCAAACGGACGTTAAAGTAGCCGTTGGTGTCCTGATATAAATACTGCTGAAACGGGGTGGTAAAACGTTTCTTGTTCATCACATGCTCCACAAACGGGGTTGTTTCGACGGATGTGGAAGCGCTTGCAAAATGATCTACACACTTATGGCTACCACCCTGTATAGATGGTGCCGAAACACCAGTATTTACAGGGCTTTCAGGTGTGTGTGCGCCATAACTTGTCGGGTATATTTTGCGCTGTGGTTGAACAGGAAATGTACGTTTCTGAGTGTTTAAAAATGCTTTATAGGTCATGATAATTCACCCCGCAACAGCGATGTAGCAAAGATGGATAATGGCCCAAAGTACAAATGAGAGCAGGGCAAAGAGGCAGAACTCTTTGGCAGTGGTGTAGATAGATTTCCAGCGTGATGGGCGTTGCTCACTGGCAGTGGGCTGCTGGTATAGGATAGAGGTGGTTTGACTCTGTATAGGTTTTTGCTTCATACTTATCTCGCTTAATTGCAAAGCACCCATGAGTTCGAAGGCAAGGGTGCTTTTTATTGTGTACGAGATAAAGGTAAGTTAACTTACTTGTAATGTCAAATAGTAATTTAACTTACTTTTTGACGGGCCAATTTTCAGGTACAAGTGCGTGTGGAGGTGCCCAAAATGGTTCAATCATACAATCTGTAAACCATTGTTCATTGAACAGTGCATGCTCTGTAACAATAATTTGAAAATTAGGTACTTCCTCATTTATAAAATTAATTAGGAACTTGAACAGGTTTTTAACAGCCTGTATATCATCTCTATTATAGTGTTTATTAATTTGTAAATCAGTTTTGGCTTCTAATCCTAATTGAGGAAAATATACTTGACTTGGTTGATCGAAAATTATGAAAGATGGAACTGGGCAACTATAATTTTGAAAATAATAATGAAATGCTAAAAGAGCAGAAATGTGTAAAGCCAGATGATTAGCACCACTACCTATTTTATTCATAGGTATAGATTTTCCAGAAGATCTGGTGGTAATTAAAGTTAAATTTTTTAAATCGAATCTGGTTGTAGAAGTACCATGTTCATAATTTAATAGTTTCAAATACTCGGTAATTTTTAAAGAAATCTGAAAAATAATTGAATCTAATTTCTCAGAAATACTATCATATTCTTCAAGGGCTGTTTTTAGATATGAAAGTTTGAGCTGTTTTTGAATCAATTCTTCTTGAAGGGTTTCAGAAGATTTAATATTTATATTTTCGATGAAACTTTTAATTTTTCCAATTAAAATATAATAGTTTGCAAGATCGAATGAATCATTTAAATATGTATTGTTGGCTTCATTGAGATCTGCAAGTTGATGATTTAGGTTGATGATATTTTTATCTATATCATTTACTCTCTTTGATAACTCATCAAAAGCTTTAACTTTATTATGATCATCGGAAATCTTATTGTAAGTTTTTAGTTTTTTACTAATACTTACCAAGTCTGATTTAACTAACTTAATAATTTCATTGAAACTTTGACTATCTGATAATTCTATATTTTTGAAAGCATTTATTGTAGATAGTCTAGATTCTAATAGTTTTTGATTTGTAAAATAGGTGTCTTTCTCTGAGAAAAATTTTTCTAGAAGAGATTGTTCAGTAATTAATTTACTTTTTTCCTTTCGGAGCTCAAGTATTTTTCTTTGGATACTAACGATTGCTTCAGAATAATCTTCTTGAAGATTAGCTTCATTAGTTTTTAGTTTTACTAAACTTAAGAGTTTTTCCGGTGATAATACATTTGAAATGTCTATTTTTAAATTTGATGCTTCATTTTTTAGATGATCAAATATCAAATAGCTGCCATCATTTTGTTCATTTTCAATTCTTTTTTGAATCAAATTTATATCTTTTGATAACTGTTTGATTTTTTCAAAGATTATTCTATATTCTAAAGATTCCGCTTTAACGATAATTGGGAAAGTATCTTTAATGGCTTGAGGTATAAAACTTTCTGATTGTCTGTAGAACAAACTATCTTTATTTGCTATTAAAGATTGAGGCTGAAATAAATAAAATTTAGTATGAGATAAGTTTATATTAAATGAAGTACGTGTTTGATTAGAATCAACATTCGTGAATTCATTTGGAATATTTAGTAAATTATTAAATAACAAGGTTAAAGTATCATCATTAGAGTTATTTTCTAACTCTTTGAAATCACAAGCAGTGAGATCTACACCTCTTTTTAACATTAACTGGCTACAGCTAGCTTTTCCATTTTCTGGTAGTTTCTTTGCAATCAATATATCTTGCTCGCCTAAAGCATAGATTACACTAACCCATGAGACCTTAGACGTGATAACCCCTTCTGCAATTAAACAATCTGATTTTCCTAAGCAATATTCAACAATATTGATAATTGAAGATTTTCCAGTAGAGCTTAATCCTGTAATAATATTTAGTCCATTAATTTTGAAGTTAATACTTCTAACCTCACCATTGTGACTATATATATGTATGGATTTAATTTTCATGGATTAATACCTAGCGTAATAAATATACCAGTTACATCATCTATTTTTGAAATAGAGTTAGAAATAGTATTAGAAGTTTGGAATTCATATTTGAGATTGGTTTTAAAGTAACTTTTATTTAGAAATTTATCATTCAATTCAATTGTGCCGTTTTGTACCGACAAAATTTTAGCTTCGGCAAGGAAAAGTAAGGCATTGTTAGTGATCTCAATTGAGTTAAAGTAGTTTAATGGGAATGATGAGTAAATATTTCTATTAGATTCAACTATATGGAAAAAATTTTTTCTACTATTATTTAGAAAACATGATGCATAGTCTTCATTAAGTATTAATGGGAGAATTATATGTATCAATGCTGGTGGGATAGATTTACCAGATTTTTTTTGATAATGATCAATGAAATTTGCAATAATCAGCGCACAATAAGATGGCGAAAATAAAGCTCTTGATTCACTTGGTTGTTTCTTAAAATCGGTCATTTTATACCTATCAAGGAAGTTTTGGTAGCCAATAGATTAAGTCGTCTTCTTTGTCAGCTAAGATATGAAAACTTCCTCTGGTTACATATTGTTCTGTAACTTTGGGTCTGATAAATATATTTGTGTTCTGAGCCCAACTAAATATTGCACGTCCAATTTTTAACAACTCAGGTTGTGTAATTTCTTGATCATCAAAATATTGATCATCTTTAAAGCGTTCCCATTCATCTATTAGTTTTTTTTCAAATTTTGATATTTCTTCAGATGTTACTAAATTGGATTTTAGCCATTCAACTCTTTGATTATACGCGCGGAAGAAGTCGAAAATAGAGCGTTGAAGTTGGGTATCTCTTATGCGTATATGTTTCATTTTTTGTACAAAAAGAAAATCATTGTCCAAATAACTCGTTATATCAACTTGATCTTGTGTCAATTCATCAAATGTTATAGGAAGATTATCTACAAAATATTGCTCACTTATTTGTTGAAGTTTGGCACTTATATCTCTAACAATTAAAGGATCTTTTAAACTGCCTGTCATTCTTTCAATTACTTTAGAAAACCACCATCCTTCTAATGCTTCGTATACATTATTTCTGTATTGTTGGTTCACAGTTCTAAAATAATCATCCATAATGTTACTGGGTATATCATTGATTCTTATTGATTTATCTATAATTGTAATCCTGTTGAATAATTCAATTTTTTTAGAATCTTCTAGTGCTTTAAATTTTTCTCTTATAGGAATTATAATTTTGTTAGTTGAAGTATCTAAAATTTGTTCAATTTGAGTTATATCCTCTAACTCAATGGTTGTCTTACTTCCATCTGTGATGATTTTTAAAAATGAACTATCAGATACCTCAGCTGTTGTACACAATAAGAAATTTATGGGAGTAGTGATAGTTTTTATTCTATCGATCCAGATATTGACTGATTTCCAGAAATCAACTGAAAGGTCTGTAAGAGTATCATTAATCTGTTTATGCTTTAATGATAGTAACTGTTTCCCATCCTTTGTATTAAGCTCTATATCATCTAATGCTTCAATATGAACTTCACTCTCCTCATTGATTTTAAATGACTTGAGAAGAGCTAATCTTATTTGGTAATCGTAACCAATACTTGATGCAGCAGCAGCATAAGGATTATTTTTCAAAATATTTTCCCCTCTGTGAATTATAATATGACAACTTTATAAATTATAATTAGACATCTCTATAAAGGCCTACAACTTTTCCGACCAATTTACATCCATCTTCTAACGCTATAGCTTTTTCCGACCATTCAGGATTTAGCGGCTGTAAATACATATTGTCAGTCTCTACAATTAGCTTCTTGAAAGTAGCAGCTTTACCACTTTCACTAGAAACAATGACTAGATCTCCAGTTTTTAAGTCACTTACTTGAAAATCTGGATTCACATATATCTTATCACCAGGGCGAAAGTCTGGAAGCATTGACTCACCTGATACTTCTAGTCCGTATCCATGTTTGCCACATTTCGGGTTTGGTGGCAACCATTTATCAAACTGTGTACCCGCAGGTACAGCCTCTACACTAGTCCAAGTACCAGCTTGAACCCATGAAATCACAGGAATTAACCGCCCTGAAATTTGAAAAGGCATGGATACATTTGAGTCAGACTTATCATTTTCCTCCCCATTTAATAAATATGCAGAAGATACGTTAAGTACTTGTGCTAGTGCCATTAAGCTATCATGTTTAGGAAGATTATCGCCTTTTTCCCAATAAATGACGGATGTTTTAGATACACCTATTGCATCAGCAATTTGTTGTTGCGTAATTTTTTTATTTTTTCTTAGTTCTTTCAGGCGAGTTCCTAAAGTTTCCATAAATTTTTGCCCATTTTCAATGTAAGGAATCTTACCATTTGACTAGGTAAGTTTTATGTTATTTAATAAAGGTAAGAAAAGTTACCTATTTGGGTGTAGTTAATGACAAAACAAGAAGCCTTAGAGCTTTTGAATTGCAATATTACAGACTTAGCTTTGAAGCTAGGAATTAGCTCTCAAGCAATCAGTCAATGGCCCGAAAATAAAATTCCACTTGTGCGTGAATATCAAATAAGAGATTTGGCCAAAGGCTTATTACCATTAAAAAGAAGTACATCAATAAATTAAGCCTCATCAAATTTAAAAACACGTTCAAAGGAACCTGCTATGAACATATTAGATGCTGCCTATCACACCGTTCATGACTTTCTCGGTGGTGCATCTGCACTTGCATCGCGTATGGGTATCAAAAGTCCCGCCGTGCTGAATAGTAAGGTCAACCCAAACACGCATACCCATCACATCACACTGCTTGAGGCAGTCAAGCTGATGGAGATTACAGGGGACTTTCGGATCTTGCAGGAAATGTGCGCCCGACTGGGCAAGGTGGCAATCGACCTACCAGATATCCCCGAGAGCAAACGCGATACCAGCCTGATGGACACCTTTTTATATCTGGCCATACACAAGGGCAATGTATCTAAAGCTTTTAGGGAAATGATGGCCGATGGCCGGATTACGCAGGGCGAGGCGCTGGATATGTCACGGGTCATTCATGAAATGCATGTGGCGCTGGCCAAACTCGACAAGCAGGTGCAGTCATGCATGAACAAATAAGGAAAAGCTTATGAGCTTAGACGCAAGTATTTGGGCGTGGAAGGCTCAAGTCAAAAATTCAAGCCAGCGACTCGTGTTACTCACACTGGCAGACCGTGCAGGGGAAACACACCGCTGCTATCCAAGTATCAAGCGCATGGAGAAAGACACCAAGCTTAACCGTAAAACCATCATCAAGGTACTGGATGAGCTTGAGGCATCTGGTTTTATCAAAGATACAGGAGAGATCAGTGGAAACGGAGTAAAGGTTTACCTGCTCACGGGTGTAACTGGTCGGGAAGATGATTCGGTAACCAGTACCAAAAATGGTACTAGTCCCAAAAACGGAACCAGTTCCAATTTAGGTACTGGTTCCAAAAACGGTACTAGTACCAAAAACGGGACACCTACCAGTCCCAAAAACGGTACCGCGACCAGTACCAATTTTGGGACACAGAACCTATCAAGGAACCAGTCAATAGAATCTAAAAATAAAAAAACATGGCTTTGCTTAAAAAAACTTCGTGAAGAAATTTCACAAGCCAATCCCGAGATACAACCCGATGAGCTGATACAAGCTAACTGGTTCGAACGCGAGCAAAATGCATTCGAGCGGTTTAATGCGCCAAAGAATCTCTGTGATGAACTGATGATCTATCACTTTGCCGACTGGTTGCTTAATGCACACGCCAAGTATCAAATACGTGAGCAAACCACAAATTACGACAAGCAGGTTAGACGCCAGCAGAGTGTAGCTAACCAGCTCACCGACAAACAAATCACGGCTTTTTCCCAAAAATTGGCTCACCATCCCGAGTTTGCAGGGTTCTTTGCCCATGCTGGCGAAAGCTACGAACAACTGGCGGCACGAATTGCCATGAAGCTCTCAGATCCAGCACAGGCCAAACAATGGGAGCGGTATCTCAAGCAGGTCGGGTTTAAGGGCTCGTTGCAGGGGGCGGCATGACATCCATGAGCCTTGCTGAATACCGTGAATTATTTCCAGTGAAAAGAACAAAACGCCGTTCATCAAAGCAAGGTACCAGACAGCCAAGTGAAGGCGAGAATGTACTGGCAACACACCTGAGAGCATGCAGAATCAGCTTTGAGCAGGAATATAGATTCCATACAAAACGAAAGTGGCGGGCAGATTTTTGGATTACAGGTACAAAAATTTTGGTAGAAGTTGAGGGCGGGATCTGGAGCGGCGGACGCCATACACGAGGCAAAGGTTATATCGGGGATATGGAAAAATACAACGCAGCGGCAATGATGGGTTTTACAGTTTTACGGTTCAGTACAGCACAAGTTAAATCAGGTTTAGCGGTACAGCAGATAGAAAAAATGATTGGGGGATTCAATGACATTAATGATCGATAAGAAGCATATTATGCAAACGGTGGACTGGTCCCGATTTGATCTGGAAGGCTGGCTGTACCAGTTTGGCGCATGGCTGGATCAGAAAAGTTTTACCGGCGTTCCCAGTGGCGTATACAGTAATCCGATAGCATCGGCCATGATACAGGCAGAAAAGCAGCGGCGTTTAAAACGGCTGGGTAAGAAAAAACAACGTGAGATCATTGCCAGTTACTTTGCAAGTGAGAGCGAACCGTACCGAAAGCATAAGTCCAGAATCAAGTGCATGATCGATGACAATGAAGCACGTGCGGTACAGCGCCTGATTCTAGATCTGACTGGCCAGAGTGAAATTATGGACGACTGGATGGACGCTTTGGTTGACCGTTACTTTCGCGGGCAATCGTGGTCAGAAATGGCAAACGATGAACGTACCCAGAACGATGCCAGACAGGACGTAAAGTGCGGTCTGGCAGTGTTGCATTGTAAGTATGGGTTTATTGGGTATATGGTTAATCTCTAAAAGATTAATCATATATCTCTGGTAAATTTTGTATTGATATACTTACAATACTTTCATCGGATGGAATTTTGAAATAAGCAAAATAAGGAATACTTTTTTCTTTAACAAATTGAATGCTGTTTAATTTATCTGAGAAATCATTAGGCTGATCACTATAGATTTTTTTATTATGGTGATCTGTTGATGTTGTTAATTTTACATCGTATTTATATGGTATGGGTTCTTTTCTAGAGTGCATGTTTATTTGAATAATAATTTCTTGAGTTTTTTTACTCTTTTTTGAACTTAAGATAAAAGCAGTTGTATTGTATTTGCTACTGAAACTTGGTATTTCCTCAAGTATATATGTTTTCTTTTCATCTTCTTTTAATGCTATAAAATTACTAAATATTTTATTTGCATAAATACATTTATCTTTTCCACAAGCTAGCTGATACATTTTTTCTTTATCTTTTAATATATAAACACTGCTATTTAAGACTCTAGACAGTGAGGCTTCTTGTCCCTGAACTGAGAAGTCTGACAATCTAAGAAAAAAAAGCATAAGTGAGATTAATAGAGTTATCATTAATAGATATGAAATTAAAAGGTCGTTATGAAAACCATGAAATAAACCAACTTTCTTTTTTCTTCTCGAATCGAGTATATATTTTCGTAATACTCTATTTTTGGTGCCTTTGAAGTTGTTTTTATTAAAATCTGAAGGATTATTTAAGAATTCACAAAACAATAAATAGGATATTTCATACTCTTTTTTATTAACTTTAAGTCTTGCTATAAAATAAATTATGCATACAGCTAAAATTATGTATTGAGGAATACCTAGATTTATCAGGAATCCTTCATAAACATAATCTGTGAAATCGAAACCAATATTTGTGGTTTCATTACCTGTTTTATAGATTGCTCCATCGATAAATATTCTGCCACTTAAGTAAAGATATCCTAAATATATTGTAGTGATAAAGGCTAAATCAATTTTTATATCAGTATGTTTCATCATGTTTATAAAGTAAATATTTTAAGGGTTGTTAAATGTCTCGTTTAAAGCCTGCTGAACTGCATCAATTCTGGCTTTGCAGGCTTTATACGCCGTCATTGATTCCTCGACAATCTTCATCAGGTTATCAATGTCCGGCTCTTCCTGAGACTCCAGCAGCTCGGCATTTTTCTTCAAAATGTCGTAGCCATCCTTGAATGAAAGCTCTTTTTTAGTCATGTGGAATTACCTTTTTGACGTCTGCATGAATAAATCCATCCTGAAGCTCAACCTCAATGGATGAATCAGTGATCTCTTGAATAGAACGAATAGCAAGATTGTTGCTGCGGACAATGGCATAACCTTTACCCAGTACATGTTTGGGGTTTTGAATCAGTGTTTCCCTGATCAGGCTCTCGACATGCGAAGATGCCAGTTTAAGCTGGTACTGGGCAAAGTAGCGTGTACTTTCCATTAGAGTATCAATATTTTTATGAGCTTCACTGATCCGGCTGGTGGCCAGCGTTTTAATCATGTTCATGTACTGATCATTCTGACTCTGATAAGCACTGATCTGATTTTGAGAAAGTAACTTGATCGTCTGCAGATGATCCATAACTTCACGTGCACGTTCCTGAATCAGATTGCGAATACCACCGATTACCTTGCTGGGTGTATCGAAAGAGCGGTGTGCAATCTCGTCCAGAATGGTCCGGTCTTTCTCATGGCCAATACCAACCCATACTGGTACTGAGCGCTTGCAGAGCAGGGCGGCCAGATCATAGTCATTCAGATAGGCCAGATCATTTACTGCACCACCGCCACGTATGATCACAATCAGATCTGGCGGATCCTTATAATCACTTGCCCATTGCCTTAAACCAGAACTTAAAGAACTTATAACACTCTCAGGTGCGGTATTACCCTGAAAGGTAGCACTGTGGTAAACAAAATGGCATACACCGGCCTGATCCAGTACATCGGCATCTTTCTTGAAGTCACCCAGACCTGCCGCATTGAGTGGAGCAATAACCAGAACGTTTTTAATATCGAAAGGTGCAGGCAAAGATCTGTTTTTATGAAGAAGGCCTTCTTTGTTTAAGCGTTCAACAATTTGCTGATAACGTTTGGCAATATCGCCCAGTGTATAACTTGAATCGATATCCTCGACATTTACTGAAAAGCCATACTGTGGATCAAAACGTGCCTTAATACGGATCAGTACGTTGAGATCTTTAGAAAGCTCAATACCGCTTTCCCGTTCAAACTTCAAAACAACTTTGGCGGCAGTAAACTTCCAGATTGTTGCCTTACAGCTTGCAATGATCTTATCTGTATCTTCTTCTTTTTCGGCAAGCTCAAGATAGTAGTGGCCGCCCTTAATAGTCAGGTTACGTATCTCGGCCTTTACCCATACAGGCTCATCGAAAGTCATTTGTATGACTTCCCTTACTGAGGCAAGATACTCGTTAAGTGATAAAGGGTGATCTGACATTAATCGTTATAGTGATTGACTGAAAAAGCAGTATAAAACCTAAGGGTGAAAGAATAAACAGCAGCCAGTTTCTGTATTAACTTTTCAAAGCATCAATCACAGGCTTTAAGTATTCAATTTTTTCAAAAAAACTTTAAATGTTGAATCAGGAAAGGATTGACCCTGCGCAGGGCATGTGCTATTTTTATCTTATAGTGGCCAAAGTACATTTAAATGGCCAGAACTGAAGCCCGCATATGCGGGCTTTGTTGTTATTTGGTGGCTTAATTTTTTATATTGGCTTTAATAACAGTTAAAGATTGTCTCCTGTGCTATAAGTCGATTCCGTTATCTATTTTAAATAATCAAATGAGACTAAATGGATGATGAAGATGGTTACGAGTGGTGTGAGTTAATATTTGCTGTAGCATTAGAGCAATTTAAACCGTCTGAATATGAAATCGATAACAAACTTAGATTTTTTGACTTGGTTCTAAAGTTATTTGTTGAGATGCGCAAAGAACAGGCAATTATTGAAGTTAAAACGGTTTTTATTAAGTTCAAGTTTAGATCCAAAAGTTATACGTTCTGGGTTTTTGAAATTCCGGATTATGAAGATCGAGAGCTGTACTTGGAATATTTGAAAAGTCAGTTAACCAAGCTAATAGATTGAAGATAGGCTCATCCAACCGATGGGATTTTTGCGTTTCTGTGATATAAATTTATCTCCAACAATAAGAGGATAAAAAATGTTTAACACAGAGACATTAAAATTAATTAGCTCTTCAAACGGTGAAGAAAAAGAATTAAACCAATGTACTGTCCAGCCCGGGAATGTATTTAGCAAAGATATTAAGGCTGTGGTTAATGTGGGTGATGTTCTTGTTAGGCTGCTTCCAAGCGGTCAAGAGGAAAAATATCAAATTCTTGATGTTGCGGCCTTTACAAATGTATTGCCACATTATGAGTTAAAAGTAAAAAAACTCTAATCTTCAAATAGATCTCCTTCGGGAGGTCTTCTTTTATGCCTTGCCACTGGTGGAGCTTTTTTTATGCCAAGAGAAAGGTCGTGCTCCAATTCTTGTTCTGTTTATTCGGCCTGCATGGTGTGACTGAGATAAGCGACGACAAGAAAGAATGTCGGGATTGTTTGAAAGAGATTGATTAAGATGGTTTCATTTTTTATCATGCTTTAGGTAATTAATTTTAGAACTTAATAAGAATGAAAAATGCATTTAATGAAGTGAGCAAATTAGCTGAGAAAGTTTTAGACCAAAACATAAAAGGTGAACATCTTGAGGTGCTGGGTTTGGTGGTTCCATCAAGTTTAGAAGAAGTAGGGTTATATGGACTTGCGGCTTCCTTTGCTCAAGGTGCGAAAATTATAAATGATCATCTATTTACCAAAGCCTTTGAAACATTTTCTGATGAATTGAAATGTTTGACACCTGATCAGAAAATGAAATTTTATAATAAGCATTCAAAGAAAAATATTCAGGAATTTGGCGAACAAGCGATTCTGGTATTAAATAAGATCGAAATGCCTTTGGCTGCAAAAATGATTGGACGAGCACACTATTTATTAGTGTTGGGTGAGATAGATGAAACAACATATTTTAATTATTGTCATGTTTCAAAAAACTTAAATTGTTATCTTTTTGAAAATCTACGAGCAGTATATGAAAGCCTAGATGAAAAAATTTTTAAAGGTGGAGTTTTTTCTTTAATGGAGGGGCTGGGCTTAATGTTTGAGATTCATGAAGGTACATTTGCAAGTGCTGAAGCAGATGAAAATAATCCACAAGCAAAAGTTACCAGATATATGCGAACAGAGTTTGGATCAGGTTTTTATAAAAATATTATAGAGCCTTTTATTTAGATTAGCCGACTCTATTACGGCTCATGAAACCCCGCTAAATATCGATTATTGGCGGGGTTTTTACTTTTAAATATGTACTTGAAAGATCAAAATTATTCCCAATATACTAAGTTTACTCTTATTACTTTAGGGAAAATAAATGAGCGAAGATCGTATACCAAAATACAAGATTGGCGATAAAGTAAAACTTAACGTAGGTGGGCCTGATATGGCTGTCAAATCTATTTCCACGAATCGTGATGACATTTTTACTGGTCAATATCGTTGCCAATGGTTTGCTGGAAAAAAGTTGGATAGTGGAGATTTTCCAGAAGCTAGTCTAATTCAGATAGAAGAACCATAAAAAATGAAGCTTGATGATGTGATTGAGTGGATGCTTGTAAAGTTAGGAAAAGATCACTGCCTTTACCAAGATGATGTGGTTGATTACCTGGTTAAGAAAAACCAAATTGATTTTTTGAAAGAAAATGTAGATGGAAATTTGGTAATCGGTTCTAAAGTTTTAACTGCATTTAAGAAAGCAACACTTGAAAATGTAGTCTGGGTTAAATCTGATCGTTACTGGCGTTATAGAGTTCTTGAAGATGAGCCTGGTCGAGAGGCTAGAGGTTAAAAATAAAGCTGCCAAATTGGTGGCTTTTTTATGGGTTATATTATGGATCTTGATAAATATAAACAACTCACCCAAAAAACCGAAATTAAAAGAAAACCAAGAACCAGATCGCTGCCTAAGGCTAAAATTAGCTACGAAGAAGCCGAAGAAGACTTTGAAAAAGCCTTGAACATACTCGGCATCAAGTACGAGAAAAAATTTCAGTTTTTGTCTACAAAGCATTGGCGTTTTGATTTTCATCTGATTGAGCACAAGATTCTAGTCGAGATATCTGGCGGGCCTTGGTCTGGTGGACGCGGTGGCAAGCTTGCAACAAAAGCTTGGAGCATGGAGCGTTACGATCGCGCTTATGAATTGGGTTATTCAGTTGTTCGTATCGAGTCGGCTAATAGATACAAGATTGATGATTCTGGACCATTACAGATCGAATCAAACTTCGCCGTTTCATGGCTTAAAAGGTTAAAGGGGCAAACATTCAATGGACCAATACAGACCATTTCCCCAGACTGACTTTATCGACCAAGCGGAAGAAGAGGAAGCCATTCGCATCATTGCGGCGCCAGAATTAAAAGATTGGGTGATTGAGAATTTCTTAACGCTGGGCGGTGAACTGCATAATCCGGATCATGACCACATTGCTGAATTGCTTCACGATGACGAGACTTTTCTAGCCTTTGCATGGGCATCATCTGCATTTACACGGGCTAAGCGCATGGTGTTGGGCCAATGTGAGAAAGTCATGTTCAACCAAGGCGGATGGAAAAAGGCACGGCAAGAACAACAGATGCGCGACTGGTTCGGCTTTGTACCTGTTTATCTCATAACGATTGATGCTGGCTTTTGCGAGCAAGCGAGTGATCGAGAGTTTTGTGCTCTGATTGAACATGAGCTCTATCATATTGGTGTTGAGCGTGATGGAGACGGAGAGATTGTCTATAGCGACCATACAGGCTTACCTAAACATTATTTGGCTGGTCACGATGTTGAGGAGTTTGTGGGCGTAGTTAAACGCTGGGGCGCAAGTGATGACATTAAACGTCTGGTCGAAGTTGCGAAGCAGGCGCCGTTTGTTTCAGAAAAGAATATAGCTGCGTGCTGTGGGACGTGTTTAATTAAGTAGAGCCTTCGGGCTCTTTTTTTTTGACTATTTAGGTTGACGTAGGTTGACAGGACTAAGGATATGGCGGCTCTAAAAAAAGAGGTAAAACTCTTTATAGTTCGCTCACTTGCCGTATTTAATACACCCACTGAAACTGCTGAACTCGTCAACCAAGAATACGGCATAAAAGTTACCAAGCAGCAGTGTGAAAAATACGACCCTACTAAACGGGCTGGTGAGAATCTAAGTGAAGAATTAAAAAATGATTTTGAAAAAACTCGTGAGATGTTTCTGGGTAAGCCCGAGGCAATCCCAATCGCAAATTTAGCTGTACGGTTGCAGCGCTTAGAAAATCAATACCAGAAGCACAGTAAAAATCGGGTAGCCGCTTTAAATATTCTGCGGCAAGCGGCAGAGGATGTAGGCGGGAAGTATACAAACAAAACTGAGCTTACTGGCGCAGGGGGAGATCCACTCAACCCCGAACCAGTCACCCATGTTGTTGCAACGCCTGAGCAGATAAGGCAGGTGTTAAATGAACTCGAAGGTAAGTACTAGCCTGCTTGAAATGCAGTTAGAACGTGAGAAATGTGAGCAAGAACACTTGTTCTTTACACGGCGTTTTTTCATGCCTCGTATGGGCTTTAAATTTTCAGTCAATTGGCATCATGAATACATTGCCTGGGCGATTGACGAGGTGATTGCAGGCCGGATCGATAATCTGGTCATAAACGTTCCACCAGGCAGCGGTAAAACTGAGTTACTGACCAATCTGATTGCGCGTGGCATCGCACGAAACCAGCGTTCAAGATTTCTGTATTTGTCATTTTCTCAATCGCTCGTTGAGGATGTGTCATCCACGGCGCGAAACATCGTGAAATCAGAGGATTTTCAGGGCTTATGGCCTGTGAAGATATCGACCAGTACCGATGCAAAGGCAAGCTGGAAAACCACTGTAGATGGATATGAAGCGGGGCATGTATATAGTGCCTCGATGGGTGGTCAGGTTACAGGCCGCCGTGCAGGCACACTGGCTGATACCGGATTTACCGGTGCGATTATTCTGGACGATCCGCTCAAGCCCGAGGATGCATTTAGTAAAACGGCACGTAACAAGGCAAACCGTAAGATACTGAATACGGTCAACTCCCGTAAGGCCAAGTCATCTACACCGATCATCCTGATCATGCAGCGTTTACACGTTGAAGATCCGACCAACTTTGTGATGACCGGTAATGTACCAGGTAACTGGCATCAGATCTCGATACCGGCACTGATTGATGATGCTTACATCAATACGCTGCCTGAGCATATACGCCGTAAGGTACCGCGTAACGTAGAGCGAGACGAGAAAGGACGTCAAAGCTACTGGCCACTGAAGGAATCACTTCAATCTTTACTACAGTTAGAGAAGGGTGGTCAGGACAAAGACGGCGCTACAGTATCACGTTATACATTTAGCAGTCAGTACCAGCAGGCACCGAAAAAGCTAGGTGGGGATCTGGTCAAGGCTGAGTGGTTCGGACGATACATTAAACTACCGGTACTCAAATGGCGTGCAATCTGGGTCGATACTGCGCAAAAGACCAAAGAGCATAATGATTACTCTGTGTTCTTATGTGGTGGACTAGGATATGACGGCAAGCTTTACATTATCGATGTGAAGCGTGGTAAGTGGGAAGCGCCGGAACTGATCAAACAAGCCAAGTTATTCATCAACAGGCACAAGGAAAGCAATACCGAAATCGGCAAGCTGCGCTATATGGCTATTGAGGATAAGTTCTCAGGTACCACGCTCATCCAGACCATTTCTAGACAAACTACATTACCGATCCGTGCAATCCAGCGAAGCACTGACAAGCTTACGCGGACCATGGATGTAGTGTTTTATGTTGAAGACCAGATGGTCATGCTACCAGCGGAAGCACCGTGGCTACTGAACTACATTGAAGAGATTGAAGGACTCACCGCAGACATGACACATGATCATGACGACCAGTGGGACCCAACAATTGACGCAATCAATGACACTGTGGCCAAAAAGCCGACTGTATTTGATTAGGAAAAATTATGGCTGAAACTCAAAAGCCCGATGCAATCGGCGATGCGGGGGCATATACCAATTTTGTGTCAAATATTGGCACATCGAGAGATAAAGCAGCCCATGGGCACTTTGTTCGCCGTGACATACCAGATGATCAGCTTGAAGCCGTATATCAGCACTGGCTGGCAAAACGTATTGTGAACCGCCCAGCAAGCGACATGCTGCGTGCTGGCTGGTTTTATGAAGGCATTCAGGATGGTGATTTAAAGAAGCTTCAAGAGGCGTGCAAGAAATTCCGTCTTAATGACATCTTGCTGTCTGGTTTGATTCTATCGCGTCTATACGGTGAAGCTTACGTTTTGCTGGGTACCACTGACGGTAATGATCTGAACCAGCCTTTGGATATCACTAAACTTGGAACTGGGCGGCTTGAATTCTTCACTGTGCTCAAAAAGAAATACCTGAGAGCAGATAAAAATACTTATCTATCTTTGTCTGAATCGAATGGATTGCTCAAGCAGCCTGAGTTTTACGATCTACAGTTAAATGACGGCAAAGCAGCGAAGAAGATTCACTACACACGCCTCATAGCATTTCGCTATGCCGATGTAGTGAATGAAGAACCGCAAAGCATTTTGCAGGAAGTTTATGAAGATCTACTTGATCATGCCGCAGTAAAAAAAGGCACTGCTAGTCTGGTTCATGAATCCAAGATTGATGTGATCAGAACGCCAAATCTGGTCGATAAAATCAAAGAAGATGTGAAGGCAGTTGTTGAGCGTTTTCTAAGCGTGGGTTTACTCAAAGGCCTAAACGGCATGCTGGTACTCGACAAGGATGAAGAATATGACTCGAAGACGTATAACTTTGCCGGACTACCTGACTTGATGAGTGAGTTTTCTATACAGACGGCGGGCGCTGCTGAAATTCCTTACACGATTTTGTTTGGTCAATCGCCAGCCGGTATGAATGCCACAGGTGAGCACGATACACGTAACTATTACGACAGTATTGCCACCAAGCAAGAATGGCACCTTAAACCTATTTTAATGAAGTTTCTCGCCGTGATCTGTCAGGTTACGTTTGGTCGCCAGTTTTCTGATCTAAACGTGGTCTTTAACCCACTCTGGCAACTCAGTGGCAAGATACGGGCCGAGGTTGAGAAATTTAATGCTGAGCGTGATGAGAAGTATCTCAATATGGGTATTTTGACTGAGCCTCAGATTGCCAAGCAGCTTGTGATTGATGGGGTTTACTCGGTGATTGATGACCAGCATATCAAGGAACTGGAAATTATGGTGAATATCGATGACAACAATAATCCAGATGTTAAAACCCCACCTGCAGGAAGCGAATAAGCGTAAGCGGGGACGTAAGGCAACCAAGCCGAGATCTGTAAAAGTAAATCGCCGTCTTGAGTTGTACTACACGCGCCAGCTTCTGGTTATTTCAAAATACTGTCAGGATCAGACCAAGAAAATCGTACTACCCACTGTTGGCCAGAATATCGGAGATAGCTGGATTACCGATATCTTTGCCAAACTTCGTGAGAAGCTGGTGAAGTACACCACACAGGTTTCACGACCGCTAGCAACTAAAGTGGTGCAAGATTCACAAAAGGAAGTGGATGCCCAGATTGCAGAGCATACCAAATCGATCATTGGTGTGGATCTTACGCCGTTTTATCGGGCTTCTGACATTCAGGATATTGTAGACACCAACATTGCGGCAAACGTTGCCCTGATCAAATCTATTCCAAATCAGTATGTGGACAAGCTTGAAGCACTGGTTATGAATGCCTTTCAAACAGGGCAGACTAATGAAGATCTAGCCAAGGCGATTGCTCAACTAGGGCAAAGCACAGATTCACGCGCTCGGCTGATTGCTGCTGATCAGATGGGGAAGATAAATGGCCAGATCAATAAAGCGCGTCAGCTTTCCATGGGTGTTGAGACGTATGTCTGGCAAACTGCCAAAGATGAACGGGTGCGGAAGGATCATCAGCATAAACAGGGTAAAACTTTTCGTTGGGATGATCCGCCAACTGGTGGTCATCCAGGTGAACCCATTCGATGTCGATGCACGGCGTTGCCAAATTATGAAGATATTTTGGTTGAATAATTTTTCTTATTTAATATTATTGAATTAATGAAACAATTATGAATCAAAAAATGTGTGAAGCTGAAAATAAGCCAGATAACTTTTCTGAATTAAAAGCTGTTTATAAATTAGCAATTGAAACTAGGAATTTTGAAATCCATCAATTAATTAATAGAAATAATTTTTTTATGTTATTTCAGGGTGTGCTTTTAGCTGCCGTATTTAGTAATCAAGCTAGTAAACCATTTGTTGAATTTGTTATTTGTTTGACAGGAATTTTCATTTCTTGGCATCAGGTTGGTGTAGCAGCTGGAGCTAAATATTGGCAAGAATGGTGGGAGTTGAAGACTAGTGAAATTGAAGAACAATTAAAGAATGCTATGGGGGTTGATCATTTTATTTCTCTTTTCGATCTTGACAATGAAATAAATCATAAGGAGCAGAGTAATAAAGTAATAGCTAAGATAAATAAAAGTTCAGGATTGATCGATTCTATCATCAATATGCTCATATTAAGAAAATACTCTGTAAGTCGCGTGCCAATCAGAAGTGGGCTAATCCTTATGCTCACATGGACTGTTTTGTTTCTAAGCACCATCCATTGGAGTTCATTAGGTTCAACTGTAAGTAGCATTAAAATACTAGATGGACATTATTTTACTCCTCAAAAATGAAGTATCTCTATATAGATATTAACCGCCTTTAAGGCGGTTTTTTTATGAGCCCAATTTATGAAAATTATCTATCACATCAAGATTGGTGACTTTGCACCCAGCGAGTCATCCCGCTCATTTACACAAGAAGGCTATCTAAAGTGTGTAAATGTACGTCTGGCCAAAGCGCCTCAGGTACGCCAGTACTATGCCTATGAGTTTCCTTCACTCGAAGGATATACGCCAGATCAGGTCATTAACGTTTACACACCAGCGGATGAGCTATTTAAACCCGAAAGCATTAACAGCTTTCAGGATGTGGATCTAACCGACTATCACCCACCAAAAAACGAGATTAACGCCTCTAACTGGAAGGAGTATCACATTGGATATTGTGAGAATGTTCGCCAGGAAGGTGAGTATCTAGTCGGTGATCTGCTCATTAAAGACAAGACCAGTATTGATCTGATCCAGAGCAATGAGCGTGTCGAAATGTCGCTGGGGTATGCGGCCAATCTGGTGCTTGAACCTGGTGTCGCAGAAGACGGCACGCCGTATCAGGCCAAATTTATTAATTTTTATGGCAATCATGTCGCGCTGTTGAAATACGGTCGCTGCGGTGGTGATTGCCGCATCGGTGACCAAAAACCAACTCCACAAGAGGAAAACACAATGGAAGTCATTGTAAACGGGATTCGTTTTGATATTGGCGATAACAAGCCACTTGCGGATGCCTTGAAGCTACAACAACAGCAGCTTGAAAACCTGAAAGCCGCAAAGCTAAAAGTAGGTGACAAACAGTTTGCCATCGGTGACGAATTACCAGCGGTTCAGGCAGTAGTAGACACCTTGCAGACGGAAAATGCACAGCTTAAGCAGAAAGTCGGCGATCTGGAAAAGAACCAGATGACCCCTGAAAAAATGGAGCAGGCCGCAGCGGAACGCGCAACAGTGATTGCCGATGCCAAAGCCTTGGTACCAACAGTTAAAACGGATGGTTGCAGTTGTGAGCAGATCAAACGTGATGTGATTGCAGCCAAAGCCGGTGATGCACTGGTGGGTGCGGTTCTGGGCAGCATCAGTGTGGGTGATGCCAAGCCTGAGCAGATTGATACCGTATTCCGTGCGTTATCAGCCGTAAAAGGCAAGATTGCCAGTAATCCCGTAGGCGACGAGCTGGACCATCAGCAGCGCCAAAATATTGGCGATCAGGGCGGTCAAGGTGGTCAGGGAAATAACAATCAACAGCAGCAGGCTTATAGCAAAGCCGATGCATACAAAACCATTTAAGGCGGTGAATCATGTCAGTCAAACAATATGACACATTGCCAGGCGTTCGAGCCCGGCTAGTTAGTCCTGAGGACATTCTTTCCATCCCGGTCTCTGGTGCAACACTGGTCAATGACGGTGATGTCGTGGTGATCAATACCGATGGTAAAACGGTTTCAGCAGTTGCAGGAGCAAGCAACACCCGATTTGGCATTATCGTGCGTCACGGGGTGGGTAAATCGGGTAAAACATCTGCGGGCAATGAAGCATACCAAGCCACGGATGTCGCGCCGGTCATGACTATTGGTGCAATCTGGGTAAAAACAACAGTACCAGTTACCAATATCAATGCCAAGGTCTATGTAAAAACAGCCAATGGCACCACCAACGCGCCGTTAGGTTCACTTTCATCCAGTGCAACCGATGGTACCGAGTTACCCAATGCATCTTGGGAATCAATTTCTAATGAACAGGGCCATGCCATTGTTCGCTTACGTGGGGCATAACACGCTATGAGTAAACTTGCACAAATGAAGCTACGCTTAACCCCCGTAGCTCAGGTGATTCAGGCCACAATCGGGGATGCATTCAACCTCGATTCACTGGCAAAGCTCTTCGTTAAAATCGAAGAAACCAACAACATGACACCTCAGCTTGAGCAGGTCATGGACTATGCCAAATATATTCCGGTCACCAATGTGAACGGTGTATTTGGTGGCGGTGAAGTACTGTCACGTAAATGGGGCGTTGGCATTGGTAAAGATTATTCGGGCACAGGTGGTGATCTACCGCTCGCTGAAGTTGAATACGATACGGTTTCGTTGCCAATTAAAGTGGGTGTCATCTCGTACCAGTATTCGATTATGGAAGTTGCAGCAGCCCAGCAAATGGGAATTCAGCTCGAAGGTGACAAGGTGCAGGCAGCACGACTGGCTGCTGAAAAGCACCTAAGCCAGATTGCATGGTATGGCAACAGCTTGACGGGAGTGAAAGGCTTTCTGAACCAGACCGGTGTCACGGTGGTCACAGCACAGCACGACTGGGCCACGGCAACCATTGAACAGATCCTGTCTGACTTTAATGCCAGTTTGTCCGATTCAGAAGATCTATTTGACGGCGATATCTCGGTACAGCCTGATACGTATCTGATGGCTTCGAATCAGTACTCAAGCTTATCGAATCGAGTGGTACCAGATTCAGGCGGTAAAACTTTCCTGAAATTTATTGAAGAAAACAATATCTTTGCTACACAGTCAAAGCCGCTCACCATTCGCGGTTTAGGCCGTTCCAATGGCAAGGGCACTGCAGGTGCAGACCGCTCGATTATTTACCGCCGTGATCCTTCATGTATCCAGATGAAGTGTGACGATGTGTCTTTCCTTGCGGCACAACCAGATGGGCTGGATGTAAAAGTACCTGGTCACTATAAATATCAGGGTGTTTGGTTGAAGCGTGTCGATTCGCTTCGCTATCTGGATCATGTATAAGGCTTGAATCATCATGAAATATTCTTATCTCTATAGCGGCTCTAATGCCGCTTTTGTTTTTTCTGGCCTTGCCACTTTTTCCAACGGTGTTGCGGCACTGGTGGATGAAGATGTGCACAAGCAACTTCAAAAGAACAAGTTTGCCAAGCATTTGCTTGAAACCGGTGAGCTTGAAGTCGAGGAGATCGCCGATGATGAGCCTAAAGCAGCGCCTAAATCTGGCCGTGGTGGTAAAGGGGGCAAACAAAACAATGCTGCAACGGATGCAGCCAAAGCAGCCGGTGAAACAGCTCTGGCCGCCGTAAAGTCTGAATTGACTGGTTTAGGTATTACCTTTAGCGAGGACGAAAGCCTGGAGCAGTTACAGGCAAAACTATCTCAAGCAAAAGAATAGGTGATGTATGGACCCGCAAGCATTTAAACAGAAATTTAAATACGACACAGCACTGCTAAATTTGCCAGATGCAGAGATTGCAGATGCACTCGAAGAAGCAGATCTGGTGGTGAGTTCGGTTGAATTTGGTGAGCTGAAAGAGCGTGCTGCGGGTCTTTATGCAGCACATATCCTAAAAGTTGCACTCAAAACCAAGTCAGGTAACGGCTTTTCAGATGCTTCAAGTATGTCGATTGCAGGTCAGAGCGTGAGTTATTCGCGCTCTAACACTGAAACATTTTATAACCAGAGCATTTATGGCCAGCGCTATCTGGCGCTAAAAAATTCAATTCCCACTGCAGATGGTACCAACCCTAATTCATTGAGTGTTGGTGCATTTGTGGTTTAGGAGAGACATATGCTTTTTAAATATCAGGCACCGGCTGGCTACAAAGCCACCTCGATTGAAATCGGTGGACAGACATTCGAGTTATCGAACGGTTTAATCACGACTGATACAGACATCATTCACATGCTTAAGCCACTGGGTTTCGAGCGTTTCATCGAGCAGCCAGAAACAAAGAAGCCCACGACCAAAGCAATAGCCGAATAGGTGAGCCATGAGCGATACCCGAGTTGATGTAAACGTCAATTTTAACGATATGAATGATCGTATCCGGTTTGAAATCAGACGCACGATTAATGCCTTGACGTTAAAGTTACAGTGCACTGTTCAGGAAGATATGCTGACCGGTCAGCGGCTCAACGTTCAATCAGGTCGGTTACGTGGCTCAATCTCATCCAGAGTTGAAGAGGGTAAGGACTGGATCGAGGGCACTGTGGGCGCTGGCGGTGCCTTGGTTCCGTATGCATTTGTACATGAGTTTGGATTAACAGGTTCCGTGGGGATCAAGGCTCATCTGAGAATGATCAAGCAGGCCTTTGGCAAATCAATTACACCGACACAGGTCAATGTGAAGGCTCATTCACGTAAGGTCAATCTAAGAGAACGGCGCTACATGCGTGATTCGCTGGATCTGATTGCCAAAATTCTTCCAAGAAATATCGATGCAGCAATTGAGCGAGGTCTGAATGGACAGTGAAGCAATATATGCCGCTTTGTTTGAGCGGCTTAAGTCCAAGATGGATGGTGTGGTTACGATCAGCCGCCGTTTACGGCATTTTAACAACGTACCAGTGGAACAACGTCCAGCGCTCTTTATTACTCAGGGCAATCAGCAGGAAATGGCTGTACATGGACTGAATGCAAAGGTTGAACTGGCTGCTGAGATTTATCTTTACATCAGTGAATCTGATAGCGCCGTACCGCCTTCGACTCAGCTTAATCTGTACATTGATAAGCTCAGACAGGCAATTAAGCCTGAGTTTCCTGAAATGTCCGAATACCAGACGCTTGGTGGTCTGGTTGAGCATTGCTGGATCGATGGAACGATTGAAGTTTATGAGGCGGTTGAAAACATGCTTGATGATCAAGGCATTGCCATTATCCCGATCCGGATATTAACCACCCAATAGTTTCTCAACTACTTTATGACCGCCTGAATGGCGGTTTTTCATTTTTAAGAGGTCGTTATGGCTCAATATTTATTTGGTGCAGGCAAAGTATTTGCTACGCCAATTCAGGATGTCTATGGGCAGCCGATCAGTAATGCCACCCCGGTTGAAGTAGGTGTGATGCAGTCTGTATCGGTTGATATCAGTTACGATTTAAAAGAACTGTTTGGCCGTGGTCAGTTTGCGGTTGATGCTGCACGCGGTAAAGGCTCTATTAAGTGCAAAGCCACCTTTGGCCGTATCAATGGTGCGTTACTTAACTCGATCTTCTTTGGTGGGATTATTGCCGAAGGTGGTCTTGATGTGGTTACGCAAACGATTAATGGTGAAGTCATTTCTTCTGGTGGATCTGTAACGCCAACTGTTCCTAACAGCGGTACTTTCAAAAAAGATCTGGGCGTCACCGATGGCAAGGCAATTCCGCTCAAGCGTGTGGCCAGCGCACCGGTAGCAGGTCAGTACAGCGTCAATGAAACAACAGGCGTATATACGTTTGCCACTGCCGATGCCAACAAGACGGTATTTATCAGCTTTAAGTACTCTACCAGTGTGGCGGGTGCCAAGTCAGGAACGGTAACAAATCTGGATATGGGGTATACGCCAGAGTTTGCTGTCGATCTGATGCGCGACTACAAGGGCAAGTTCTTTGGAATGGAGTTCTTCCGCTGCGTGAGCAACAAGCTGGCGTTCAGTTCAAAACAGGACGACTACGATCTGCCTGAATTTGAATTTCAGCCAATGGCCGATGACCTGAACCGCGTATTTAAATGGACCACTTCGGAGTAACACACATGCAATTTAAACAAGTAGAAAACCCGCGTGGTACGACCATTATTATTGATGGCCAGCCTTTTGTTTTCGCGCCGTTGTCGCTTGGTGCAGTCGAAAAACTCTTACCGGCATTACAGGGCTTTCAGCCAAGTGATGTTGGGACAGTGATTGATGTGGCACATAAGTCTCTTAAGCGTAATTATCCTGACATCACACGCGAAGATGTAGCAGATATGCTTTACATGGACCAGCTTCAAGAAGTCATGGGCGCGGTCATGACTGTATCGGGTCTTGCTGGTAAAGCGGATGCTGGTGAGTCATCGGGGGAATAAACTGGGAGGAGCTGTATGCGCATTTAGTACTTACGCTCGGTAAAGACTATGACTACGTTCTTAACGAGTTGGATTTTCCGAGATTAAATGCTCTGAATGCGTATCAAAAACAGTATCCTCCCGCCGAAGTCGGTATCCAGCGTCTATGTCGGATTCTTGAAGCATTCATGGGGATTGAAGATAACCCGAGTTTTGATGATATTGAATCCAATGATGACAAAATGATGGATGATCTTATGAATTTCCCACAGGGTGGTTAAGGCTGCCCTGATTGATTTATGATTCCAATTGGATTCAGATAAAATTTTTATAAAAAATAAAAATTGTAGTAAATTATGTATTGAGTTTGGCAGTTTGGATAGTTAGTGAAGTTGTTTTGATAACACTATAAAAATCTTTTTTGTTATTAATAAAGATTTAAATCAAGATAATGCAGTATTTTTTCCTAACTAAAAAGCCATATAATTTTTTAAAAGAAAATAAATTTAAAAGGTAGCTTTAAATGGTTGCAACAAAATTTTGCTTTGCGTGTGGTCAGCAAATTGATACTCGCGCTGAAATATGCCCCAAATGTGGTGTAAGACAAACAGATGTTAAAGTTACTGGTAATAAAAGTAAAATTGCTGCTGGTGTTTTAGCTTTGTTTCTAGGTGGATTTGGAGTCCATAAATTTTATCTTGGTAAAGTTGGTCAGGGTATTTTGTATTTATTATTTTTTTGGACATTTATACCAGCTATTATCGCATTCTTTGAGGCAATAATTTATTTTTGTACATCAGATGAAAACTTTGCTAAAAAGTATGGATAATCCATTAAGTTAATTTGAGTTCAAAAATATTAAAGTTTTGAAGAGTAGTTTTAGCTAGTAAGTCATACCATCAAATAAATAATATCAACCACCTTCGGGTGGTTTTTTTACGCCTGAGGAAAAGAGAATGGCAAATAACAAAATCGAAGTTCATGTCAGTGCTAAGACCTCAGAGCTTAAATCTGGTATGAATGATGCTGAAAAAATTGTAGATAAATCAGTTAAAGGGATCGAAGCTTCTACAAAAAATATGAAGTTTACTTTTGATTTTTCTGGCGTGAAATCTCAGTTTGATAACTTTGCAAATGATATACAACGTAAAGCTCGCAATGTTGGTGACAATTTATCCAAGTCATTAACCAGTAGCTTGTCTCTAGTTAGAGGTGGATTCTTTTTAGGGATTGGTGAGCAGATTGCCCGTGGCGTTGCAGATGGTATTGCAGCATTACCAGATATTGTCACTAAGGTAGGTGAAACGGCAAAGCAAATTGAAAATCAGGCCCGTCTGGCCAATGCAACCACAACCGAATTTCAAGAATGGGCTTTTGCATCAAAAAGTGTAAGTGTAGAACAGGATAAGCTCTCTGACATTATGAAAGACGTGAACGATAAGTTCGGTGATTTCATGCAGACAGGTGGCGGAGAAATGAAAGATTTCTTCGAGAAGATTGCACCAAAAGTCGGTGTGACTGCAAAAGAATTTCAAAGCTTATCTGGTCCTCAGATTCTCGGGAAATACTATGACACACTGAAGAAGGCTAACGTATCGCAAGCTGAAATGACATTTTATATGGAAGCGATTGCCAATGATGCAATGCTGCTAGCCCCGTTGCTTGAAAACAATGGTGAAAAATTAAAAGAATATGCTAAGCAGGCTCATGATCTGGGTGTAATCATGGATCAGGATGCAATTGCTAAAACCAAAGAATTTAATAATTCACTTGAGACCATACAGGCAACCATGCAGGGTGTATTCACTCGTATGGCAGCTCAAGCAGCGCCGTTTCTTACAAAACTAGCAAATGATTTTTTAGATTTTGCAGTTAGATCCAGAGATGGAATCGATGATTCTGTAACTGCAATTATCACGATTTTTGTGAGTTGGGCACAGATTTCGCAGGATCTATTTGCAACAGTAGGCGGGATCTGGAGTGATTTAACTTCTGACATCGGTGATGGCAGTCTTGAGCAGATTGGTTTTATGGATCTGGTATCAGGGGCACTTAAAGGTTTCGGTGCCGCTGCAGTCGGCTTACAGGTTGGAATTAATATTGCATTTGAAGGAATTCGTGCTGTGATATCGACTGTATGCCAGGCTATTGCTGTATCAATCAATGTTGCCTTAAATGCTTTTGGTGGTTTTAGAGATACGATTCAGTATGGTCTTGATGTTTTAAGCATTAAGTTTCAGACATTCGGGAACACTGTTAAAAGTATCTTGAGCTTTGATTTCTCTGGTGCATCAGCCAATTGGAATAATGGTCTTGCAAAAATTGGATCAATCACAGACCAGTACACCACTAAAATGAGAGATCGCGCTTTTGAGGTAAGGCATGCATGGAATGAAGCTGCAACAAAAGCAGGAACATCCTGGAAGACTGCTTGGGAAAATATATCAGGTGCGTCTGAAAAGGGGGGTAAAAAACTTCAGTTGCTTTTTCTCAAAGATCCAAATGCAACAGATGAAAGCCCAAAACCCAGCCCATTACCAACTTTCAATGCAAATCGTGGCATAGGTACGGGTAAAAAGGATGAGAAGGAGAAAAAACCGAAGAAAGGGAAATCTGATGCAGAACGTGAGGCCGAGCGGGAAGCCAAGGCAATCGCTGATATCCGCTACAAGTATGCTACTGAAGAGGAAAAAATCCAGCTAGATCTAAAAAAAGCCTTGGAGGATATCGAGAAGGCCAAAATTCCCGATGCTGAAAAAGCACAGCTAAGAATCAAGGCTGAGAAAGTGGCCAGCGACAAGATCAAGGCTTTGCGTACAGAACAGTTCGAGAAAATTAAAGAGATTCGTGAGCAGGAAATTGCAAACGCAATTGAACAAGCGCAGCGCATCTTTGATATTGAAAAAGCCCGTATTCAGGCACTTTTAGATGCAAATAAAATCTCGAACGCTCAAAAAGTTCAGATGGAGAAGCAACTTGAGGATCAGCTTCGGGCAATCAAGCGCAATGGTCTGGAAGAGCGTTTAAAACTTGAGGAGCAGTACTCATCGATCTCGGGTAAAGGTGGCAATCAGAGCCGTATCACCAATGATATTGCAAATCTGGATACTGATCAGAAGGTCGCCAATACGCAATCGTTTAATCTCATGTCTGAAGCCCAGATGAAGGATTTCGAGAAAAAGTTTGGTGGCCTTACTGATCGTATTTCAAGCCTATGGGACAAAGGCATTCAATCGATGATGAATGGTACTTTGACTTGGCGAAACGCAAGCAATGCAATCATGACTGAGATGGCCGGCTTCTTTATTCAGAAAATGGTAACTGAGCCGCTACGTGAGTACATGATCGGTCTATCCAGAAGAATGGCCATTAAAATGGGTTTCATTCAGACTGAAACGGCTGCCGAGGTTGCTGGCCAAGCTGCACAGACCGGTGCTGTTGTAGCTGGTGAAGGAGCCAAGACTGCTGCGACCAGTGTTGGTGTCTTTGCGCGTATTGGTTTAAAAATCATGGAAACCATCAAATCGATCATGATGTCGGCATGGGAGGCTATGGCCAAAACTATGGCATCCATTCCATTCCCTGTGAATATTGCCTTGGGTGTTGCTGCTTTTGCGGGCGTAGCTGCATTGGTTGGTAAGGTGGCCTCTGCACGTGGCGGTTACGATATTCCAGCTGGTGTGAACCCTATGACGCAATTGCACGAAGAAGAAATGGTATTGCCGAAACAGCATGCCAATACAATTCGTGCGTTGGGTAAATCTATGGCCAATGGTGGTTTTGCTGATCCTGCTGCTGCATCTGGTGGTGATTCGTATCACTTTAATCTTGGATTTTTAGACACCAAAGGCGCTGATCGATGGCTGAAGAGAAACGGTAAAGCTGTAGCAAACAGCTTGAAAGGTTATAGCCGAAATTTTGGTAAATAAGGAGGATTCATGTCAGACGTATTGTTTCCTGAATTGCCGGGTTTGGAGTGGGATCTCACCAAAACCCCAATGTTCAATACCAAGATCATGCAGTCCGTAAACGGCCGCGAGCTACGGGCTAGCTATCAAGCAGTGCCCAAGTATCAAATCAGCATGTCCTTTGCATTCCTTCGTGAAAGCAAAGGACGTAAAGAATTCCAGCAGCTTGAGGGTTTTTTTCTTGAACGCCGTGGCTCATTTGGTTCATTCCTTTTCAAGATGCCTGAGGACAATGAATTTCAGTGCACATTCATTGGCGATGGTGTTCAAACGTCATTCCAGCTTTATAAGCAGATCAATATCACTCAGATCCCTTTGCAACATACGCAAGCGGAACAGAGTAAAGATCCATTGATGTGGGATGAAGTTGCATCAAAACCGATGTGGTCAGATCCTGATGATCAAATGTGGTTACTTCAGTTTGGTATTACTAATAATGGTTTGCTGCAAATGCCTATTCCGTTAGCTGCAGGTGAATCTATCACAATCACCGGCACCTATTATTATCGCTGCCGCTTTGCAGATGATGAACAGCAGTACACCAATTTTATGAGCAAACTCTGGAAAGCGGGAAAAGTTGAGATGGTAGGCTCACTGGGGAATAAAGTATGAGAGCAGCTTCGGAAAAACTGATCGCGTTACTTGATGCTAATCAGTTCGTGATGGCTGATCTATATACGATCACGACGATCCAGAATGATATCTATAGATACACCAATTATGACTTTGATCTCATTGTTGCGGGTGAGCTTTATCATTCTGATGGTCCCATCATTAGTCGGGATGGCATCACATTATCATTGGGTGTGGAAGTGGATAATCTGTCTGTAACCATTGACGTTACTGATGAAGAAACTTTTGAAAGTCTGCGTATTGTTCAGGCTTTTCACAATGGTCAGATGGATGGTGCACGTTTCAAGCTTGAACGTATTTTTATGGATGCATCCACACCTACTGATACCAGTGCAGGAACGATCAAGTTGTTTGAAGGCCGGATTATTGAACCTGAGTTTGATCGCAATACGATACAAGCCAGTGTTGCATCAGATCTGGATGAACTGAACGTGCAGATGCCGCGTAATCTATACCAGCCAAGCTGCAGCAATACACTGTTTGATCACGCCTGTGGTTTGAATCGTGAAAATTATGCGCTTGAAACTACGATTGCTGCTGGCAGTACAGCATCGCGGATTCTATGTGATATCAACCAGCCGCAGGGCTGGTTCACTCAAGGCGTGATCGAATTTTTAGAAGGTGGTAATAAGGGCCTTAAACGAACGATTCGTTTGCATGAGCTTGATGTGCTGCTTCTTACATTGCCATTACTTGAAAATCCTGAGGTGGGGCAGAGAATCAAGGTTTATCCGGGTTGCGACAAGCGTCTGGAAACTTGCCAGAACCGCTTTAATAACTTTTCCCGTTTCCGTGGTGCGCCGTTTATTCCGATTCCGGAAACGTCTGTTTAATAAATTTTAACTTTCTAAGCCTCGCATTCGCGGGGTTTTTTGTTCTTGAGGGTAACCCAATGACTGTACCGAGCGATTACGATTTTATCGGGAACACCATCACCGAATCACAGTTTAAAAATGCATTAACTGTTTTGTTAACCCATATTCGCCAAATGTCGATTGATTTAATTGAGGCCCAAGGCGGCAACTATAGTTATGCAACCATGGCCTTATTTGATGCAGACAAAACCAATGTGCCAGCAAATT
>NZ_BBNM01000012.1 GCF_000760595.1 Acinetobacter soli | reverse complement strand
GGTGGGCATCGAGCCGCGCATCATGGGCTTCGCACCGGCACCGGCGATCAAAAAGCTGCTCAAGCAGGCCAATCTGACGCTTGATCAGATGGATGTGATTGAGCTGAACGAAGCCTTTGCTGCACAGGCACTGGCCTGTACCCGAGACTTAGGGCTGGCAGATGACGATGCACGGGTGAATCCGAATGGCGGTGCAATTGCACTGGGTCATCCATTGGGTGCATCTGGTGCGCGTCTAGTGACGACGGCTTTAAACCAGCTTGAACAGTCGGGCGGTAAGTATGCGCTGTGTTCGATGTGTATCGGCGTGGGTCAGGGAATTGCGCTCATTATTGAGCGGGTTGCTTAAACGGAGATCATGATGAGCCAGTTATATGCTTCTCTTTTTTATCAACAAGACGTAACTGAAATTTTCAGTGATCGTGCGTTGGTCAAATATATGATTGAGACAGAGGTTGCACTGGCGCAAGCGCAAGCAGCAGTTGGGGTAATTCCCCAGTCTGCTGCCGATATCATTACGTTTGCTACTCAAGATGCGGTTGAAAAAATTGATTTTCAAAGTTTAGCCATTGCCACTGGACTGGCTGGAAATATCGCTATTCCTTTTGTCAAACAACTGACTTCAATTGTGAAGCAAGTCGATGAAGAAGCATCGCGTTATGTGCATTGGGGTGCGACCAGTCAAGATATTCTAGACACAGCATGTGTACTGCAATCGCGTGATGCACTCGTAATTGTAGAACTGCTTTTAAATCAGTGCTATCAGGCTGCTTTACAACAAGCGCAACGATATCGCCATCAGGTGATGATGGGGCGCACATGGTTACAGCAAGCTTTACCGATCACCTTAGGACATAAGCTTGCGCGTTGGGCTTCTGCGTTTAAGCGCGATTTAGACCGCTTACAACTTATGAAGTCACGTGTGTTGACTGCACAATTAGGTGGCGCAGTTGGCTCGCTGGCATCTTTGCAAAATCAGGGAACCTCCGTTACACAAGCATTTGCAAAAACCTTAAATCTGACACATGCCGCATGTACGTGGCATGGCGAAAGAGATCGTATTGTCGAAATTGCAAGTGTACTCGGCTTGATTACGGGCAACGCAGGCAAGATGGCGCGCGACTGGTCACTGATGATGCAAACAGAAGTTGCAGAAGTATTTGAACCGACAGCCCAAGGGCGTGGCGGATCTTCAACCATGCCACATAAGCGTAATCCGGTTGCTGCGGCGTCGGTATTGGCTGCTGCCAATCGTGTTCCTGCGTTAATGTCGAGCATGTATCAAAGCATGGTGCAAGAGCATGAACGTAGCTTGGGTAGCTGGCATGCTGAATGGCTTGCCTTACCGGAAATCTTTCAACTCACCGCGGGTGCTCTAGAGCGTACCTTAGATGTCTTGAAAGGTATGGATGTCAATGCAGAAAACATGCGCGCCAATATCGAGTGTACACAAGGCTTAATCATGGCTGAAGCAGTCATGATGGCGTTGGCACCGCATCTGGGACGTCTAAATGCACATCAAGTGGTGGAAGCAGCTTGTAAAAAAGCCGTTGCTGAACAGAAACATTTAAAAGACATCATGGCAGAGACTGCGGAAGTCACTGCATTGTTCGATGCAAAGCAGCTTGAGGCAACATTCAAACCAGAATCTTACCTCGGCAATATTCAAGATCAGATTGATGCTGTTTTGCAAGAAGCAAAAGGAGAGGCAAAGTGAGCAATATTCATATCACTATGATTAACAATCGTCAGGGCCAACCGCTTGCGGTACAGGTTCAGGGGCCACAAGATGCTCCCGCGATTGTATTTTCGAACTCGCTTGGTACCGACAATACCATGTGGATGCCACAAATCGAAGCGCTCAAAGCCGATTTTAAAATTGTAACTTACGATACACGTGGACACGGCCAAAGTGCTGTTATTGATCAAACCGAATTGCAGCATTTGGGTGAAGATGTCATTGATATTTTGGATGCCTTAAATATTGATCAAGCGCACTTTTGTGGTATTTCAATGGGCGGTATGACGGCACTTTGGTTAGGTATTCATCGCCCTGAACGTTTTTATAGCATCACAGTTGCCAATTCTGCTGCAAAAATCTGGACAGCAGAAGGCTGGAATGCACGCGCTGCTTCCGTAGAAGCAACGGGTTTGAGTGATTTGGTCAGTACCACACATACTCGCTGGTTTAGCGAAAAATTTGATCATCAAGCCAGTGTGCTTGCTCGAAACACGATTCGAAGTCTAGCCAATACTCCAGCACAAGGGTATGCCAATGCCTGCCGTGCACTTGCAGGCGCAGATCTGCGTGAATCAATTGCAAAGATTTCAATTCCGACACTGATCATTGCCGGAGAAGCAGATCCGGTCACTACGGTCAGCGATGCTGAGTTTTTACATCAACATATCCAAAACAGCCAGTTGAAGACATTGGACGCTTCACATCTGTCAAATATTGAACAGCCTGAAGCATTCACGCAAGTTTTTGGCCAGTTTATTAGATCAATCGCTTAATAAACTGATTTAAAAGGATTTAGGCCTTAGGAGGCAGATATGGCGTCTCAGGATTACGCTGCACAAAACACAAGTCTGGATGCACAGGCATTAATCAATGATGCACCACTAAGTAAGTATCAGTGGTTGATTGCGATTGTGTGTTTCTTGATTGTCTTTGTGGATGGTATAGATACCGCAGCAATGGGATTTATTGCGCCTGCGCTTGCACAAGATTGGGGTGTGGATCGATCGCAGTTGGGTCCTGTAATGAGTGCAGCCTTGGGCGGTATGATTATTGGTGCGCTGGTTTCAGGCCCGACAGCCGATCGTTTTGGTCGCAAGATTGTGCTGTCTGTTGCGATGTTGATTTTTGGTGGTTTTACACTTGCCTGTGCATATTCCACAACATTAGACAGTTTGGTGATTTTCCGGTTTTTAACTGGGATTGGTCTGGGCGCTGCAATGCCAAACGCGACCACACTTTTTTCAGAATACTGTCCGGCACGAATTCGTTCTTTGCTCGTGACATGTATGTTTTGTGGTTACAACTTGGGCATGGCAATGGGTGGCTTTATCAGCAGCTGGTTAATTCCGGCTTATGGTTGGCACAGCCTGTTTTTGTTAGGCGGTTGGGCCCCCTTGATTTTGATGCTTGTGGTGATGGTGTTTTTACCAGAATCCTATCGTTTCCTGATTGTAAAAGGAAAAAATACCGAAAAGGTGCGTCAGATCTTAACGCATATTGCACCACATAAGGTTCAAGGTATAACCGAATTCCACGTCCCTGAAGAAAAGACAGATGCTTCAAGTAAAAAAGGTGTCTTTAGCATGCTGTTTTCTGGCAAATACGCCAAAGGAACGGTTTTGCTTTGGGTGACTTACTTCATGGGTCTGGTCGTAATTTATCTGTTGACCAGCTGGTTACCAACCTTGATGCGTGAAACCGGGGCATCGTTAGAGCGTGCAGCATTCTTGGGTGGATTATTTCAGTTTGGTGGTGTGCTCAGTGCGCTATTTATTGGCTGGGCAATGGACCGTTTTAATCCGAATCGAATTATTGCGGGTTTTTATTTGGCTGCCGGTATCTTTGCGGTAATTGTTGGTCAAAGTCTTTCAAATCCAACTTTACTTGCACTGTTTATCTTGTGTGCGGGTATTGCGGTAAATGGCGCGCAGTCGTCTATGCCGGTTTTAAGTGCGCGGTTTTATCCAACGCAGTGCCGTGCAACTGGTGTTGCATGGATGTCGGGCATTGGCCGTTTTGGGGCCGTGTTCGGTGCATGGATTGGAGCAGTTCTGCTGGGTAATAACTGGTCGTTCACCATGATTTTAAGCATGTTGTTCATTCCTGCCGCAGCTGCCGCGATTGCAATTTTTGTTAAGTCTATCGTTGCACATACTGATGCAACTTAAGGTGAGAGTTCTCTAATGAATGATGATGATCGTTACAAACAGGGCATTGAAGTCCGTACAGCAGTCCTCGGCGAAAAACACGTCAACCGTTCGATTGAGAATCTGAACGATTTCAATGAGGACTTTCAGAATTTTATTAGTCGATTTGCTTGGGGTGAGGTGTGGTCTCGTCCGGGCTTACCTCGCCATACACGCAGTCTAGTGACAATCGCGGTTTTATTGGCGCTAGGTCGTGAAGATGAGTTGCGTATGCATTTACGTGCATGTTTCAACAATGGCGTGACCAAAGACGAGCTCAAAGAATTGATCCTGCATTGTTCACTGTATGCGGGCCTACCAGCATCAAATGCTGCCATGCATATGGCTGAACAGGTGTTTGAAGAGCTTGGTATCGCACCAGAAAAACTGAACAAAAAATAATGGATCAGCAGATTTAGAGGGAGAAAAATATGTCTCATTTTAACTGGGGCGCTTACGCTCAACGTAATACAGAGGATCATCCGCCAGCCTATGCACCAGGTTATAAAACCAGTGTATTACGCTCGCCAAAAAATGCACTGATCTCGATTGCAGAAACATTGTCGGAAGTGACTGCACCACATTTTAGTGCAGATCAGTTTGGTCCAAAAGACAATGACTTAATTTTGAACTATGCCAAAGACGGTTTGCCAATTGGTGAACGTGTGATTATTCACGGTTATGTTCGTGATCAGTTTGGTCGTCCTGTAAAAAATGCCTTGGTTGAAGTCTGGCAGGCAAACGCATCGGGTCGTTATCGTCATCCGAATGACCAATATGTAGGTGCGATGGATCCAAACTTTGGTGGATGTGGACGTATGCTCACAGACAGCAATGGATATTACGTTTTTCGAACCATTAAGCCAGGTCCATATCCATGGCGTAACCGTATTAATGAATGGCGTCCGGCGCATATCCATTTTTCATTGATTGCAGACGGCTGGGCTCAGCGTTTGATTTCACAGTTTTATTTTGAAGGCGACACTTTAATTGATTCGTGTCCAATCTTAAAAACTGTGCCTTCAGATGATCAACGTCGCGCTTTGATCGCACTTGAAGACAAAAGCAACTTTATTGAAGCTGACAGCCGTTGTTATCGTTTTGACATTACGCTTCGTGGTCGTCGCGCGACTTACTTCGAAAATGACTTAACTTAATGGATGGAGTGAAAATAATGAACGGTTGGAATTTTCAAGAACTCAAAGAAACCCCATCTCAAACAGGTGGTCCTTATGTGCATATTGGCTTGCTTCCAAAACAGGCCAACATTGAAGTGTTTGACCATAACTACGGCAATATGCTGGTTCAAGATCAAACACAAGGTGAACGTATTCGCTTGGAAGGTCAGGTATTTGACGGATTAGGTTTGCCATTGCGTGATGTTTTGGTTGAGATCTGGCAAGCAGATGCCAATGGTGTCTATCCAAGTGAAGCAGATACTCAAGGTAAAGCAGCAGATCCGCATTTTCATGGTTGGGGACGTACGGGTGCAGATTTTAAGACAGGTTTTTGGAGCTTCAGCACCATTAAACCTGGCGCAGTACCGGGACGTAAGGGAACAACGCAAGCCCCTCATATTTCAGTGATTCTTTTCGCTCGCGGAATCAACATTGGGTTACATACCCGTGTTTATTTTGAGGATGAAGTTGAAGCAAACGCCAAAGATCCAGTACTTAACAGTATTGAGTGGGTAACACGTCGTCAAACGCTTATCGCAAAACGGGAGGAGCGTGACGGTGAAACAGTGTATCGTTTCGATATTCGCATTCAGGGCGAAGATGAAACGGTATTCTTTGATATCTAAGATTTTTTGGGACCAAAGTTGTATGTCATGCTTGATGTGCAACTCCAATTTTTTTACAAGGGAACGTAAAATGAACAGTTCAAAAAAGTTAGTTAAGCAGTTGCTGATTAGCACGGCTTTAAGTCTCTCCCTACCTATGCTGTCTGTTACGCATGCGGCTGAAAATGCTGCGATGAACAAGGCAACATATGTTGTTAAAAATCTCAATATTGGTGATTTGCCTGTCAAGACTATTGTCCCGATTACGGCAAAAACCAAAAAGCAAGCCATTGCTCAGGCAAAAGTGATTGCAGCGAATAAAGATGCGGATATTGCTGAATTTCGCATAGATTTGCTGGAATTTGCAAGCGACACCAAACAAGTGATTGCACTTGGTCAAGAACTGAACCAGATTTTAAAAGACAAACCGTTGCTCGCAACGATTCGTACTTCAAATGAAGGTGGCAAACTCAATGTAACCGATGAACAGTATGCAAAAATTTACAGCGATTATTTAAAAAAGCCATTTATGCAGTTACTTGATATCGAAATGTTTAGAGATCAGGCAGCAGTTGAAAAGCTGACCAGCTTGGCACACAAGAAAAATGTGTTAGTGGTGATGTCTAACCATGATTTTGATAAAACCCCAAGTGAGCAGGACATCGTAAATCGCTTACTCAAACAAGATCAAATGGGTGCAGATATCTTAAAAATTGCGGTAATGCCAAAGTCGAAGCAAGATGTCTTTACGCTAATGAATGCGACACTAAAAGTAAGTGAACAGTCGAAAAAACCGTTACTTACGATGTCGATGGGGCGCTTAGGTACAGTATCGCGTGTTTCAACCGCCAATATGGGCGGAAGTTTAAGTTTCGGTATGATCGGCGAGGCTTCGGCACCGGGTCAAATCGATGTCACTGCGCTTAAACAGATCTTAAAAACAGTTCAACCAACTCAAACACCATAATCCTGACAAGGAAACTGTCATGAAATTGAATTCTTTGCGTTTATCAGCATTTGCTTTGGGCTTAATCTCTTCAGGCTTTGCGTCTGCGGAAACTTATATCGTTGATCGTTATCAGGATGATAACGACAAAGGCTCTTTACGTTGGGCAATTGAGCAATCAAACGCCAATACGGCTCAAGAAAATCAAATTTTAATTCAAGCGGTTGGCAAAGCACCGTATGTGATTAAAGTCGACAAGCCACTTCCACCTATCAAATCAGCAGTCAAGATTATTGGGACTCAGTGGGATAAAACTGGTGAATACATCGCGATTGATGGTTCAAACTATATTAAAGGTGAAGGTGCTAAAGCTTGCCCAGGAGCAAACCCAGAGCAATACGGCACAAACGTCCGTACCATGACTTTACCGGGCTTGGTCTTGCAAGATGTAAACGGCGTAACGTTAAAAGGCTTAGATGTACATCGCTTTTGTATTGGTGTTTTGGTCAATCGCTCAAGTAACAACTTGATTCAACATAACCGCATTAGTAATAACTACGGTGGTGCGGGTGTGATGATCACAGGGGATGATGGTAAAGGCAACCCGACATCGACCACCACCAATAACAATAAGGTGTTAGACAATCTGTTTATCGATAACGGCGATGGTCTTGAGTTAACTCGCGGTGCAGCATTTAACTTAGTTGCCAATAACTTGTTTACTTCAACAAAAGCGAATCCTGAACCATCACAAGGCATTGAAATTTTGTGGGGCAACGACAATGCCGTGGTCGGTAACAAGTTTGAGAACTACTCAGACGGTTTGCAAATCAACTGGGGTAAACGTAATTACATCGCCTACAATGAGTTAACCAACAACTCGTTGGGATTCAATTTAACAGGCGATGGCAATATTTTTGACAGTAACAAAGTGCATGGTAACCGTATTGGGGTGGCGATTCGTTCTGAAAAAGATGCCAATGCTCGTATCACATTGACCAAAAACCAAATTTGGAATAACGGCAAAGACATTAAGCGCTGCGAAGCGGGTGGTTCATGTGTGCCGAATCAGCGTTTAGGCGCAATCGTGTTTGGTGTGCCTGCGCTCGAGCATGAAGGTTTTGTTGGCTCTCGTGGTGGTGGTGTTGTCATTGAGCCTGCAAAGCTGCAAAAAACCTGTACTCAGCCGAATCAGCAAAACTGTAACGCTGTACCAAACCAAGGTATTCACGCGCCGAAGCTCACTGTATCTAAAAAACAAATTACGGTAGAAGTAAAAGGTATGCCAAATCAACGTTATAACGTTGAATTCTTTGGTAACCGTTCGGCTTCCTCTAAAGAAGCTGAGCAGTATCTAGATTCTGTAGTTGTTGTTACAGATGCTCAGGGCGTTGCAAAAGCCAACTGGACACCAAAAGTTGTTATGCCATCGATCACGGCAAATGTGACTGATCACTTGGGTGCGACTTCAGAGCTCAGTTCAGCGGTGATGATGAAATAATGTTTGTAGTATACGGTGTTTCCAGAAATTGGAAACACCTTGAATAAAAAGGGAATTTTCAATGCAAGATTTTTTTAAATTGGGCTTAATTTCTGCTGCTTTGCTCAGTTGTCAGTTTGCTTCGGCAAATGAATTTTATTCTCAAGATCGTCAGTGGCTTTTGGGCGATTGGGGTGGGAATCGCCAGCAACTTGAACAACAGGGATACAAATTTACGGCTTCGATCATGAGCCAGGCGGCAAGTAATATCTCTGGTGGCTTTGATGACAATACAACTGTTGAAAATGCAGGACAACTGACGCTGGGCGCAAATTTTGACTTGAGTAAAATTGCAGGTTGGAAAGATACAAGCGCAGCCATCATGATCACCAAACGTGATGGAAACGCAATCACTTTGGAACGTATCAAAGATCCACGATCATCGGCACTCGGCAATTCACAAGAGATCTATGGGCGTGGAAAAATCTGGCGTTTGACGCAGGCTTGGATCAAAAAAGGCTTTGACGACAATACGGTACAAGTCAAGATTGGTCGTATGGGCATGTCAGACGATTTCAACAGCTCGCAATGTGAGTTTCAAAATCTATTGCTTTGTGGTGGTCAGCTCGGTAAGTCGATCGGATCGATCTGGTATAACTGGCCTGTAGGATTGTGGGGGGCAAATGTGAAGTATCAGTTTGCACCTGAATGGACATTGGGCCTTGGGGTATATGAAGTCAATCCAGATAATGTCAAAACACAGTCGAACAGTGACGGCTTTAACCTAGATATGAACAATGTTAAAGGCGCGACCATTCCGGTGGAGTTGGCATGGAAACCTAAACTTGCTTACTTTGGTGGGCTGCCGGGCGAATATAAAATCGGTGCGCTATATTCCACAGCAGAAGCAACAGATGTTGCCAATCCAAGTAAATTACATGATGGTAAGCACAGTTTCTGGATCAATACACAGCAGCAACTTACGCAACAAGGCAATGATCCAAAGCGGGGTTTGTATATCAGCTTTAACGGTGTGCTAAACGACAAAGCCACGACAACGGTTCAAAGTACCCAGCAACTTGCACTTTGGTACAAAGGTGCTTTCGATAGCCGTCCAAATGATTCGATTGGTTTTGGTTTGGCCAATTATGTGGTAAACGAGCGCGCACGAGATCGTCAAATTGCAATTGATGCAAGTCGTGGTTATGACCAATACGATGCGTTGGCATCGAACTATATTCCTGTTCAGCACGATGAGCTGAATATCGAACTGAATTACACCTATCAATGGTCCCCAGCAGTCATGCTTCGTCCAAATATTCAATATATTCATCAGCCTGCTGGTGTAAAGGAAGTGGATGATGCATGGGTCGCTGGATTAACTATGCGTTTAAATTTCTAGCAATGACACAAAATGAAGAATAAAAATGTCTAAAATATAGTCAATATCGTTGCTGGTTTTTAAACTTAATTCGAACAGCTAAAGTGGCTTATCCCACTTTAGCTGAATGTGTTTATACATGAGCGCCTTACTTTGAAAACATCAAAGAATGGCAATCATGATAAGTGGAGAAAGATGTATGTCTGACCCTCAAGCGAAGTCTCACATCATATTTAAAATATGGTGTTTTATACTTGGGCTGGCGTTACTCATTACTGGTGTATTTTATATCATTGGTGGTGGAAAACTGATTAGCCTGGGTGGTTCATGGTACTTCCTGATTGCTGGTTTAATTATTACTGCCTCAGCTTTTTTTATTTTCAAGAAAAAGGCAACAGGGGTGTGGTTATATGCTTTGGCGTTCATCGGTACTGTTATTTGGGCGTTAATTGATGCTGGTTTTGAATTTTGGCCATTGCATTCACGTTTGATGTTCCCGGCAGGTCTATTTGCTGCGGTAATATTTACTTTACCTTCAATTCGCAAATACCAATATCAAACACCAATTGGTGCTCCAGCGTATGCCGTTGGTGCACTGACCGTGCTTGGTATGATCGGTGGTTTATATGGCATGTTTATTCCGCATGCAACAGTAAAAGCATCTGGTGAAGAGTTGCCTTTGATTCCGGTTGATCCTGCAAAAAAACAGGTTGATTGGGACCATTATGGTAATGATGCAGGCGGAAGCCGTTTTGTTGCGCTAGATCAGATTAACCGTAACAACGTATCTAAATTGAAAGAAGCTTGGCGTTTCCGTACAGGTGATTTTACTACTGGTACAGGTAACGGCGCAGAAGACCAGATGACACCTTTGCAAGTTGGCAATAAAGTATTCTTGTGTACACCGCACAACAATATTTTTGCATTAGACGCAGATTCTGGTAAGCAGCTCTGGAAAGCAGAAGTGAATTCTAAAGCAGATGCATGGGAGCGTTGCCGTGGCGTCGCTTACTTTGATTCGACCAAAGCGTTGACTCAACCGACATTGGCTGGTGCAACTCCTGTTACAGCGGTCGCAACCAATACCCAGTGCCCACGTCGTGTGTACACCAATACACCAGATGGTCGTCTGATTGCAGTGAATGCAGATACAGGTGAGCGTTGTAAAGATTTTGGTGTAAATGGTACGGTTGATTTGTTAGAAGGTTTGGGGGATGGCACCAAAGCACCACGCTTTGAAGTCACTTCTGCACCGACCATTGCAGGCACTTCTATTGTTGTGGGTAGCCGTATTGCCGATAACGTTGCAGCTGATATGCCGGGTGGAGTCATTCGTGCATATGATGTCATTACAGGTAAATTGCGCTGGGCGTTCGACCCACGTAATCCAGATCCAAACTATGTGTTGAAGCCGGGTGAAATTTACAAGCGTAGCTCTGCAAACTCATGGGCAGCGATGTCGTATGATCCAAAAATGAACACCGTATTCTTACCTATGGGCAGTTCATCTGTCGATTTATGGGGTGCAAACCGCCAGCCACTAGATCATAAGTATAATACGTCTGTTTTAGCGCTAGATGCGACGACAGGTAAAGAAAAGTGGGTGTATCAAACTGTTCACAATGATCTATGGGATTTTGACTTACCAATGCAACCAAGCTTGGTAGACTTCCCAATGAAAGATGGCAGCACTAAACCTGCGGTTGTGATTGGTACAAAATCTGGTCAGTTTTATGTACTTGATCGTGTAACGGGTAAACCGTTAACCAAAGTGATTGAGCAAGAAGTAAAAACTGCTGATATTCCGGGTGAGCAGTACAGCAAAACGCAGCCGCGTTCTGTAGAAATGCCACAAATCGGAAACCAGACTTTAACTGAGTCTGATATGTGGGGTGCAACGCCATTTGATCAGTTGATGTGTCGTATCAGCTTTAAATCGATGCGTTATGAAGGGCTTTATACCGCTCCGGGTACCGATGTTTCATTAAGCTTCCCAGGTTCTTTGGGTGGAATGAACTGGGGATCCATCGCATTTGATCCATCGCATCGTTACATGTTTGTGAATGATATGCGTCTAGGTCTATGGATTCAGTTGATCAAACAAACCCCAGAAGACTTAGCAGTTCAAGCCAATGGCGGTGAGAAAGTTAACACGGGTATGGGCGCAGTGCCGATGAAAGGTACACCGTACAAAGTGAACAAAAACCGTTTCTGGTCTGCACTGAGCATTCCGTGTCAGAAACCACCATTTGGTACGATGACAGCGATTGACATGAAAACACGTCAAATTGCATGGCAAGTACCATTGGGTACAGTTGAAGATACCGGCCCGATGGGCATTAAAATGGGCCTAAAAGCGCCAATTGGTATGCCAACCATTGGTGGTCCAATGGCAACTCAGGGTGGTTTGGTATTCTTTGCTGCAACGCAAGATTACTATCTACGTGCATTTGATACATCAACAGGTAAAGAATTGTGGAAAGCACGTCTTCCTGTGGGTAGCCAAGGTACGCCTATGAGTTATGTGTCACCGAAAACTGGAAAACAATACGTTGTGATTTCAGCAGGTGGTGCACGTCAGTCTCCAGATCATGGTGACTACGTGATTGCATATGCCCTAGATAAGTAATTCTCTAGAATGTAATCTAGATGGTCATGCCCAAAAGGTATGGCCATTTTTTATGACCATTATTTCGTTTCATCGCGTTAAAATAAATCAACTTATCTAGATGAATGACACATAAAGTTATATAAATAAAAAGTAAGAAAAATAATGGATATAAAAACAATGTGGTATCGCTTAAAACTACTACTTTCAGATCCATCTAAAAATTTATGGGTTCATCCCACATTGGGTGCTATTTTTGCAATTCTCTTTTCACTCTTGGCAAGCGTTGGCAATTATTTACTGCCAGAGCACTACGTGCCACATATTTCGGCAGAAACTTTATCTAGTTTATTGGATATTATTGCCTCAAGTATGTTGGCAGTCACAACATTTTCGCTATCCATTATGGTTTCTGCTTTAGCATCGACATCTAATACAGCCACACCACGTGCCAGATTATTAATTATTGAAGATGACTATACGCGTATTGCGATTGCAAGTTTTATTTCGGCATTCATCTATTCTGTTATCGCTAAAATAGCGTTGGGGCTCAAGTATTATGGTACAGAGGGTCGTTTTTTACTTTTTTTAAGTACAATTATTGTACTGCTTTATCTGATTTATACTTTAATTCGCTGGGTACAGACCATTTCAGGACTCGGTTCGTTAAATGATGCTTTAAGTAAAATCGAGAATAAATCTCGAACTAGCTTATCTATTTATAGAGCTCAACCTGACTTGGGAGCCAAACATTCAAAACCTATTTTAGATACACGTTGGCATATTTATAGTCAAAAAACAGGATATATTTGCAACCTTAATTTGGAAGAAATTCAAAAAGTAGCCACTAAATACCAATGTCATATTCATATCTGTGTTCGAGCTGGAAAGTTTGTTGAACCTCGAGCTAAAATGTTTGCCGTATATCCTAAAGAAAGTTTTTCAGATCATGAGTTTGAAAAAATTGAATCCGAACTCGATCCATGTGCAGTGATTGGTTTAAACAGAACCTATGAGCAAGATCCGCGGTTTGGTCTTCTGGTGATGAGTGAAGTGGCACAAAGAGCTTTATCACCTGCGGTCAATGATCCTGTTACAGCAATCAATGTTCTAAATGCCTTAACTAGATTGTTGGTCGATACACATGCAAAAGATAAACAAGAATGCCCAGAATATGATCTCTTGAGTATTGAAAAGTTAGATATGGAAGATTTAATACGACCTGTTTTTTCACCAATCTCAAGAGATTCTATTGCAAATTTAGAAATTGGGATTCGATTAATCAAAACACTGGCTATTATTTCTCGTCATGCACCTGAAATACAGATGCGCCAATATGCATCGAAAGAGGCGGCTGATTGTTATCATCGAAGTAAAGCCGGATTGTCTTATGCACCAGATCGTGATTATCTTAAACATGAATTTGAACAGAGCTTCAAAAACTAACAAGTCATAATACATAAATAAGCGATGCTAGATCATATTTCTCAGCTCATTCGCAGTATTGCGTAATAAAGGTAAAACTTGATCGATAAGATACTGTGGCTGCACCCGATTGGTTTGTGACATACAATTAAGTGCTGCAATGGTAAGCCCCTGTGCGTTTAAAACGGGTACCGCAATCGCAATCACACCCAGTTCATGTTCCTCAGTAGACAAACAGTAGTCCGATTGTCGAACAGCATCTAATGTTTCTAAAAAAGTATGTTCATCGGTAATGGTATAAGGCGTGAGGCGCTTCAGACCATATTTTTCAATCCATTCAATTTGTACTTCACGATCCAGAACAGAAAGTAATACTTTACCGGTGGAGGTGGCGTGGGCAGGCAAACGATTACCTAAATGCATCCCATAGGGACTCACGCGAAGATTATCTTGCTGGGGTAAATAACTACGCGCAACAGGTACAACTTCATGCTCATCGAGCACCACAATTGAAAAGGTGAGGCTGGTTTGAGCACACAGTAGATTTAAAAATGACTGTGCCACTTTGGGTAAATGTGCCGAGCTTAAATAAGAACTAGAAAAACGTAAAACACGATGTGTAAGCCAAAAATAGTGCTCATCGGTATCTAAATAACCCAAAAATTTAAGTGTCTTTAAATAACGCCGTGCAGCTGTTCTGCTTATGCCAGTACGCTCTGCAACCTGTGTCACGTTCAGTCGCTGCCTATCAATTCCAAATGCTTCTAAAAGCGCTAAGCCTTTGGCCAAGCCTGCAATGTAATCTTCCGTGCGTATTTCTTCACTTGAATGAGGGTGCGCAAGGTATTGGTGATGTTGTTCCATAACATTCAAATCCAAAATGGTTTTGTCCGATCATCGGACAGTTGTAATGCTAATCGGATAATTTTGAGCCTTAAGTATAGATGTCTTTTTAATGAGGCGGTACTTTAAAAATAGAAAATAGCAAGGATGATGTTATGCAAACTATGAAAACCAAAGTTGCAATTATTGGTTCTGGCCCAGCGGGATTACTACTCGGTCAGCTGCTTTATAAAGCTGGAATCGAGCACGTTATTGTGGAACAGCGAAGTGCCGATTACGTTGCATCACGCATTCGTGCAGGAATTTTAGAGCAAGTATCGGTCGATTTACTCGAGCAAGCTGGAGTTGACCAGAACCTCAAAGAAAAAGGATTGCCACATTCGGGCATTGAAATTCTGACCAATGGCCAAAAATTCCGTGTCGATTTATCGGCATTGACTCAAGGCAAACAAGTCACTGTATATGGGCAGACCGAAGTTACTAAAGATTTGATGCAAGCACGTGAGCAGGCTGGTCTTTGCTCATTTTATGAATCGAATGATGTTCAAATTCATGATTTTTATAATGCGCCAAAAGTGACCTTTGAATCCAATGGAACTCACTATCAAATCGAATGTGATTTCATTGCAGGATGTGATGGTTATCATGGCGTGTGCCGTGCTAGTGTGCCTCAAGATAAAATTAAAACCTTCGAAAAGGTCTATCCATTTGGTTGGTTAGGTGTACTTGCCGATGTGCCGCCTGTGGCAGACGAGTTAATTTATGTTCAATCAGAGCGTGGTTTTGCACTGTGTAGTATGCGTTCAGAAACGAGAAGCCGTTATTACATTCAAGTTCCTTTAACCGATCACGTAGAAAACTGGTCGGATGATCAATTTTGGGAAGAGCTTAAGAATCGCCTCGACCCTGAAAGCCGTGAAAAACTCGTTACAGGTCCTTCAATTGAGAAAAGCATTGCACCCTTGCGGAGCTTTGTCACAGAACCGATGCGATTTGGAAAATTATTCTTAGCTGGTGATGCCGCACATATTGTTCCACCAACGGGTGCCAAAGGATTGAACCTTGCAGCTTCAGATATTGCATATTTGTCGAGTGCGCTTATTGAATTTTACACGCAAGAATCTGAGCAAGGCATAGATCAATACTCAGAAAAATGCTTGCAACGTGTATGGAAAGCAGAGCGTTTTTCATGGTGGATGACCCATTTGTTACATCGCTTTGAAACTGAAAGCGAGTTTGATCATAAAATTAAACAAGCAGAATTGAGCTATATTTTAGGTTCTACGGCAGGTCAGACCACACTCGCTGAAAACTATGTGGGCTTACCCTATGAAATCAAATCCCTTGACCATTTAAAATATGCCAGCTAAAACAAAAAGAGAGCGATTCGTCGCTCTCTTTTTTATCTCGGTTGTGTTTATTTACAAGTGAAGTTTTCGGCTTTTTCACTGTCACCTGTGCCGTTATAACGTGCGATTTTTGGATATGGACACAGTGGTCGAGTTCGATTGGCCGACCAGCTCGATGGTAACTCACTATTGATTTCGCCACTTGCATTACCGACACCGCGTGCAGAAGCGAGAATTTGATCTGGTGCTTGACCATATTCTACCCAGTTCACCAAAGCAGTAAGTGCATCAAACTGGTCGGTCGCAAGCCCACCACGCGAATGATTCATTCCCGGAACGCGATAAAAACGAGCAAAACTTTGTGCATCACCCAAACTACTGCTCTTGTATTTTGCCATCAGTTTATCGTACCAGTTTTGTGTGTCATCTACCGAAAATACGCCATCTGCTGTGCCTTGCACCACAATCATTTTACCGCCATGCAAGCGTAATTTATCCAGATTGAGCTCATCTGGCGGGATCATAAATGACATCGCGCTTTCTGAATAGGTCGAATTGGTTGCAGAAAGTTTTGGGTAATCAGTATCAAAATTATAGTTAAAGGCAAATTTTCGTGAATTTTGTACAATTGTTGGATCTGGTGGTACCTGAAATATAATGCCTACCGCTACCGGGTCGCGTGCCGTACCCACAGAAGAAACAAATTTCCAGCTTGCCCAATTGCTGCCAAGTAATCCCGGATCGTAAGGCTGGGTCGCATACAATGCTTCGCCAGATGAATTGACAGGGCCGCGGTAAATATTAGCCACGACATCGATCTGGTCTTTACTTAAACAGCTTCCATCACGTGAACCCGAGCAGACAGGCACATCTTTATGAATATCAAAGGCGGTTCGGCAGGCTTCAACGTCTTGTACCATACCATCTGCTACACCATCGAGTGCATCACAGCGTGTTAAAATCGCATTGGCAAGTACGTTACGTTCTGCATAGGTGAGGGCAGTGCTTAAATCATTTTCATCGGTGGTAACACGACGTAATTGCTGCGCCGTATATAGCTGTGCCGCTGCTGCACGTGGTAGATGAAATCCGGGTGTACTGGCCAAGATGCCATCGTACTGATCGCCTAAGCGTGTTGCAGCCATCATGGCATGTCGACCGCCGTTAGACGTACCTCCTGCATAAGATCGATCTGGCAATTTACCGTAAGCTGTTTTAATCAGATCTTTGGCCATAGGCGTTAACTTTGTAATAGCACCATAGCCATAGTTGATACGAGCTTGCGGATCTAAACCAAAAAGAGGATTTTGTGCAGATGAATGTCCGGCATCGGATGAAATTACCGCGAATCCGTCGTTTAAAGCATTGCTTAACATCCCGCCGCTGCCCACTTGTCCGGTCGCTGTGGCGATGTTGCCGTCGGTACCGCCATTTCCTTGATATAGAAAACGTCCGTTCCAGCTCACTGGAAGTCGCATTTCAAAGCCAATCTGATAGGTTTGACCATCGATTGGGCTAATACGTTGCTCCATATAACCTTTGACCAAACAATGCGCCGGAATATTTTTTCCTGCAACAGTCAGAGCGCCTGCATTTTGTAAAGTTGCACTTTCAACTACGGTGGTGTCAAATTTGAAACCGCTTAAATCTGTACAACTGCCTTTGAGCTGAGCACCTACTGCTGGGCTTAATTGTGGAATACTTTGGCTCGACTGTGCCGTATCATGATCGTTATTGTCATTACATGCAGCTACACTGATGCAGACGCCGAGCAATGCAGCATGTTTAAAAAGATGTTGAAGTTTTTTCATTGCAATATCCTTATGCCTGAAATTTATGCATGTGCCAAGACCATGAAATTTGCGGTACTACGCGCCACAAGTTTATGGTTTTGCCACGCTTCACTTTCGATGTTTAAAATGGATTTTCCTTGTTTGATAAATCGACATTTCGTCACTACAATCCCCACCAGACACGGCCTTAAAAAATCTGTGGTCAGATTAATAGTCGTGGCTGCTTGCTGCTGATTGGCATAGTAGGCAAAGAGCCCCATGACATCGTCCAGCATGGCGCAAAGCATTCCACCTTCAATGGTGCCTCGCGGGTTGGTAAAGCTCTCAAGTGCCTGATATCTGACTTCAAGTTCAAGTTGATCTGGGTTCCATTGAATGCTATGGCCACCTAGCAAATGATGAATGGGGGGTAAGTGTGCAGGAACAGATAGATCTGGCAGCATCATGAATCACTCCTCACGACTTATTGAAGCGCATACGCGTCATACACAACAGCTTTTCCCAGACGCATGGCACTTCCCACGCCAATGGTATGGTTCAACCACGCGTATTGAGGCGCACTGGTTTCAAACTGCATGGTGACTTTAAAATAATAAGTTTTCGGGTCGACCTCTTTGCCTTGAGCCAGTTGTTTTAAAACGTCTGGCGGACCATATCGATAACCTTTGGTTTGCAGGTAAATCAGTGCACCATCATCGGTTTGAAGTAAATAGCGCGTATCAATAATGGCATGACCTTGCGCATCAACAATTTGCCAATCTGCACCATTATTCAAAATTTTGCCTTTGAGTGTTTTGCCTTCAAAAGTGCCTCCTGTAATGGGGATAATACGTCGCTTGCCTGCATCACTGGTTGAACCAAGTTCCCAGACAGGTGCGTTTAAATCGACACTAAATGTGGCCAATGGTTGAAGATGTAGCGGTGGTGGTGCAAATTGGGGTACTGCATGTGTTTGGTGTGCACAAGCAAGACTAAAGCAGAGCGCTATTATTTTTTTATTCATATTATTGTTCCTGAAAAAACAAGGCGCTAGCATTATGCTAATACCTTGTTTGAGTCATTATTTAAATTTCCATGTGTAATCGATGTTAATTCGGGTTTCATTCACTGGTTTGATATTGGCTGTGGCCAGCATGTTGTTGTCATAGATCGCATAGCGAGCACGAAGGGAAAGGTTTTTAAGCCAGCCAGTTTGTACGGTGTAGCCAATATCGAAATCTGTTTCGCGCTCTTTTAAATCCGTTCCACCCAAGTTAGGCGCATAAATATTGCGGCCCATGGTGTAGCGTGTCATGAAGCGTAAACCCGGCACATAATCTTTAAAGTCATACTCATAACGAAAGCTGTATGCTTTTTCTTTCGGATTCAAAAATTCGCCCGGCCATGTATCGATGAGCAGTCCTGTTTCACCACCCGTTAAATATGGAAAAGCGGTTTCACCAAAATGCTGAAAGGTACCAAAAATAAATTTATGATTTTGGCGTTTAAGCTCAAAATGCGCATGATATAAATCGTTGTCGACCAAACCAGCCTTTGCTTGGCCTTCATCGCGGCTACGATAGTAATGTAGATAGCTGCTTAAACGAGTTTGCGGATTTATGTCCCATTTGTATAAAAAGCCAGTTGTCATCTGATCGTATAAATTATTAACATCCAGATAAAATAATCCTAAACGTAAAGCCGGACTTACATTGTAATAGCCACCTGCGTAGTAAAGACCATTCGTTTCAGCACTTTTGAAACGGCCATTCACCGCTGAAATCTTGATATTTTCATAATTGGTCGAGTCGCGCTGATTCACCTTGTCTATAAATGCTCCTTGCAGCTCAAAATTCTTAATATCTTTCGATTCCAGTGAAATACCCCGGTAGGTTTGCGGTAGTAGGCGTGCAGGAGAGGCCACCAGCACAGGATTCATCGGTCTGAGTGTTCCTACTTTTAATTCGGTCTGACTGACTTTTGCTTTACCGGTCAGGCCAATTTCGCCGTAGCTGCTGGCGGGTTCATTGGTGACCGTGTCGCGAGGTAAATTGCCTGTACCCGCATATTTGGCACTGGCATCGAGCTTAAATCCTGCTGTAGCCAGAACATCGAGCCCAAAACCAATGGTTCCTTCGGTATAACCAGAATTTGCTTTAAAAATAAAGCCTTGTGTCCAGTCTTTTGCAGCGGGATATTTAGAGACTTCTTGATAGTCGCGATCGAAATAGAAATTTCGTGTGGTGAGTTCGACTGTACTTTTATCAATAAAGTCTGAAGCAAATACAGAACCCGAGAGCATCACAGCAGAGTACATCCATAATTTTGACATTGTATTTCTTCCTGAAACATCTTTGTTGTTTTGACAGGGTTGGTTGTACCAACCATGAGGTTTAAAAAATATTGGTTATTTTCCGAGTACGTCTCGCGCCACGATTTCCTTCATGATTTCGTTGGTGCCACCGTAAATTTTTTGCACACGTGAATCGACAAAAAAACGAGAAATCGGATATTCCTGCATATAGCCGTATCCCCCAAATAATTGCAGCAGTTGATCGATCACGTCGCACTGGGTATCGGTAATAAAGCATTTCAATGCAGCAACATGGCCCACAGTCAGCGCCCCCTGATGGTACATTTGGGCACATTCATGAATAAATGCTTGCGCTGCTTTGGCTTTGATTTGTGCATTGGCAATCACAAAGCGCGTGTTTTGAAGCTGCGCCAGTGTTTGGCCAAATGCCTTACGCTCTTGTACATAATTGGTGGTCAGGTCAATCGCGCCCCAAATCGATCCCATACCCATCATCGCAATACTTAAACGTTCACGGGGGAGCTCTTGCATCAGATATGTAAAGCCTTGGCCTTCTTGACCAAGGCGCTGAGTTACAGGTACATGAACGCCATCAAAAAAGAGTTCGGCGGTGTCTTGTGCATGCAGTCCAATTTTTTTAAGCGAACGTCCTTTTTCAACACCTTCAAGTTGCGCATCGACCAAAAACAGAGAAATACCTTTTGCGCGTGCCTGTGGGTCTGTTTTGGCAACCAGAACAATTAAATCGGCATGTAGTCCGTTGGAGATAAAGGTTTTTGAACCATCAATGACGTAATGCTCGTTTTTTAAAATCGCTTGAGTGCGAATAGCTTGAAGGTCTGATCCGGCATTGGCTTCGGTCATGGCAATTGCTGTTACCACTTCGCCCGATACCATTTTGGGTAACCAGTATTTCTTTTGCGCCTCACTACCCATATTTTGGATATAAGGAGAGACCAGTTCATTTTGTCCACCAATGGCAACCGCAAGTGAGCCAAATCCTGCGCGTGCAGTTTCTTGCACCAGCATGAGCGAGTAGTGAACTGGTGCGCCATATCCACCGTATTCTTCTGGAACATCGACACACAAGAACCCATTTTCACCGAGTAAGTTCCAGATATGTCGAGGAATCAGGCCATCGTGCTCCCATTGCTCGTAATAGGGCGCAACATGATCGTTTAAAAAACGTTTGTAGGTATCGCGGAACAATTCAAAATCAGTATCTTGCTGCATATTTCACCTTTTTTTAGCATGATCAAGGCCTAAGCCCATACGAAATGAGCTTGAGAACAAGAAATAAAACTAGGAGTGATTTAAAACGGGTATACGTACAATCAATGGATTATCTGTTTGTTTGTTATACAGTTCTTCGACCAGTGCAGCACGACGTTTTAAGATGTTACTCTGATTTAAATTGCCCTTATCAGTCACTTCACCTGCATCGAGCTGTGGTGCTTCAGTCATTAAATACAACATTGATACCCGATTTGAACTGCCCGTGGCATCTTTGTTGTACTGAATTAAAAACTGTCGAAACCACTGCTGTACTTTAGGGTGTTGCAAGATATCTGTTGCACTATGATTTTTCATATTCAGACCAGCAAAATCTGCACAGGCATCAAGCTTAGGAAAAACCAAGAAGCCAATCGCATTTAGATTTGAACCGGTGATACAAACATCTTGAATCAACAAATTACCTTGAATGAGTGCCTTGTTGCGTAAAGTACCGACATTAACAAAGGTGCCCGTGTTGAGTTTAAAATCTTCTGCAATACGGCCGTCGTACATCAGGCCCTGTGCAGGGTCGTTTGGATCGACCAGACGTACCGCATCGCCGGTATGGAAAAAACCGTCTTCATCAAAAATTGTGCTTTGCTGATCGGGTTTTAGTCGCCAGTAGCCTTTCATGACATGTAAGCCACGCACGCAAAATTCAAGTTTATCGCCATATGGTACCAGCTTGATTTCGCAGCCTGGAGCAGGGTAGCCAATAAAACCAGCCATTACCCGCGGGCCTGTGGTAAAGGCGCACGATGGTGCCGTTTCGGTCATGCCCAAGCCACTCATAATGCGGATTTTTTCACCGCAATGTGCCTGTGCAATTTTATCGAGTCGGTTCCATCCTGCTTCAGATAATGCAGCACCAGCAAAAAACAAAATTTTAACGTTGGCAAAGAAGCGATCTCTGAGTTCGGCATCTTTTTCCAGTGCATCGGTGAGTTCTTCCCAGCCTTTGGGTACATTTAGATAAACCGTCGGTGAAATTTCTTTTAAATTTCGAATCGTTTCATCAAATTTTCCCGGAACGGGCTTACCGTCATCGATGTAAATGGTTCCGCCGTTATAAAGCGCGATCCCAACATTGTGGCTTCCACCAAATGTATGATGCCAAGACAGCCAGTCCAGCAATACAGGCGGTGTGTCTTCAAACTCTGGAAAAGTTTGAAGTAGCATTTGTTGATTGATACATAGCATCAAATGTGTGGTCGGAACAGCCTTTGGAAGCTTGGTCGAACCGGATGTAAATAAAAACTTGGCAATCTGATGCTCATCTAGCGTTTCATAATGCTCTTGAACATCGGTCACGGGGGTATCTAATAAAGACTGAAACGATGTACAGACTTGATCACCTATAATGCCTTTATTGGTCACAATTTCAATATGATCCTGCGTACAGCTTTGAATGGCTTTAGCAAAAGCTTGTCCATCATTTGCATACACCATGCCTGGGGTGAGCACATCAAAGACATGTTTTAATTTGCCAAAATCTTGAGATACCAGTGAGTAGGCTGGCGAAATAGCAGAAAATGGTACACCTGCCAACATCGCGCCCATCGAAAGCGTTAAGTGTTCAAGATCATTTCCCGATAAAATTACCAAAGGTCGTTCTTGGCTTAAGTTGCGCTGATGCAAAGCTTGTGCAATATGCCAAGCACGTTGCAAGGTTTCTGCATAACTGAGCCTGATCCATTCGCCTTGTGTATTGCGTTTAGCGGCAAAGGTATGGTCGGGCTTAACTTTAGCAAAATGAATCAAACGATCGGTCAGTTTTTGCGGATAAGCCTTGAGTTGTTCTTTGGGTTGAATATGTAAAACCGGACCTTTATAAAAATAGTCAATTGCATGTTGTCCAAGTTTTACAAAGCGCTCTCTGTCTTGTGATTGAGTGGCATTCATTTGCATTTCGTTCACTCCATGTTGTACATCGCTGTACTTTTTTGCATCATGCAATTTTTATATCGTTATTTTTTAAAACCATACCCAATGGTTAAATTGGGTAATGGCGTGGCTGTGTTTGTACGGTAATCCAGCGAAGCTCGGTAAATTCAGCAATGGATGCTTTACTGCCAAAGCGACCATAACCACTCGATTTAGTGCCACCGAAGGGCATCTGTGCTTCATCGTGTACGGTTGCACCATTGATGTGGCAAATCCCGGAGTCAATCTGTTTGGCAACATCCATCGCCAAACCAAAGTTTTGACTAAACACAGCCGAAGATAAACCAAACTCACTGTCATTTGCCAAGCGAACACCGTCTTCAATGCTAGCAAAACGTTGTACTGTACAAACTGGCCCAAATGATTCTTCGCGATACAACAACATTTCGGGTTGAATATCCAGTACGAGTGTCGGTTGCATGAGGGTATCTTGAATCTGGATACCCAACGGAAGGTTGGCACCTTTTTGCTGTGCATCTTCAAGTAAGTGCTGAATTCGCTCTGCTGCGCGTCGGCTTTCAAGTACACCCAACATACTGCCTTGCTGCGTTGGATTACCTGCTTTAAGTGAGGCAGTTTTTTGAATGAGCTTTTCAATAAAGCGATCTGCAATGCCGTCTTGAACCAAAACGCGTTCTGTCGACATACAAATCTGGCCTTGGTTGAAAAATGCACCAAATGCAACCGCATTCACAGCTTCATCCAGATCGGCATCATTTAAAATCACCACAGGCGCCTTACCACCAAGTTCTAATAAAACAGGTTTAAGATGCTTTGCTGCTGTTTCGGCAATAATTTTACCTACTTTGGTCGAACCGGTGAAATTAATGCGTTTAGCTGCAGGGTGTTCAATCAGACGCTCAACGACTTGTGGTGCATCTTGAGGTGCATGTGTAATGACATTAACCACACCTTCACCCAAACCAGCTTCATTTAAAATTGCACCTATCAAGCTATGGGTTGCCGGACAAGCTTCCGAGGCTTTGAGTACTACCGTATTGCCACAAGCTAAAGGTATTGCAAGTGCTCGGGTTGGCAAAATAACAGGTGCATTCCAAGGCGCGATCCCGACTACAACACCACATGGCACCCGAATTCCCATTGCCAGATTGCCCGGTACATCAGACGGAATTAAGCTTCCATCAATTTGAGTGGTCATCGCGGCGGCTTCGCGTAGCATGTTGGCTGCCAGATGTACATTAAAGCCATACCATGTGGCTGTTGAACCTGTTTCACGCATACCGATTTCGATAAACTTTTCGGTATTTTGATCCATCAGATCTGCCGCTTTGAGCAAGCGTAAACGACGTTCAGTCGGCGAAACTTTCGACCAAATTTGAAATGCACGGCTAGCCGATTCAAGTGCACGATCGACATCCTCAAGTGTTGCAGCAGCAGCAACACTTGCAACATGACCGTCTATTGGGCTAATGCGTTCAAAGGTGGCTTGATTGGCAGCATCGACAGACTGACTATCAATAAGTAACTGTACATGTTGCATCGAGTGTATCCTTACTTGAGCATTGATGTTGCGAACTTAACCTGTACGCTTATAGCTTTGCAAACCTGGCTTAATCGATTTTTCATCTAAGAACTGTTTTAAACCCTCTTGGCGGCCGCCCTCAGTATCTCGATGATTACATTGATCCAGTTTGGCATATAAATAATCTTCATTCTGATCCCATGTCAGCTCACGACAGCGCTTAAAGCCATTTTTAGCTGTACGTAAAACGACAGGGTTTTTCTCGACCAGACACTGTGCCAGTTCTGTCACTTCAGTCTTTAGCTGTGCAAGCGGGACGCTTTTATTAATCAGACCCATTGCTTCAGCTTCTTTACCGGTAAAAGTTTTACCGGTCATAATGTAATACAGTGATGCACGATGCCCAACCGTATCTGCCATCGCTTTACTGACGAGGTTGCCCGGTGGAATGCCCCAGTTAATTTCTGACAGTCCGAAAGTGGCTTCATCGGCTGCAATGGCTAAATCACAGGCCACCAGTGGCGAGAAACCACCACCAAAACACCAGCCGTTAACCATGGCAATTGTTGGTTTAGAGTACATACGAAGTAATTGCCACTGCCAGCGACACGAATCACGTCGAATACGTTCTTGGAAAATTTCAGGTTGAGCATCTACTTCACGGAAATATTCTTTTAAATCCATGCCAGCAGTCCAAGAATCACCGGCACCAGTTAACACCAGCACTTTTGCCTCTGAATCTAGCTCGAGTGTTTCAAGCACATCGATCATTTCACGGTTGAGTGTTGGGCTCATTGCATTTTTTTTGTGAGGGCGATTAAGTGTGACCCATGCAATTCCATGTTCTACTTGTACATCAACGGTTTCCCAACGTTTATCGTATGTCATTTGTTTTCTCCTTGAATGACAAATTATGCTGTCTTGGATTTAATTTAATATCAGTTAAACTTACATTCAAGCGTTTTTTGAAGAATTTTATATTTTTTTTATAATCTTATGATTTTTAATGTTAAAAATATTTTTTAGAAAATTTAATAAAAAAACATATTGATTTTTTTATAAGCTTAACTGATATTTTATGTGTGTTCTTTGAACATTGACAATAAAAACGTAAAGGATGTTTAGTCAAAATAAGGAAGAGACTATGGATACCGTATCGAAGGCGTCGGGAAGGGCGAAACTTACGTTACTGCTGTGCTTTGCTATAGCGATATTTGAAGGCTTTGATCTTCAATCGATGGGTGTAGCAGCACCGCGAATGCGTGCCGAATTTATGTTAGATAATGCCCAAATGGCTTGGGCATTTAGTGCTGCAATTATTGGAACCCTGCCAGGCGCGATTATCGGTGGTCGTTTGGCAGATATTGTAGGCCGTAAAAAGATTTTAATTTTGAGTATTATGCTGTTCGGGATCATGTCATTACTGACAGCTTTTGCCGCTAACTATAACTTATTGCTGGTGATTCGTTTTCTTACTGGTTTAGGTATGGGCGGTGCATTACCCATGATGATTACGGTTACATCAGAAGCTGTGGCTGAAAACCGCAAGGCCACCGCAGTCAGTATTATGTACAGTGGCATTCCATTTGGAGGGCTACTGACCTCTGTTGTGGCTATGCTTATGGCAGGCGATGCAGAGTGGCGGCATATTTTTTATGTGGGTGGTATTGCGCCGATATTACTCATTCCACTCTTAATGAAGTTCTTGCCTGAATCCAACAGCTATCTGCAGAAAAAAACACACCTGCAAAGTACTACACCATTTTGGGAAGTGCTGTTTGCAAAAGAAAGACGGATGTCGACCATTCAATTATGGATCAGTTTCTTTTGTACGCTGGTGGTGCTCTATTTCTTGCTGAACTGGTTACCACTGCTTATGGGTTCACAAGGATTGTCTAAACTTGAAGCCAACTATGTACAGATGGGATACAACGTAGGCGGAATTTTTGGTTCTATTTTGATGGGTATGCTGCTCGACAAGATGCGTATGAGCAGTGTGATTAAGTTTATCTATGCGGGTATTCTGGTCGCTTTGTGCTGTCTGTCGATTTCACCAACAGTTGCATTGCTGGCACTTTCTGCCGTGGGTTGTGGCTTGTTTATTGTGGGTGGACAATCTGCTTTATATGGTTTGGCGGCAATGTATTATCCAACCGAAATGCGTGGCACGGGCGTGGGTGCAGCAGTTGCAATTGGACGAATCGGTTCTTTTGCCGGACCGTTGGTTGCAGGTTTCCTACTTTCGTTAGGTCAGAGCTCGACCATCGTCATTGGTTCAAGTATTCCGATTATCCTGATTGCTGCAATATCTGCACTAATGCTTGTCAGAAAGCCCAAACACCCTGTACATTTGGCGCATGGCTCAAGCGCTCAGTAACATTCTTTTAAAAGTATGGGGCTGATTGGCCTCATACTTTTTAACTTTTTATGAAGATAAATTATGCTACGTTCAAGTTCAGTTGATAGAAAAAGAGAAGAAGAGCCACGCTTAAGTTATATGATTGCTCGGGTTGACCGCATCATTAGCAAATATTTGACTGAACACCTAAGCGCGCTTGAGATTAGCTTGCCGCAATTTACTGCGCTTTCGGTGCTGGCGGCCAAACCGAATTTATCTAATGCCAAGCTTGCCGAACGTTCATTTATAAAACCGCAATCGGCCAATAAAATTTTGCAAGATCTACTCGCAAATGGCTGGATTGAAAAAGCACCAGATCCAACTCATGGTCGACGCATTCTAGTTACGGTGACACCGAGTGGACTAGACAAACTAAACCAATGTAACCAAGTGGTTCAGCAGCTCGAAGCGCAAATGTTGCAAGGGGTCGATATTAATCTGGCTTTTCTGATTCGTAATAACCTTGAATTAATGGTGAAGAATTTAAGTACATTTTCTAGTTTAGACCAATCAAAAGAGGAGCTTTAATTATTGTTCAGCTTTCTTAAGCTCGGCATTAATATAGCTCATAATCATGGTTTTCAGTCCATCTACCAACTCGTCAAAACTGATGTAAGGATTGGGCAAAATCAAATGCCGTGCAATATTAAAAATGCCGCTGTTAATACTGACATAGGCTGTAACTGCAAGATTATTCACCTTTAAGTACTTTGGATTATGCATCATGTATTTCATGACAATATTCATCAGTTCCCGCTCAATCTGATTAATATACTTGTCATAACGCAGCTCATTGGCATGTCGTAAACAAATCAGATAGCGTTCATTGTTTCGGGTGAGCAAATCTCGAAAATTATAAAAAATAAGTTCAATGACAGATTCTAGCTCCATATCCATAATGACAGGCGTAAGATCTTTGATCATTTTTAAAATTTCTTGTACAAATGATGCCGCCATCGCATCGTAAATTTCTTCTTTATTTTTAAAGTATTCATATAATGACCCAACACTGACACCTGCAATATCTGCAATATGCCGAGTTGTAGTTCCACTCATACCATGCAATGCTACAGATATAAATCCAGCTTCAATAATGGTATCTACCGTGACTTTTGCTCGTGTTTGACGTGGCTTTCGAGTGCTCAATGGATATTCCTTAAATCCGAACAATAATTCAAATTATCATGTTAGGCCAAATACAACAATTTAAAAAACATAAATCCGAACAGCAAAAAACACAACAAACTTCAGCCAGTAAGCACATCAAAAATCGAAGATTGTCAGTTGCGCAAAGCATCAAACTTAATGGTACTTTTAGTCAATATATTAAATAAATTTATTAAAAATTAATAATTTAAAATAGATGAAGGTTTGAGTATGAATAAATAGCCTAAGCTACATTAAAGTTTATCAGATGATCTAGACCCGAATTGAATCCGAACAACACATCGGATTAGCATGAAGATATGTAAGAAGTCTGAACAATCTTTCAGCTTAATCCATTGAATGCTTTAAGAAGGTGTCGCCATGATCACGACCGCAGTAAAAAAATCAGTCCAAGCTTTCAAGCCCATGCCTAAATTTGAGTTACCAGATTATACCCAAAAACCTGCAATTCCAATTCGTCATATTGCAGTTGGATTTGATGGAAAAGAGATTGATTTTGCGTTTTACATGAACAATCAGTTTGCCAGTACTTTTTTCGCAACGCTCTCTGTGTTTTTGACGTATGGTGAAGATCTGGTCATTGAAACCGCACGGTATCATCGTGATTTCGTGAAAGATCCGCTATTGAAACAGCGTGTGACATCGCTGATCGGACAAGAGGCGATTCACTCTAAACTTCATAATGAATTTAATGACGCGATTGCACATGAAGCCGTTAATTTCCCAGTAAAACTATATCGCTTTTTGGGAGAGAAGTTTTTTGACAATATTTTCTTAAAATTTCCACAACCACTTAAGCTCTCCATGATGGCCGGAATCGAGCATTTTACCGCCGTGCTTGCAGAATACATGATGAAGCACGAGAAAAATTTCTACTATTCAAATGATGCCAAAACACGTGCGATGTGGATGTGGCATATGCTTGAAGAGTCGGAGCATAAAGATATTGCGTATGATGTCTATCAATTACTCAATGGAAACTATGCATTACGTGCAGCAGGCTTCTTTATAGCCTTTGGAACTATTTTGGGATTGATTCCGTTTTCAACATTGTTTGTGCCAGTTTTACGCCAACCAAAAGACCTTGTGACACGCAAATTCTGGAAAGATGCCAAACGCGGTGTAGCGCTGATCTTTAGTCCAAATGATGGTGTTTTTGGTAGCACTATGGGGCAAATCTTTGACTATTTACGTCGCGATTTTCATCCAAATGATCACGATACCAGTGAATACCTTGAGTATTACAAAGAAAAACTACTCAAAGAAGGTGGTGCCATTGCGCCGTATCTTGTGAAAGTTTTTACACCGGCGCTTCGTAGCTAAATCGATGCAATTGCAATGCTCAGAAAAAAGGACGCATCACGATGATGCTATTTGGACGGAAAAATAAAAAACCAAGTTTTAACGCCTATGCAGTGGTTACAGGTGCGGGAAGTGGTATCGGGCGCAGTTTTGCTTTGGAGCTTGCAAAACGCAAAGCTACAGTTGTCTGTGCAGATATTAATCTGACTGGTGCTGAAGAAACGGTACGCTTAATCGAGCAATTAGGTGCAAAAGCGTTTGCGATTCAATGTGATGTGAGTCAAGCAGAACAGGTCAAGTCTCTGGCGGAGCAAGCCGAGCATCTCATGCAGCATCCGGTAACGTTGGTGATCAACAATGCTGGGGTTGGCTTGGGTGGAAAGTTTGATGAAATCAGTTTAGACGACTGGCAATGGGTGACCAATATCAATTTATGGGGTGTCATTCATGGTTGTCATTACTTTGTGCCTAAGTTTAAACAACTTGGTTATGGTGCCATCATTAATGTTGCATCTGCGGCATCGTACACTGCGGCACCTGAAATGACAGCCTATAACGTCACTAAAGCCGGTGTTCGTGCGTTGTCTGAAACTTTGTACGCAGAGCTTGGTAAGTTCAACGTAAAGGTGAATGTACTGTGTCCAACTCTGGTACCCACCAACATCATCAAAAACGGCCGTATACCGGGGCGCTATTCAAAACTTGCAGATCATGCCCTGATGAATTTTGCCTTGACCACCAGTGATGCAGTAGCACGTTTAACACTCAATCGTCTGGATGCGGGTGAGCTTTATACCATTCCACAACTTGATGCCAAACTTTTCTGGCTGATGAAACGGACGTCACCTGTGCTTTACACCAAATTTTTAGGTCTATCGTACAGTTTATTTAAGTAAGTTTGATTTGAAGGTAAACCACCATGACAGCAAAATTAAAAGAAGTGACAACTGCTGAAAATGCATCAAAAATGCCGCAACATATTTATGATACTTTTATTGTAGGCGCAGGTATTTCAGGCCTTGCTGCTGCAAAACGTTTAGATGATGTAGGCTATGAGAATTATAAAATTATAGAGAAAGCCACTCGTGTTGGCGGGACATGGCGAGAAAATACTTATCCTGGCTGTGGTTGTGACGTGCCATCTGCCTTGTATTCGTACTCTTTTGCGCCCAGTAGTAAATGGAGCCATTTATTTGCACGCCAGCCTGAAATTTTGAGTTACTTGGAAGAAGTAAGCCAAACCTTTCATATTGATCAAAAAATTGAATTTGGAACTGAGCTCATTAAAGCCAGCTGGAACACCGAACAAAATCTTTGGGTACTGGAAACTTCAAAAGGAACCTATTTGTCACGTACAGTTATTTTTGCAACAGGCCCGATTACCGAAGCACAAATTCCCAAGTTAGACGGTTTAGATACATTTAAAGGTGAAATGTTTCATTCTGCAAAGTGGAATCATGATTATGACTTAACTGGAAAACGGATTGCGGTCATTGGTACCGGTGCTTCGGCCATTCAGTTTGTGCCGCAAATTCAGCCCTTAGCCAAAGAACTGTATGTATTTCAGCGTACTGCACCATGGGTTATTCCAAAACCTGATATGGAATTGGGTAATGTAAGTAAATCGCTGATTGAGCGCTTTCCTATTATTCAGGCCACGTGGCGTCAGGCCGTGGCGCAGTCACTTAACGCAATCAATTTCGGTTTACGTAATCCTGCTGTATTGAAGCCAGTGGGCGAAATATTTAAGCAAGTACTTAAAACACAAATTAAGGATACTGAACTACGTAAAAAAGTTACACCAGACTTTACCATTGGTTGTAAGCGTCTATTGTTTGCAAACAACTATTATCCAGCATTGCAGGCAGAAAATACCCAGTTGATTCCTCATGGCTTGGTCAAAGTTGAGGGCAATACCGTGATTGCAGCCAACGGTGAAAAACATGAAGTCGATGTCATTATTTGGGGTACGGGTTTTGAAGTTTCACATCCTCCGATTGGACGACGTGTTTATAACGAAAAAGGTCAGTGTTTACACGATTTGTGGAAAAGCACATCACCGGAAGCATATTTAGGCACTAATATTGAAAATGTACCCAATGCATTTTTGGTTCTTGGTCCGAATGTACTGGTCTATGATTCTTTTATTGGCTTGGCAGAGGCGCAACTTAATTACATTGTAGATGGTTTGCAAAAAATCAAAAAACATAAAATTAGTAAACTGACCGTCAAACCGCAAGTTCTTAAATATCACAATGAGCAGGTTCAACAACACCTTCAAACCACGGTTTTTAATGCTGGTGGCTGTAAAAGTTACTATTTAGATGCCAATGGCCGTAATTTTGCTGCATGGCCGTGGTCGTTGAAAACATTAAAACAGCGTTTAGCGCATTTGAACTTACGCGATTATGAGGTGAGCTACGAGACTGTTGGCACACATATTCGCTAGGTAATATCTTTTATCGGCATCAATCCGGCATATAGTCGGGTTGATGCCGATTTAAATTGTTCATATATGGTTATGATTAGATGAAAGCAATTAAAAATATGCTAATTTAAGTGTATGCATTTAGTCGTTAATAAATCTATGAAAAATATCTATATTGTTGGTTTATTGTGCTTCTGTTCTACATGGGCCATGGCTGAGGCGCCTTTAAAAGCACCTGAGGCTTCTGAACAACCGCAAACTATGGATTTAAATCCGAGTACCATTAAAATTGTGACTCGTCCTGAAATTATGGGCTTGTGGGGAATGGAAATTCCTAATAATAAAAAATGTACTGAATATTATAACTTTCGAAATGCCAACGAAGTGATTGTAAAAAGTGGCCAAGAGTGGTCTTACGGTATTTATGATTATCAACCATCACCAGATAAAAATGAGCAGTTGGCTGGTTTGATTATGCAAATCAAATACGACAACAACGAAACTGATTGTTCTGGTCAAAAAGTCGATCAGTCAGGTGAGGTGTCGCAGTATTTTGTACACTGGAAAAATGCAGACACCATTAACTTCTGTGCCAATGAAAAAGGTCAGCAATGTTTTGCAACACTGCGCAGAGTTTTACCTTAAGCAAGAGCACAAATAAAAAAACCTCTCATGAATCCATGAGAGGTTTTTTTATGAAATGACGATTACGCCTTTTCAGTTGTAGCATTTTCTTGTGTTGCAGCTGCAGCAGGCTTTTCAGCTTCAAGCTGTTTTAACAAGTGCTTTTCAAGATAATGAATATCCATGGCTTGTTTTAAAAACTCTGGATCTTGTAAGATCAAGTCTTTATGCAATGGAATATTGGTTTTTACACCTGTCAGAATCATCTCGTCTAATGCTTGACGCATACGAGCCATAGATGTTTCGCGATCTTTACCATGTGCAATGAGTTTTGCAATCATTGAGTCATAGTAAGGCGGAATGCTGTAGCCCGAATAAATATGCGAATCTAGACGGATGCCTGCACCACCTGGTGCGTAGAAGCTATCGATCTTGCCTGGAGAAGGTAAGAAAGTGGTTGGATCTTCTGCGTTGATACGACATTCGATGGCATGGCCATGAACTTCAATTTCTTCTTGTTGCAGTTCTAAACCTAAACCAGCAGCAATACGTAATTGTTGTTCAATAATATCGATACCTGTCACCATTTCAGTTACAGGATGCTCAACCTGAACACGTGTGTTCATTTCGATAAAGAAGAATTCGCCGTCTTCAAACAAGAATTCAAACGTACCAGCACCGCGGTATTGCATGAGTTTACATGCATTCACACAAGCTTCTAAAATATCGGCACGTGCTTGCTCAGGTAAACCAGGAGCAGGTGCTTCTTCTAGCACTTTTTGGTGACGGCGCTGAAGCGAGCAGTCACGATCGTACAGGTGAACTGCATGGCCATTACCATCGCCCAAAACCTGAACTTCCACATGACGTGGCTTCTGCAAGAAACGCTCCATATAGACCGTATCGTCGCCAAACCACATTTCTGCGTCACGCTGAGCAGCCTGAACAGATTCAAGCAACGTATCTACACGCTCAACAATACGCATACCACGACCACCACCACCAGAAGCAGCTTTTACAATCAGCGGAAAACCGATTTCTTTTGCTTCTGCCAAGGCATTGTGAATAGTGACGGCATGATCACATCCTGGTACGGTTGGTACGCCTGCTTTTTTCATGGCAATAATCGCCGAAACTTTATTACCCATCAGGCGAATATGTTCAGGACGTGGACCAATGAAAATAAAACCAGAAGATTCTACAATTTCTGCAAACTCTGCATTTTCAGAAAGAAAACCGTAGCCAGGGTGGATGGCATCTGCACCTGTAATTTCTGCTGCAGTAATAATTGCTGGGATGTTTAAATAGCTATCACTACTCGCACCCGGTCCAATACATACCGCTTCATCAACAAAACGTAAGTGCATCAAGTCTTTGTCGGCATCTGAATAGATACCCACAGTCTTAATGCCTAATGATTTGCAAGCCCGGGTAATTCGTAACGCGATTTCACCACGGTTTGCAATTAATACTTTTTGCAACATAGCTATCCCCGTGAGATTATGCGCGGAAGCGGAATAATGGTTGACCAAACTGGATTACATCACCATTTTTTACCAAAATTTCTTCAACCACGCCACTTTGAGTTGCTTCGATCGGGTTCATGATTTTCATTGCTTCGATGATACCCAAAGTTTCACCAGCAGAAACCGTTTGACCAACTTTTACAAATGGAGCTTCACCTGGGCTTGGAGCAGCATAAAATACGCCGACCATTGGAGAAGTCTCTACCGCACCACGAGGGGTTTTAGGCGCTGGAGCCGCTGGCGCTGCCGCCGGCGCAGCTGCAATTGCACCTGCTGCAATTACTGGTGTTGGACGAGTAAGAGCGATAGATTGATCACCTTCTTTAACCTCAATCGCTTGTAAGTCAGATTCAATCATCAAATCGATGAGTTTCTTAATTTTGCGAATATCCATAGGTGAATGTTCCTAAATCGTGTTGGATTAAATAGATGGTTGAATTTTTTGGATGGCGAAATCGAGAGCAAAGGCATAACCTTTGGCTCCCAAACCGCAAATTACGCCAACCGCTTTATCGGACAAATAGGAATGATGTCTGAAAGCTTCTCGAGCATGAACGTTCGATAAATGAACTTCAAGAAAGGGGATATCTACACCTAACAGTGCATCCCGCAGCGCAACCGATGTATGTGTGAGTGCTGCTGGGTTAATAATAATCAGTGAAATTCCGTCAAGTCTGGCTTGATGAATACGATCAATAATCGCACCTTCCCAGTTACTTTGAAAAGTTTCTAATCCGATACCTTGAGATTCTGCTTGGGTTTTGAGTTGCTGATTGATATCATCAAGTGTCAGATGACCGTACACCTCTGGCTCTCTTGTTCCTAAGAGGTTCAAATTCGGTCCATGAATTACCAAAATGGTTGAACTCATTCAACTTGCTCCAATTTATCAATGTGCAAACCATACTTGCAAAATCTATGCAAAATTTGCTCTTTCAGGCATATATTTCTGCTTTTGATTATCAATTTTGTTAGTAATTGAGCAAAGACTATATGCCAAATTTCATAGCATATATTGTAAACTTTGCGAGAAATGCGCAATGTTAAAAAATGACAAAATTCGAGTCTGTTTGTTTGTCACACAATTTAAACAGAATTGACTAAAAAATCTCGCTGAATGGATAGTAATTAAGATGTAGCGAATCGAAATATAACATCCAAAATGAGAAAGCTTTAGATTCGAAATGTGGAAAAGGGATTAAAAAGTGTGCTCAATTCTGCATTTCATAGGTCTTTTTTTGTTGCCAAAGAATGCATAATCAATTCAAGTGAAGTTAAAAAATTAGGAGAATTATTAAGAGGAAATAGCTTTTTATATTTATAAACTATTGAAAAAAATAAAAATTATTATGAAGCGTAAAAATTCAATCTATTTAAAATCCTTTTTAAATTTAACTAACATATTGTTTTTTAGTCAGAAAACTCAATGACTCTTTGAAGTTATACGCTTCGATTTTTTTTCGTGGTCTGGCTTAAATAAATGGCCTTTAAAGTCATGAACTGGCTGTAGTTCATATTACAAGACAATGCTAAATGACTTTTTTGATCATTTTGACTGATCAAAAATGATATAAAAAGTCATTAACGATTTAGATCGTATTGGCAAAAGATAAAAACAAGCAATTTCAGTGATTTCCTAGACACGAAAGAATGATCTTTTTCTAATCAATTGTATTTATATCTCAAAGATTCATCCGATATTTTATTGAAATTGAGCTATTTTGATACTACGTATCAAAATAGCCTAAGTAAAACAGATAAATTTATAAAAGATCGTGAACTTACATTTAAAAAATTACGAGTCAAGATGACATCGAAATTGCGACTGCATCATGTGCGTGCAAACTTTCTTGATGAATCACTTTAATTGACCATTTTAATGATGTTTTATCAAGTTCACTCGATAAACGTCTGGCTGCATCTTCAACAAACATTAAATTTTGTCCGTTTAACTGCGCAAAAGCTTGTTCATCAGCTCGTTTTACCGCAGTTTGAGTCGGTGTTTTTAAGGCTTGCTCAACTTTATCAATCAATTCAGTTAAATTTATCAATTGCTTGGCATCATCTGTTTCAATCTTAATCTGCGCAATACTACGTTGGCTATGAGGCGTTGCATAAGTTGCATGTTCTTCAAGCCATTGCTTTACGTCTGATTTTGGCAATGTGTGCGTGTCTTTAAATTGTAGTTCAAATGCCTGTGCAATCAATTGCCGCGATAAAGCCGCTGAGCAGGGGCAGGTCGATGAGTACGAGACATCAACTGCGTAATTTATCTGAAATTTATGATTGATCAGCTCTGCTTCGATGCAAACAGGATAGCTTTTCCATCCATTCAGATCTGCGCTGACCAGTGCAGATCTGCTTAGCATCAAATCAAATCTCAGTACAATCTTTGCAGCATCACTACCACAATCTTGATGGCTAGAAATGATGTCTTGCAAAAGTGAATGAATGGCCGAAGCATCTAAGTCATGTAATTCATTGAGTAAGCGATACAGACGCGACATATGAATGCCTTTAATATCACTTTTTGGCAGATTGACATATATATCAACTTTGGTACTTAATGGATAATAAAATTGTTGAATAGAAAGGGGAAGGTCAATGCCTTCCATACCAACCCATTTCAGTGCGATCAAATTATTTGGTAATTGTGAAACGCAAACGTCTGGAAGTGATGAGTTCATAAAAGTTTATACATCGGTTAATTGAGTGAAGGCCAGTTAAATGGATTTGAAAATTTGATCCATTGCTGTGGACCAAGTGCCATTTCGGTGTCTGTGAGTAAGCATTGATCGAATTGCATGATCAGATCTTGCTCATTCATCTCCATGCCAATCATGACAATCTCTTGACGAGCATCACCCACTTTTTCATCCCAGTTTTTTTCAATTGCCGCCAGCGATTGATCATCTTGAGGCCAGTTTTCAGGCTCAGTTGCCGCCCACCAACTACCCGCTACGCCATGGCGTGCCATTGCACCTGCTTGCGACCATGAGCATGCAAGTGTTGGCTCACATGCCAACCAGAAAAAACCTTTTGACCTGACAACCCCTGGCCATTCAGAATTAATAAAGGCATAAAAGCGCTCAGGATGAAATGGACGGCGTGCACGATAAACAAAACTGCTAATACCGTACTCTTCAGTTTCTGAAACATGCTCTCCACGTAGTTCTTTTAACCAACCCGGTGCCTGAGATGCTTGATCGAAATCAAATAATCCAGTGTTTAACACAGTATCTAGTGATACGCGTCCAAATTCAGAAATTTCGATTTTTGCGCGTGGATTAAGCTTGTTCAAAATAGCAATCAGACGTTCTTTTTCTTCGCTATTAATTAAATCAATTTTATTAAGGATAATCACATCACAAAATTCAATTTGATCGATCAATAAGTCGACCACGCTACGCTGGTCATCTTCACCTAAAGATTCCCCACGATCATTTAACTGATCATAAGAGCTGTAATCTCGAAGAAAATTAAATCCATCGACTACAGTCACCATGGTATCTAATTGTGCAAACTGGTTAAGAGAAATACCATCTTCATCTGCAAAAGTGAAGGTTTCAGCCACAGGGAGAGGCTCTGAAATACCTGTAGATTCAATCACCAATTGATCAAACTTATTTTCTTCTGCCAAGCGTTTAACTTCAATCAGTAAATCTTCCCTTAAAGTGCAGCAGATGCAGCCATTACTCATTTCGACCAGTTTCTCATCGGTTCGAGAAAGTTCTGCGCCACCATTTTTGACCAGCGCAGCGTCGATATTGACTTCTGACATATCATTGACAATGACAGCCACACGGCGACCTTCACGGTTGTTTAAAATATGATTCAGTAATGTGGTTTTTCCGGCGCCCAAAAAGCCTGAAAGTACGGTAACTGGGAGTTTATGTGACGGATTGGCTAAGGAGCTGACCATTTGCTATGTCCTTTTTAAAGAAAACACACCGATATCACTGCGATGGATTGCCAAAAGCAGTAATTTAATATCTTAATGTTATGTTATAATATAACAAATAATCAATCGGATTTTATGTGTTTATCTTTCTTGGGCTACTTTAGCTGCTTAAATGGCTTATTTATTCAATTTTTTCACCACAAATTGAGCTATGCCAAGTGTGGTCTGGTCCCCATGTTCTAAATCCCTTGGTGTCGATATGAATTTGACCAGAACTATAAACGCCTAAGCCCATGTTGTAGCGCTGACCTTCAGTTTGCCAAAATTTACATAATTTGCGTTTGCTGCTGGCGATACGTAGCTGATCTGAATCTGATGGAAATTCTGGCCCAATGCGAAAATCTATCGCCGAGTTTTGCATATGAGAAGACTCTTTTGCGCCACCTACGCAAGCATTAAGCACTGGCGAACGATAAGCAGAAGTCAGTTCAATATCTGAAATGATATTGGAATTTACCAAATAGGCGAGTAACTTGAGTGTCGGTACAGCATTATTCCATACAGATGAATCAGGAACATCGTATTGATCGTACTGGCATGCTTGCCAGCCACGCGCAGATCGGAATAACTCAAAATCTGGTGCAACCAGATTAATGCCTTGACTTATTAAATAGTTTTTATAGTCAGAAACACGCTTCTGATTGGGATTACGTTCTAACCATACAATATAAGAGACAGGTGTTGGTTTGGCGAGAGCAGAGGATTGTATTGCATTTGGACGTATAGATTGAATCTGTTTCGCCGATTTTGGTGGATGTTGTATAGATGTACAAGCGCTTAAAGTTAGCCCAAAAAAAGTGAAAACGGTTAAAACGTAAAAATGCTTCATTTTTGTTCATGATTAAATCTGATGTTATAGTATAACAATTAATTTGGTGTCACTCAGTCACTTTTTTACCATAAATGATATCTCTTTGTTTAATAATCGAGATTACTTCTAGTCTAATAAATCATTCAAAGCACATAATATTAAAGAGGAACAGACAAACTTCAACTGTATTTCAACTCTTTTCATTTTATAAATAGAGCAAGAGACTATATTTTTTAGGAAAAATATGCGAAGCAGTTCTATTGGGATAGATTTGGGTGGTACAAAATTATTATTACTCTGTGAACATGCCGAGGCAATTTATAGTACTGGTATTGGGTTTACACCAGATCAACTTTTGGCTCATCTTGATAATTTTATTACACAAAACGAATTCACGCCGAGCAGTATTGGTCTTGCAGTTCCGGGGTTGGTCAGTGCTTCGGGTGATATAGTGTTATCTGATGTGTTGCCAGCATTCAATGGCTGGCAAGCGGCTCAAGCGTTACAGGCTTGGTGTAACACAGTAGCTGTGCTAAATGATATCAAGGCGGCACTTATACAAGAATTTTCGCACGCTTCGAAAGATATAACCGCTGGTGTTGTAATGGTGGGTACCGCTATAGGCGCTGCTTTAATGGTGCAAGGGCAACCGCTCACTGGTACATGTGGATGGGCAGGGGAATTGGGTTATTTGCCGATTGTACAGCATGATCAGATTCGAAGATTAGACGATTTGGCAAGTGGTGCAGCACTGGTCAAAGCATCTGGCTTGCAACCAAAAGATCTGGCTTTAAGAGCACATGCAAACGATCGCCAAGTTTTAGACATGATTCAAACAGCAGGAGCTGCATTGGGTTTGGGGCTGGCCAGTGTAATCCACCTGTTTAATCCATCAAAATTGAGTTTAGGAGGTGGCACCTTGCAATTGCCCGGTTATTGGGAGGCAGCTTTACAATCAGCACAAGAAAATACCTTGCCTATGTTATGGCAAGCATGCGAGCTGAACCGGATAAAAAATGCAGCGCATGTTGTGGCGCTGGGCGCCATTCAAGCTGGCTTAGATTATTCTCAAAACCGTTCATAATCTTTCACTTTCTCCATTCTAAGCTATTGAGTAAAGCTGAATCAAAGCAGCCTAAAATGGAGAAATAAAAGCAATTAAGCAATACTCTATTTAAGTTTTACTCATCGAAATCACAATTTTTCCAATATGTTCGCTTTTCTCCATCGCGGTATGTGCCTGCGCTATTTGATCAAAAGTAAATGTTTTATAAATGATTGGTCGGCATTGACCTTGCTCAATCAATGGCCAGACTTTTTCTTTTAAGGCTTTGGCGATGGTGTATTTTTCTTCATCGGTGCGTGCACGCATGGTTGAACCCGTCACTTTGGCACGCTTTAAAATAAGCTGCTGAAGATCAAAGTCTTTCGCGAAACGCCCTCCCATAAAACCCAAAATGACCAAACGTCCGTCGCGTTTTAATACATTCATATTTTGCTGAAAGTATTTACCACCTACAATATCTAAAATGACATCAACACCTTGCTTTTGAGTCTGTTCCAAAATCACGTCTTCAAAGTTGTCTGTTTTGTAGTTGATTGCAGTGGTGATCGCATCTAAAGCCTGAACCTTATCGTCTGTGCCGACCGTGGTAAACGTTTTGATTCCCATGGCATGGCATAAACTCAGTGCTGTCGTTCCTATTCCGCTGGCTCCGCCATGAATAAGTGCCGTTTCGCCAGTAGTTAAACCACCGATATCGAACAAGTTTGCCCAAACGGTAAAGTAAGTTTCTGGAACGACGGCCGCTTCTTCAAAACTTAATGAGCTTGGAATCGGTAATGTTTGGGTTTCAGGCACAGCACAAAACTCGGCATAGCCACCACCATTGGTGAGCGCGCATACTTCATCGCCTATATTAAAAAGCGAGACGGCACTGCCTTTGGCAACCACAATACCTGCGACTTCAAGTCCGGGAATGGGGGTTACACCTTTTGGCATTGGATACAGCCCCATGCGCTGCAATACATCTGGGCGGTTAATTCCAAAAGCTTTCACCTGAATCAACAGCTCATGATCTTTGATTTCGGGTAGATCAGCTTCGGTTATTTTAAGTACATCGGGATCACCGGGTTCTGAAATTTCAATGTGTTTCATGCGTGTTGGTAAATCCGTCATGTGTTTAATCCTTATTTATAAGCCTAAAAGCGATGGTATCTTAAAGTAGATACGGATAATTTTGATCAATGCTACCGTTTAACTTGTGATTGCTCTATTAGATTAAAGTGAATAAATGAAAACTTGTTATCGTGTTTTAGATGAAAAATAAGTGCAAAAAAAGGAGCGATATACGCTCCTTTTTTTATTTGAAAGATTAAGCTGTTTCAGCTTTAGGTTGTACCATGTTATCAATGGCAAGAATTTCGGCCAATTGATCATCAGATAACAAATTTTCTGCTTTAATCAGGCTTAAAACACTCAATCCGCTTTCATTGGCTGTTTTAGCAATACGGGTCGTGGTTTCATAACCCAAGTACGGGTTCAATGCAGTCACAATCCCGATAGAGTTATCTACCAAAGCTTTACAGTGTTCTTGATTCGCTGTTACGGTATCTACACATTTGGTTTGGAACATCACCAACGCATTTGATAGCAACTCAATTGATTCAAATAACTTGTATGCAATCAATGGTTCAAAAGCATTTAATTGCAATTGACCTGCTTCTGCAGCCAAAGTTACAGCCAAGTCGTTTGCGATTACTTGGAAGCATACAAGGTTAAGTGCTTCAGGAATCACTGGGTTTACTTTACCTGGCATAATTGAACTGCCTGGCTGGCGTGGTTCAAGATTGATTTCGTTGATACCAGTGCGTGGGCCACTTGAAAGTAAACGTAAGTCGTTTGCAATCTTAGACAATTTAGTCGCAGTACGTTTAAGCAAACCAGAAAGTAAAACGAAGTCGCCCATATCGGAGGTTGCTTCAATTAAATCTGGAGCAGATTTAATGTTTTTCTGGCTAATCCGAGCAAGTGCTTCAATTGCTAGCTCTGTATATTTTTGCTCAGTATTGATACCTGTACCAATCGCGGTACCACCTAAATTCATGTAATTTAAAGTGCTAGGTGCAATTTCTTTGAGCTTAACCAAATCTTTTTCAAGCGTTGTCGCAAATCCGTTAAACTCTTGACCAAGCGTCATTGGCACAGCGTCTTGTAATTGAGTACGGCCCATTTTCAAGATATGTGAAAATTCGTCGCCTTTTTGACGCAAGCTTGCAATCAGGTTTGCAAACGGGGTGTACATTTCATCTAAACTGAACAATAGACCTAAGCGAATTGCAGTTGGATAAACATCGTTGGTCGATTGCGACATATTGACGTCGTTATTTGGGTGCAGGTGTTTATATTCACCTTTTTTGTAACCCAAATGCTCAAGACCAATGTTTGCAATCACTTCGTTGGCGTTCATGTTGGTTGAAGTACCTGCACCACCTTGAATAAGGTCGATAGGGAACTGTTCATGGTAAGCACCATGAATCAACTGATCGCAGCTGTATTTGATGGCGTTTAGTTTTTGATCGCTCAATTTGCCCAATGTGTGGTTTGCTTCGGCACAGGCATGCTTGACCATAGCCAAAGATTTGATCAAATTCGGGTATTGGTTAATTTTATTTGAGCTTAAATTGAAGTTTTCAATTGCTCGTAGTGTCTGGATTCCGAAATAAAACTGGTTTGGTACTTCACGCAGACCAAGTAAATCCTTTTCTGTACGAGTTTGAATTTCAGCGTTCATTCTAGTATCGCTATCTAAACAAGATAATTCATCATAGATTTGGGTATGCATAATTTCTAATGCATAGATTAATTTTAGTATGCAATTTTTGCATAGCATGATTATAATGCGCCAAACATCATATGACATGAAGCAATGAGTCTTGAAATTCGCTGGATTGAAGATCTACTCACACTGGAACAAGAACGTTCATTTTCAAAAGCAGCAGAACGTCGGTTTGTCAGTCAGTCTGCATTTACCCGACGTATCCAACAACTCGAACAAGCATTAGGTTATGCAATTCTTGAGCGCAATTCGAGATACATGGAATTTACAGATGCTGGACAGATTTTGCTGGCAACGGCCAAAAGCATCGAACAGCAACTTAATGCAACCTTGGCTTTGCTCAATAACTTAAATCGAAGCAATGAAGTGACGATTAAGTTTGCGGTGGTGCATTCATTAAGTTCTACTTTCTTTTCAAAGTTTTTAAGATTATTTCCAGATTATATTAAAGATTTTAAAATTGAATTGGTGGCTGCAAATGTGGGGGAAGGATTTAAACTATTAAAAGAAGGTGCTTGTGATTTTTTAATTTGCTATTCAGATGAAACTAAGCTTAAAGCTATTAATAGTGATGTACTTACCCATTTAAAACTTGGTGATACAGAAATTGTTCCTGTGACATTGATTGATGAAGATGGTAATGCAAAATATGATATAAATCATAGATTTCCGCTTCTTTCGTATAGTAAAAACGCATATTTAAGAAATCTGGTTGATCAGGTAATTTCAAACAAACTTGAATATCGAATTTTATATGAAACCGATCATGCAAATAATTTAAAGGATTTTGTTTTACAGGGCGCAGGAATTGCATGGTTACCTAAAATTACCATTGAAGAAGATTTACTTAAGAAGAAATTGAAAATTATTAATGCACGTGAATATATTATCAAACAGCAAATTTTTATTTTTAAAAATAAAATTAGAAAAGATGATTATTTAAAAATCTTCTGGGATTCACTCCGAAATATCGAGTTCAATGCTGACTGATTTCGCTTTTGACCCTGATCAAAAAGCCCAAGGATGCTTGATTGCAAACTTGGGCTTTTTTTTGGTCTCAATTACAAGCATCTTTGAACAAAAATAGTGCAATCTAAAATAAATAAAAAATTTAATTGAAATAAATAGCTTTTTTTATGATTGTTTAAAAAGTGTTTGGGATTATATTTTTTGTTTAAATATTTGTTTTTATTTATTTTAAACAGATATGTATCAAATTAGTGCAACGAGAAAAACAAAATAAAGCACTAAAATATATTTAAAAAATTAGTTGACATTTCAATTAAAATGATCAAATTTAATAAGCATAACTGTATAGCATGTGACCAGTTGAGGGCGACATGGATCATATTTTTTCAAAAAAAATAAGCGTAGGAAATGGCATTCACACTGTAGCCATAAAAGACACCATTCATATTCAAGGATTTCAAACTTGTGCGGGAAGTGCAGCATTGTCGAACACACAAGAAGAACAGCATCATGCTGATATCATTGAGTATTTGGTTAAAAATAATTGTAGCGTTGTAGGCAAGACCAATCTTCATGAACTGGCTTTTGGTATTACAGGGATTAATCATTTTACCGGTACTTCCATTAATCCAAAGTATCCAACGCTGATTCCTGGCGGATCGTCAAGTGGTTCAGCCGCCGCTGTAGCAGCAGGTTTGGTTGATTTTTCAATTGGTACCGATACGGGTGGGTCAATTCGTATGCCAGCAACTTGCTGTGGTGTCTTTGGTCTGAAACCAACTTATGGGCGTGTGAGTCGAAATGGAGTTCTACCAGAGTATAGCTCGCTAGATTGTGTCGGGCCGTTTGCAGCTACGATTGATCTTTTAACACATGCCATGACGTGCATCGATCCAAGCTTTGTAGCTGCGGATGTACCAAAAGCGTCGCCTAAGTTTGCACTGTTGGACGTTCAGGCGGATGAACTGATCTGGAACAGTATTCATTCATATTTAAAAGTATGTGGCCTAGAAAATTTACCGAAGTTATCAGTTGCACATTTTGATGAAGCATACGATGCAGGAATGCAAATCATTAATTATGAAAACTATCAGGCATTTCATCATTTGATCGATACAGATCTGTTAGGGACAGATGTTGCATCTCGATTAAAAAATGCAGCAAAAACAAACTCAACAGATGTCATGCAGGCCAATCAAATTCGTGAACAATTTAGGCATGCACTCGATGTCATTTTAGAGCAATACGATGCCGTATTATTGCCTACTTTACCTCAGTTACCTCCAAAACTTGAAGATGCTGAAAACACAGCGGCATTTTTAAATCTTACTGCATTGGTACGTCCTTTTAACTTATCCGGCCACCCAGCTGTGTCTATTCCACTTGAAACGACCGCCGGGCAGCCAGTTGGATTGCAAATGATGACGCGTCATTTCAATGACCCACATTTATGTGCTTATGCCGCGTATCTGGTTCAAGCATATGCCTCTAATTCAAAGGAGATGTAGCAATGAATGGATTATCTCGAATGAGTTTAACCCACCAGATCAATCATGATGTTCAGCTCGATGATTTTTGCATCGAGATCAGGGAGCGTGCCTGTACTGGTGAATTCGATGAACAAGGCTATGTGTCGCTTGACGTAATTGAGAAGCTCAAGGCATTAGGAGTGTACCGTGCTTTGGTACCCAAACGTTTCGGTGGAGACGAGTGTTCGCCGCGAGAATTTTGTGAACTCATTGAGCGTATTGCTATGGCTGATGGCTCGGTGGGATGGGTAGCGAGTTTCGGAATGAGTCCTGCCTATTTGGCGGGATTGCCAGAGGCAACGCTACACGAAATTTACAAAGATGGGCCTGATGTTGTGTTTGCCGGCGGTATTTTCCCACCCCAAGCCGCTCAAATGACACAAGAGGGTATACGGGTGACTGGACGCTGGAAATTTTCAAGTGGATGCATGGGAGCCGATATAGTCGGTGTGGGTATTTCTCCACGCAGCAATGAGGGTGTGGCACAGTTGCCACGGATGGCGGTGATTCCGGCGAACCAAGTACAAATTGATATGACATGGGACACCGTAGGGCTTAAAGGTACCGGCAGTCATGACTTGATTGTAAATGATGTACTGGTGAAAGAAGACTGGACCTTTATTCGCGGTGCTGCTTCTACATTGCCTGAGCCTTTTTTTAAATATCCATCACTTTCTTTTGCCACACAGGTGCTTTCGGTGGTGGGAATTGGTATCGCAGCGGCAGCGCTAGACGAATTTAAACAATTAGCTCCCGGCAAAGCATCAATTACTGGGGGTGCCGAAATCGCACAGCGTCCCGTAACACAATATGAATTTGCTAAGGCCGATGCCGAATTTCAATCTGCGAAAGCATGGTTTTACCAAACAATGGATCGGGTCTGGAGTGAGATCATTACAGGGCAAACACCCACTCCAGAACATATTCGCGATATGCGTTTGGCTTGTACGCATGCCGTCCGTATTTCTGCAGAGGTGACACGCACTATGCAAATGTTGGCAGGTATGACTGCAATTTATACCCACAATCCGTTTAGCCGTTTTGTCAATGATGCCAACGTGGTCACTCAGCATGCCTTTATGGGAGATGCATCCTTACTCAATGCGGGTGCAATGAGTTTTGGTTTAGATCCAACCCCGGGTTATTTGTAATTTTTAGGAGCTTAAAACAATGGAAAAAAAATCATCGCTACGTGTTTTGTTTTGCATGGGGATCAACCAGAACTTCTTCGATGCAGAACCATCAGAAGCTAAAGCGGTATGGGCTGCATTTGGTGAAATGTGGCATGGAATTCATACGCTCTCAGGGGTAACGGTGTTGGGTAATCTTGATGATGACCAAAGTATGGTTGGGCCAAGTTCAGGTTGGCCATGGACAACCTATCTGCTGGCAGATGTACCAGATATTGAAACCGTTCATGCCGCATGTAATCTGTTTCGAACCACCATGGTGGGAGACGGCCCGTACAAACTGTGGAAATACTGCAAAGTTGAAGCGCGTGTAGGGCGTGAATTGATTATTCAGCACTGATCAGAGAGCACATCATGATTGAACATCACATTCTTGAGCGTCTTGATCAGCTAGAAGCCATCAATACAGTGCGCCATATCTTGCATCGTTATATGGAGCTTTGCGATGGTTTAGATGCAGATACAGATCTTCAATTATTAATGGCATTGTTTGATCAAGATGCGATCTGGGAAGGTATTGGTCAGCGTTATCAAAATACCTTTGGTCAGTATCGAGGAAGCGAAGCAATTGCAAATATGTTTGCAAAATACACTCAACACAACTCACATTTTTTGATGAATGCTCATTTTGTGAACTCGGAACAAATTGAGGTCGATCAAGATTGCGCCACAGGGCGCTGGATGATGTTACAAACATCGACTTTTCGAGATGGAAAAGCACATTTAAATGCCGCAAAGCTGACCGTTCAATTTAAACGTGACCCTGTGGGGTGCTGGAAAATCAGCCATTTTCAAACGCAAAATATTTTTAGCCGGCCAGTTGCGTATTGGGATAGTGAAGATCAACTACCTGTACCCGAAACGGCAAGCCAAACAATAGAGAGTTTAAAGGAATAAGTATGAACAGTTTAATTCCAATGCGACCGGATGAAACCGATTACGCCCATCTGGTTCAGACAGACCGCGCACATACCTCGTTATACACAGACGCAAAAATTTTTGACGATGAAATGCAAAAAATCTACTACAGCACATGGGTATGGGTGGCGCATGCCAGTGAAATTCCGGAAAGCGGGAGTTACAAAACCATTAATATCGGTCAACAACCCGTGGTGGTGGTACGCGATCGCAAAAAGAATGTTCATGTGTTGCTAAACCGTTGTCGTCATCGCGCAGCGACCGTATGTGAGCACAAAAAAGGCAAAACCAACAGTTTTGTTTGTCCTTATCACGGCTGGAGTTATGCACTCGATGGTTCGTTGCGTGGCGTACCATCACCTGAAAGCTACGGAGAGTGTCTGGATAAAAGTGAGCTGCCATTATTTCGTCTTCGGGTGGAAGAGTACAACGGCATGATTTTTGCCACCTTTAAAGATGATATTGAACCATTAAGTGACTTTTTAGGGCCTGCAAAAAAATGGATTGACCTGTTCATGAAACAAGGTGCAGGTTATCCAATTAAAGTGCTGGGTGAGCATCGCTTTCGTTTTCCAGGAAACTGGAAAATCCAGCTAGAAAACACCACAGATGCCTACCATTTTCCTTTGGTACACAAATCTTTCTTAAGTTCGGTCGATCAGCAAACCGAAGCGCTCTTTAATTTTGAAGATCAGCCGGGTTATGTCGAAGATCTAGGCAATGGCCATAGCGTAATGGTGATGATTCCAGAGCTGGTTGATCTGGATGAAGAACTGATGGAGCGACCAATTCAGGAGCGTTTTAAAGATTTAGCTCAGGCACTTCGCGATGAAGGCCATGCAGAGCTTGAAGTACGCCGTATTGTAAGAGCGGTAGGTGGTTCTGGGTTCAATTTAAATCTTTTTCCAAATATCGCTTGCTCCATGGCATTTTTCCGTGTCATGCAACCGATTTCTGTAGATGAAACCGAAATTCATCACGCCGTCATTACTATGGACGGTGGTCCGCAAATTGCCAATCAGTACCGTTTGCGCTTGCATGAACATTTTCAGGGGCCATTTGGCTTTGGTACACCAGACGACTCTGAGGCGTGGGAACGAGTTCAGCATGGCGCTAAAGCTGGTCAGGATCTATGGATTATGCTCAATCGTGGTTTACCAGAAGAAGTAGCCACTGAAGATGGTTTAAAAAGTGATGTCAGTGCAGAAACCGGCATGCGTGCTGCGTATCAGCAATGGAAAAAGATGATGACGGCGTAAAGGAGAGCAGCATGAATATAAATTTAAATGTACTGAATGAAGTGACCGCTTTTATCTGGGCAGAAGCCGATATGCTCGATCACGCCGAATACCGTGACTGGTTATCGCTTTGGGAAGAAAAAGGAACCTATATTATTCCTATCGATCCGAAACTCACCGACTACGAAAATCATCTGAACTATGCTTATGACGATCATCATATGCGTAAGCTCCGGGTTGAACGGCTTGAAAATGGCGAAGCGATTTCGACGTCTCCGAAAGCCAATACCGTGCGCAGTATTTCACGGGTGCGAGTGATTGAAGATAAAGACAATCAAATTGTATTACGCTGCGCACAAAACCTGCGTGAATTTCGTAAAGAAGCTTTAAAGCACTACACCGCCGATATTACCTATCACTTGGTACGCCAAAACGAAGGCCATCTTAAAATTCAGCGAAAGATCGTCAATCTGGTCAACTCAACCGATACGCTCTCAGGTATTAGTTACATCTTGTAGGAGATCTGGGTATGCAGCAAGTTGTATTGGTGACCGGAGCATCCTCAGGGCTTGGTTATGTAATTGCAGAGCATTTTGCGCAGTTGGGGCATCAGGTCATTTTATCTGCCAGTACGTTGAAAAAAGCACAGCAGGCCGTAAGTTTAAGCGCTTATGCTCAAAATCTGTATCCGCTCAAGCTAGATATTTCAAAAGAGCAAGATTTTAAAGCGGCTATTACATGGATTGATCAACAATTTAATGGCTTAGATGTACTGATCAACAATGCCACCATGACCAAGGCAACGCCTGTGCTTGAAATCACCGCAGATGATTTTGATCAGATTACACAAGTCAATCAACGAGGAACCTTTCAGGCATGTCAGTTGATTGGCAAGTATATGGCCAATAAAGGCTTTGGTCGAATCGTTAATATTGCGTCTCTTGCAGGTCAAAATGGAGGAACCGCAACAGGTGCTCACTATGCCGCATCTAAAGGCGCAATTGTGACTTTAAGCAAGATTTTTGCCAAAGAGTTTGCAGCCTCGGGTGTGACGGTAAACGCGATTGCACCCGGCCCGTTAGAGTCCCCAATGGTTCATAGCGTGGTTCCAACAGCGAAAATAAATCAATTTATCGACAATATTCCAGTCAAGGCTTTAGGCAATATGGAGTTTATTGCTCAAACATGCGCGCTTTTGGCCAGTCCAAATGCTGGTTTTGTAACGGGTGCCACATGGGACATTAATGGTGGCTTGTTCATGCGCTAAACCGCATAAAACATCAACATAATCAGTGAGGCAGCAATGACTGAACTTTATGATGTAATTGTAAAAAATCGTCAGATTCAAGGTGAAAATGTAGTCGTGCTTGAACTTGAATCAGGACGAAAGGGTATTTGCTTACCTTGTGTAGAGGCGGGTGCGCATGTCGATTTACATCTGCCAAATGGTCTGATTCGTCAGTATTCTTTATGTCAAAACCCACAGCAAGAAGGGATTTTTCGAATAGGTATATTAAATGATCCCGACTCACGTGGTGGATCGCGTTCAGCATATCATGAGATTCAAACTGGCATGCAGTTAAAGGTCAGTCAACCTAAAAATTTATTTCCATTGCACAAAGCACGCCACAGCATCTTGGTTGGGGGTGGAATCGGTATTACGCCGTTAATTGCGATGGCGTATGCGTTACACCAAGAAAATGCATCATTTGAGCTGCATTACTGTGCTAAAAGTGAACACAGTAGCGCATTTGTGGATGAGCTTAAACACGGACCACTGGCCAGCTACACCACCTTTCATTTTAAAGATCAGGGTGCAAATCACCGGGAATTTTTTGAACAATTTATGCAGCATCTTCTGGAAGATACACATATTTATACCTGTGGCCCAAATGGATTCATGGACTGGGTAATTAATTTAGCCAAAGCTCATAAGCTTCCAGATCAGCAGGTTCACAAAGAATATTTTCAGGTTGAAGCTGATCTGAGCGGCGATGCTTTTGATGTGGTCGCCAAGCGCTCCGGTAAAACCATTCGCGTGCATGCAGAAGAAACCATTTTGTCTGCCTTGGCGCGTGAAGGAATTTGTATTGAAATGTCTTGTGAACAAGGTGTATGCGGAACGTGTATGTGTGATGTGCTTGAGGGTGAGCCAGATCATCGGGATGTATATTTTACCGATGAAGAAAAAGCCGATAACGAGCAGATTCTGGTGTGTTGCTCGCGCGCCAAATCGGCCCGACTGGTCTTGGATATCTAGATCAGATGAGATTTAAAAAATAAAAAACAATCAAGGAGTGCTTGATGAACACACATCATACATTAAAAGAGATTCAGATCGATCCGTTACAATTCAGACGTGCGCTTGGCAACTTTGCAACAGGCGTGACCATTATGACGGCGCAAAATGAGCAAGGTGAGAAAGTAGGGGTCACTGCAAACAGTTTTAATTCGGTATCCTTGGATCCACCGCTCATTTTATGGAGTATCGATAAAAAGTCATCAAGCTTTACTGTATTTGAGCAGTCCTCTCATTTTGCCGTGAATATTCTGTCTGGCTCGCAAATTGAACTTTCAAATAAGTTTTCGCGTCGTAATATCGATAAATTTGCGGAAACAAACTATAAACTCGGTCAGGGTTTAGCACCTATTTTGGAACAGTGCTCAGCCGTTTTTGAGTGTGAGCGCCATGCAATTATTGAAGGTGGTGATCACTGGATTATTGTTGGAAAAGTTGTCAACTTTCAAGATGAAGGGCGCAGTCCATTGCTTTATCATCAAGGTGCATACTCTAGTGTGATACCACATCCGAGTTTGCAACTTAAAGAGAGTATCTCGACAACCGATCTAAATGCTGCCCAGCAAGGACAACTCTATAGTAATGCCTGTTATTTGATGAGTCGTGCTTTTAAAAGTTATCAAGCCGATTATCTACCAAAACAACTAGCATCTGGTTATAGAACCAGTGAAGCCCGTTTATTGTTGGTTTTGGCAAGTGGCACTGCTGCTAGTAAGCATGATTTACCCCGCGATATTGCAATGCCTATGCAGGAAGTTGAACAAGCTATCGCTATTTTAGCGGCTGATGGATTAATTAAAAATAATTCTGATTTTTTAGAGTTAACTGAAAAAGGTAAACAAACAGCACACTATTTGTTTAAAATTGCCGATACCCATCAAGAAGAAATTTTTAAAAAATATAGCCAGCAAGATCGTGAGATATTTATGAATATATTGCGAGATTTAGCAGGAATTCACTGAAGTATCATTTTTGGCATTCTTATTTAAATATTGAATGCCAAACTTTAAAATTTTATTAAAGCAACTATATAGATTGATTGAATCAATTCTATATTTTTTTTGTCTGTAATCTTTTAAAAATTTATAAAATCTAACTTTTTTATAATGTAATTTAAATTAATAAGATTAAAAATTAAAATTATTTAAAAAATCAATTATCAAAATAGTGCATTACTAATAAATTAATAACTTGTTTGAAACAAGAAATGTCTAAAACATGATTTATTAGTCGTAAATTAGTTGAAAATTCAGTTTTTTTACAGGTTTTAAATGATCATTTCTTTTTTGGTCGCTGAAAGTGAATCAAGATGGTGAAAATGTTGAATTTAAAAAAATTTAAGTTAAATTTTGGACTTTAATGGTGCATCTCAAAAATTGACTTTTCAATCAATAAAAAGGATATTTTTTATACAAAAATAGTTCCTTTTTATTGGGGTGTTAAGTGAATCAGTATTTTAATTTTAGATGTGTGAGCATGTTTTTTATAAGTACATGCTCTTTAAGTGTTGCCTATGCAGATTTTTTTAAAGATCAAAAACTTTCAGTTGATCTGCGTAACTTTTATATAGAGCGTGAGTTTAAGGATGTCGAAACTGAAAATATTGGTAGTTGGTCACAAGCATTTATGGGGCGTTATGAGTCTGGTTATACAAATACACCAATTCAATTGGGCGTCGATGCAAGTGCACAATACGCACTACGTTTGAATAACCATAATGTATCACGTGCCGATACAATCATTCCTTATGATCTGGATACAGGTCGACAAAATCGAGATTATGCAAAGTTTGGCGCAACGCTTAAACTGAAATACAATAAAACTGAACTAAAAATAGGCGAATTACTTCTAAAGAACCCTATTGTGTATATCGATGATTCAAGACAGCTCTTAACTACATATTCAGGTGCAATGCTCGAAAGTTCAGAACTTGAAAAGCTTAAAATTACAGCTGGCCGTGTTACTCGAATTAATGCCAGAAATGATGATCATTTTCGCAAGTTGAGCTTGTTTAGACCGAATGCACCGCGTTACGAGAGTGATGGATTAAATCTTATTGGTTTAGATTATATGTTCAATACACATTGGACTGCATCGTATTGGTGGGGACAACTTGAAGATATCTACCGTCAACAATATCTAAACTTTGCCTATTCTACTCACGTTGGTTCAACCAAGATTAAGGTGGATGCTCGTTACTTTCATAACACTGAAGATGGTCAAGCCCTATATGGAACAATAGATAATCAGGCTTATGGAGTAATGACAACGCTTCAGGATGGAAATCATACGCTAATGAGCGGCGTCCGTAAAAATGACGGTGCTTCAACATTTCCAACGCTAGCAGGCTATGTACCTCAGCCATATCTACACGCATGGTCAAATCTAGGCTTTGTCAAACCCAATGAACTCACGTGGCATGTCTTATATCGTTATGACTTTGCAGGGCTTGGCATGCCGGGTTTAAAAAGTACATTGCGCTATTTACACGGTAGCGGTATTACTCGAGAAGGTTTCAAAGATAACAAGGAGACAGAAAAAAGTATTTCACTAAAATATATTGTACCCACTGGGCAATTTAAGGGGATTGGGCTGGAGGTGATGCATATTCGCACAGATTTAAAATACGGTACGGCATACTCAAGAGGTACCGACTATAACGAAACACGCTTCATCGCAACTTATAGTTATCAATTTTAAATCAGCAACTACATGTCAGGTTACATTTAAGCAGCAACGCAAATGACGAATTTATCATTTGCGTTTTTTTATGATGATAAATTAATCATTATTGGTTGATTCTTTCAAACAAATGAATACTTAATCAGAAGAGGAGATTTTAATTTTTCTTGCTAAAGAACAACAAGATGATGCGGTTTTTTGATGAAAAAATAGTCATTAAAATGGTGCTTTTTACAATAAAAGTGTAATAATTTAGTGCATAAAAATAGTTGAAAAATATACTTTATTGGTATGCTGTTTTTGAAAATTTATGATATTTTAAGTATATGATAAATATTAAATAATAAATTTAATTTTTTGGTTAAAAGTGGCATGAAAGCTGCTTAATTAATAAATGTAATATCTTAGATATTTCAATTAATTTTTAATATCTAGGGTCAAACTGATGAGGAGAAGGTTTGAAATGAAGTTAACCAAAATTATGAGCTTCACGGCAGTCATAAGTGCAGCTATACCAATGGTACATGCCGACATAACCGTAGGTGTTGTGACATCATCAAGTGGGCCCGTTGCCATGGTGGGTATTCCACAGCGTAATACGATTGCACTGTTACCCAAAAAAATTGGTACGGAAAATGTTCGCTATATCTCACTCGATGATGGCAGTGATCCCACAGCGACTGTCAAGGCAATGAATAAACTGATTAAGGAGAATAATGTCGATGCCATTATTGGGCCGTCAGGTTCTCCAAATGCAATGGCAGCTTTGGGAATTATTGCCAAAGCAGGGGTTCCACTTTTGGCACCTGTGGGTACATCAGGTGTTGTGGTTCCAATGGATGCACAGCGTAAATGGGTGTTTAAAACCACGCAAAATGATGATTTGATTGCACAAGCTTTGGTGCAAGATATGGTCAAACGAAAAATTAAAACCCTTGGATTTATTGGCACAGCCGACCCATACGGTGAAAACTGGAGCCGTGTGATAAGTACATTGGCAGCCAAAAATGGCATTAGTGTGACAGTAAAAGAATCTTTTCAGCGTCAGGATACATCACTCACCGGACAAGCACTTAAACTTGTTGCGAAAAAGCCTCAAGCCATTTTAATCGCTGCGCCAGGAAGTTCGGCAGTTACGCCACAAGTGGCGTTATATGATCGAGGGTACCGCGGGCAAGTGTATCAGACACATGGTGCAGCTTTAGATCAGTTTTTAAAGCTTGGGGGCAAGAAGGTAGAAAATACCATTCTAGCAGCAAGTCTGATGCTGGTGATTAATGAAGTACCAAATAATCATCCATCTAAACAAATTGCACAGAAATATATTAACGATTACAAAGCATTATATGGCGTAGTTCCAGCCACCTTTGGTGCAAATGTTTATGATGCTGGACTATTACTCAATAAAGCCGTACCGATTGCACTTAAGCAAGCGAAGCCAGGAACAGCACAATTTCGTCAAGCCTTAAGAACTGCATTGGAACAAACCAAGGAATTGCCTGCCACGCAAGGGGTCTACACTATGACAGCTATGGATCATAGTGGTTTTGATCAACGCGGACGCGTAATGATTACGGTGAAAAACGGTCAATGGAAACTACTTAAATAGTAATCCTATTCAGAAAAAATCAAAAAATTGCTATGTCAGGAAAGTCATCAATTTTCCTGTGAGGTGATCACGACCTACATAGTAAGGATAGACCATTATGGATATGAATATTGCTTTGATTTTAGGGCAAGATGGCATTACCAGTGGGGCAATTTATGCCTTATTGGCGTTATGTATTCTGCTTGTATTTACCGTGACACGCATCTTGCTCATTCCTTTGGGCGAATTCACTGTCTATGGTGCGCTGACCTTAGCTGCCATTCAGGCAGGAACACCCAGTGTGGTGGTCTGGTTACTGGTGGCTTTTTACTTCACCAATATTATTTTAGACCTGTACGCATATTTTAAACATCAAACCAAATTTAACATTCAGGCAGCGATTGTGTGGGCGATCTATATCGCAGCATTGGTTATTGCGATGTATACCTTACCGCTGATGAATATGCCGCTCGGCTTACAAATAATTTTTGCATTAGCCGTGATCACACCGCTAGGTCCGCAAATGTATCGAACTTTTTTTCAGCCATTGGTAGCAGCAAAGCCCTTGGTGCTATTGATTGTTTCAATTGCGGTACATGTGGCAATGGTCGGTGTTGGGTTACTTATTTTTGGGCCAGATGGCGCACAAACCAAACCCTTTAGTGAAGCAATTTTTGAAGTGGGTGCTTTAGCAGTAAATAGTCAGACCCTGTTTATTGTAGCAGCTTTCCTCATCATGATTGTTGCACTGTGGTATTTCTTCGAAAAAACATTATATGGCAAAGCTTTACATGCAACTGCTGTCAACCGAATGGGGGCACAATTAATGGGAATTTCTCCTGTTTTTGCGGGAAAACTGACCTTTAGTCTGGCTGCATTTATTGGTGCACTTTCGGGTATTTTGATTGCACCCATCACGACCTTATATTACGACTCTGGTTTCGTAATCAGCTTAAAAGGCTTTGTAGGCGCAATTATTGGTGGTTTGGTGAGCTTTCCAGTGGCCGCACTTGGTGCAGTCGCAGTGGGGATTATTGAAGCTTTTGCTATGTTTTGGGCCAGTGACTATAAGGAAATTATTGTCTTTACCCTGATTATTCCATTTTTGTTATGGAAATCATTAACTTCTCGTCAAATAGAGGAGGAAAGCGAATGAAATCAAATGCTATCTTGGCGGTTGTAGTGTTGCTGGTTGCACTAAGTCCACTGCTGTTACCCACTTATCAAGTGACGCTACTTAACTATATTGGTATGAATGCTTTGGTGGTGCTGGGGTTGGTTTTACTCACAGGTGTGGGCGGAATGACCAGCTTTGGGCAGGCTGCATTGGTCGGAATCGGGGCTTATACCACAGCTTATCTGAGCGTAACCGAACAATTGCCAACATTTCTGGCATGGACAGGCGGTGGGCCATGGGTGGGATTATTCCTTGGATTGATCATCACCATCTTTTCTGCACTATTAGTTGGCGGGCTCACGCTTAAACTTTCGGGTCATTATTTGCCACTGGGTACAATTGCTTGGGGTATTTCGCTGTACTACTTCTTTTCAACTATTCCAACATTGGGCGGGCATTCAGGCATTGCCAATATTCCTAGTATTGAAATTGCTGGATATGCCTTAGATACCAACAACAAGATGTTTTATCTGATCTGGCTCATCTTATTGATTGCCATGATTCTGACTCGAAATTTGCTTAACTCCCGAGAAGGTCGTGCGATCCGTGCGTTAAAAGGTGGACAAATCATGGCGGAGTCGATGGGAGTCAATACTTTTCGCTCGAAAATGATCGTATTTGTAACGTCATCGGTATTTGCATCGATCGCAGGCTGGCTTTACGCGCACAACCAATCCTTTATTAATCCGACGCCATTTGGTCTTCAGATGGGGATTGATTACCTCTTTATGGCGTTACTTGGTGGGGTAGGCAGTATTTGGGGCGCAGTGGTGGGTGCGGGTATTTTCACTATGATGCGTCAATGGTTGCAGGATGTGTTACCCATGATATTTGGTGGTGAAGGTAATTATGAAACCATTGTGTTTGGCCTCATGATTGTGGTGCTAATGCAAAAATCACCGGCGGGATTGTGGTCACTACTTCTGAAACTTTTACCTACCCGTTATCAGTTAAAAGGTTCACATTTGTCGTTAACTCCAACATCTCATACCTTGGCAAAACCGACACTGCCTGCGCATGGTACCGAAATCTTGCAGGCTTTAGATGTCACAAAGGCATTTGGTGGATTGATTGCCAATAACCAAATGAATCTGAATATTCGTGCGGGAGAGATTTTGGCCTTGATTGGACCAAATGGTGCTGGAAAAAGCACTATGTTTAATCAGTTGTCAGGTGTCGATACGCCGACCAGTGGCGATGTAATATTTCTTGGACAGCGTATCAATGGAATTCCATCTCGTGAAATTGCCAAATTAGGTTTAAGCCGAACTTTTCAGCACGTAAAGATTTTGCCAGAAATGACAGTGCTCGAAAATGTAGTGATTGGTGCGCATTTACGTGGGCAACGAGGTGTTTTTGCTTCCATGTTTCGTCTAGATCGTGAAGAAGAAAATATTTTGTTAAATGAAGCTAAGCAACAGCTTGAGCGAGTAGGTTTGGGAGAATACCTATATACCGAAGCGGGTGCATTGGCTTTGGGGCAACAACGTATTTTAGAAATTGCACGTGCCTTGTGCGCTCATCCGTGTTTATTGCTTCTCGATGAGCCAGCAGCAGGCTTACGTTTGAAAGAAAAACAGGCATTAGCCGAGCTTCTCATTAAGCTTAAATCGGAAGGTATGGCGATTTTACTGGTTGAGCATGATATGGATTTTGTGATGAATCTGGTCGATCGAGTGGTGGTGATGGAGTTTGGACAGAAAATTGCCGAGGGCTTACCTCACGATATTCAAAATGATCAAGCGGTGCTTGAGGCTTATTTGGGAGGTGCTGCATGAAAGACATCCACAACAATACATCCGGCAACGCTTTACTGGAAGTGAAAAATTTAAGTGTCGCTTATGGTAAGGTCGATGCACTGACCAATTTTAATATGCGGGTGAATCAGGGGCAGATTGTTTCAGTGGTTGGCCCAAACGGCGCCGGAAAAACTACGTTGCTATCTGCGATTATGGGGGTTCTGGGCTCGAAAGGAGATATTGAGTTCGATGGTGAAATAGGACAATGCCCTGAAATTGAACGCATGGTGGTGCGTGGGTTAGGGTTGGTACCTGAAAAACGTGAGTTATTTGCGTCGATGTCGATTGAAGATAATTTAATGCTTGGTGGTTTCCAGCGTTATAAACACGGAGACCGGACACTCAAACAGACTTTAGATGAAGTCTATGGGTTATTTCCACGCTTACATGAGCGCCGTAAACAAGAGGCTGGTACGCTTTCTGGTGGAGAGCGCCAAATGCTGGCAGTGGGCCGAGCACTCATGGCAAAACCTAAACTATTGATGCTAGATGAACCAAGTTTAGGGCTAGCACCGCTGATTACCCGTGAAATTTTTAAGATCATTGATCAACTCCGGACTCAAGGGGTTTCGATTTTACTGGTTGAACAAAATGCACGCGCAGCACTTAAGCTCGCCGACTACGCCTATGTGCTTGAAATGGGCGAGTTAGCTATAGAAGGTCGGGGTTCAGATCTGGTCGAAGATCCTAGAATTATAGAAAGTTATCTTGGAATCAACAGTAAACACCAAGATGTATTGGCTATTTAAAAAGAGGGCACGTATGAATCAGTCAGCTAAAATTACCATTCTGGGTGCTGGTGCAATCGGATGTACCATGGCAGCCAGATTAAAACTTGCAGGATGCACATCGGTTTCGATAATTGCACGAGGAGAAAATTATCAGGTACTGTCTGAGCAGGGAATTTATCTGCAAGATCTCACTGGTGAACACCACATTATTCCTGATCGTGTGGTGAGTCATGCATCTGCGCTTGAACCACAAGACGTGATTTTTATTGCCACCAAATCCGATGCCTTAATTCATGTGTATGAAGATATTCAGTCTATTTTGCATGAACAAACTTTGGTGATTCCGCTCATCAATGGAATTCCATTTTGGTATTTCTATCAAAACACGACACAAGACCAAATCAAGCCAATTAAATGCCTCGATGCCGATCAACGCCTAATACAGCATTTTCCATTATCTCATTTGATCGGTGCTGTAGTATTTATTACAGCCACCTTAAAAAGTCATGGTCGGGTTGAATCAAAAAATCCGTATCTGCTTATTTTGGGTGAGCCTTCTCATCAAGTCACACCTCGTATTACCGCGTTGCAGAATATTTTTACAGACAGTGGCATTGAGGTGCGTATTTCAGAAACCATTCGCGATCAAATCTGGACCAAAGTCATCGCCAACTTAAGTTCAAATCCAATGTCTGTGATTACCGGTGCAACGCTTAAAGATATTTACTCACATCCTTACCTACAGAGCATCACCCGAGAAATCACGCGTGAAGTCCGTCAGGTGGCAGCAAGCTATGGCGCACGCGTCTCGATCGACCCAGATACCTTTTTAAAGCTGGGCTCTGAAATGGGCGATACCCGTACATCCATGTGGTATGACTATCAAAAAAAACAGCCACTCGAACTAAAAGGCATAGCAGATGCCGTGATTGAGTTAGCAGAACACTACGATTGTCCAATGCCAATGACCCGACATATTTGCGATCTGACCCAATATCTCAGTGAACAGTCTCGAAAAATTTAAAACAGGATATCAGAATGAACAGTGCAATTGCCCCACCACAGTGCTCACAAGAAGAATGGGCGCTTCGAACCAAACTGACACAGTGCTACCATTTGGTTGATCATTTTGGCTGGACAGAAACGATTTTCAACCACATTTCTGCGCGATTACCTGGCAAGGAACACCACTATTTGGTGAATCCGTTTGGTTTAAATTACACTGAAATCACGCCTGAAAACCTACTTAAAGTAGATTTGGATGGAAACAAAGTTGAACCATCTGAGTATGATGCCAATCCGGCTGGTTTTGCGTTACACAGTGCAGTGCATGGTGCAAGAGATGATATCCGCTGTGTCATTCATACTCATACCACACCCATCAGCGCCGTGGTGCAAAAAAAGCACGGCTTCAAACATGATAGTTTCTATGGCGCACAGCTCTATGGTCGAGTTGGATATCATACTTTTGAGGGAATCACGCTGTTTGAAGATGAAAAATCACGCATGATTGAAAGCTTGGCAGACCATCATATTTTAGTTCTGCGTAATCACGGCATTGCTGTGGGCGAGAGCAGTATCGAAAAAGCCTTCTTTTTACTTTGGACCGTACAGCGTGCTGCCGAAGTACAGTGTCAGGCAGATGCGATGGCAGGAGAAGACATGCCTTTAAATCATGATGTTAAACAAAAATGTACAGATCTGACGGCCATGCTGATTCGGGAAAGTGGATTTGCCAACAAATTTTTTGATGCGATGGTTCGAAAAATGAATGCAAGTCGTCATTAGGCTAGAACATTGAAACAGGACTGCTCATCTAGAGTGGTCCATTTACAAAAACTTTATACATTTTGATTTAAAAAAATTATGACACTTATTAACTATATCGGATTGCTTTTATATAATTAAAAACATGATTTTAATAAAAAATTTACTTTAAAAATAAAATAATTTGAATGCTTAAGCTAAAATATATGCTAATTTAAATCCATTCACTTTTAAGAAGCTTGACTTATATGACCAATAAATATGCCAAATATTTTCCTGTTCATGATGAATTTGATTTAGAAGAGTTTCCGTACTATCTTATTTCACAAGTTCACGCGCTTTATATCAATAAGATCGACAATTCATTAAAAAAATATGGTTTAGACAATTCACGCCGTAGAATCTTGCTTGCTGCTTCAACGCGTCCCGATGCCAGTATTTCGGAACTGGCGGATATGGCACTTATCAAAATTCCAACGGCAACCAAAATTATTTATCGTTTAAAAGATGAAGGCTATGTAGAAACGTCTTTATGCAAACTTGATAATCGGGTTACCCGAGTGACGTTGACCGAGTCGGGGCATGAAATGGTGATTAAAATAAATGAAATTACCTCATTGCTCTTTAATGACAGTTTTTCAGGATTAAAACCTTCAGACATTAAGCGGCTGAACGAGTCTTTAAGAGCGATCAAAAAAAATTTGATCTAGACGAAGTAACGAGGCCATGTCATCAACATGACCTAGATTAAATAGGTTAGGCCAAATTTTTAAGCACAAAATGTGGAGATTTAATCAGCAAGCGAATTAATGCTTTGGCTGAACTAGAGGGATGTCTTACCCCGCGTTCCCAGCTTTCAAGCGTTCTGACTGAAATACCCAGCATCGTGGCCAGTTGGGTCTGAGAAATATTCATTTTCTTACGAACCTGAATAATTTCCTGCCCCAAAAAGTGGTTATCCATGTGCAGCAACATCGACTGTGTCTGTTGCGATCCATATTGCATAGTATTCACGTTAAGCATCCTTTCTTATTAATAGGCGAGCTGTAATAAGAGTCGAAAGGCCATTGCAATCAGCAATAACCCAAAGAATCCGCCCAGCCATAAAACCACGAACCATTGAAATTTCGATAATTTCATACTTATTCGCTCCTAGTGATACCCTTCATCACCTACGCGTACTTTGTCTCGAAAAACCCAGTACGCCATGATGGTGTAGGTGATAATGATCGGAATCAAAATCAGTGCACCAATTAAGGCAAACAATTGACTATTTGCCGGAGCAGCAGCGTCCCAAATGGTCACTGATGGTGGAATTATATACGGAAAAATACTGATTAAAAATCCGCTATAGGCCAAGAACAGCAGAGCCAGAATATATAAAAAGGGAGCCGATTCCTGTTTCTTGGCACATGCACGAAGTGCAAGCACACTACATATCAAGACCAAAATAGGAACAGGACTAAAATACAAGAGTTGAGGTAAGCTAAACCATCGCGCTGCGATTTGTGGCTGAGACAAAGGTGTATACAAACTCACACACGCAAAAATAAACAGCAATCCGAGTATGAGCTTTGGCATAATCTTAAACATATCTTCTTGTAAACGATGATCAGTTTTCATGATCAACCAGCCACACCCAAGCGCGGCGTAAAGGACAACCACGCCCACACCTGTGAAAAGAGAAAAAGGTGTTAACCAGTCCAGACCGCCACCTGCAAAACGACCATCTACAACATGTATGCCTTGGATATAAGCGCCCAGCAATACGCCTTGTAAAAAGCTCGAAAGAACAGAGCCACCAATAAATGCTTTGTCCCACAGATGTTTGGTACGATTGGCCTTGAAGCGAAACTCGAATGCTACGCCACGAAAGATCAGCGCAACCACCATCAGCAAAATAGGTAAGTAAAGCGCAGATAAAACAGCAGAATAAACAATTGGAAACGCTGCAAACAAGCCTGCACCGCCAAGCACCATCCAGGTTTCATTACCATCCCAAACAGGTGCCACGGTATTCATCATCACGTCGCGTTCTTGCTGATCTTGAATAAATGGAAATAAAATTCCGATTCCCAAGTCGAACCCGTCTAGCACCACATAGATAAACACGCCAACAGCAATAATCACGACCCAGATTAAAGATAAATCAATCATGATGTTGCTCCTTTGTCTTGATCATCCAGCTCTTCATCAGCCGCACTTAACGGTCGCATTGGGGTTTTGAACCGACCAACGCCGCCTGCTTCTTGTGGCGTGCTATGAATAAATTGTGGCCCTTTATTAATCAGTTTCAGCATGTAATAAATACCGATTCCAAAGACAACAAAGTACACCAGTACAAAAATGATCAAGGTGAGACCGACTTGTTCGGCAGAGACAGGAGAGATTGCATCTTTAGTGCGCATCACGCCATAGACGACCCAAGGCTGACGACCAACTTCGGTGGTAAACCAGCCTGCAAGCAAGGCAATAAATCCAGATGGCCCCATCACCAAAGCAAAACGCTGAAACCATTTGTTTTCATAAAGCCGGTCTGAACGTCTGAGCCATAGACCTGCCAACGCCAACAGTATCATCAACATGCCAAGCCCGACCATAATTCGAAAGCTCCAAAACACGATGGTGGAGTTTGGGCGATCTTCCGGAGCAAAGTCTTTAAGGCCTTTAACTGTTCCGTCCATCGAGTGCGTTAAAATTAAACTACCCAAATGCGGAATCGCGATCGCATATTTGGTTCGCTCTTCTTGCATATCTGGAATCCCGAACAGATACAACGGCATGGCATGGTCGTGATTGGTTTCCCAATGACCTTCCATTGCAGCGAGTTTTGCAGGTTGATGCTCTAAAGTATTGAGACCATGTGCATCACCTACAAATACTTGTAATGGTGCCAAAACCAAAATGAGCCAGAGTGCCATGGAAAATGACTTTTTGACCAATGCATCACGACGCCCCTTGAGCAAATGCCATGCTGCGGTTGCTGCCACCAAAAGTGATGACACCATAAATGCGGCAATCGCCATGTGAGCCAGTCGGTAAGGGAAAGATGGATTGAAGATAATCGCAACCCAATCTTGTGGCACGATAATGCCATTTTCAATGCTATAGCCTTGTGGTGTTTGCATCCAGCTGTTGGACGATAAAATCCAGAACATGGAAATACAGGTGCCAATCGCCACCATTAAGGTTGCGAAGAAGTGTGCATTTTTGCCCACACGGCCCCAGCCAAACAGCATAATCCCTAAAAAGCCGGCTTCAAGGAAAAATGCACTTAATACTTCATAGCTAAGTAATGGGCCTGTGACACCTCCGGCAAAGCGAGAAAACTCGCTCCAGTTGGTTCCAAACTGATAGCTCATCACAACGCCAGAGACGACACCCATACCAAAAGCGACAGCAAAAATCTTAACCCAAAACTTAAATAAGTCTTGATAAACCGGGTTTTGAGTACGCAACCAGCGCCATTCAAGCACAGCAAGAAAACTTGCTAAACCAATTGAAATTGCTGGAAATATAATGTGAAAAGATACTGTGAACGCAAATTGAATCCGCGCTAATTCTAATGCGGTTAATCCTAATGTCATGAGAGCACCTCATACAACGGATGATGTTGCTCGTGCAATTTTGCAGGCGAGTTTATATCTAACCAGTATAGGCTATTTTTTAAGCAAAACATAATGATTCGTCTCTACAACTCATTCAATTTAAAAATTAAGATAAAAAATTTAAATGGCGAGAGAGAGCGGTGGAGCGCGTCCTTGAGGAATAAGAAAGAGCTGCTGAAGTACAAAGAAAACGTGAAAAAAAGTACGTTTAAAGGCGAGATATCGAACCTGAATACGAACCAAGACTTCACTTAAATCTACATCAAGAAGAGGCACAACATGACCATAGACCACGCAATACTGACATTGATGATTCATGTCGTGATGATGATGTGATGTATCAGTTTTTATTTTCTGTTCAGCTAAATGATGCGCTGTAGCATGATGCGAATGCATGTGATTGGACATTTCAGAGTGTGCAACTGATGTGGTCGCAAAATCACCAATCTGTAGTGCTTGGGCAACAGTTTCACAGACCGGAGAAACTTGGTATTTCTCTGGTAATAGTGGCTGTAAAAACACAGCGATTTGTAAGAAGACTGCAAAAAAACCGAGCAGCCGACCATAACTCATCAACACCCAAGTGATCTCTTTTGGAAATCATTAATTCTAGAATAACAAAAAGTATCGAACTTTCAAAGTTTTAACACTCAAAATTAAATCAACAATTTAATTTTAAAATAAAAATGCAAAAAATTGAATGAATTGTAGAGATTGTGTTAATGTTGCGATGCGCTAAATCGTGTGTAGATTAGTTTATTGAGATTTTTTATTTTGGCCGCGTTTGCTGCTATGTTGATGCAAATTTCGGTTTTCTTGCAGCCCTTGCTTCCTGAAAAATATCAAGTTTCTCGGGTATGTATGACGCTTTCAATATTGAAAAGCGAACATGATACGTCTCATAAAATGATCGGTCATTCGGATCATCAAGCGCCTTTTATTACTCGTTTAATTAACAAACAACATAGTCCTGTTCATGATTCACACATGCTAGATCACAGTTGTGTGTTTTGTACAGTGCATGGTTTTCTTGTTGTACATCTTGATGCTGATATCAAAGAAGTCTTTGAGCGTGTTCGGCTTCAATTATTGCAATACCAAGCTGCCTTTAAGCATGTTTATTTTCAACTTAAACGTCTCTTTTTAAGTCCTCAGGGGCGAGCTCCTCCAGTTTTTTCGTAGTCCATTCGATAAAAGTGAACAAAGCTTTTTACAAAAGTTTTGTTGGGAATAGTTATGCTTAAAAGGAATAGCCATGGGGCAGTTCAATCAATATCCTTGTATAAAAGGACGAACAATTACATCTTTTGAAACTCAGCGTTGCTTTGGATCTTTGACATTTCAGATTCAACCAATTGTAATCGGACTTGCGCTTGGTACAGCCGGTATTCAGTACACCAAAGCTGAAGACCAATACCCAAATGCAATACTTCCCAAAATTACAACCACGGCACAAGATACACAAGAAAGTGATCCGCTTTTGTTGAATCAAGTCAACTCAACTGCAAGCCGATTAAAACTTTCGGCCAGAGAAACCCCGGCATCTGTGCAAACCATCACTCAAAAGCAATTACAAGAAAATGGTGTGCGTACCGTTAAAGAAGCTTTTGGTTCAATTACAGGCGCAACCGTTGGGAATGTACCAGGCAATCCTGCTGTTTTAACGCTGCGTGGTTTTTCTGGCAATACTAATACCGTGTTACAAGATGGCGTGCGTTTAGGTGCATCTACATTTACTACTCGTGATTTAGATGTATGGAAATATGAAAAAGTCGAAGTATTAAAAGGGCCAGCTTCGGTACTCTATGGTGAAGGTGCTCTTGGCGGTACAGTAAATTTGGTTACACGTAAGCCAACATTAGAACGCACTTCGGTTGAGGGTCTGTTGAGTTCTGGCAGTTTTAGTACAGCACGAGCAGCGTTAGATGCAAACGCTCCAATCAGTGCAGATGTGGCGATACGAGGCGGCGTTAGTTATTTGACCTCAGGGAGTCTCAACGATATAGATCGTAATCAGAGCCGTAAAATAGGACTTTATAGCGGCCTGTTGTATCAGCCTAATGATACGCTATCGATGCTGATTGCCATCAATTATGATGATGATAAAGACAATTCAAGCTATCAAGGATCACCTGTACTTTCTACATCTGCTGCTAGGCAACCCAGCCAGATTTTAGATAATCCATACGGTGTTGTGATTGATAAGGCTACTCGCTATAAAAACTACAACCCCGAAGGTGCGCATTTAAGTGCAGGAACTACCAATATTTCGTGGCAGACGGATTATGTGCTCAATCCTGAATGGTCAATCAGTAATATTGCAACTTTTTATCATGCTGATCGTGAGTTTTTTTTGGCACCAGAGCAAACCTACACACGCTCAGGACTTTTCAATCGCACAGTACAGCGTTGGGATCACGATCATACAGTGTGGAGTAATCGGTTAAGTGCAAGTTATGATTCGTTGGTTGCGAATCGATTTCGTCAAAGATTTAGTTTGGGTACAGAATATAGTCATACTCATTTTGAAAGTGCACGACCTAGTGGAAATTTGTCTGCTGTTGATCCTTTTGATCCGGTTGTGGGATCGATGCCCGGAGCTGATTGGTCGGGTTGGACCAGCAACTTTGACTTTACGACAAGAATCAATAATTGGGCTTTATTTGCAGAGAATGCCATTAATCTTAATCCAAAGTGGTTAGTCGTTGGCGGTGTGCGTTATGAAACACTCGATGTAGATAGAGAAAGTAAAAATCAGATTACATCAACATCGCAATTCTTCTCACCTTCGTTTCGACCATTTTCGTGGCGTTTAGGTAGTGTATATGACATCAATGATCATGTGCAGGTGTATGGCCAATACAGTACCGCTGTTACACCTGTTTCGTCTTTATTGGTTATTTCTACAGCCAATGGAGAGTTCAATCTATCTAAAGGGAAGTCGGCAGAAATCGGGTTTAAAAGCAGCAGTTTTGACCAAAAGCTCGCACTGATTGGTTCGATATATCATATTGAACTCGATGATATTCTCACTCGAGATCCTAATAATGTGAATCTGACAGTTCAAGGCGGAAAGCAAAAATCTAAAGGCGCCGAAATCACAGCCTCTTACGCGATTACTCCTCAACTTCGAAGCAACTTGGGTGCATCGTGGGTGGATGCTCAATACAAAAAACTGATCGAGTCTGGTGGTGCAGATCGTTCTGGAAATCGTCCAATCAATGTGCCAGATCGAGTCATCAATGCTTCTATGCTCTATACCTTCAAAAGCCAGCCCATTACGCTAGGTGGATTTGTGAAGCATGCCAGTGGCTTTTATACCGATACAGCGAATACCTATTTCGTAAAAGGACATACGACTTATGACGCATCATTATCTTATGCACTTAAAAATATCACTTTGACCTTATGGGGACGCAATCTGACTAACGAGTTTTATGGTGAATATTCAGGATACTCCTCAACACAGATTTATATTGGTGCACCTCGCAGTGTCGAGCTAGCAATGACATTTAAATATTGATCAATTGACAAGCTCGGGCGGCATTTGCCGTCTGTGAAGATGAGATAATTTTATATGAAAAACATAATATTGGTTTCGGTCATTTTTGCGAGTATTGGTCTGGGGTGTGCTCAGTCAAAATCGGATGTTACTTCGGCACACGAAAAGCAACAAGTGGATACCAATTTACAGAAATGGGTGGGTAAGTATCAAGGTTCACTGCCATGTGCTGCTTGTGTATCGCGATGTGAAGGATGTGAAGGTGTAGGTTATGATTTAGAATTATTTCAAGATCAGTCCTTTACCTTGTTGTATCGATCTAATCAGGATAATAGTGTCTTAGAAAGCCACCGTGGTCGTTTTGAGTTTTTAGATGATGGAAAACTTCAAATTGAGCTCCATCCTCTGAAAGCCAGAAATATTTTGGTCTACACTGATGATGGTATTGAAATTTTGGATAGCGTTACAATGCAGCCTTATATTGATCATGAAGACTTTATGCTGCAAAAGATGAGCTCCTAAATCTGGAGCTCATCTTGATGTGTTGATAAAATATTCTAGATTCATACATTCAACGATTGACTCTGAATAACCGCATCACTTTTTGTTGTGCAAATGGGTTGCACATCAAGATTGCAATCAAAATAATGGCAATCCCGATCAGTGTAAACAGGTCGGGAAGCTCTCGCCAAAAAACATAGCCCCATACACCTGCAAACACAATCGCGATATAGTTCATCGGGCCGATTTTACCAGCCGGTGCTAAGCTGTAGGCATAAGACATAAATAATTGACTAATATTAGCCAGTAGCCCAGCTGTAATAAGTAAAGCCAGTTCGTGTAGGGTGAACATTCGCCAGTGCCAAAACATCGGGATTGATGAAATCAGCGTACCAAACATACAGAAATAAAATACGATGCGTTCTGGAGATTCGGTGCTGGTCAGCGCACGGACAGTCACAAAAGCCATCGCAGATAAAAAGCAGGCCCCAAGGCCGATAAAAGAAATCAGATTAAATAAGCCCTGATCAGGTTTAGCAACAAACATGACACCCACTAAACCCAATACGGCAGCAAAAATCATAGATTTGGTGATTTGTTCTTTGAGAAATAACCACGCAATCAGTGGAATGAAAATAGGTGAAGAGTAACTAAACACCATCGCATTGGAGAGCTTTAGATTGGCAATCGCATAAAAGAAACCATACATCGCGGCCAATCCCACCACACTTCGCCACGTATGCATCCATAATTTTTGCGTTCGAATGAGTCCAAATCCATTTTTAATTAACATGGGAATAAAAATGAATAGACCCACCGCGTTTCGAAAAAATACGATCGTTGCGTTGTCGACACTTTGTGATGCAAATCGGATACACACTCCCATAATCGAAAAAAGTAAGGCGGATGTCATTAGACACAGCAGCGCCTTTCCGATATTGTCAGACGACGAAGCAGGAGTGGAGAGATTTTGCATAAGATCAAAGTGGCAACAAGTTTCAGTGTTTAGTTTAGCAGCGATCTAGAAAATGAGTGAAATGTATCGCAATCAAATATTGAAATAAAAAAGATGAATACACAGAATTCATCTTTTTTTATATGCCTTAGGTAACTGGTGCAGGATTAAACACGGCCAGCGAATTGTGAATTCCCCATTTATCCGACCATGTTTGCTGTTCGCCACTCGCGACTTTCAAAATCAGTTCAAATAGTTCCCAACCCACTTCTTCAATGGTTTTTTTACCAATCGCAATATCGCCCGCACTAATATCGATGAGATCATACCAGCGATTGGCAATGGTATTGCGGCTGGCCATCTTGATGACAGGCACCGCTGCCAATCCATAAGGTGTCCCGCGGCCTGTAGTAAACACTTGTACTGTAATACCCGAAGCCATTTGTTGTGTGCCGCAAATAAAGTCACTCGATGGTGTAGCGGCAAAGATCAGCCCTTTTTTAGTGGGTTTTTGACCCGGTGACAACACCTCAACAATCGCAGAGCGGCCTGACTTGGCAATTGATCCCATGGCTTTTTCAACAATATTATTTAAACCGCCTTTCTTGTTGCCGGGTGTGGTATTGGCACTTCGATCAACTTTGCCTGCGGCCAAATAATCATCGTACCACTGCATTTCACGAATTAAATCTTTCGCGACTTGTTCGTTTTCTGCGCGTGGAGTAAGTAAATGGATACCATCACGAACTTCGGTCACTTCTGAAAACATGACTGTACCGCCGCAGCGGATAATCAAATCTGAAGCAAAACCAACAGCCGGATTAGAGGTCACGCCAGAAAAGGCATCGCTACCACCGCACTGCATACCGACAACTAAATGTGATGCCGAAACAACTTCACGCTGGCGCTGGTTGAGCTTTTCTAAATGAATCTTTGCAACCGCCAAAATATGATCGACCATACTTTGAAAGCCGTGATGCTGTTCATCTTGAAGCTGGATGATGTCTTCATTTTCAAGCGGAATACGTTTATTTTCTGTTGGGAGTGAAAGTAAGCGTTCGGGTTGCATTTTTTCACAGCCTAAACTCACGACCATGACTTCTCCACCAAAATTAGGATTCAATGCCAGATTATGAATAGTACGGATTGGTACAATCGCGGCAGGTGCATCAATAGCAACACCACAGCCATACAAATGATTTAAACCAACTACGCCGTCTACATTTGGATATTCTGCCAATAGCTCACGTTCTATAATTTTCACCACATGATCGACAATTCCTTCTACGCAATTCACGCTGGTGGTAATTGCCAAAAGGTTTTTTGTACCGACTGAACCATCTTTATTTATGTAACCTTTAAAGGTATAGCCAGTCAAAGGTTCCATTTGAGGTGCCGGACGGGTGGCTAACTCAAGCTCACTTAAATCAGGGGGCGTTGGCATGCGCGTGACCGCTTCATTCACCCATGCTCCCGCGTTTAAATCGCAATTAACATAACCAATGACTTCACCATAGCGAATGATGGATGCGCCGTTTTTTAAGTCTTCAAGCAGTACTTTATGGCCTTGTGGAATATATTCGATCAAACATAGATCATATGCCTCAATCACAGTTCCTTGTGCAAGGCCGCCATCGTTGACCACAATGGCAACATTGTCCAGCGGATTAATTTTGATCAGTAATGGCTTTTGCATGAGTCTTCCTTGTTAATTTAATTAAGGCCGTATGCCAAATATATTTGGCATCGGCTAATCGAGATTACTTATATGGATGTTTTCAGTTGAAAGCGTTGAATCTTCCCAACCACAAATAAATAGCAGAACATGGCAATCACAGCGTGAACGCCAACAAAAATCAGAGCACCATTAAAAGAACCTGTCGCTGCTAAGATGTAGCCGATTGCAATCGGAATGATGATGCCAGCAGTATTTCCAAAAGTATTGAATAAGCCACCTGATAATCCAATCATCTCTTTAGGTGCAACATCCGACATGACAGCCCAGCCAAGTGCGCCAAAGCCTTTGCCAAAAAATGCCAGTGACATGAAAAATACAATCGCCGTTTGAGACTCTACAAAATTACACACCACAATACTGGTAGACAGTAACATACCGAGCACAATAGGGAACTTACGTGCAAAAGTGAGTGATTTATTCATACGGATGAGTTTGTCGGAAATAATGCCACCTAAAATTCCTCCAATAAAACCACAGAGCGCTGGCAAAACAGCCGCAAAACCTGCTTGTAAAATTGTCATGTGACGTTCTTTGACCAAATACACAGGAAACCAGGTTAAAAAGAAATAGGTGAGGCAGGTAATACAATACTGTGCAATAAAAATACCCAGTAACATCCGAGATGCCAGTAGTTTACGGATATTAGACCAGCTCATTTTATTGTTTTCATCGACCTTTTTAAGCTGATTTTCGCCCATATTGGTGATGGCACCATGATCTTGAAGATATTTAAACTCAGCAGAATTTAAACGAGGATGCTTTTCTGGGCTATAAATAACCTTTAGCCAAATAAATGCAATCACAATCCCGATTCCACCCATGATCCAGAAAACAGATTGCCAGTGAATGTGCGTAACTAACCAGCCCATAAACGGTGCAAAGATCACGGTGGCAAAGTATTGAGCAGAGTTAAAAATAGCGGCCGCAGTACCGCGTTCTTTGGTTGGAAACCAAGCAGCGACAATTTGACTATTTCCAGGAAAGGCTGGGCTTTCAGACAAACCGACCATAAACCGCAAAATAAAAAGTGATGCAATAATTAAGGGAATGGAGCCAAAAATATCGACAAAGCCAAGCATGACTGTAAAGATCGACCAGAGTAAAATACTCCAGAAATATACTTTACGTGCTCCGAATTTATCGAGAAGCCATCCACCGGGGATTTGTCCGATGACATACGCCCAGCCAAATGCAGAAAATATGTAGCCCATAGTGACCGATGTAAGTCCCAATTCTTGGGACATTGGAGATGCAGCCATTGAAATGGTTGCTCTATCTCCGTAATTAAGTGCTGTGACTAAAAAAATCATGGCCAGAATGTAATAACGGGTTTTAGTGTGAGAAACCCGATTTTTACTGATCACGGCGATGTTTGTTTGCAAGTTATCCATATACAAACTCTTCTAATAATCAACCTGTTTGCTGGTCCATGAAACAGGTGACGTCATGTCATATTCGTGCATAGAATAAATCAAAAAATATTTCGATATTCTATAGTCCAGTTCTAAACTTGATAATTTAGATATAAGACATCATACGACTATTTATTTTAATTTGACAAGCTATCTAAGAAAATTATTTTTGAGTACGTGAATTGACAAGTTGTCTGATGTCTTATAGCGTTTAAAAAAGAAAAAGTAACCCTAGCCAAGGAGTATCAAGATGGCGACTTCAACACCTATAGTAAAATCGGTTCGTGCAATTCCGGTAGCAGGGCATGACAGCATGTTACTTAATTTAAGTGGCGCACATGGCCCGTATTTCACGCGTAATCTATTGGTTATAGAGGATAACTCAGGAAATATCGGTGTTGGCGAAATTCCGGGTGGTGAAAAAATCTTAAATACCTTAAATGATGCGAAAGCGTTAATTGAAGGTCAGCCTATCGGTGAATACAAAAATCTGCTAAAAAAAATTCAAGAGACTTTTGCCGACCGTGATCGTGGTGGGCGTGGGAACCAGACTTTTGATTTGCGTACAACCATTCATGTTGTCACGGCTTATGAATCCGCTTTACTCGATTTATTGGGCCAGCATTTAAATGTCAATGTCGCCAGTTTGTTAGGCGATGGGCAGCAACGTACTGAAGTTGAAGTATTGGGTTATTTATTTTTTATTGGTGACCGTCAACAAACTCAATTGGATTATCTCGGCTCAACTGCAAAGACTGAATTGGATTGGTATCAGGTTCGCCATGAAAAAGCGCTCACACCAAGTGCCATTCAACGATTGGCCGAAGCTTCTTATGACCGTTATGGCTTTAAAGATTTTAAATTAAAAGGTGGTGTCTTACACGCCGAACAAGAAGCAGAAGCGGTAACCGCAATTGCGCATCGCTTTCCTGAAGCACGTGTCACGCTTGATCCAAATGGTGCGTGGTTTTTAGATGAAGCGATTGCCGTGGGTAAACATTTAAAGCATGTGCTGGCTTATGCCGAAGATCCATGCGGGGCTGAACAAGGTTACTCAAGCCGTGAAATTATGGCGGAATTCAAACGTGCTACAGGCTTGCCTACCGCAACCAATATGATTGCAACTGACTGGCGGGAAATGTCGCATAGTATTCAGCTTCAGGCAGTGGATATCCCTTTAGCCGATCCACATTTCTGGACGCTAGAAGGATCTGTTCGCGTATCGCAGTTATGCAAGATGTATAACCTTACATGGGGATCACATTCAAATAATCACTTCGATATTTCGCTGGCGATGTTTACACATGTTGCTGCAGCCGCTGTGGGCAACGTTACAGCGATTGACACACACTGGATTTGGCAAGAAGGTATTGACCATCTTACCAAGTCACCACTTGAGATTAAGAACGGCAAAATTCAGGTTTCCACAGCTCCCGGACTTGGTGTAGAACTCGATTGGGATAATATCTACAAAGCACATGAGCTTTATAAAGCCAAAGGCTTAGGCGCTCGCAATGATGCTGAAGCCATGCAATATATGATCCCGAACTGGACATTCAATAATAAAAAGCCATGTTTGGTTCGTTAATTTAGAGTTTTTGAATGATTCAAAACGGCCGCTCACACGAGCGGCCGTTTTTATTGAATTAAATTTAGCAAAAAAAATAAAAAAGAATTGAAACTGAAAAAAGATATGATGTAAGATGTCTGACAACATAGGTTCAAAAGGATATGCGTTAATGGATGCTCTTGAGTTAAAAAAAATTGTTTCTGACGGTTTATTGTCTTTTCCAGTTACTGACTTTGACCAGCATGGGGAATTTAATGCGGCGTCTTATCAAAAACGTCTTGAATGGTTAGCGCCTTATGGTGCAAGTGCTTTATTTGCAGCGGGTGGTACGGGTGAATATTTTTCATTAACCGGTTCTGAATATTCGGATGTTATTAAAACGGCAGTCGATGCGTGCAAGGGTAGTGTTCCAATCATTGCAGGTGCAGGTGGTCCAACACGTCAAGCAATTGCTCAAGCCCAAGAAGCAGAGCGTTTAGGTGCTCACGGTATTTTGCTGATGCCGCACTACTTAACCGAAGCAAGCCAAGAAGGTTTGATTGAACACGTGAAACAGATCTGCCAAGCAGTCGATTTTGGTGTGATTTTTTATAACCGCAGTGTTTCTAAACTCAATGTTGATTCTCTACATCAACTGGTTGAAGCCTGTCCAAATCTGATTGGCTTTAAAGACAGTTCGGGCCAAATCGATATGATGACGGAAGTGGTACAAACCTTTGGTGATCGTTTGTCATATTTGGGTGGCTTACCTACGGCGGAAGTTTTTGCAGCGCCTTACAAGGCATTAGGTTCACCTGTCTATTCATCGGCTGTATTTAACTTTATTCCAAAAACAGCGATGGAGTTTTACAACGCTTTACGTCGTGATGACTTTGAAACAACCCAACGTTTGATTCGTGACTTCTTTTTACCTCTGATCAAAATCCGCAACCGTAAGTCTGGTTATGCGGTAAGTATGATCAAAGCAGGGGCGAAAATTGTAGGGCATGATGCAGGGCCGGTTCGTCCGCCGCTCAGTGATATGACGCCTGCGGATTACGAAGATTTAGCAGAATTGATTGCGACACTTGGCCCGCAATAAGTTCAAAGTTTTAAGGAAATACTATGATGAGCAAGAATATCGGTAAACAGTTTATTCAGGGTCAACGTGTTGCAGAACACGCGGCAAGCTTAGAAAGTATCAATGCTACAGACTATCAGCCGACTGGCTATATATTTAGTCAAGCCAGTTTGAATGAGGTGGATCTTGCAGCAAAAGCCGCACATCAGGCATTTTTGACATACCAAAATACCAGTCACGAACAACGCGCATTATTTTTAGATGAAATTGCCATTCAGATTGAAGGGCTAGGTGCTGAGCTTCAAGAAGTGGCGGCCCTAGAAACAGGCTTACCACTTGCGCGCTTGCAAGGTGAAACTGCACGAGTAACAGGGCAACTTCGACTATTTGCTGAATTGCTGCGCCGTGGAGATGTACTGGGTGCTCGAATTGATACCGCGCTGCCAGATCGTAAACCTTTACCGCGTGTCGATTTAAGACAATATAAAGTTGGCGTGGGGCCGGTTGCAGTTTTTGGTGCCAGTAACTTTCCGCTTGCATTTTCTACCGCAGGTGGTGATACAGTCGCAGCGCTTGCCGCAGGCTGTAGCGTGGTATTTAAGGCACATTCAGGTCATATGGCAACAGCTGAACTGGTTGCTCAGGCGATCGAAAAAGCAATCGAGATTTGCAATATGCCGCGTGGCACATTCAATATGATCTTTGGAGCACGAGTAGGTGCTAATCTGGTCGAGCATCCTCTCATTCAAGCTGCCGGTTTCACGGGCTCACTCGAAGGCGGAATGGCATTGTTTCGCTTAGCACAAAACCGCACTCAGCCTATTCCATTTTTTGCAGAAATGTCGAGCGTTAATCCTGTAGTTGTGCTACCAGATGCGCTTAACGCACGTGCAGAGAAAATTGCACAAGATACAGTTGCTTCATTTAACATGGGATGTGGCCAGTTTTGTACAAAACCAGGTTTGATTATTGGGATTAAAAGTGTTGAGTTTGATCGATTTGTGGAGGCTTTGATTGACTCAACACGTAGTGCTGCTCCACAAGTGATGCTTAATCGGGGTACCTTAAAAAGTTATCATCAGGGCATTCAAAACCTAGTTGATGCATCAGGTTTTGAACACATCGCATCTGGTTTAGCGCCAGAAATGGCTTCACAGGCACAGGCGCATTTGTTCAAAGCAGATTCTTCTTTGCTGCTAAAAGGTCATGCATTGTTGCAACATGAAGTATTTGGTCCGATGTCGGTGGTTGTTTCGGTTGAAACCAAGGCTGAGCTCCTGCAAGGACTCAATGCTCTAGGTGGTCAGCTCACCGCAACTATTATTGGTGATGATAGCGATTTGGCAGAGGCTGCAGATCTATTACAAACACTCACCCGTAAAGCTGGCCGTGTATTATTTAATGGCTACCCAACAGGTGTAGAAGTTTGTGATGCCATGGTACATGGTGGTCCATTTCCGGCAACCAGTGATGCACGCGGCACCTCGGTAGGTACAGGTGCTATCGATCGCTTTTTGCGTCCGGTATGCTACCAAAATACTCCGCAGGCCTTGCTGCCTGATGCACTAAAAGATACTAATCCATTAAACATCCATCGGTTGATTAACGGTCAATTCACAAAAAATGCAATCTAATATGAGAAAGCGGTTCAGCTGTAGCTGAACTGCTCTTTTATAACACTGTTTTTAATTTTCAAAACTGCCCATAAGCTGAATTTTTTCAATGTGCTTATGACTAACTTGTCAGTTTATAGTAATATGAATAATCGAATTTTCTAATGTTTAATGAGTTCTTCAAATATGTCTAGCGCAATCAAACCTAGATCAGCAAAAAAACTAAGCCAGATTATTGTAGAACAACTTATTGCAAAAATTCAGTCTGGAGAATTTAAAGTTGGAGAAAAAATTCCTACTGAACTTGAGCTGATCGAGGCATTTGAAGTCAGTCGCTCCGTGATTCGAGAGACGATCACAGAACTTCGCTCGTTAGGATATGTCGAAACCCGTCATGGAATTGGCACATTTGTAAAAGAACAGATCGCAGAACAAAATTTTTTGTTGTCCAACGCTAGCCTAGAAACCATCAATGACATTGTGGCATTACTTGAGCTTCGAATTAGCTTAGAGTCGGAAGCGGTATTTTTGGCATCCGAGCGCCGTTCAGATATTCATATTGCCAAAATGAAAGCAGCGCTTGAAGATTTTGAATCTCATATTTCGTCAACAGCAAACGATGGAACGGTCAAGGCAGATTATGACTTTCATATTGCAATTGCAGAAGCATCAAGTAATCAATATTTTGTCGATTTTTTAAAGTATCTGGGTGAAAAAATCATTCCGCGTGCTCGACTCAATTCAATTGAAAAGAGCCCGGAAAATCGTGAGGACTATCTTAAGTCTGTACATCATGACCACGTGAATATTTACAATGCAATTGTGGATCAAGATGGATTACTTGCTCGTCAAATGATGCGTGCACATTTGTCTAAAAGTATTAAGAAATTCAAACAATAATCAAAATTAAGGTCGTGATTGAATTTGAACAATCCCGACCTCAAGGCTTAAACTAGATTTTGCTCAATACCTTGCATATTTTTATTAATATTGTCTTGAATGGTTAAAAATAACCGCTGCTGTGCTTCGTCGGTTCCCCAAGCAATATGTCCTGTAATCAATACATTGGCATGCTGCTTATGTAAATTTAATAGGGGATGATCGACTGGTGGTGGTTCTTGATCCAATACATCAGCTGCATAGCCCGCCAATTCTCCAGATTCAATCGCTGCAACAATGGCGTTGGCATCGACCAAACCACCACGTCCTACATTAATCAGTAAACTGTTGGGTTTCATCATCTTCAATACTGAGGCATCAATTAAATGACGAGTCTGTTGGTTGAGTTCGCAGTGTAGAGACACAATATCTGCAGTTTGAATGGCTGTTTCAAAAGGAACATAGCCTTCACGACACGTTGTTGCACCTTTACGCTCACTAAAGAGAACGTGCATTCCAAAAGCCTCAGCTTTTTGAGCAAGAGATAAACCAATTTCACCTTTGCCAATAATTGTGAGCGTTTTACCTTTAAGTTCGCGCATTGGGGCAGCCAAATGAAACGAACTATCTCCGATCGACCATTTGTCCTCTAATACACCTTGAAGCTGCTGGCCAAAATTTTTAATCAGATAAATCATAAAGGTAAATGCATGTTCTGCTACAGCATCGCCTGCATAGCCGCGAATATTACATACCTGAATACCATGTTGCCGCAATAAAGGCATGTTGACATGATTGAATCCGGTTGAACATAATGCCACCAGTTTTAAATTCGGGTTATTTTTTAAAATAGTTTCATTAATATCTAAATCACTGATAATGAGTACATCTTGATCGAATACTTGTGTCGCAAACTGCTCCTGAGTGAGCTGCTCAAACTCGGTATAATCCACTGGAAAATCGAACTCGAATGCTTGATCAAGTAACACGTATTTTTCTGTACAAGTAATTTTTAAAGATTTCATAAGATCATAACATTTAAAGATAAGACATCATACAACAAATTTTAGTCAAAGTAATTGTAAGAGGCAATTTCTCTATTCATTCATGCGATAACAAAGAGTAATTGATTCTTAGTGATTATTTCTGTTTATTTTAGTGAAAATAGAAGATGAGATAACTTAAGCTAGCCTAAATTTTTAACATAAATTGTGAAATTTAAATTAAATAAAAAAGATAATTAATTGGTTTAAATATTAAAAAATGTGATATATTTAACAAAATTGATTTCCATTGTGGAAACCCTGTAATGGTTTTGCATTCCCGGTTACAGGTTTTTTTATTTTGTAAAACTATGTCTAATAAAAAATGAAAGTGTATGAGATGATTTTTTCGATCAGTTCAGATGAGCAAGAACGAATACTGTATCACGTCAATAATGCTTCAACACGAACAGATTTTTTAGCTAGATTAAAATTGATATTCGAGCAAGAATGGATTTCTTCAAAAGTTGAAAGCAGTAGTTCAGATCAAATTGCCTTCGATGAGCAAATCTATTATGAAAGTTTACAGCAAATCGAAATGATGTCTGACGATTTTATTGCTCATGGCACTGCACGTTTAACAAAAAATATTTTTATGTCGGTTTTGGTACGCGACGTCATTAAAATATAGAGAATTTGATTATTAAATAAAAAAGATATAAATCCACTTCCTCAATATTTTAACGATACTCTGAAGTGGATTTATGATGAGGGTAATAACCTTAAGGTACTTTTTTACAAGATTCAGATGGCGATTGCAAAATTTGGCTTGCCGCAGGCACACTGTGCGTCAGCCATACATTTCCGCCAATCGTAGATCCTTTACCAATGATAATTCGGCCTAAAATCGTGGCACCTGCATAAATTACCACTTCATCTTCTACAATCGGATGACGCGCATAATCTTTTTTCAGGCCACCATCATCGGTAAGCTCAAATCGTTTTGCACCCAGTGTTACTGCCTGATAAATACGCACACGCTCACCAATAATACAGGTTTCTCCAATCACAACGCCGGTTCCATGATCGATAAAGAAACCTTTACCAATTTGGGCACCTGGATGAATATCGATACCTGTTGCAGAATGCGCCAGTTCAGAAATAATTCTAGACACCAGCGGCACATGCTTATATAGCTGATGTGAAAGACGATGATGGATAATCGCCAATAATCCCGGATAACAAATCAGTACCTCATCGACACTGTGAGCAGCCGGATCGCCCTCAAAAGCCGCGAGTACATCTTCATCAAGTAAACGGCGGATATCTGGCAGCGCATTGGCAAAATCTTGGACTATGGTTTTGGCATATGTATCGATGTCTTGATCGACAGTACTTGGGTGCAGCTTTGCCTCGTAATGCAAGGCCATGCGTACTTGTATAAAAAGTTCGTTTAATACGCGGTCAAGCGTATAAGCAATATAGTAATTTTCGGTTTCTTGGCGAAGTTCTGCAGGTCCAAGTCGCATCGGAAATAAAATGCCGCATAAGTCATTAACCACGACCCGAAGAACTTCCTTAGATGGCAGTTCGCGATCTCCCATCTCTTTGGTGCGATGTTGACTTTCACGCCAGTCGTGCCGTGCTTTTTGCAAGCCGTCTACAACGGAGTGGATATTCCATGAGGCCATTTTTTTAATCCTAATGATTTGCTACATGTGTAATAGAAACTGACTAAGTTATTGTTTAAATCAATTTTTGATTTTTTTCAAATTTTTAGCTTTTAATTGTGTATTTTACTCAACAAATAAAGCAAACAATGCGTTTGATCTGGATATGACTCCTATATACTCTGCATATATTTTTACTTACGCAAAGTTACATTGAGTTTTGAGTATTCAGGATCATTTATGATAAACGCCCAGATGTTTCCCACCACATTTCTTTTTCGTTGTTTAAAAATGATCTTAGGTACAGGTATTGGTACTTTAAGTACACTCAGTTTTGCAGAAACTCAATCTAAGCAGCTCGAAACCATTGTGTTGAGTGCCAATCAGCAAGATTCTGGTTATTTGCGTCAAAATGTTAATCTGGAAGGTTTTGGTACAACGCAGTTAAAAGATATTCCAGCCTCTGTATCTGTCGTGAGTTCAGCACGCTTAGAGGATCAGCAAGCCAAAGTACTGACCGATGTGATCAAGAATGATGCTGCTTTGGGAGATGGATATGCTGCAATCGGTTACTATCCGAATTTTGTCTCGCGTGGTTTTGCGCTGGCTTTAGGTTCAAGCTATCTGCTCAATGGCTATGTGGTTCGTGGTGAACAAAACATTGCACTTGAAAATAAGGATCGAGTAGAAATTCTAAAAGGCATTTCGGCCATTCAAAGTGGCATGTCGACACCCGGTGGCGTCGTCAATTATGTTACAAAGCGTCCAGAGGATATTCGTTCAGTTACTGTGGGTGCCAACAGTGAGGGAGGAACATCTATCGGGCTAGATGTCGGTGGCTTTTTAGGCAAAGCGCAAACCTTAGGTTATCGCGTAAATCTTGCCGAAGAACAGATTCATCCTTATGTCGAGCATGCTAACGGTCAACGTGTGTTCGGCTCACTCGCACTCGATTGGCAGATTGATGATCAATCACAGCTTCAGTTTGATATTGAATCACAACGCCAAAAACAACGTTCAGTTCCGGGATACCAATTACTCGACGGCTCAACAGTTCCGACTGATGTGGCTTGGAGCAGATTGCTGGGTTATCAAAGCTGGAGTAAGCCAGTCACCAACGTTGCGCTGAACACCAGCCTGACGTATCGCTATCAAATTAACTCAGACTGGGCTGCGAGCATCGGTGCGAGTTATAGCCATGTCAAAATTGACGATTATATTGCCTTTCCATATGGTTCCTATAAAGGTTTGAAACCGATTGAAAATACCTTTGATGCCGATGGAAACTACGATCTTTACGATTACCGTAGCCCAGACGATGTACGTATGACCACACAACTCAAATCGAGTTTAAAGGGCCAATTTGAAACGGGAACTGTACATCATCATTTGAATTTTGAACTGGCTGCTGTAGAAAAAAATCAAAAACGTTATGTTGGTATTAATACACACGTTGGAACAGGGAATATTTATCAGGACACCATCGATTTTGAGCCCGCTACATTTGATTTAGGAAATCGATATAAGCCACTCGAAAGTAAGCAGCTTTCTGTGGCATTTACAGATCGAATGGAGGTTGATCCACAATGGACAGTATTACTGGGTGGAAAATGGATCGATTTAAATGAAAAAGCGTATGACAGTGATGGTACGGAAAATCGTCATACAGACATTCAAAAATTTTTACCACAAATGGCATTAAGTTATCGACCACTTGAAAATACAATAGTTTATCTTTCTTATGCGAAAGGTTTAGCGGACGGTGGAACAGCACCATGGTATACAAGCAATGCCAATCAGGTCTTGGCACCTGTTCAGTCACGACAATATGAGCTGGGCTTCAAACAGCAGTACAACAACGCTTTGCTCAGCTTGGCACTTTTTGATTTAAAGCAGAATAATCAGTTTGTTGCACCTACTGATGAAGGCAATCTCACGTTTATCGAAAAAGGTGATCAGCGTTCTCAAGGAATCGAATTCGGATTGACGGGCAAGCTTTCATCACAAATTGAACTGAGCTCAAGTTTGGCATTGATGAAGTCTCGTTGGGAAGGAAGTGAAGTTGATGCTTACGAAGGGCATCAAATTCAAAATGTACCCAAACTGCGTTTTGCAACGCATGTGTCTTATGATGTCGCGCAAATAGACGGTCTACGACTCTTGGCGGGTATGCAATATAGCGCCAGTAAATATGCCAATAAGTCTGGAACTGTAAAAGTTGGCGGTTATAGTGTGTTTGATCTTGGTGCAGCTTATGCCTTTAAAGTCAGTGGTTATGACTCTACACTCAGACTGACCATTGAAAATCTGTTCAATAAGCAATACTGGCGTGATGTAGGTGGATTTATGGGCGATGACTATTTATTTTTAGGTGCACCACGAACGGCTCAAGTTTCACTTAATGTGAAATTTTAAATCAAGAGCACATCTTCATCATTTCGGTGCTTTTTTTATTCGGCATGTGTCATTTTGGGGTGGGTTTTTAAAAACAGGGTTGAGTTCAGTTGCAAGTGAACTCAACCGTTTTCTATTCTTGATCAGCCAAATGACGAAAATGGAAGATTTATACGTAAAATGACGTAGAGACAAATTTTGACAACACATTATAATCGAAGATTTGTATTTTATTTTTTTTATTTCTCTATTATTAAATTAATAAGAAGATAATTTATTTTAAAACTAATTATTATTATTTAAGATTATGATTTTAATTAAAATTATTTTAATTAAAGATTTAATTTTTAAAATATAAAGCTGAAAAAATTATTTTTGGCATGCTCTTTGAATGATATTTCATCGCAAAAAAATATTTTAATTTAAAGATGATCAAATTGGAGAAGAAGTCATGTTACAGCAAAGAATGGCGTCCATTTCATTGTGTATTGCAGCGGTAATGGGGGGATTATCACTCACAGGATGCTCAAAATCATCAGACAAAACGGCAGCCACCGAAACGTCGGCCACGTCTGCACCAGCCAGCAAAAGTTCAGACACCATTAAAGTCGGTATTTTACATTCCTTATCTGGCACTATGGCCATTTCAGAAACTTCGCTTAAAGACACGGCCTTGATGACCATCAATGAGATCAATGCGAAAGGTGGCGTATTAGGTAAAAAGCTTGAGCCAGTTGTGGTTGATCCTGCGTCTGACTGGCCACTTTTTGCAGAAAAAGCACGTCAGTTGATTACTCAAGACAAGGTAGCGGTCATTTTTGGATGCTGGACATCGGTTTCGCGCAAATCTGTTTTACCTGTAGTGGAGGAACTCAACGGTTTATTATTTTATCCTGTTCAATATGAAGGTCAGGAACAGTCTAAAAATATATTCTACACGGGCGCTGCACCGAACCAGCAAGCGATTCCTGCGGTGGAGTATTTAATGAGTGAAGAGGGTGGCAAGGCGCAGCGCTTTGTGTTGCTGGGTACAGATTATGTGTACCCACGTACGACCAATAAAATTCTTCGCGCATTTTTGAAATCGAAAGGCGTTGCAGATGCCGACATTATGGAAGAGTACACGCCGTTTGGTCATAACAACTATCAAATCATTGTGGGAAATATCAAAAAATTTGCTGCGGGTAAAAAGACTGCGGTGATTTCAACCATCAATGGTGACTCCAATGTGCCTTTTTATCGTGAGTTGGGTAACCAAGGCATCAAAGCATCCGATATTCCAGTGATGGCATTTTCTGTGGGTGAAGAAGAGTTACGCGGTATCGATACCAAACCGCTGGTGGGTCACTTAGCGGCTTGGAATTACTTCATGTCGGTTAAGAATCCAAAAAACATCGACTTTATCAATAAATTCAAACAGTACGCAGTGGAGTATAAACTGCCGAATGCCTCAAAAGTGGTCACCAATGACCCAATGGAAGCCACATATGTGGGGATTAATATGTGGAAACAGGCAGTCGAAAAAGCAGGCTCAACCGATGTGGATAAAGTCCGTACAGCCATGGCGGGCCAGACGTTTGCAGCACCGTCTGGATATACCTTAAAAATGGATGAAACCAATCATCATTTACAAAAGCCAGTCATGATTGGTCAAATTCGTGCTGATGGCCAATTTGATGTGGTCTATAAAACACCAACCACGATTCGTGCGGAGCCATGGAGCCCGTACATTCCAAAATAACAAATCAACGAGGGCCTGTACGCATTGATACAGGCCAACCTCAGTCAAGCTTAAAAAATATTCACATAGCAAGGGTTTACTATGTTTAACCATATTCGGCGCTGGGCAATGATGATGCTTTTCATACAGCTTTGTTGTGTGTCTGTGTGGGCAACTGAAAATAGCAGTCAGCCACAGACATCACTCTCCCACACGGCGGCTGTAGCGCACGATGATGCGATACAAACTTTTGTTCGGTCGGATTTTACAGCCCGTCGGACGATGCTTAATCAGTGGCCTGCCAGTCTAGAATCACTGGACAAACTTGTTGGTTATATCGACGACAATCAACTTTATACCGATAGTTCAGGTAATACCTATCTACTTAAAGATGAACAAACGCTCTTGAGCTATCCCGATGAAAAAGTCATCACCACATGGCCTTCAGATTTATCTCAAGTCACACTGGTGAATACTTTAAGAAAAGCACTGACGTTTGGGCAGGCCAAAGCCAAGCTTAATTCTGAAGATGCCACTCAACGCTTACGAGCAGTAGATATACTAGAAAACAATACTGCAGAGCTAGACAGTGGTTTTATCAAACAATTATATTTAAAAGAAAACAACAATAAGGTAAAAGCGCGACTTGCACAGCTTAAGGCACGTCTAGATTACAACAGCTCAGATGTATTCACTAAAATAGCAGCCATTAAAACCCTCTCAGCCTCCAACCGACCAGATGTTCTGGCTTTGGTCGAACATGAGCTGAGCCTTGCTCAAATTCATCCTGAACTCACAGCGGCATTACAAGATGCCAGAAATCAAATCAAAACTCGTTTACAGATCAGTGAATGGTCTGGTCATCTTTTTTCAGGTTTAAGTACGGCCAGCATTTTATTGCTTGCGGCGCTAGGTCTGGCCATTACTTATGGCTTACTTGGTGTGATCAATATGGCACATGGTGAGCTGATTATGATTGGTGCCTATACCACCTACGTGATCCAGAGTTTGTTTAAAGCGCATTTGGCTGCTTGGGTCGATTGGTACTTAATCGCTGCAATACCAGCGGCATTTTTGATCAGTGCATTAATTGGCATGCTGATTGAACGAACCATTATTCGGCCCTTATACGGAAGACAGCTTGAAACTTTGCTGGCTACATTTGGGGTAAGTCTAATTTTGATGCAACTGGTACGCATGGTATTTGGAGCACAAAATGTCGAAGTTTCCAATATTGCATGGTTAAGTGGCGGGATAGCACTCACGCCGAGTTTGATGTTGCCGTATAACCGAATGGCCATCATTGCCTTTACCGTTGTGATTTTATTGATTCTGCTTGTGCTACTCAACAAAACCCGTTTTGGATTGTTTGTACGCGCAGTGACTCAAAATCGTCAAATGGCACGTGCAGTCGGCATACGTTCTGCACGTATTGATATGCTTGCATTTGGCTTGGGCTCTGGGCTTGCAGGTTTGGCAGGCTGTGCCTTGGCGCAGGTTGGAAATGTGGGGCCAGATTTAGGACAAAATTACATTATCGATGCATTTTTGGTGGTGGTAGTGGGTGGTGTGGGGCAGGTTTGGGGCGCCGTACTGGCCGCGCTTGGATTAGGGGTAAGTGGCACGGTACTTGAAATTGGACTCGGTGCTGTACTTGCAAAAATTATTCTTTTGGTGCTTGTGATTTTGTTTATTCAAAAACGTCCACAAGGGTTATTTGCCATCAAAGGCCGGTTTGTGGAGTAAGACGCACATGAAATTCACTTTATTGTTTGCAGACAAACCGTTGAGCACCGCACTCATCGTACTTTGTTTTGTGGTACTTTTAGTTCTACCTTGGTTGCATCTGGCACCTGTTGATTCTGCTTTTTATTTGTCTGCGTACTGGGTCACACTGATTGGCAAAATTATGTGTTTGGCACTGGTGGCACTTGCACTCGACCTTGTTTGGGGCTATGCCGGAATTTTAAGTTTGGGGCATGGTCTTTACTTTGCACTGGGCGGTTATGCTTTTGGTATGTACCTTATGCGTGAGTCGGCTGGTGATGGATTGCCCGATTTCATGCGTTTTTTAAGCTGGAATGAATTGCCATGGTTTTGGTTGGGCACCGAGCATTTTATCTGGGCGCTGCTATTGGTGGTTTTAGTCCCTGGTGTGATTGCGTTTGTATTTGGATTTTTTGCATTTCGCTCAAAAATTAAAGGGGTATATTTTTCAATCATTACTCAGGCCATGACCTTTGCTGCAGCATTATTGTTTTTTCGAAATGAAACAGGCTTTGGCGGTAATAATGGCTTTACTGGATTCAAAACGATCTTAGGTTTCGACATTACTTCAGCACCTACACGCGCCAGTTTGTGTTGTATGACTGCACTGATACTCATGTTGTGTTTTATTGGCTTACGTAGCTTGATGAATCGTCCTTATGGGCGGGTATTAGGTGCAATTCGGGACAGCGAAAACCGCTTGCAATATTTAGGTTATCGTACGCTTTGGTACAAACTTTCGGCATGGGTGTTATCGGCCGTGATCGCTGGAATAGCAGGCGCGCTTTACGTCCCACAGGCTGGAATTATTAATCCGAGCGAAATGAACCCTGTCAACTCCATTGAAATGGCCGTTTGGGTGGCTGCAGGCGGGCGTGGAACGCTAATTGGACCAATATTGGGAGCAGGGCTGATTAATGCAGTTAAAACATACTTTACCGTGGCTGCTCCAGAGTATTGGTTACTTATTTTGGGTGGTTTATTTATTGTAGTGACCTTATTTCTGCCAAAAGGTGTGGTGGGGTTGTTTGACCGCTTTAAAAGGGAGAAAAATTAAATGAGCGAAGTGCAATTCGAAACACCACCGCATGGCGGACAATATGGCGAAGGATACGGCAGGACTAAGGTTCAGGGTGCAGATTTTAGTCATGGTATTGCGCTCTATCTTGAAAATGTCAGTGTCTGGTTTGATTCCTTTAGAGCCTTAAACGATCTGTCTTTATACATCAATGAAGGCGAGCTACGCTGCATTATTGGCCCAAATGGTGCGGGAAAAACAACACTGATGGATGTCATTACTGGCAAAACTCGTCCTACTCAAGGTACTGCATTTTTCGGTCAAAACTATAATTTAGCCAAAATGACCACGGAGCAAATTGCTGAGGCTGGAATCGGCCGTAAATTTCAAAAACCGACAGTATTTGAAAATTTTAGCGTGATGGAAAATTTACTGTTGGCAGCACCGAAAGATAAAACTGTAAAACGGAGTTTTTTCGCAAAATTGTCCTCTGAAACTCAAGTGGCTTTGGAGCAAACACTCGAACAAATTCGATTAAAGGACTTTCGCCATAAAACTGCGGGATTACTTTCACACGGTCAGAAGCAGTGGCTTGAAATTGGAATGCTGCTAATGCAGCAGCCAAAACTGATTTTATTAGATGAACCCGTTGCGGGTATGACCGATGCAGAAACTGAGCGTACTGCGGAGCTTTGTTTGGAGCTCAAAAAGCAACATACCTTGATTGTGGTGGAACATGATATGAGTTTTATCGATACGATCAGTGAAAAAGTGACCGTACTGGCTCAAGGCGCTATTTTAGCAGAAGGAACATTGGCAGAGGTACAAGCCAATGAAGACGTTATTGAAAAATATCTAGGTCGATAGGATAGACACATGCTCGATATTCAACAAATCAATCAGTTTTATGGTGGCAGCCATATTTTGCGCGATGTTTCATTGAGTGCAGCGTGTGGACAATGCAGTGTCGTGCTGGGGCGAAATGGAGTGGGCAAAACTACCTTGTTAAAATGTCTGATGGGATTACTGCCGATTAAATCTGGGCAGATTATTTTGGATGGTAAGGATATCTCAAAACTGTCGCCCGAACAGCGTGTACGAGCTGGCCTTGCATATGTTCCGCAAGGGCGAGATATATTTTCAACGCTTTCCGTTGAAGAAAATATCCTCATTGGAATGGCTAAATTTTCAGGTATTAAAACTAAAAAGGTGCCAAGCTCTTTATACGAGTTGTTTCCAGTTTTAGAGGAGATGAAACATCGCCGTGGTGGAGATCTCTCCGGTGGGCAACAGCAGCAACTGGCAATTGCAAGAGCATTGGCATCTGAACCTCGTATCTTGATTTTGGATGAGCCAACAGAGGGAATTCAGCCATCAATTATTAAAGACATCGCCAAAGTAATTCAACACCTGACACAAAAGGGTGATATGGGAATTATTCTGGTCGAGCAGTTTTATGATTTTGCTGAAGAGTTAGCCGATACGTATACCGTGATGGCACGTGGACACATTATTGCATCTGGACGTGGAGATGAAATGTCTGAAAAAGGAATTAAGGAGCTGGTCGCGATCTAGGTTTAAGAGTGGCTAGATAGTGTTACAGCACCTATTTTTCGCTTTTTAGCTACATAGACTGACACTTTATTAGCAGTTGCGTAACTTATGTTGATCTAAAATTACAGTTGTATATGAATGGGTTGTAGATTGACAGTCTCTTTGCAGTATTTCGGGTATAGCTCGAATTCTCTATGCTATAAAAAAGGCTCAAATGTTCTCAAACCTTATAAGGATCAAGACAAAATGAGTCTTTCTGAAAAAATAATAACTGTCAAAGATCAACATGGTAATGAGCGCGAAGTTGCTGCACTGTGCGCCTCAGCACGATCAGAGCCAGAATTAGACCATGGTTCTTCACATATGGTTCATGCTGTGAAATTGATCTTTATTGATGGACATCAAGTAGAAGTAGATGCTGAAGGCAAATTTTATCACCCCGATACACGTATTGAGTACTCGGTTTAGTTCATGAGTGTTCAAAGAAAAATCTGAGTAACCAACTGAACCGATATTTAATAGTGTTTCAGTGAGAGCATACTCATTATAACCAACAACATGATAAGGAAGACTTAATATGATCGATGAAGAAAAGCCTCTTGATTTTGATGATGACAGTGAACCTCACGATTTTGAAGATGAAGAGTACTTAGACGACAAAAAAGAAGATGAATTGTATAATACCATTACCAAAGATGGTTCAAGTGTCGATCCCGCAGATGATGGAGAACGTCACCAACGACCTGAAGACGGTGATCCTATTGAAATAGAAGACACTTAATATTATAAATAAAGCCCAATCAAAAATTGGGCTTTATTTATAATAGATTTGAACCCGATCAAATATGACGCGACTTCGTAAAAATATGAAAGTTGTTCCAGTACTACGACAATGGACGACCGAGCAAGACGGTTTCCTGATTGAACATGCAGATCTTGCAATATCGGAATTGATTCAACTACTGCCGTATACAGAAGAAGAAATCAAAGCCCGTAAAAAAGTATTGGGCTTACTAAAGCGTGAAAGACAATTCCGAAAGATCATGACCTAGTAAAAAAAGAATCTATCAATGTGATGAAATCAAGATTCTTAAATATAGGTATGTTTGCTTTGTTATCGCGTGTTAAAAAATTTGGTCATCTAAATCCAATCTGTACAATGTGAAAACTTTGATTACTGTAGAAGTGTTTTTTGGTTACTTAATGAACAATATAGAATTAGAACTCACATGGATATATACATAGGTTGTCGATAAATTAAAGATAAGCAAACGTATTGGCAGACTTAAACATGAAACTATTCGATATGTTCACCGGGAATTCAAAAGAAAAAAATAGATCAGGTTTTTCAAAAGTAGAATTTGATCAGATCGTTCGTAAAGCTGTTGTAAGCAGTTTTATAGTCAAAAAGAAGTAAGTTGATTAAAGCATCGTCATACTTTTTGATGAAATAAAAATCTGGGCTAGAAATACTCTAGCTCAGATTCATGATATTGATTTGAGTAGATACGAGAAACAATACCAGTAATGTTTCAAATGGATTTGATTTCAGTCAGTACAAATATATCAACTTTTGCTATGATTGATCTTGTAAAAACGCAAGATAAAGCAATCACATGCAAGCACTCACAATACAGACTAAACTTGGCGGATTTTACTTTTTCTATTACGCCATAGTGGGTACATTCATGCCGTATTGGAGCTTGTATCTTCAAGATCAGGGCTTCAATTATCAAGAAATTGGAATTCTATCTTCAATCGCGATCATCACACGTTTTTTTGCACCGTTCATTTGGGGATGGGTAGCAGATAAAACGGGCAAACGAATGTTATTGGTACGAATCGCAACTTGGATGGAAGCATGTATTTGGTTTACGATTTTTTTAATTTCAAAAAGTCTTCAATCGATTGCCTTACTCATGCTGATTTTCAGTTTTTTTCAAAATGCAATCTTGGCGCAGTTCGAAGGCGTTACTTTATTTTGGCTAGGAGACAAGCGCGCCGAACTATACGGTAAAATTCGAAAATGGGGATCTATCGGGTTCATTAGCAGCGTATTTGGTATAGGGGCATTATTAGAAATTATTCCCGTTTCAATGCTGCCAATTTTACTACTCTGTATTTCCTTTCTTGCGTTTATCTGGTCATTTCAAATTAAAGAACCAACAAAGGCACCAACAGCCCAGCGGCAACTAGAACCTTTATGGCCAATTTTAAAGCGACCTAGTGTCATGGCTTTTTTTGCTATCGAATTTATTATGCTGTTCTCACACGCGCCATTTTATAGTTTTTACAGTAATTTTTTAAAAGAAGCAGGGTATAGCACCACACAAATTGGTACTTTGTGGGCCATAGGCGTGTTATCAGAAATTATCATGTTTGCCTGTGCACACACATTATTGGCGCGTTATTCAATGCGCATTTTGGTATCGGTGTGTCTTGTTATGACCAGTATTCGATGGATACTTGCTGGATATATGGTCGAGCATTTTTGGGGGCAATTGCTCGCCCAGACGATGCATGCCTTTAGTTTTGGTTTATTTCATTTGCTGGCAATGCGGTTGGTTTTTAGTCATTTTACCGCAGGTCAGCAAGGTCGGGGGCAAGCACTGTATAGCACCATGTGGGGCTTGGGGGTGGCTTCTGGTAGTTTATTGGCAGGTCACTTTTGGCAGACGTTAACTGCGCCGGTGATTTTTTTATGTGCTGGTTTATTGGTTTTATTGGGGCTTGGTTTTGTAAAATGGTTGCCCACGCAAGGTGCACAACCATCTTAATTCATCGATTAAACAGCTATTACACCGCGTCGTTTACAGCGTGCGCAAGAGATTTCATATCGGTACCTGAAGGTGCCTGATAAATTTTCAAGCCAAATTCAGGTGTAATAGCCAGTAAGTGATCAAAAATATCAGATTGAATGGCCTCATAAGCATTCCATGCGGTTGTGTTGGTAAACGCATAAATCTCAAGTGGAATCCCTTCACTAGTCGGTTGAAGCTGACGCACGATTAAAGATTGATTCTGTGCAATTCCACTGTGTTGCTTCAGATAAAATTCAATATATGCGCGAAACGTACCTAAGTTCGTTAAACGCCGCTGGTTATACACTGATTGATTACTCAGTTGCTCATTAAATGATGTAATTTCAGATTTTTTTAGATCAAGATATTGATTCAGTAAAATAAAGCTTTTGAGTTTGTCTTGTTCTTTTTCCGACATAAAGTGAATACTGCTTTGATCGATAAATAAAGAGCGTTTAATGCGACGACAGCCAGATTCACTCATACCGCGCCAGTTTTTAAAGGTATCTGTGATGAGCTTATTGGTAGGAATTGTTGTAAAGGTCTTATCGAAGTTTTGTACGGTCACCGTATGTAATGACATATCAATGACATCGCCATCCGCATTGAGTGAAGGCATCTCAATCCAGTCACCAATACGTACCATGTCATAAGATGAGATTTGTACACTCGCGACCAATGACAAAATCGTATTTTGAAAAACCAACATGAGCACCGTTGCCATGGCACCAAAGCCGGCCAATAAGGTGAACACATCTTTTTTTAAGAAAGTTCCCAAAACCATTAAAGCACAGACAATGAAGATCATGAGTTTGATCAGCTGCAAATAGCCTTTAATGGGTTTATTTTTAGAATTAGGATTACGCTGATAAGCCAGATTGAAAATATTTAAAAATTCACTAATCGCAAGCGCAATGGTTAAAAAGATAAATGCCTGTGCGCCCATTTGTACCAAAGTAATCATTTTACTGGACAAGTGAGGAACACTACTGATCCCGTTCATAATCACGATAGCGGGAACAATATTTGAAATGCGTCTAATCACGCTATGCTGGGCAAAAAGGGACTGGTTAATAAACTTTAGCTTACTAATTGCTTTTCGAACGCCGCGAACCACAATTTGTTTTGCTATAAAGTTTGCCAAAACGGCAAAAAAAATCAGGATAGCAATCGAACACAGCATCTCAAGCCATGGATATTGGCCGATCCAGTTTTGTATTTCTCTTATATATTGTAAAAAATTCAAACCTCTACACCCATGCTTAGTGAAAGAGTATAGTGTAAAGGCTTGATATTTAAGATGTTCGTATTGCTACTTTTTTTGTACGTTTTATTAATAAAACCATACATGCCCAATACATGCGGTTAAATTTACTTCAATTTCTTACCACATCAAATCATCAGGAATCACATAATCCGCATATGGATCTTCTTCATCTGTAGCCTGATCATTTTTCTGTGAATGATTTACCAAGATAAAGCCTTCCAGTTTCTGATCAATTTTATCTGCCAATGGTTTTGGTAAGTATGCATAACTGTCTTGATCTTTTGCAATGACCAATGAACCAGAAACTAATGCATTATAAACTTGCTGTGAAACATACACTTTTTTAATCTTGTTCTGATCAATAAACTGATAAGCCACATCTCCTGATGTATCTTTGATTTTATGTTGTTTGATCATTTGTACAATCGAAGCAAGCAACGCTTTTTGTTCAAGTACCTTCTGTTTCTCTTGATTTAAACTCTGGTCTTTTTGTAATTTTTCAAGCTGAGCTCGTTCAATATTGGCTTTCAGTTCTGCTTCATTACTTTGACCAGTTCGATGCTCATGCTTTGCCTGCTTGGTGAGTTTGTTCGCTTTTTTGTTATCGACCAAACCTGCTTTTAAAAGCTGAGCTTGAAGCGCATTTTTTACCATAATGACAATCCAAAATTTAACTGTGTCGTTTTAAATGTTCATAGCTCAAAAACCAATAAACTGCGCTGAGCAATACCGTAAGTAGTGCTGGTAGCAAGAAGGTATTCATGAGCCAATGCGAATAGGCTATTGTAGCAATGACGCCACCAAGAAAAAATCCGAGTACGATTAAAAGATGCAAGATTACACGACGTCTATCTGCGGGTAGGCCTTTTGCTTTGTAGCCCAGTGATAAACCTAGATCAGTGAGTACTCCAGACAGATGTGTAGTGCGTATAATGGCCCCTTTATAATGACTCATCATGGCGTTTTGAACACCCATAGCTATCGACGACCAGAGCAGACCAAGATGAGGATTGTATCTGACCGTCAGCCAAGTTAATACCAACAATAAGGCCACTAAATTTAAAGTTAAACCATAACGACGATGAAATGATAATGGGGTATTACCTAGAATAAAACCACTACAAAACGAACCCATCAGAAAGCTAATAACGATCAAAAACAAATACAGCATGGTATGTGGCTGCCATTTTACGAGATCAATCGCAAGCATGCTGATATTGCCTGTCATATGTGAGACAGATTGATGAATGACTGTGATAAGTGCCAATACGTTAATTGTGCCGGCATTAAGTGCCAGCACAAAAACAATACATTGAATCCAGTTCGGTAAACTTTGAAGTGGCATAAAAAACATCAAATACAAATCAACAATTTGAATGTATTATGATTTTGAAGCCTGATCAACTGCAATAACAAACAACACATCTGTAGATGAATTTAGGGCCGTTTCAGTTGAATCTTGAAGTACGCTAATAACCATACCGATTGCAACGACTTGCATTGCAATATCTGAAGATATACCAAATAAGCTACATGCGACTGGTACTAACAGTAGGGAACCACCTGCCACACCCGACGCACCACATGCTGAAACACTCGCTACAACGCATAAAATCATCATGGTCCAAATATCAACATGAATACCTAAAGTATTCACTGTTGCAAGTGTGAGTACCGTAATGGTAATTGCTGCACCACACATGTTAATTGTAGAACCAAGAGGAATAACGACGTTGGTCGTCGACTCATCGACACCACAGCGTCGTGCAAGATCCAAATTGACCGGAATATTTGCGGCTGAGCTTCTTGTGAAAAAAGCAGTAATTCCACTTTCGCGTAAGCATTTAAAGACCAATGGATACGGATTGCGCTTGGTGACACATGCCACAAGGAAAGGATTCACTACCAGTGCGACAAAGAACATCGCTCCGAGTAAAACAGCCAATAAATGCGAGTAGCTTTTTAGTGTTTCCATACCTGAGTTGGCAAAAGTCACTGCAACAAGACCAAAAATACCCAGTGGTGCAAAGCTAATGACCAAATGAATCACTTTACCAATCGCGTCGGCAGAATCTTGTAAAAATGTTTTGGTGGTTTGACTACTATGACGAAACGCTGTACCCAAAATAATTGCCCAAGCTAAAATACCAATAAAGTTAGCTTCACTCAAAGCAACTACTGGGTTAGCAACAAAGCTAAGCATTAGGTTTTTTAAGACATCTGATAAACTACCCGGTGGCTGAAATGCTTGATCACCATGTGAAGCTAGCACCAAAGTAGTCGGGAAAAGCAAATCGGCAATCACTGCTGAAAAAGCAGCCAACAACATACTTATCACATAAAGTGCAATAATTGGTTTGATGTTCTTAGCACTCTGCCCAGTCTCGAAATTGGTAATTGAAGAAATTACTAAAATAAATACCAAGATAGGTGCTACAGCTTTCAAAGCCTTGATGAAAATTTCACCAAATATGCTCAAATAAGGCGTAACGTCTGGAAATAGAAACGCAACAAGGAATCCCAAGATTATGGCAATAAAAATCTTGGTCACAAGACTCAAGCGAAAAAATTTAGAAAACATAAAGCGCAGCCTACAAGCTTTATCGGCCAGAAGAAAATAAGGCTGCTATTTTATACATAACTAAAAAAAATCCTAAATGTTTTTTAAAAAAATGATGGGTTTTCAGGCGTTATGATATTTTTTAAGCGATTTAAAAGAAAAAATACTTATTTAGGACAGTAAAGTTGATACAACGTAGATAGTAAATTGATCATTTTTTCATCCTTAATTGAATAAAAAATTTGTTTACCATCGCGTCTAGTGTTCACCGTACCGCTCTTACGCAGCATCATTAATTGCTGCGAAAGCGTAGGCTGTAAAATATTGGTGCATTCTTCAATTTGAGACACGTTGAGTTCTGAATTTGCCAAATGGCATAAAATCAGGAGCCGATCTGTATTTGCAAGAGACTTCAAAATTGTCACGACATCATCGGCAGCATCTCGCATGGTTTCAATTTGGAGTCTTTGGTTCATTCAATCACCCACATTTTTTCTGAGAAACATTATAAATGAAAGCAAAGTATGATAGATATATTTCTGGTTAAATAGCGTGTAAGAATTGATAATATGAATAAATCTTATAAAAAACTGAATTTTATTCATCAAAACAATGAGTAAAATTCAACATCCAGACTTATTTTTACGTTACAATACAAAAAACAGACAAGTCTGTATAAAAGAATAATAATAAGTGTAAATTTAAATTTACACAAATCGGTTGGCTGCTAATGATTATTTTGGTGGTTAATTGGGAAACTTCAGACGCAGGCGTGAGATATAAAAAGAATAATACTCACGCTAAATTTTTTAAGCGCAGGTTTGCTCAAATTTAATCAATCGCTGTACGCGTGACCAGTATTCCTCAATTTTAACCGAATTGCGCTCAATTAAGGCTTGCATGGTCATGCCATCTAAAATATTGATGAGTAGATTCGCGAGTTGTCCTGGGTTTTGTATGTCCAGCTCAGTGAGTAGGGTCGTGATGAGTTCAGTCAGCCATTCTTTGTACTCAGTTGCAGGTTTGATCGTAGAAGGATAGATCTTAAAAATCTCCTCCACAGCTTTTTGAAACATACAGCCATTAAAATCTTCGGTTTCGAACCATGCCGAATACCAGAGATAGATTGCTCTGATTTTACTTAGAGGATCGTTATCATCACAACCATTGATCGTTGCATTCAGAGAAGCTTGCAAATTTTGATTACGTTGATTCAAACATTCTTCAATTAACTTTGCCTTAGAAGGAAAGTATTTGTAGAAAGTCATTTTTGCAACACCAGACTCAAGAATGATCCGATCAATCCCGACTGAGTTATAGCTATGGGAATTAAAAAGACGCAAGGCGGTATTAATAATGTCATCTTTTTTCGACATGTTTAGAGGTTCCTGCCAAAGACATGTATGTACTCAAAAAATGCAATTTCGAGGTTTTTTTCATGGGAAATGAAATGATGAAAAATCCGTTTAAGTCTACACTTGAAAGAGCATAGTAAAATCTGAATAAAGTCTAACAGAATCAAATAGTATTTATAAGTAGGACTTTTGGCAAAGTTTAATAAGATTTTGTACTGATCGAAGAACAATTGATCTGTAAAATTAATATAAAGTTTCATAAATAAACTTTGAATAAATGTTATATTTATGTAGATTAATGTTTCAAAATATCTTTAACACACAGGTGTTTCTGTGTACAGAATAGACAGTTGACGATGAACAAGTTCTCATTCACCCAATCAGAAAATGCACGCACTGAAGCATTAAATTTCGTCAAAAACTCCCTAACATTAGATCAATGGAACCTTCATCAAGCACAGATTCAATTGCTTAAACAAAGCGTTGAACAGCATGCATTATTCCAACATCCCATATTAAATCAGCTGCAAAGTTCTACGCTTAGCCTTCATCATTTAAAAACAATTCATTTAAACTACTTTGTTGCAATCGTAAAAATATTTACAGATGCGCTGAGTATGCTCATTTTTGATGCGCATACTTTGGAAAAAAACCAAAATATTAAAACTGATATGCGAGTGAAAGCAAAAGTTTATGCTCGTTATTTATTGTCCTTAAACCTGATTGATGAATTAGGATTTAATACACTAGATTTGGCATTGAGTTCGCCTAGCAAAGCACACCTTACCTATTTTTTACAGCTTCTAGAAGCATTGTCTTTAGATATAAATGACCTTACGCAGACTGTTTCACAGGCACATCGAGTAAGCGATTATATCTCGTCACATTTTCATGATTATCAAGCCTTATTACTAATCTTAGCGATTACCGAACAGCAGGTCATTGTTTATAGTGAAGCGCTTTCTATTAATGTGGCGAAATTTGATCCGAAATTTTCATCTGGTTACTATGAGTGTCATGGGGTAGTGGGCTGTGGTCATAGTCTTGCAAATGACGATAATCATGAAGATGATATTTGGATGTTATTAACACAAGCGCTAGATACATCACGCACGGATGGACTAAGCGCTATAACCCATGAATTTCTGGATATCTGGCATGATTTCTGGGAAAGCATGTATGTCGCTTGATTCTGGGTTTTAAAGTTTAGAATAAACCGAATATTGAGTGAATTAAATAGATATACAAATCTGTATAGAAAATCACATTAAATCTGCGTAAAATTCAACATAAGTATGAGTTTTACTGATAATAACAATGTCGATTAATTTATTTGGCGTATTAGAACGCTTGGGATTAGGCGCACAGCAACGCGCCTTGCATGTGACCTTCTCAGATCCCGCCCTGAACAGTCAGGTGTATTTACAACGTATACAGGGACAGCAGCAGATCAATCAGGGCAGTACTGCCGAGCTGCTGTGCTTCAGCACGCACGCACAGATTTCCCTCAAACAATTTATCGGCTGTCAGGTTGCCGTCGATCAGGTGCACCGATACCGGCCAGCTGTATCGCACCAGTGGATCATCACCGCTGCCAAACAAGCACAAAGCGATGGTGCACTGACCAGTTATACCCTGACCCTGCAAGACCCGACCGCACTGTGGCACAAACGCCGCAACAGCCGCGTGTTTATGAACAAAAGCGTGCGCGAGATCAGTGAGCTGCTGTTTAGAGAATGGCAAACGAAAAGCCCGCTGTTTGCCGCCAGCCTGACGCTCGATACCTCAGGCTTAAACCGAGACTATGACATCCGGCCATTTAGCATGCAGGCCAACGAAACCGACTACGACTACCTGACCCGACTGTGGCGTAGCGAAGGCATCAACTGGCTGATCGATGAAGCAGCCCTGACCGTCCCGACGATGAATACGCCGATACAGGCGCAAGTACTGCGTCTGATTGACGACAACCAGCATTACACTGCCTTAAGCAGACAAGTCATACATTACCAACGCAGCAGTGCCACCGAACCCTACGATACCCTGACACAGGTACAAGCCGAGCGGTCCCTGCAACCCACATCGGTCTATACCCAGCGCTGGCAAGCCGATGCCTTACAACAAGAAGAAGGCAGTGGCAGTGTGCAAAGCACCCAGCAACACAGTCAGCAACACGACAATGCCAGCCTGAATCTGGAAGATGCCTGGCACATCACACCGGCATGGATTGCTGATCTAGAACAACAAGATCAGGCCACCGCATCCGGCAACCCTCAGCTGGAACAGCTCAACCAGCAGATCAATGCCTATCACCACCTACAGAGCAAACAATTCAGCGCCCGTGGAAGCGTACGCGATGCACAGGTCGGCTACTGGTTTCAGCTCGAAGGCCATCCCGAACTGATCCAGCACAGCGCAGACGAGCGCCAGATGATCATTGTGGGCAAACACTACAGCAATCAAAACAACCTGCCCAAAGAACTACAACAACAGCTCAACTACAACGTACCCGAACAACGCCACCACAGCGAACTGACCTTGGTT
>NZ_BBNM01000013.1 GCF_000760595.1 Acinetobacter soli | reverse complement strand
CGCCGCAACATCAAAATCGTACCCGAGTACCACCCGCAGCAACATCGTCCACCGGCACATCCGCAACGCGCCAAAGTGGTGGGGCCAGAAGGCGAACAGGTACATGTGGACGAATGGGGACGCATCAAAGTCCGGTTCCTGTTTACCCGCAGCGAAGACCACAGCCATGATGGTGGCGCAGGCAGTAACGACAACGACACTGATTCAGCATGGGTCGATGTACTGACCCCATGGGCAGGTGAAGGCTATGGCGCCCGCTTTTTACCCCGTATCGGCGAGATCGTGGTGATCGACTACTTTGATGGCGATATCGACCGGCCCTTTGTACTTGGACGCATCCACGAAGCGCAGCGAAGTCCGACCAAATTCGACATTAAAGGACAGTTACCGCATACCCGACACCTGAGTGGCATCCGCTCCGAAGAAATTCAAGGCAGTGGCTACAACCAGCTCCGCTTTGATGACACCACAGGACAGATCAGCAGCCAGCTCCACAGCAGCCATGGCGCGACCCAGCTTAATCTGGGCAATCTGAGCCACCCCAAAGAACAACTGGAAAGTGAAGGCCGAGGTGAAGGTTTCGAACTACGTACCGACCAGTGGGGAGCCGTACGGGCAGGTGAAGGGCTACACCTCAGCACCCACAAACAAGAGCAGGCACAGGGCCAGCATCTAGATGCGAAAGAGGCCAGCCAGCAGCTTGAAAGCAGCCTGAACAATGCCAAAGCCTTAAGTGAAGTGGCCAAGAATCAGCAGACTGACCCGCTTGAAGTACTGGACAACATCAAACAGTTCTTAGAACAAATTGAACAACAAGACCAGAACAAGGCTGCCGCATTTAAGCAAGCACTGATGATCTTAAGTGCGCCTAGCAGCATTGCCATGAGCAGTAATCAAGACATCCACCTGAGTGCAGACGGACAACTGAGCCAGCATGCAGGAGACAGCCTGAACATAAGCACGCAAAAAAGTCTGATTGCACACGCCAGTGACAAGATCAGTTTATTTGCAGCACAGCAAGGCGCTCGCCTGTATACCGGCAAGGGCAAGATCGAGTTACAGGCACAGGGCGATGGGGCTGATCTGATTGCACGTAAGGATATTCAGATTATTTCTACGGAGGAGGCAGTGTATATCACCAGCCCGAAAGAAATAAATTTAACCGTCAATGGTTCGCAGCTTAAACTGAATGATTCGGGTGTTTTTTCGACAACTGGTGGAAAGTTTGAGGTGAAGGCGGGGCAGCATATATTTGAGGGTGGGGAGAAAGTTACTGTTCCTGAAATGAGTTTTAATGATTCGCCTTGTTATTTAACTTATCGCGTGACTGATACGCAAGGTAAACCTTTAAAAGATAAGCATTATGTAATGTATCTTGCGGATGGAAGTGTAAAAAAAGGGAAAACGAATGGGTTGGGGGAAACTGAGAGCGTCAAAACTTCTGGACCTCAAAAAGTAAATATCTTAATTGATGATGAAGATCATGATGGATATCACATTAGTCAACTCAACTAATTTTAGGCAGTTCTATGACGAATAAAGCACAATACAAATTAAAATTATTACTTGGTGAAAATGGAAGTAAACCATTGGCCAATACTGCATATGTTATTACAGCTCAAGGTAAAATTTTATCTAAAGGTAGTACATCGTCAGTTGGAGAAACAGCTGTATTTGAAGTTATGGGTTTAACTTCTATACAAGTAAAAGTTTTCAATCCAAAGCATAATAATGGAAAAGGTGGTTATATTTTTCCAGAACTATTTAATCATAAAGCTTCAGATATTTTGATCAATAATAATGTGTTGGATAGTATTAATGATTTACAGAATAAAAAAATCAATTTAGATGAGATTTTTAAGAATAAAAATCAAAAGAACGCAAATATCTTAGTTCCAGAAAAAAAGATTAAAGTTACAATATTAAGATTAAGACCATATATCATAATTGACCTGAGAGATCACTTAAAACGTATTTTTAAAACACGTTTAAATTATGATGTGTTAGATGCTAGTGGTAATATTATTAAAGAAAATAATAAAGAATTAAAGGGTTTAAAGACTGAAAAAGCTGGTTTAACACAATTGTATTACTCAAATGAAGCAGTAAAGTTTAGATTTTACAATGGTGATTTAGGTAGTGTTAAAGTTACTACCGATTTAATCCCCCCTTTTTTTTCACATCAGGAAGTTTTAAAGATTCAGTATGTCAAAACTGCACCAGCAGTGACTATGCCAGATATTAAAAATACAACTTTATTGGCTGGTAAGCAAAATATTCCAATCATTGTAGATCCTGTTACCAAAGAAATTTACGTATTAAGCCCTCAAGATTTTAAAGATTTTTTAGATGTCTCGGGTAGCTTAACGAATGCTATGAAGACGTTGCATGAGCGACGTGAGAAAGTAAACACATTAATGGCACTTGAAGCAAAAACACCTGAACAAATCCGAGAGGCTGAAAAAAATCTAGGGATCGCTCAAGATGAGGCAATAAAAACTCTAAATCAGAAATTTAAAAATCAGGCTGATATTCGTGAAGTGATTGCATTTGAAATGTTTACCACCTCTGATGGTCGACAAAAAATGAACGCGATGCGTAAATACACCAATGAAAGTCAACATATAAAAAACAAAAATAATAGATTAAACAAATTTGAATATCGCCTGAATTATGAGGTTCCTTGGAATGCTTCTACCCAAACAGCTAAAACAGGGCATAAAGACAATACATCAATGACGATTGATCGTGAAAAGTTTAAAGAAAACTTTACAAAAACGGTTGAGGGTATTCATGCAGAAGTTTATAAAATCAAAGGTGAAAAATCGATTACGCTTGTTCCAGATCCTAAAATTTTTGGAATTACAGCAACAGAGTTAGTTGAGAGTTATAAAACTAGTGGTTCTTCAACAGTGGATGTTCAAGCACAATGGTTAAGATTGATTGCAAGTACAGGCTATGATGGCACCTTGAAATGGGGAGCGAAAGGGCTTCAAGCGAGCGGCTCAGCTTATGCACAGGCAAAAATGGTACTTCTTGAAGGAAAGAAAAAATGGTTGTGGGCTTATCCTAGTTTACAAGGCTGGGTGATGCAAATTGACAATGTTCCTTTAGGTGCAATTCGTTTTATTTGTGGCGCAGAAATTTATGGTTTTTCTGGAGCAGTGTTCGCAGCATCTTCAGCTTTTGCTGTCACAATTGATAATAATTCTGGTAAGCAGATGCTTAGCAGTATAAAACGTGATCCTAAGGCAACTTTAGCCAATAGTCTAAATTCATCTAAGCGAGCCATATTAGATATTAAAAAAGGTGGTATGGACGATCAAGTTAATGAGGATAATAAGTTTAATGCAGGAATTAATGCTTTTGCAGGAATGCAAGCGAATATCACTCCTTTTGGTGGATTACAGTGGCTAGATCCTGAAAAGCCAAAAGACTTTTCTGACTTGGCAAAAATTTCTCCTACTCTAGGTTTGAGTGCAGGTGTAGGTGGAAGTGCAGATTTTAGTTTGTATTACGATAATGGTGCTTTCAGATTTAAAGCGAGTATAGCAGCTTGTTATGGTGTGGGTGGAAAAGGAGCATTGGAATTTACGGTTGATTTAAATAAGATAGATCAACTAATCAAATTTGTTGCTTATCAACTGACCTATGTATCTTTTAAAAAACTAGTTTATATGTTGCATGATGATTTTATACTATTACATAAAGTAAGTATGTTACTGCCATTTGAAAAAGATAATTCATTTATTAAAAATATTAGATCTATAGACCTTGAATTTTCTAAATTAATCTACAAAATGCAAAAAGCAGAGCAGCGTATTGCGATATGCCGTAAAATCAATGCTAAAGGTCAATGGTTAAAATATTTAAGTCCTGAAAGCAGAGGATGCTTTTTATATCACATTACGCGGCATGGATTGCTTACTCGAATGAATGATCCATCTGAATCTGAAGGCTGGCGAATATTGGGCACAGATAAGGAGTATGATTTTCCTGAACATAAAGAAGCTGTATTGAATTTATTTAAAAGCGTGACAGTTGTAAGCCATTGGACCAACACACTTCAACATATGCATCCTGATGGTGAAATATCAACTCAAAGTATTGCAGCAAATGAAAGTGAGTTATTAGACTTTTTAAATTTGGGACGTAAAGGATTTGGTGTGTTAGCTTTAGCTGATCTAAAAAAAATCAAAATTTTGATTAACCAAGATCATAATTTTCCCAAAGATTATCGTTCAGGCAATAAATACATTGATGAATATATTAAAATGCGCGGAGAGCGCATATTAGCCTACCCCAAAGACTATATGATTGCTAATTTTGATAGTCAAGAGTTTAGAAAATTACAGCTTGCTCAAGGGCTGATACAATCTGATATATTTTTGGCCCAAGCACCTGCACCGATCGATCAAATCGATTCAGATAAATACGAAATAACACAGGAGCAGACATGGATGGTTTAATTCTATCCATGTCTATTTAATGCCTAATTAGTTTGAATAAACGGTTTTGGTAAGTTAGAGGCACAACGAACAGCTGTAGAAAAATTAGGATTGAAATATTCTTTATCTGACTCATCAATTGTTGGCTCAGGGTTATCACCACTTCGATAAATGGTGGTTACACTACCTCCAATTTGTAAGCTCTTTGCTGCACCCACTTGATATGTACTTCGAACCGATTTGAGTGTTCCTGTTGCTGGGCCTTGAGGATTTTTCTCTGGTGAGTGCTTATAATATTGAGGATCAAACCAATCCGACATCCATTCATAGCTATCGGTTGCTAAGTCGTAAAAGCCTAGAGGGGTCGGAGGAAACTGACCAAGTTTTGGAACTTTTACTCCATGAAGATTAGGTATAGATTTACTAAATTCACGTCTTTGTTCATCACTCCATACATTTCGTCCTGGTTCATATTCACCATTATCCGTTGGATAGATGACATATTGTCCACGGTTTCTGGCAGCATATTCCCATTGCGCTTCGGTCGGCAGTGTCATTGGTATCCCCACTTGTTGGCCTAGCCATTGGCAATAATCGTGTGCTTGTTGCCAGCTTACACCTGCGGGTGCATTTGGTACGCGTAACTTTTTGGAAATTTCTTCCATTGCAATTTTTTTCTGCCCAGTCGCTTCAGTATAAATATCAAAGTCATCAAAGGTTGTCTTATACGCATTTAAACTAAAACTATCGAGAGTGACTTTATGTAAAGGCATGGCTGCATAAAGGCCAGTGATGGGTAATTTATCTTTACGTGTGACGTGACCAAAATCACCCATCATAAAGCTTCCGCCCTCAACAAAAATCATATTCTTTTTTGTTTTCTCAACGAGCTTTTGAATTTTTTGTTGTAATTCGGCTGAAGGCTGAGCTGCTTTAGTGGATGTTTCTGTCGATTTTGCACAGGCACTTAAAGCAAGAGTTGAAAATAAAAAAATTACAAGATTTTGTTTCATCATCTTTTTATAAGTCATAACGTTACGAATGTTGTATAAATTTTAAGTGAGATATGAATTCTTGAAAAGAAACTTTGTGTTAAGTGATTAGAGTTAGCTGTATTTATCAATGAACAAATTTAATCGCTTATAAAATATCATTTAACTTCTTTTATTTGAGATAAACGATTTTGATGAGTTCGATGCGCATCTGACCGCTGTCATGTCATTTGGATTCAGATAATCTTTATCTGATTCATCAACTTTGGGTTCAGGATTTTCACCACTACGATAAATTGTAGTCACACTGCCTCCAATTTGTAAGCTCTTTGCTGCACCTACTTGATATGTACTTCGAACCGATTTGAGTGTCCCTGTTGCTGGGCCTTGAGGGTTTTTCTCTGGTGAATGCTTATAATACTGGGGATCAAACCAATCCGACATCCATTCATTCCCATCGGTTGCCATATCATAAAAGCCTAAAGGAGTAGGTGGGAATCTTCCTAAAATAGGAATAGGCATATCCACACCAACAGTTTTTTTAACTTTTTGTCGTTGTTCATCACTCCATACATTTCGTCCTGGTTCATATTCACCATTATCCGTTGGATAGATAACATATTGCCCACGGTTTCTGGCAGCATATTCCCATTGCGCTTCAGTCGGCAGTGTCATTGGTATCCCCACTTGTTGGCCTAACCATTGGCAATAATCGTGTGCTTGTTGCCAACTCACACCTGCCGGAGAATTTTCTTGACGGAAAAATTTTGATACTTTTTGAGTACTGATTTTTGGCTGCATAGTCGCCTCAGTATAAATATCAAAGTCATCAAATGTAGTTTTATACGCATTTAAACTAAAACTATCGAGCGTGACTTTATGTAAAGGCATGGCTGCATAAAGGCCAGTGATGGGTAATTTATCTTTACGTGTGACGTGACCAAAATCACCCATCATAAAGCTTCCGCCCTCAACAAAAATCATATTCTTTTTTGTTTTCTCAACGAGTTTTTGAATTTTTTGTTGTAATTCGACTGAAGGCTGAGCTGCTTTGGTGGATGATTCTGTCGATTTTGCACAGGCATTTAAAGCAAGAGTTGAAAATAAAAAAATTACAAGATTTTGTTTCATCATTTTTTATAAGTCATAATGTTACACATATTGTATAAATTTTAAGTTAGGTGTAGGTGCTTGAACAGAGATTTTATGTTAAGTGATTATAATTTGAAGTATTGCCATAAATAGTTTAAAAGATTTTAACTATTTTTATATTAAACTCATATTTAGCATGTAGCTAAAAGAGTTGAAATATATGTTCTTAAACTCACTTCGATTATCACAATTCACATGGGATTTTTTATCATTATCAGAAAAAATATTAGAAAGACCAGGTTCTGGGACTCCTAAAAAGCAGGAATTTTATAATAATTTTTAACTGATGATCGTGTTCTGATGAGTGTTATGAAATATCGAAAAAATCTCAAAGGAAAAGATCATTATCCAGAAAATTATTTTGATCAAGAAAAGTAAGCCACCGTAGTGGCTTTTTTTATAGATCTATTATTGAATTGGAGAGCCACCCAATGCCTGCATGAGCGTGACATAGGCATTGTATTGGCTTTGTTTGGTATTGACCAAACTTAAGCGCGCAGTTCGCGTTGTTTGCTGCTGATCTAATACATTTTTGAGCGCAATCGCGCCATTACGATAACGCACATCGGTCAGGCGTTCTGCTTTCTCTGCCAGTTCGAGATTTCGTTGCTGAAATTGAACTTGCTGATTCAACTCGGTACGGGCAGAAAGTGCATTTTCAACATCGGCAAAAGCCTGATACAAGGTCTGACGATACTGAATAATGGCTTTTTCATAATCGAGTTGACTAATGGCAATATTCTTCTTCATGTCATTATATTGTAAAAAAGGCAAACTCAAATTCGCACCAAGCGCCAACACTGGGTTTTTAATCAGCTCTGTGAGTGATGTGCTGCTTGAACCTAAACTTCCCGTTAGACTGATCGATGGATAATAACTGGCCGTGGTAGCATCTTTGGTTGCCAAGGTTTCGCGTAATCTCAACTCAGCTGCACGTAAATCTGGACGTCGTGACAAAATGCTGGCCGGCAATCCAGCTTGAATTTGCGGTAAATTGACCTGAGGCAAGCGCTGTGGTTCTTGGATATTTAACTGCTGCACAGGAATGTGTAACAGTACAGCCAACGCTGTGCGGGTTTCTACCAAGCTTTGCTGGATCTGGCTTAAGTTGGCTTTTTGACTTTGGACCGATTGTTCGGCTTGTGTTAAATCCAGCCCGGAAACAGCACCTGCTTGGTATTGGGTATTCACCAAGCTATATAGTTTTTCAGAGGTGGCCAAGCTTTGTTGTGCGGTACTTAAGCTTTCATTTAAGTAAGCCAGTTGCCAGTAGAGCTTCGTAGTGGTGCCAATCAGGGTTTGTGCAGTCGCCTGTAAATCTTGCGCTGTGGCCAATGCTTCCCATTTGGCTGCTTCGGTCTGACGCGCCAATTTACCAAATAAATCCAGCTCATAACTTACCCCGGCATTGAGCGAGAGGCCATTTGAACTTCTATCACCCGAGTTTACGTCAATATTCTGACTGGTCGAAACACTTGAATTAACGCGTGGGCCTTGCTGATCTGCAGCCAAGCCAGCTTTTAATCGAGCCTGCCGAAGTGTAATACCTGCAACAGCCAAATCAGTATTTTTGGCAATCACCTGATCGACCAGTTGATTGAGCTGTGTATCGCCAAATAATGTCCACCAGCGGTCGGCATAATTGGCATAATTTGATGTGGCTTGGGTCTTGTCGTATTGAAAGCTCGAAGGTGTTTGTACAGCGGGTGCATGATAGGGTGTTTTCACCATTGCAGTACAACCGACCAACGTCGAGGAGGCAACGAGCATGGCACACAGCGTAGTAAGTTTAGATGATGGCATGAGAGCTCCTCTTATTCTCTAGACAAGGCCGCAACAGGATCGAGCTGAGCAGCATTTCTGGCGGGTAAGAAACCAAAGACCACACCAATCAGGGTTGAGCAAATAAAAGCCGCAACAATCGAAGTGGTTGAATACGCCACTGCAAAATTCCCGGCGGCAACTTTGTTGATAAGTTGACCTAATCCCAAGGACAGTAATACGCCAAGCACACCACCGATTAAACACACCAGAATGGCTTCAATTAAAAATTGCTGCAAAATATCGCTTTGACGCGCACCAACCGCCATGCGTACCCCAATTTCTTGAGTTCGTTCCGTCACAGAAACCAGCATGATATTCATAACCCCAATTCCCCCAACAACCAGTGAAATGACGGCAATGGCAGACACCAAAAGCGTCATGGTGCTGGTGGTTTTTTCAATGGTCTGACGGATACTGTCACTGTTCATGGTGAAAATATCTTGTTGACCGTGTCGCAAGGTAAGCAAGTTCACAATGGCATTTTCAGCAGCACTGGTGGAATACTGATCATTAATACGAACGATAATGCTACGCACATTCGACTGACCCAGCATACGGCTCATCACAGTGGTATAGGGCATATAGACGTTCAGGCTATCATCTGAACCCATTGCGCTGCTCTGCGGCTCGATAATGCCGATAATTCGAGCCGGTACGCTACCCAGTAAAATCACTTGCCCAATCGGGTTGGTTCCATCTGCAAAAAACTGCTTTTGGGTATTGGTATCAATCACCACATCTTGCGAGCGATCCCGCACGCTGACAGCATCGAAGCTTTGCCCATCTTTAAACGTTAAGCCACGCACGCCAAAAAAGTCATTTCCTACACCATTGATGGTGGCGGTGGCTTCATTCTCTTGATAACGAATGGTTTTGGAGCTACTCACCATCGGCGAGACTGCTGTAACATAAGGTTGAGTTGCCAAGGCATCGGCATCTGTTGGAACCAGCGTTTTAAAGTTGGCGGTTTTGGAGTTGTCACCAAAGCCACGACCTTGAAAGACTGTAATGGTATTGGTACCCAGACTGCTGATATTTTCCAGAATCTGTTTCTGTGAGCCGTTTCCAAGCGCCACCACAGTGACCACAGATGCAATACCGATAATAATCCCGAGCATGGTCAGAAAGGTGCGCATGCGGTGTGCATTCATCGAAATCAGCGCCATCTGAAACGCTTCAGACAAGCGATCTAAAAATGATCGCCAAGATGACACACTTTGACTTTTACTCTGCTTGTGCGCAAGGGCGGGTGCAGCATCAGGATCTGGTTGAGCTTTTTGTGTAGCGGCGGACTCAGGAGTATTGGCGCGGTCAGCAATAATCTCGCCATCACTGATCTCAATAATTCGGGTGGCATTTTTGGCCACTTGCATATCGTGCGTTACAATAATCACGGTATGACCTGCCGCATTGAGTTCACGCAAAATCCGCATCACCTCGACACCGCTATGCGAATCGAGAGCACCGGTAGGCTCATCGGCTAAAATTACATCGCCGCCGTTCATCAGCGCACGGGCAATCGAGACACGTTGTTGTTGACCACCCGACAGTTGACTTGGGCGATTCTGAGTTTTACTGCCCAGTCCCAATTCGGTCAACAGTGCTGTTGCACGCTGTTTACGTTCGGCTGGATTAACGCCTGCATAAACTGCTGGAACTTCCACATTGCCTTCTGCAGATAAATCTCCGAGCAAATGATAACGCTGAAAGATAAATCCGAAATATTCACGGCGGAGCTTGGCCAGATCATCGGGTTCAAGTTTTCCGGTTTCTTGCCCGCTCACTTTATAGCTGCCGCTGGTCGGTCGATCCAAACAGCCTAAAATATTCATGAGGGTCGATTTACCCGAACCGGACTGGCCGACAATTGCCACCAGTTCGCCTTCGTAAATCGTCAGATCAATATTTTTTAAAATTTGTATGGTGCTATCGCCAGCAGGGAACTCTCGTACCAGATTGCTGACTTCAAGCAAAGCTTGTTTGGTCATGCTTAGAATCCCATTGGTCCACGACGACGATTACCACTATTGGCGTTAGCAGCTGAGGTATCTGCACTGTCAGCAATCACCACCTGATCACCTGCTTTAAGCCCTGCCAAGACCTGTGCACTGACTCGGTTGTTAATACCAATCAATACTTGTTTTGGCTGCGCCGTGCCATCTGCATTTAATACACGCACCACACTGAGCGTGGCTTTTCCTGCTTCGACTGCCTGCTTTTGCTCTGCGGTTAAGTTCAGGCGTTCGAGTTTAGGTGCATCAGTTTTGTCTTTTTTATGGCTGGCTGTCGCCGAAGATGCAGCAGCATTTTTATTACGATTCGATTGACCCTGACCATTTGCTGAGCGTGTCGACAAGGCAGAAGACGGGACCAGTAAGGCATGATTGACCGAATCTAAAACAATATAGACCTGAGCTGTCATATCAATACGTAATTTGCCATCTTCATTGGGCACATCAAACAGGGCGTTATAATAAATTGCGGTGCTGCTGCTTGAACTAGATGAGTTACTAGATGAAGTGGATTCACTAGAAATTGAGTCTGGTGCCGGTTCAATCTGACGTAGTGTTGCATAGCGCTTTTTGTCATCGCCTAAAGTTGTGAAATACACCTGCTGGCCTTTTTCCACTTTCATGATATCGGCTTCGCTGACTTGGGCTTTAATTGTCATGTTCTGTAATTTTGCAATTTTCACAATCGTTGGAGCCGACTGGTTGGCGTTTACCGTCTGACCTTCTTCCGTCACAATGGCCACTACCGTTCCATCGGTCGGCGCCACAATGCGGGTATAACCGATATTGGTTTGTGCCGTCGAACGCGTCACTTTAGCCGATTCAATCTGCGCATTAATCGCTTTAATCTGAGCTTGAGCCGTTTTGTAGCTGGCTTCGGCAGATTCAAGTTCGGCTTTAGACGTGGCATCTTGTGCAAACATTTGCTGCTGACGACGATACGCCAACTGTGCCTCATTCAGATTGGCTTCTTGTTGTAAACGCTGAGCTTCTAAATTACGAATATTGGCATCTGCGGTTTTTAAACTATTTTCCTGCGTGGTCGAATCGATTTGCGCAATCAGTTGCCCTTGTTTCACTTCATCGCCCAACTGAACGTACATCTTCTTCACCTGACCAGATACCTGTGCACCGACACTAATCAGTTTGGTGGCATCCAGTGTACCGGTTGCCAGTACCGTATTTTCAAGATTACCGTAGTTTGCTGTTTCGGTGATGTACTGCGGTTGCTGTTGCTTAGGTTTCAAAAAGAACCAAGCCAAAAGGGCAATCAGCACAATACCAATGGCAATAATCACAAGTCTAGATGGTTTTATTTTAGGCATAGCGATACAGGCAAAGTAAGAAGGACTGGCGCTAGTATAGAAGTGAAATGAGAATAAAACGTGAATATTTTTATTAATTTAGTTCAATCAAATACATTCATCAGGCTGGCTGGGCAAACAGCGAAGTACCACATAATTCGGCCAGCGCCTGTAAAATCAAGTGCTCGGGGTTTTCATCCGACATGCCTTTAATGGCACTGTCGATACGTAACAATAAGGCAGGCCAGTTTAAAAAACACTGCGGATTTAAGCGACGCAGTGCCTGCTGATAATCCGATACTTTGGTTTTCCAGATTCCCAATTGCAATGCATTTTGCGGTTGCTCAAAGAGTTGCATCAGCAGACGCATTTCTTTGCTTAATGTCCACAAAATCAGACTATGGGGTTCTCCCGCACCAATCAGATATTGAAAGATTTTGACTGACTGCGCCAGATTGCCACGTAACATGGCATCACTTAAATCGTAGGTGGTATAACGTGATTGATCTTGCAGGCAGGCATACAACTGTTCAATTCGAATCAGTTGATGGTCGGGGAAGGTATCGCTTACGCGCATGAGACTGTTTTTAGCCGCAAGCAGATTATGCTCGTGGTGCTGCATCAGCCATGTCCAAGCATCCTGATCCAGTTGTATCCCAATTTTTTCTGCTTCTTTTGCCAGAATGCGCTGACGATCTTGTGGATACTGTGCGCTCAAATGCGCAATCACGCCATTGGCTTCAACCGTTTGAAAAAAAGACGACTTTAGACTTGAGGCATCCTGTTTAGGCAATACCACCAGTAGCAGATTATGCTCATTGTGCTGCAAGTAACTTTTGAGTTGCTTGATACCGTTGGCATCGGGCTTGATGTTGCCATGCACTTCAATTGCCAGTTGCTGCGAAAAAAGCGATAGGCTATTTAAACCATTAAACACGTTTTTCCAGTCACTCACGCTGCCAATGTCATAACGCTGCCGCTCGATCTCTTGCGCCTGCCAGCTCTTACGAAAGGCATCAAGTAGATTTTGCTCAAGCAAAGGCTCCTGACCGTGAACAATCCAAGCACCACGGGCTTCGTCGACCCGCTTAAGTGCTTGTAAGTAATCCAGTTTCATATGAATCACACAGCCTTAAGGCTGAGCAGTGACCTGAGGTAAACGATTGTTTGAAATCTGACGAGCAATTTGCTGTGCCACATCATCGACAATGATATGGTTCAGATAAATCTCTTGCTGGTTGTCGGTGTTGACCGTTGCCACATCGTATTGATAGTTACGTGTTGCGGTGATGGTTCTTGGTTCTGTCAGCGCATGACCTTGACGATCTTCAATTTGGAAAGTCACAGTCAAACGCAGCAGCACCTCAGTGAGTTTACCGTTCAGAAGCTGTCTGCGCGGGGTGTAATCGAGTACACGAAGCACATAGGCATCATTGGCCTGACTGATTTGTGCGCCAGACGCAGTGAGATAAACACTCAACTGCTTTTCTAGCTCCTCAGTATTGGCTGGTAAAGCCAACTGAATTTTAGTGTAAGCCATCGGACTGGCAGATGGATTCATTCCTTTCAAATGAAATCCACAGCCGACCAAGCCTGCACTTAGACCTAAAGTTAAAACAACTGCTGCTAAACGTTGAACTAAGTGCATGCTTGTTCCTCTTGACGCTTGTTAGAATTAAACCACTAGGTTAACCAGTTTGTTTGGCACCACAATTTCTTTTTTGGTTGGACCTGTTAAAAATTGCTGAATTTCCGGTAACGCTTTGGCTTGTGCCAACAGCTCATCTTTAGAAATTTCGACCGACACTTCCAACTTACCACGAAGTTTACCATTGACTTGTACAACGATGGTTTGTGTATTTCGTGTCAATGCAGACTCATCCACCGTTGGGAATTGTGCTGCAATTAAATCGATGCCGAATTCTGCCAGTAAGGTCTGACTCAAGTGCGGTGCAAATGGTGCCAGCAAGGTTAGCAAGGTTTCAATGGCTTCACGCGCAACAGCAGCATCGTCAGCAGTTTGAACTTCAAATTTGCTGGTGGCATTGAGTAATTCCATCATGGCTGCAATGGCGGTATTAAATGCATGACGGCGCTCAATATCATCGCCCACTTTTTGAATGGTTTCATGCGTTTTACGGCGCAAGTCTTGTGCATCTTTAGATAGCTCGCCAGCAATTGGTGCCTGCGCATAGCCTTTTTCCAAGAATCCAGTCGCAAGGCGCCAAACACGCTTTAAGAAACGGTTAGAACCTTCTACGCCTGCATCTGACCATTCGAGTGATTGATCAGGTGGGGCAGCAAACATCATAAACACGCGTGCAGTATCTGCGCCGTATTGATCAATAATCGCTTGTGGATCAATGCCATTATTTTTGGACTTAGACATTTTTTCTTGTCCGCCAATCACCACTTCTTGTCCGTCGCCACTGTATTTGGCAGAGACAATACGGCCTTTTTCATCGCGTTCAAGCAAGATATCGGCAGGGTTGAACCAGGTTTTTTTGCCACTTTCGCTTTCGCGGTAGAATGTATCGGCCAGCACCATGCCTTGAGTCAGTAGATTGGTAAACGGCTCATCGCCTTGAACCACGCCTTCATCACGCATGAGTTTGTGGAAGAAGCGCGCATATAACAAATGCAATATCGCGTGTTCTACGCCACCAATGTATTGATTGACCGGTAACCAGCTTTGCGCTGCTTCTGGTTTGACCATTCCGCCGGTAAAGTCAGGAGAGGCATAGCGTGCATAATACCAAGATGACTCAACAAAAGTATCGAGAGTATCGGTTTCACGGCGCGCATGACCACCACACGATGGGCAAGTCGTTTCGTAAAACTCAGGCATTTTATTGAGTGGATTACCCGATCCGTCTGGAACAACGTCGGTCGGTAATACCACAGGTAACTGCTCTTCTGGAACCGGAACCTGACCACAGCTATCGCAGTTGATCATTGGAATTGGACAGCCCCAGTAGCGCTGGCGTGATACACCCCAGTCACGTAAACGGAACTGAACTTTCGAATTTGCTAAACCTTGTGGTTCTAATTTTGCAAGGAATGCATCAAATGCTGCTTGGAATTGCAATCCATCAAACTCACCAGAGTTGACCAGAATTCCATCTTTAGAGCCGTACCATTCTTGCCACGTGTTTACCGAATACTCAGCATCATCTGCGCCTTTGGCATCAATCACTTGCTTGATCGGTAGATTGAACTTATTGGCAAACTCGAAATCACGCTCGTCGTGAGCAGGCACAGCCATCACAGCACCAGAGCCATACGACATCAACACATAGTTGGCAATCCAAACCGGAAGGGTTTCACCTGTGACCGGATGCTTAACCGATAAACCAGTCGACATGCCTTTCTTTTCAGCGGTGGCTAAATCGGCTTCGGCAACCGAGCCCATACGGCACTCTTCAATAAATGCCGCCAATTCAGGGTTATTCTCGGCTGCTTTAAGCGCCATTGGATGCTCTGCGGCAACCGCTACATAGGTCACACCCATCAGCGTATCGGCACGTGTGGTATAAACTGTTAAAGCATCGGCATAAATTTCTGGGTTAGCCGATGGGAACGTGATGTCCATGCCCGTTGAGCGACCAATCCAGTTACGCTGCATGGTCAAGACCTGTTGCGGCCAGCCATCTTTGAGCGTATCTAAATCATCTAACAGTTCTTGTGCATAATCGGTGATGCGGAAGTAATACATCGGAATATCGCGCTTTTCAACCAAAGCGCCCGAGCGCCAACCGCGACCATTTTCAACCTGCTCATTGGCCAAAACGGTTTGATCCACCGGATCCCAGTTGACGGTAGAGAGCTTGCGATAAATCAGCCCTTTTTTATACAACTGCACAAAGAGCCACTGTTCCCAGTGATAGTATTCTGGTGTACAGGTGGCAAATTCGCGATCCCAGTCAATCGATAAACCGAGTTTTTTCAGTTGGTCGCGCATGTAGGCAATATTTTCAAACGTCCATTTTGCCGGTGCGACTTGATGTGCAATAGCTGCATTTTCGGCAGGAAGACCAAACGCATCCCAGCCCATAGGTTGCAGTACCGTTTCACCTTTGAGGCGATAAAAACGGCTGATCACGTCGCCAATGGTGTAGTTACGCACGTGACCCATATGCAGTTTGCCACTTGGATATGGAAACATCGACAGGATATAACGATGTTTTCCTTCAACAGTGTCTGCGACTTTAAATGCTTTGCGGTTTTCCCAGTCGTTTTGAACCTGAGATTCGATCGCATTGGCTTGATATTCGGCGTCAATGTGTGCGGTAGTCATAAATGTATTGGCAACAACAAAATGAAGTTAAAAAATATTGCTGCACAGCATAGCGCAAAACCCATAAAGAAGTGAATCATGTGGGCAGGTATTTTCAGGCAGATGCGTAAAAACTTGCAAAGCGATCTGAAAATAATTGAACAGGCCTCGTTTAAAAAGTGCTGCTTGACGCTGTGCGAGCCGGTGTTTTCATGTTGGGGTTGCTGCGATCAGTGATGTCGCGCTTTGATGATTCGCTAGAGATAGCAGGTGCGGTGGCTGGCGCACTGGCAGGGCTTGAATTACTCCCAAGTGATGATGTGGCTGTATTTGTAGTAGGTGTTGGCGGTGTCGTAGGGCTTGATGTAGCAGCAGAGGTGCTGGATGTTGAGCTGTACGTATCTACTTTGCCTTGCTTTTTTGCACCTTTGGGCGGTGGCGTTTTGGTGTAGTGGGTCGAACCTTGAGCATCGATCCACTTATAATAGCTTTGGGCGTAAAGCGTGTTAGTCGTAAAAGCAACGCTGCTAAGTAGCACTAGGGACATCATGATTGAAAGGTGATTTTGTTTTATTTTTTGCATTTCAGCGCACTCGACCATGCATCATATCGAGTATTAATAGCATATTTGATCGAGAGCGAAAATAAATCCTGTGCAGGAGATGATTGCGAAAACTGTTTAAAAATTATTCAGGTTTAAATTAATGCCAAAAAATGTACTTTAAAACTTGACTTTGTAGGTCGAAACATAAAAAATGCTTGCTTTAGTTTTATATGCATTTATTCGATCACCCTTCGACTAAATGACATGGTTTGCAATGGACATTTTCTCTAGCCGAGAAAATGATTTTGTCCAAGTGCTGTTTATCCCAACAGTTCTTCTACGATGCTGTAACAACTCAAACGGTTGTGAGCTCAGAAATTTTTCCTATTGCAGCAAAAACTTGGAACTATGTGTGCTATAACAATGCAGACAGTAAATGAATGAACACTATTTGTGCCTCCCATAAATAGTGATAAAGACTAGGGTGAATCACGTTGGAACTTTTATCTGGTGGTGAAATGCTCGTTCGCGCACTCGCGGATGAGGGCGTTGAGCACGTTTTTGGATACCCAGGCGGCGCAGTTTTACATATTTATGATGCGCTCTTTCAACAAGACAAAATCAATCACTATCTGGTACGCCACGAGCAAGCAGCTGGTCATATGGCTGATGCCTATTCGCGTGTAACCGGAAAAACTGGTGTTGTACTCGTCACGTCTGGCCCAGGGGCAACCAATACCGTAACTCCAATTGCAACTGCATATATGGACTCTATTCCGATGGTCATTCTATCGGGACAGGTTGCGTCACATCTTATTGGTGAAGATGCCTTTCAGGAAACAGACATGGTGGGAATTTCCCGTCCAATCGTCAAACACAGTTTCCAAGTCCGTCATGCAAGTGAAATTCCTGCAATTATTAAAAAAGCATTTTATATCGCTTCATCGGGTCGTCCTGGTCCGGTCGTGGTTGATATTCCAAAAGATGTGACTAATCCTGCTGAAAAATTTGCCTATGAATACCCAGAAAAGGTCAAGCTGCGTTCGTATCAGCCACCTTCTCGCGGCCATTCGGGTCAAATTCGTAAAGCTGTAGATGAGCTATTAACCGCTAAGCGTCCGGTGATTTACACCGGTGGTGGTGTGGTACAAGGCAATGCATCTGAATCGCTCCGAGAACTGGCACGTGTGCTGGGTTTCCCTGTAACCAATACCTTGATGGGCTTGGGTGCATTTCCGGGTGATGATCCGCAATTCTTGGGTATGCTTGGCATGCACGGTACCTATGAAGCCAATATGGCCATGCATAATGCCGATGTGATCTTGGCAATTGGTGCACGTTTTGATGACCGTGTGACCAATAATCCGGCCAAGTTCTGTTTAAATGCCAAAGTCATTCATATTGATATCGATCCGGCGGCCATCTCAAAAACCATCATGGCGCATATCCCGATTGTGGGTGCGGTACAGCCAGTTCTTCAGGAAATGCTGACACAGCTCAAGCAGCTGAATGTGTCGAAGCCAAACCCAGAAGCGATGGCAGAGTGGTGGGAGCAAATCAATGAGTGGCGTAAAGTTCACGGATTGAAATATCAAGCCGCGCAAAACGGTGAAATGAAGCCACAGCAGGTGGTCGAGGCGCTTTATAAAGCGACTGATGGTGAAGCGATTATCACCTCAGACGTTGGGCAGCATCAGATGTTTGGCGCACTGTATTACAAGTACAAGCGTCCGCGTCAGTGGATCAACTCGGGTGGTCTTGGCACCATGGGCGTTGGCTTGCCGTATGCGATGGCAGCCAAACTGGCTTGTCCTGATCAGCACGTGGTGTGTATTACAGGCGAAGCATCGATCCAGATGTGTATTCAGGAACTTTCGACCTGTAAGCAATATGGCTTAAACGTGAAGATTCTGTGCCTCAATAACCGTGCCCTCGGGATGGTTAAACAGTGGCAGGATATGAACTATGAAGGCCGTCATTCAAGCTCTTATGTCGAGTCTTTACCTGACTTTGCCAAGCTGATGGACGCCTATGGTCATGTTGGTATTCAGATTGATCATGCCGATGAGTTAGAGTCTAAGCTTGCAGAGGCCATGGCCATCAATGATAAATGTGTGTTTATCAATGTCATGGTTGATCGTACTGAACACGTTTATCCAATGTTGGTTGCGGGTCAGTCGATGCGTGATATGTGGATTTCTAAAGGGGAGCGCATTTAATGAGACACATTATTTCGGTACTCGTTGAGAACGAAGCTGGTGCGCTTTCACGTCTAGTCGGGCTATTTAGTCAACGTGGCTACAACATTGAAACCTTGAATGTTGCACCAACAGAAGATGCGACCTTGTCGCGTTTAACCCTGACCACCTATGGTGATGATCACAAAATCGAACAGATCACCAAGCAGCTAAATAAGCTGGTTGAAGTGGTCAAAGTGGTTGATCTTTCAGAAGGTGCACATATTGAGCGTGAGCTGATGTTGATCAAGGTTAAAGCCTTGGGTTCAGCACGTGCGGAAATCAAGCGTACAGCGGATATCTTCCGCGCCGCAATTGTCGACGTGACACCGACCACGTATACCATCCAGATCGCAGGGACGACAGATAAGCTCGATGGATTTATTGATGCCTTAGCTGAAAATACCATTTTAGAAGTGGTTCGCTCAGGTGTCTCGGGTATCGCGCGTGGCGAAAAAGTATTAAGTATTTAAACCAAATTAACGTATTTTAGCGGAGAAAACAGATGCAAATTTTTTACGATAAAGATTGTGACTTATCAATCATCCAAGGCAAAAAAGTAGCAATTATTGGTTACGGTTCACAAGGTCACGCGCATGCGCTAAACCTAAAAGATTCTGGTGTAGACGTGACTGTTGGTCTGCGTGCAAATTCAGCATCTTGGAAAAAAGCTGAAAATGCTGGCTTAAAAGTTGCAGAAGTGCCTGAAGCTGTGAAACAAGCTGACTTGGTGATGATTTTGACTCCGGACGAGTTCCAGTCACAACTTTACCGTGATGTGATTGAGCCAAACATCAAAGAAGGTGCAACTTTAGCATTTGCACACGGTTTCTCTGTTCTTTACAACCAAGTTGTTCCACGTAAAGATCTTGACGTGATCATGGTTGCACCAAAAGCACCAGGCCATACAGTTCGTTCTGAATTTCAGCGCGGTTCAGGTGTGCCTGATTTGATCGCAATTCATCAAGATGCTTCAGGTAATGCACGTAACGTTGCATTGTCTTATGCCTCTGGTGTTGGTGGTGGCCGTACCGGTATTATCGAAACTTCATTCCGTGAAGAAACTGAAACTGACTTGTTCGGTGAGCAAGCTGTACTTTGCGGTGGTGCGGTTGAACTGGTTAAAATGGGCTTCGAAACTTTGGTTGAAGCGGGTTATTCACCAGAAATGGCATACTTCGAATGCTTGCACGAACTTAAGTTAATTGTAGACTTGATGTTCGAAGGCGGTATTGCGGACATGAACTACTCGGTATCAAACAATGCGGAGTATGGCGAATACGTAACTGGCGTTGAAGTGATCAACGAACAGTCTCGCGAAGCGATGCGTAATGCACTTAAACGTATTCAATCTGGCGAATACGCGAAAATGTTCATTCAGGAAGGTGCGTTGAACTATCCTTCTATGACTGCACGTCGCCGTCAAAATGCTGCACACGGTATTGAAGTAACAGGTGCGAAATTACGTGCAATGATGCCGTGGATTCAAGCCAACAAAATCGTAGACAAAGAGAAAAACTAATTTTTCTTTTTGGTAAAAAAATCCCGTCTTGAGACGGGATTTTTTTTACCTTTTTAATTAGATAATGTGAATTGATTCATAATAATAATTAAATAACGTGTTTTATTTCATTGATTTTTAAAATAAAAAAAGGTGGATTTACGAATAGTAAAGAAGCGCTTTAATGTTAGAATCATAAGTGATCGTGTGGGTCGGATTAACAATAATAATGATGCGTTGTTGTTGCCTAACACTCTAAAAACAGCAAGCAGTTTAATAAATAATCATGGAAGTCCTTTATGGAACATGTTGATTACGACAGTACCATTGTCATCGGTTCTATTGTTCTGGCGGTGATAATCTGCTTTGTCGCAATCTCTTTGCAACAATTAATTTTTAAAAAACGTTATTTACCTTATGAAAAGATCATTATGCTGGGCTCTGGTCTGGTCCTTGGTCTTGCGATCTGGGCCATGCATTTTGTCGGTATGCTGGCTTGCCATTTACCCAAACCATATTATTTTGATCCGAGTTTAACGCTGGTTTCTTATCTGATTGCTTTTGTGGCATCGACCTTTGCAATCTGGTTAATTACTCGTGAAACCCTGCCGATTGCACGTCTGGTGATTGGTTCGGTGCTTATGGGCTTAGGCATTTCCGGTATGCATTATACTGGCATGATGGGACTGATACTCGAACATTACACCATCGACTATGATCCGTTATTGGTGGTGTTTTCTGTATTGATCGCGATTAGCGGATCAGGACTTGCCTTTTTATTGATCTTTAAATATAAAAACGCGCAAAAAAATAAAGTGTACCTGCAACTTGCTGCCGCAACCACCTTGGCACTTGCGATTGTCGGTTTGCATTATACCGGCATGACTGCCACGATGTTTATCGATAAAGGTTTGACTAGCGGCACTGCGCTGAATCAGACCAGTCATGACTTGCTGTTATTTACGATTATTTTTATTACCAGTTTGGTATTGGTGGCGGGTTATTGCGTGGCCGTGTTGGAGTTGCGTCTTGAAGAGCGTAATAAGGCATTGCTTAAACTCAACCGCGAACTGGCCAATTTAGCTGTACATGATAATTTAACTAAATTGCCCAATCGTTTGTTTTTGATGGACTATGTTAAAGACCGATTTGCAGACCCGCACCAGCAACATGAAAAAATTGCATTTTTATATCTGGATCTAGATCGCTTTAAGTCGATCAATGATGCATTTGGCCACCATGTGGGTGATCAATTACTGATTCAGGTGGCCAATCGCATTCAAGAGCAGCTCGATGAAAATGGGAAGTTGCTCAGGATTGGAGGTGATGAGTTCCTACTGATTATCGAAAATAAAACAACCCGCCAAGTTGCAAAAATCGCAGAAGATGTTCTCAAACATTTGCAAGAAACCTACCAGATCACCAGTAAAGAAATTAATATCTCGGGCAGTATTGGGATTGCGATTTATCCAGAACATGGTCACAACATGCAAGATTTGCTCATTAATGCCGATATCGCCATGGTCATGGCCAAAGATCAAGGCCGGAATACCTACTCGATTTTTAACTATTCGAGTGAGCAAAATGAAACACGCAGTCAATCCAAGTTAATTAATGACCTGTATAAGGCTGTTGAAGAAAAACAATTTGTGTTGTTCTATCAGCCCAAATATGACACCACGCTTAAAATTTGTGGTGTTGAAGCATTGATTCGATGGCAGCATCCTAGTTTTGGACTGCTTAGCCCGCATATGTTTATCGATGGTGCTGAAAAAACTGGCTTGATTGTTCCGATGGGTTACTGGGCACTCGAGCAAGCCTGTAAGCAAATTCAAGAATGGGAAACACAAGGTACAGCGTTATATCCAATTGCAGTCAATTTATCGGCCATTCAGTTTGAAAATAAACATCTGGTCAAGACACTAGAAGACTTGATCAAAAAATACCGCATCCGGCCCAATCACCTGACGATCGAGATTACCGAGTCAACCGCGATGCGGCATATCGACTTGAGTATTTCGACCTTTGAGCAACTTCGTGCATTGGGAATCCGAATTGCGATTGACGACTTTGGCACGGGCCATTCGAGTTTTCTATACTTAAAAGATTTGCCAGTAGATGAATTAAAGATTGACCGTGGATTTATTATTCATTTGACTAATGGTTCCAAAGAAGAGGTCATTTTGGACAGTATTATTCATCTGGCGACAAAACTCGGGTTGTATGTGACAGCAGAAGGCGTTGAAACTCAGTTACAGGCCGACATTCTAATTCGACTCGGCTGTCATCAGTTACAAGGTTATTTGCTGGGCAGACCTATGCCTGTAGCGCAGTTAATCTCTCAAGTGGCAACAGCCGATTTTCAGACAGTTCATTCATTGTAGTGCGCATGCAATACCTTATGGATGGATTCTTCTGTGGATAACCTAGAAGATATCAACAAGCATTAAATTAGCTGCCAAATCTGCTACAATTGCGACAATTTCGAATTCCCACATTTCAGTCTTGTGCCGGACGTACGTTTGATGGCCTGCTGAATTTAGATTGAAGACATCTTTCATGTTTAAAGAACAACTTGCGCGTGAAGTAAACGCACGACGTACTTTTGCAATTATTTCCCACCCCGATGCGGGTAAAACCACCATGACAGAGAAGCTGCTGTTATGGGGTAAGGCCATTCAGGTGGCGGGTATGGTCAAAAGCCGTAAATCAGATCGCTCTGCAACCTCCGACTGGATGGAAATGGAAAAAGAGCGTGGTATCTCGATTACCACCTCGGTGATGCAATTCCCATTTAAGCAGCACACCATTAACCTTTTGGATACACCGGGACACGAAGATTTCTCCGAAGACACCTACCGTACTCTAACGGCTGTCGACTCGGCGCTGATGGTAATTGACGGTGCCAAAGGGGTTGAGGAACGAACCATTAAACTGATGGAAGTGTGTCGTATGCGCGATACGCCAATCATTTCGTTTGTCAACAAAATGGACCGTGAAATTCGCGAACCGCTTGAGCTACTCGATGAAATTGAAAGCGTTTTAAATATCCGCTGTGTACCGATCACATGGCCACTGGGTATGGGACGCGACTTTGCAGGTGTATATAACCTGCTTGAAGACAAGCTTTATGTGTACAAAACGGGCTTTGGTTCGACTATTACCGATATTGAAATTCGTGATGGCTATGATCACGCCGATATCCGTGAAAAAGTGGGTGAGCTGGCTTGGGCCTCTTTTGAGGAGTCTCTGGAGCTGGTACAAATGGCCAACGAACCGTTAGACCGTGAGCTGTTCTTGCAAGGTAAACAAACACCTGTACTGTTTGGTACCGCACTTGGCAACTTTGGAGTCGATCATGTTTTGGATGCCTTTATTCAGTGGGCACCAGAACCAAAAGCACATCCCACCCAAGAGCGTACCGTCGAGGCGACTGAAGAAGGATTCAGTGGCTTTGTATTTAAGATTCAGGCCAATATGGATCCGAAACATCGTGACCGGATTGCCTTTATGCGAATTTGTTCGGGCAAGTATGAAAAAGGCTTGAAAATGAATCATGTGCGCTTAGGTAAAGACGTGCGGATTTCAGATGCACTAACCTTCTTGGCAGGTGAACGTGAGCATTTGGAAGAGGCTTGGCCGGGCGATATTATTGGTTTGCACAACCATGGTACCATCCAGATTGGGGATACCTTTACCAGTGGTGAAAAACTGCATTTTACCGGTATTCCGCACTTTGCGCCTGAAATGTTCCGCCGTGTACGTCTTAAAGATCCGCTTAAATCTAAGCAGTTGCAAAAAGGCTTAAAAGAGCTGTCAGAAGAAGGCGCAACGCAGGTCTTTATGCCACAAATCAGTAATGATCTGATTGTTGGGGCAGTAGGGGTGCTACAGTTTGATGTGGTGGCATATCGCTTAAAAGAAGAATACAAAGTCGATTGTATTTACGAGCCGATCAGCGTGAACACCGTGCGTTGGGTGCATTGCGATGATGAAAAGATTTTTAATGAATTCAAGAAAAAAGCTCACGATCAACTTTCGGTCGATGGTGGTGGACACTTAACTTATTTGGCACCAAGTCGGGTCAATCTGCAACTGATGCAGGAACGCTGGCCTGATATCCAGTTCCGAAATACACGAGAACACTAAATAATGTAAAAAACAGCGTCTAAACAGGCGCTGTTTTTTCTTTTAGAGTACAGCTTTGGGTTTGCAGGATTCGCATATGCGTCGATACATCTGGCTGTTAGGTCTCTGTTTGTGCATCATTGCCGCACTGTGTATATGGTTGTGGTTTGCTGCTGCACCAAAACCGCCAGCAGTTCCAGCGAAGACGCCAAGCAAAACAATACAAGTGGCTCCAATACAGAGTCAGTCTACTGCACTTCAGGTGCCAAAGCCTGAGTGTTCGTCTTCATCGACCTGTGCCCGTTTGGATGTTCAAACGCTGAAGACCAATGATCCATGGCTGAAACAATGGATTGATCTACAGATTGCAGAAGTGATCAATGAGCAACTCAAGAAAAAAATCACGCCGCCCACTCTGGATGCAGTGTTAAAGCAATATCTGAAACAATCTAAACAATGGCAAGCACAATACTCACGCAATCGACCGTATGAACTCAAGGTAAGTAGTGCGATCGCTTATCAAAAAAACCAGTATGTGCTGTTACAAATTGGACTCAATGCCAAACAGGAAGAAATTACCATAAAGAATCGTTATTACTTTATGGTGGCCGATCGTAAAAGCAAACGTATGATTGCTGTGAATGATATTCTTAACCCGAAACAGCAAGCACAATTTGAGCAATGGGTACAGACAGCCTACAAAAAATGGCGTAGCCAGCAGCCGAAAGACATACAAAAAGAAGCACCGAAACAGCTCGACTGGCGTAAAGCCGATTTGTTCTTTGATCAGGAGGGCATTGGTTTGCACTATCGTGCCAGCGAGATTTCAGAACACGCCGATCAGTTTGATCTGTATTTTACTGCACAGCAAACCAAGACGGTATTGAATCCAGCTATTTATCGAGATATGTTTTAACTCTGTATAGATATTTTAAGTAATGCTGGTCAAAGCGCAGTGGCTTGGATTAGCATCATCATATATGTAAATAAATGTGTAAGGCATTGCGTATGTTGCGATTTCAGAAGAATGCATGGATAGCCATTTTGGGAAGCACACTGGCTCTGGCGGCTTGTCAGCCTAAGCAAGCAGCAGAAGACGCTGCAAAAGCAGCATCGGCCACCGATTCATCCACTCAGGCACAGGCCTTGGCCATCGAAGGAAAAACGGTAAAACTGAATGCAGATTTACCAGAATGTGACGGCAATAATTGTCCAGAATTCGAGATCGAACGCCTGCAAAGTAATATGCCATGGATCGACCAACAGATTGATGCAGAAATTTTAAATAATTTGGCGCGTATTCTTGAAATATCCAAGTCGGTCAAAACTGGTGATAGCGCGGCAAAGCTTGAAACCGGCGCTGCCAGTGCTGCAATGGGCGCGCAACCAGAGCAAATTACCCTTGAACAGCAAATTAAACCCTATGTGCGTTCATTTGTTGCTTTAGACAACGAAATGAAAACCTTAAGTGCGAATCATCAGTTGAATCTGATGATCAAGCCCTCAATTTTAAAATCGCAGCAACCAGTCGCCACAATTGTACTCAATACCAGTAGTTACTTGGGGGGAGCTCATGGCTCAGCCATGCAAGAATATTATAATTTCGATTTAAAACAGCAGAAACGACTGCATTTGAATGACTTACTGTTAGCCAAGCAAAAAGTAGCGCTAGAAAAGTTAGCTCACGAGGCCTTTAAAGCTTGGGTGATTGAATCGAAGCTCGCGACATCGGTAGACGAATATGAGCAGGCGTGGAAATTCAAGCTTTCGGATAATTTCTTACTCGGCGATGATGGACTTATTTTGCAATACGGCGAATATGAAATTGGCCCATATGCGGTTGGTTTACCGCGCTTGGTGATTCCATACTCACAACTCGGCGGTATTTTGAAACCCGAATATTTACCTCAAGCCAAAGGACAGCGTTAATACAAGGATATTTTTAGATGCATCGCCTGTTTGATACGCACACGCATTTTGACGTTCCGGATTTTGATCCGGATCGCGTGGAGCTGGCTTATCGGGCGAAGGAACGTGGTGTTGAGGCATTGGTTCTGATTGGTTTTGTGGCTTCGCGCTTCGATGATCTATGCTGTGTACATGATCAAATCAATCAGCTCGATCAGGCGCCTCAAAGTTATCTGGCACCCGGTTTGCATCCATTTTATATCAAAGAACATACCGATACAGATCTGCATCGGCTTGAGCAATTGCTGAAACGGCGCCCCTGTGTGGCAGTCGGTGAAATTGGCCTTGATACCTTTTTAGGCGAGCACAAGCAACCTGAAATATTCACTCAACAGCGTGCTTATTTTTCTGCGCAGCTCGACTTGGCAACGCAATATGACAAACCCGTTTTATTGCATATCCGTAAAGCCCATGCCGATGTGATCCAACTGCTCAAACAGCACAAATTTAGACACGGCGGTATTGCACATGCCTTTAGTGGCGGTGTGGAGGAAGCCAAAGCGCTCATTAAACTTGGTTTTAAACTAGGCGTTACTGGACAAATCACCAATCCAAACGCAAAAAAACTGCATCAAGTGGTTCAGGCTGTTGGTGCAGAGCACTTGGTGCTGGAGACCGATTGCCCCGATATGACCCCGTTATGCTGTCAGCAGTCCAATCAGACACGTACACGAAATACACCCGTTAATTTACCTTATGTATTAGAAGGACTGGCGACATCACTCGGTTTGTCAGTAGATGAGTTGGCGCCGGTCATGTGGCAAAATGCACTGGACGCGCTACGATTAAATCAATAAAAAACAACATCCTTAAAAACAATAACCAAAACTGAACACTGTGTGTCCAAATCTGGCATACAGTAGAAAAACATCAAACAAAATCTTTAAAAACAAATAGCCAACCGGAGGATGACCGCATGGCCAGCTATAGTAAAATCAACAGTTTTAATGCATTAAAAACATTAAAAGTTTCAGGTCGTAATTACCAAATTTTTAGTCTGGCGCAGGCAGAAAAACAATTGGGTGATCTTGCGCAGTTGCCAAAATCGCTAAAAGTACTGCTTGAAAACCTACTTCGCTTTGAAGATAACCACACCGTAACGCAAGCCCATATTCAGGCACTTGTGGATTGGCAAAAAACGAAAACCTCTGAGCAGGAGATTCAATATCGACCTGCACGGGTACTCATGCAGGACTTTACTGGTGTTCCGGCTGTCGTCGATTTGGCTGCGATGCGTGCAGCGATGGCCAAGGCAGGAGGTGATCCAGAAAAAATTAATCCGCTTTCACCAGTCGATCTGGTCATTGATCACTCGGTAATGGTCGATCATTTTGCCACAGACGATGCGTTTGAAGAAAATGTTGAAATTGAGATGCAACGCAACGGCGAACGCTATCAATTTTTACGCTGGGGACAATCGGCCTTTAATAATTTCAGCGTTGTACCGCCAGGTACGGGTATTTGTCATCAGGTAAACCTTGAATATCTGGCGCAGGCAGTATGGACCAATGCAGAACAAGGGCACACCTATGCCTTTCCAGATACATTGGTCGGAACCGACTCGCATACTACCATGATCAATGGTTTAGGCGTATTAGGCTGGGGCGTAGGCGGAATTGAAGCTGAAGCAGCCATGTTGGGACAACCCATTTCCATGCTCATTCCAGAAGTGATTGGTTTCAAGCTGACTGGTAAACTCAAAGAAGGTATTACCGCAACCGACCTTGTATTGACTGTCACGCAAATGCTGCGCCAGAAAGGTGTGGTGGGTAAGTTTGTGGAATTTTATGGTGATGGACTGGCAGATTTACCACTTGCAGACCGTGCTACGATTGCCAATATGGCGCCAGAATACGGTGCGACCTGTGGATTCTTCCCAGTCGATGAGATTACCCTTGAATACATGCGTTTGACAGGCCGCGATCCAGAGCGGATTGCACTGGTCGAGGATTACAGCAAAGAGCAGGGATTATGGCGTCACACTGGCGATGAGCCTGTATTTACCGATACGCTAACACTTGATATGGCCAGTGTTGAGGCGAGTTTGGCTGGCCCAAAACGTCCGCAAGACCGAGTGGTATTGTCAAAAGTTCCAGCAGCATTTCAAGCCGCTGTCGAGTTGAACTTACAACCAGCCAAACCTGAAAAACAGCGCCTAGAAAATGAAGGCGGTGGTACAGCGGTAGATGTTGAAGAAAGTCATCATGAATCCGATAAGCCGCATTTTGAACTCGATGGACAGCGTTATGATCTTCATCATGGCGATGTGGTCATTTCTGCCATTACCTCATGTACCAATACCTCTAACCCAAGCGTAATGCTCGCGGCAGGTTTGTTAGCGAAAAAAGCCATTGAAAAAGGCCTACAACGTAAACCTTGGGTGAAAAGTTCACTGGCACCGGGCTCAAAAGTCGTCACCGAATATTTGGCAGCTGCCGGACTCACACCTTATCTTGACCAGCTTGGCTACAATCTGGTGGGTTATGGCTGTACAACCTGCATTGGGAACTCAGGACCCTTACCCGATCCAATTGAAGCGGCCATTCAGAAGTATGATCTAAATGTAGCCTCGGTACTATCGGGTAACCGAAACTTTGAAGGTCGTGTCCATCCGCTGGTGAAAACCAACTGGCTTGCCTCACCACCTTTGGTTGTGGCTTATGGGCTGGCTGGTACCATTCGCAAAGATTTAACCGCCGAGCCTTTAGGTCAGGGCAAAAATGGTGAAGATATTTACCTCAAAGACATTTGGCCAAGCAGTGCAGAAATTGCAGCAGTATTGCAAAAAGTCGATACCGAGATGTTCCACAAGGAATACGCAGATGTTTTTGAAGGGGATGAAAGTTGGCAATCAATTCAAATTCCACACAGTAAAACCTATGAGTGGGCCGATGATTCAACTTATATTCAGCATCCTCCATTTTTTGAAAAAATCGATCAGCCACCTGAGCCGATTCAGAATATTGAGCATGCACGTATTTTGGCCGTGCTAGGCGATTCGGTCACCACAGATCATATTTCACCTGCTGGTAATATCAAGAAAGACAGCCCTGCTGGTCGCTACCTCCAAGAAAATGGCATTGAACCTAAAGATTTTAACTCCTACGGTTCACGACGCGGCAATCATGAAGTCATGATGCGCGGTACTTTTGCTAATATCCGTATCAAAAATGAAATGCTGGGAGGCGAAGAGGGCGGTAACACCTTGCATATTCCGAGCGGTGAAAAACTCGCGATCTATGATGCTGCCATGCGTTATGCCGAGGAACACACGCCACTGGTGATTGTGGCAGGTAAAGAGTACGGCACGGGCTCCTCTCGTGACTGGGCTGCTAAAGGCACCAATTTACTGGGTGTAAAAGCAGTCATTGCCGAAAGCTTTGAGCGTATTCACCGTTCTAATCTGGTTGGAATGGGGGTTTTGCCGTTACAGTTTGTCGATGGTCAAACACGACAATCTTTAAATCTGACCGGTAAAGAAGAGCTGTCTATTTCTGGTTTATCAGACGAGATTCAGCCGCATCAACAGCTTGACGTGAGTGTGACGCGTGAAGATGGATCGACTGAGAGCTTCAAAGTACTCTGTCGTATCGATACACTGAACGAAGTTGAGTACTTTAAAGCTGGCGGTATTTTGCATTATGTACTGCGCAATCTGATTGCAGCTTAAACACACTTTAGTTCACTTTTTAAAGGCCTTTGTTATGATGACAAAGGCCTTTACTGTTGGGCTAACAATCGGCAGCTAAAACCAGTAAAATATGCCGTCTTTAAAATGAACTGATTTGAGCCGTATGACCGACTTCCACGACGATGAATATGAACGCCGTTTTGCAGGCGTTGCCAAAATTTATGGTGATGAAGCATTTCATCATTATGAACAAAGTCATGTCATGGTCATTGGAATTGGTGGTGTGGGCAGTTGGGCGGTTGAAGCCTTGGCGCGCACGGGAATTGCTCAATTAACGTTGGTCGATATGGATGTGCTGGCTGCATCGAATATTAACCGTCAGTTGCCTGCATTATCATCGACCTTGGGGCAAGAAAAAGCAGCGATCATGGCAGAGCGTTGCCGTCAGATCAACCCGCGAATTCAGGTCAATGTGATTGATGATTTTTTATCGGCCGATAATGTTGCAGATATATTGGCTGATCAACCCGATGTGGTGCTGGATTGTATTGATGATGTCAAAGCCAAACTTGCACTGATGCTGCACTGTCGTTTCAATAAGATTTCGTTAATTGTGTCTGGTGGAGCAGGTGGAAAACTGGATCCGCTTAAAATTCGCGTTGCAGATTTGTCTAAAACCGAACAAGACCCGATGCTGGCCAAGTTAAGAAGTCAGTTGCGGGCCAAAGGCATTTGTAAAAAGCCCAAAGAGAAGTTTGGCATTACCTGTATTTATTCGATTGATAATCCATTTTCCAGTGCAGAGGTGTGCGCAGCGGCGGGATTACGCTGCGGCGGATATGGCTCTGCGGTGGTCGTGACATCAAGCTTTGCCATGGTCGCCGTGGCAGAAGTGCTTAAAAAGCTCGATCTGAAAAATCACAAAATCAAACAGCACGCACAAATTTAGACAAATAATCCGCTTTAATTGTCGTCGTCTGCGCCTGGTCTAAAATAACTGTAGCTCACGTCATCATCGCGATATACGTTGTAGCTCGGTTGTTTGTAGTCAGAAATCCACTGGCTGCCACTATAACCTGCGATATGACCATATACATGGTTTTTGGTGCGCTTAATAATATAAATATCGCCGACTTTTGGGTGGTCAAATGCAGGTTGAATTTGGCGATAGCCAATTTTCTTTAACGTATCTCCCCAGTCCGAAGCAGCGACAGGATGGCTCTGGATCTTTGCGCCCGCAGATTCTAGGGCAATACGAACCATCTTGGCGCATTTTGCCGTGCTGGTAAATCCACTCATTGTTTGTAATTTTGAGACAAATTTATGCACATCAATCTGACTACGTCCTGCTTTTTCAGAGGAAAAAGAAAACGGACCAGATGACCGGCTTGAAGATTCAATAATTGTTCTTTCTGTTGTGCTTTGCGTTGGATAATAATCGGCAGCTTGTCCGTCATAAATCATGGTTGAACTTCATCCCTACGTTTTTTAAGTCGCTGTGCAAATGATGTAATTTCCTGACCGGCTCATCCTACAGGTCGAACCTTAAAGAATTTTTTAAGCTATGTAATAATATTTCACAAAGTGATTATTTTTAAATCAGTTGCACGTTAAATCAGACGCTTAGTGCTGTGAAAAAAAAGATGAATGAAGATTTTTTAGACAATTGTTTGTACGAAGCACATAAAGAAGTGCCATGACGAAAACCGTAAGTCATGGCACTATTTTGATTTAAACACTTTGCTCAATACTGACCGTATCGCGACGGCTTAAGCTTTCTGCCATCTGATGCAGTGCCCGATCGATATCATGCAGAGTTTTGGCGTTTCCACCACTTAATGCTTGTCGCCATTTACGTGCACCCGGCAAGTTCTGGAACAGGCCTAAAATGTGGCGCGTGATAATTGACAGTGGTGCACCTTCAGTCAATCGTTGTTCGATATATGGGAGCATTTTGTGCATGATTTCAAATCGATCTGGAGGCGTCAGGTTCCACAACTGCCCGAGTTCTGCCAGTAGGTAAGGATTATGATACGCTTCGCGACCAATCATCACGCCATCAACATGTCGTAAATGCTGCTGTGTTTCTGCAACGCTTTTAATGCCACCATTGATTTCGATAAAGAGATTTGGGCGTTCTTGTTTGAGTCGATAAACATCTTCGTAGCGTAGCGGCGGAATTTCACGGTTTTCTTTAGGCGATAACCCTTTAAGTATGGCAATTCTGGCATGGACAACAAAATGGCGGCAGCCAGTCTTTGCCACGGTATCTACAAAATTCAGCATTTCATCGTAAGACTGCATGTCATCAATGCCAATACGATGCTTAACGTGTACAGGAATATCAACGACCTGTTGCATTTGTGCAATACATTCGGCCACGAGATCGGGTTCTGCCATCAGACATGCGCCAATTTTATTGTTTTGTACACGGTCACTTGGACAGCCAACATTGAGATTGACTTCATCATAGCCCCAATCTTGTGCCATTTTGGTACATTCGGCCAGATCTTTGGGATTGGAACCACCCAGTTGTAGCACAATAGGGTGTTCTTCATGACTATAATCGAGATGGCGTTTGGCATCACCAAATAAAATCGCGCCTGTCGTGACCATTTCGGTATACAACACCACATTCGGATTAAATAGGCGAGCAAAAAAGCGGTAGTCTTTGGTCGTCCAATCCATCATCGGGGCAACCGAAATACGGGGCTTTAACGTCTCTAGTGATGATTTCATGAAAACAGATCCAAACAATGAGTGTGCAACGAGGGCATAAATTATACGCGGTTTATGCTAAATCCCCAAATTGTGCAATTGGGGATGTTTCTCACGCCACATTGGGTTTTTTATTCCGATACAGCAAATAATCTAAAAGCGCAAAGAAGGTGGCAAAGACGGCCAGTGCCAAACCTGCCATGCAGGTATATATCCATCCACCATGATTCCATGCGTATGTACCAATCGCAGAACCTGTTGCAGCGCCACCAAAATATAGCGTCATATAAATGGCATTTAGGCGAGATTTGGCATTGGGACGAATTCGAAAAATAATATTTTGATTGCACGAATGCACAAATGCCAAACCGAGATTCGTCGTGGCAAAGCCAATTAAATACAGCCCCAATCCAGCTGAAGAAAAATAAAAGATCACCCAGCTTAAAATTAAGAAACCACAGCCCAGAAAAGTAAACAGCGTTCCGTAACCACGATCGGCATACTTCCCTACAAACTGAGAAGACAAAGCCCCAAATACTCCCACCAAACTCACCAAGCCAATCCACATATCTTGTAAATGAAAGGGTGCGGAAGACAGATACACGGCAATGGTCGAGAAAATCACACTCATCGAAGCAAATGCACCCGCGCCTGCATAGGCCCGAATCGATAAACGCTTTTCACTCACCAACAGTTCAGCCATCGATTTAAATACATCGCTGTATTTCATTCGAATGCGCATGGCATAAGGCAGTTCGGATTTTAGTTTAAAGGCTAAAATAAAGATGAGTACTGCACTAACCACATAAATCAGTTTCCAATGGACCAATTGCGACAGTAACCCTGACAAGCTGGTCGAAAGTAAAATGCCAACCAGCAATCCACTCATTAAGAATCCAACCACTTCGCCTATTTTTTCAGGCCGCACGGTCATGGTGGCAAACGGAATCAAGACTTGAGCTGCAACTGAAAACAGCCCCGTAATCACGGTTCCGATCCAGAGCATGGTTAAATTCACGGATGTAGCACAGATCAAAAGTCCTACACCAGCCAAGGCCATCAATAACGGAATGAATTTGGTTTTATTGACAATATCGCCCAGAGGCACAATCAAAAGTAGGCCAAAAGCATACGACATTTGCGCAAAGGTAACGGTTAACTGGGCTTGGGCTGTGGTAACCCCAAAGGCATGTTGAATCGAATTGATTAGTGGTTGGCAAAAGTAGTTTGCGCCCGCAGTCAGACCACATGCAAGCGCCATCAACCAAAGTAATTTTTTATTCTGGCTAATATCAGATGTTTCTTGCATAAAATTCTCTCATATCAATGGGTATACGCAGTTGCTTCAACTTCAAATTGCATATTCGGTAATGCCAGTCCTGTCACAGGAATAAGTGTGCAGGCTGGGAAATTCTGTTCAGGCCATAATGTCTGCATGATTTTAATCACGATCTTATGTTTGGTCGTATCATGATTCACAATCAACAGGCGTAACACTGCGATGTTAGTGATAGAGGCATTGATATGGTTAAGCGCTCGTTCGATATTGTGAAATGCTTGCCATACTTGTTCAGAAAAATCATGTGAAAATTCACCAGCATGATTTTCACCACCTTGACCTGCAATATGTAAGATTCGCTGAAAATTTCTAACTTCTACAACATGGTTATAAGCAAATGCTTGGGGATTATATAACGTTTCAGGGTTAATGATTTGAAAACAATGTTTAGATTTGAATGACATGAGAATATAAAGATGATTAAATTAAATGCTAGTATCAAAGCTCAAGTTAACTTGAGGTCAAGCGATTGAAGCAAGAAAATTTAGCACAACAATTCATCACGATTGGAGAGTTGGCTAAACGTAGTGGGGTAAGTGTCTCTACAATACGATTTTACGAAGAAAAACAATTGATCTGGAGTATTCGAACTAACGGCAATCAACGCCGATATGTGCGTTCGATGCTCAGACGTATCGCCATTATTAAAGTAGCGCAGTTGGTGGGTATCAGTCTTGAAGAGGTTAAACAAGCATTTTCGGTCTTACCTGATCGAAAAATGGCATCTAAACAAGATTGGGAAAAGATGTCTAATCTCTGGAAAAATCAACTCGAAGAGAAAATTCAGACCTTATTGCAGATTAGACAGCAACTGGACTGGTGTATTGGTTGTGGATGTTTATCGCTTGATCAATGTCCGCTACGTAATCCTGATGATTACTATGCGAGCCAGTCAAATGGAGCACATTTTCAGAAGATTCAATATCGCATTGAACCACTTGAAGCAGAAGATTAATGTTTTAATCGGCTTTTGCCTAAGCTAATCATTAAAACACCCACGATATTGAGCCCACATCCGATCCATTGCCAAAGATTTAAATGCTCATTGAGAAACAAGACAGCCAGTATAATGGTGAGAATGGGGCCAATTGAGGCAATCATGGCAGACTGTGAAGCCCCCAGGCGTTGAATACTTTGCATTAATAAAGCCGTTGGTAAAACGATAACGAAAAAACCAAGACCAATGCCATATAGCCAAACACCGGTTGGCAACTGCATGAGTGTGTCTATAGGGTGTGTAGTGCCAATGATAAAATGAAGCAGTGTGCCTACGCAGGCCACGCTCAGCGCCAAACCGTTAAAATTCCATGAACCAAATTTTTTAATAAGATGAGGGGTCAATAATAAATACGCTGCAAACGCGACGGCACTGGCAAATACGACGCTACAGCCGATCCACAGATTGCCCTGACTTGGTGCGATTTTGCCTTCTTGTAGCATGACCAGAACCGTTCCTCCATAACTCAAAAAAATGGCAAACCAAGTTTTTGCATTTAATTTTTGACGATAAATTAAACTTGAGGCCAAAACAGTGAGCGTGGGATACAAAAATAAAATAATGCGTTCAAGTGAAGCACTAATAAACATCAGCCCCACAAAGTCTAACCAGCTGGCGAAATAATAGCCCAATAGCCCAGCAAAAACTAAAATGAGCCAATCTTTTATATGAATGCCTTGATTATGATGCCGATTTAACCAGCAAATAAGTATAAAGAAGGGTAAAGCACTTCCCATTCGAAGCACCATTAAGGTGGTTGCATCAACCAAAGGAGAGAGGGCGTAAGCCTGTTTGATAAAAATGGCTTTGGTGCTGAATAAAAAAGCAGCAAAAATGGCACATAGGGATCCTGTTTGTACCGAATTCATTGAAAATTTCATCTAAAAAATAGCATCTTGAGTCGTTTTTTAATTTTTAGTCAAACTCTCCTATTTTATAGATTTAAGGTATAAAGGTGAATCATTAGTTCAAAATATAGGTATTTATTAAATAAATAGTGGGTGGTAATTTAAAAAAGTTCAATTAGAATCCAAAAAATGAACAAAACATAACCTGGGGGAGAACATCGTTTACTACGGTGTTTGTACTTAAGAAAATTAGCTTGAGGAATGCTCATGCAGATCGGAATCCCAACAGAAACGATCGCTGGTGAAAATCGTGTCGCAGCGACACCAGAGACAGTGAAAAAGTTGATCAGTGCTGGCCATCGCGTCTTGATTGAGCGTGGAGCAGGGGTAAGAGCCGCGTATATCGACAGCGCTTATGAACAGGTAGGCGCTACCATTACGGAAGATGTTTATTCGGGTAGTCAATTGATTTTGAAAGTTCGGGCACCTCAAGGTGACGAAATTCAAAAGTTAGCTGCACATACAACCGTTGTGGCGATGTTTGATCCATATCGAAATCCAGACCTAGATACCTTTGCCAGTCAAAACGTATCTGCATTTGCTCTAGAGTTGTTGCCACGTACATTGTCTCGTGCGCAAAACATGGACGTGTTGTCTTCTCAAGCCAACTTGGCGGGTTATAAGTCGGTTTTGCTGGCAGCAGCAGAATACCAGCGCATGTTCCCGATGCTCATGACCGCAGCAGGTACTGTAAAACCTGCACGTGTGGTGATTATGGGGGTTGGGGTGGCAGGCCTTCAGGCGATTGCCACAGCCAAACGCTTAGGGGCAGTGGTTGAAGCTACCGATTTACGCCCAACGGCTAAAGAGCAAGTCGAGTCGCTTGGGGGGAAGTGGTTAGATGTGCCGATGTCACCTGAAGAGCAAGCGCGTGCCGATGAAGCTGCTAAAAATGGATATGGCTGGACGCCGGGTGAGCAGTACATCAAGGATCAGGCAGCCATTGTCGATAAAGCAGTGTCCAATGCCAATATCGTCATTACGACTGCGCTATTACCGGGTCGAAATGCACCGCGTCTAATTAAAGCGGAAACCGTTGCCAAAATGAAACCGGGTTCAGTCATTTTGGATATGGCCGTCGAAACAGGCGGTAATGTTGAAGGCTCTAAAGTCGGCGAAACGGTATTCACCGAAAATGGTGTGAAGATTTTAGGTGTTCCAAATATTCCATCGACCTTGTCGACAGAAGCTTCAGCACTTTACGCACGTAATGTATTCAATTTTGTTGAAACACTGTTTGATCAAGACAAGAATTTTGCCATCAATCCAGAAGAAGAAATTCAAAAAGCCCTATTGGTCACTCATGGCGGTCATGTACTGCTCAAGCGTGGTTAAGGAGAATACTCATGGTTGAAACGATTACAATTTTCGTCCTTGCCATCTTCGTAGGTTATTACGTGGTATGGGGCGTTACGCCTGCATTGCACACACCGCTGATGGCGGTCACGAATGCATTGTCTTCCATTATCATCGTGGGGGCGATGATCCAAACCGTGGGTTTACCCATGATTGGTGTAGAAGGCAGTGTCGATTTTCAAAGCATCAATGTCGTGAGTGTATTGGGTGCTATTGCGGTGTTCTTGGCCAGTATTAACATTTTTGGTGGCTTCGCTGTAACAGCGCGCATGCTTGAAATGTTTAAGCCGAAGCAGAAAAAATAAGAGGACGAAAACATGGAATTTATTCGAGCAAACGCAGAGTGGTTCTACCTGATCGGTGCAGTCCTGTTTATTATGACGCTTCGCGGATTGTCTGGACCTAAAACAGCAATTTCGGGTAACCGCTACGGCATGATCGGTATGGCGATTGCGGTATTGACCACGTTCTTCGTGGCTGATCATCCTGTGGTTTGGATGATTGTGGGGGCGATGGTGCTTGGTGCAATTGTGGGGATTGTGCGTGCACGTACGGTACCAATGACACAAATGCCAGAAACGGTTGCACTGATGCACTCCTTGGTGGGTCTGGCAGCGGTACTGATTGCTATTGCGGCAATTTTGCACAACAACCAATTAACAGTTCTGTTTGAACAATACGAAGCAACGTTGACTGATGCGGGCGTTCAGCATGCACACATGAGCCCAGTACATTTGTTTGAGCTGTTTGTGGGTTGCTTTGTCGGCGCAATTACTTTTACTGCATCAGTTTTTGCCTACGGTAAACTGGCTGCAAAGAAATGGGCCAAAACCATTTCTGGCGCTTGGGTAAAGCCTGTGCAGGCCATAATCTTTATTGCAATGCTGGCCTGTGGTTTTTACTTCTTCTCGACAGGTAACATGACAGCGTTCTGGGCAATGACTGCACTGGCACTGGCCTTTGGCTGGGTCTGGATTGCACCAGTTGGCGGTGGTGATATGCCAGTGGTGGTATCACTTCTTAACTCATTTTCTGGATGGGCGGCAGCAGGAATTGGTTTTACCTTAGAAAATAACATGCTGATTGTGGCTGGTTCACTGGTCGGTTCATCGGGTGCGATTCTGTCTTACATTATGTGTAAAGCCATGAACCGAAACATCTTGAATGTTTTATTCGGTGGCGCAATGGGCGGTGCTGCGGTTGCGGGCGCTGCCAAAGGTGAACAGGTGCAGCGTAACCACCGTTCAGGTTCGGCAGACGATGCAGGCTTCTTGATGTCGAATGCAGACAGTGTGGTGATTGTACCGGGCTATGGTATGGCACAAGGTCGTGCACAAAATGCGGTAAAAGAACTTTGCGAATTACTCAAAGAGCAGGGTGTAAAGGTGCGTTTTGCAATTCACCCAGTGGCGGGGCGTATGCCGGGCCATATGAATGTATTGTTAGCAGAAGCAGATGTGGCATACGAAGACATTCTGGAAATGGATGAGATTAACTCTGATTTTCCAGCAACCGACGTCGTGCTTGTGATTGGTGCCAATGACGTCGTCAATCCGGCTGCGAAAGATGATCCAAGCTCTCCAATTTATGGTATGCCGATTTTGGAAGCCCACAAGGCACGAACCATTATGGTGATCAAACGTTCAATGGCAACAGGTTATGCAGGTCTGGATAATGATTTGTTCTATAACGAAAAAACCATGATGATTTTTGGTGATGCCAAGAAAGTGGTGGAAGATATGACCAAAGCCATTAATGGCAATGGTCACTAATCGAATAGATAAAAAAACCACCTAAAGGTGGTTTTTTTAAGCCTCAACCAATATTATTGGTGGAATTAAATTTAAAGACAATGAATAGTTTATGATTGAATAGGCTTTACAGAACAATAAGATCTCCAAATTTATGATGTAAAAAGACTAATTAAAAATAGGAAAAACAACGGTGAACAAAGCTTTATTTTATACGCATCGATGTATGATGGGTTTATATGCCCTGATGTTGGTATTGGCGTGGATTATTTTTATACAACATAGCAAGTCGGACACGATTACTGTTTTAATTTTACTGACTGCCATCTACGGTGGCATGTTCTTTTTGCATCTTAAGGCTTCAAACGAAGTGAAAAACGGCACTGAAGTTGGAAAAACATTATCACAGGGTTTAGGGTGTTTATTGCTCCTTGGATTTCCAATAGGAACTGTAGTGGGAGTTTTTATTTTGATCAATACTCGTAAAAAGAAATGGCAGACAGGTGCACTCTAAGTGTCGAATCATCATGAAAGTGTATGGTTGATTGGGTTAAGTGGCTCTGTGGTCTCTCATGCAAGTATCAATCTAAATCTCAATCATAAAAAAGCGACCATTCAGGTCGCTTTTTTATATGCTTAACTTTAAGCTATTGCTTCTGGTGCATTGCGCCACAAGCTTTCAAGGTCGTAAAATTTACGAGCAGTTGGTAACATCACATGTACCACGACATAACCTAGATCGATTAAGATCCACTCGGCGTCGCGTTCGCCTTCGATTCCGATCGGGCGATAGCCTGCTTTACGTGCTTCGTCTGCAACGTTGTCTGCAAGGGCTTTAACATGACGGGTAGAGGTACCACTGGCAATCACAATGGCGTCTGCAACATTGCTGATGTTACGAACGTCAATTTCTAAAATATCTTTTGCTTTTACATCGGTGAGCGCATCATGTACGACTTTTAGGCAGCCTTGTACATTCTGCGACGTAGAATTCATGGCGAGATCGTGAGAATTAGAAGCGCTGGGCGATGGTTCTAAATTCATAAAGGGTATAGTTTCCTGACAATTACTCATTGTTTAATATAGCGTCTTTACGCCCGAATTTCAATTTTTCCTATCGGTTGAGTTTGAAAAAAATTGTTTAAAAAACTGTCAATTCAAACTAAGTGTTTACATCATCAGAGAAATATTTTGATTTCCAGTCAAAAGAGTCGCTCGATGATGCGCGTGGCCGATATTCTGCGCCAATAAAACCCGAATAATGACTACTTTGTAGCCAAGCAAATATCTGCTCAAAATTGAGCTGACCTGTGTCGGGTTGGTGGCGACCGGGACAATCAGCAAACTGAATATGTCCGATGTCGTGAATGTTTTCTTTGAGTTCTTCTAATACATCTTCGCCCATCATGGCGATATGATAACAATCGTATTGTAGCTTGAGTGCAGGGTGATGAACCGCTTCAAGCATCTCTTGAGCCTGTGCCGTGTTTTGAATTAAGAAGCGTGGCATATCGGTACCGTTGATCATTTCAATCAAGGGTTGAATATGATGAGCGCTTAACAGGTTGCAGGCAAGTTTAAGATTGCTTGCCAAAGTATTCAGGCAAGGCAATAAATCGTAGTCGTGTGGCTGCTTGCCCGCCAAAATATTCACGCGTGGCACATCTAATGCGGTGGCATAATCAATCGCTAACTGCAAAGCCTGCGCAAAAGCCTGCTCTTGGCCGGGTACACCCGTCAGCCCATTTCCGCCTTGCATTAAATCGCCAGCAGGTACATTGATCAGGCATAAATCGAGTTGGTGATCATGCAACTGTGTCTGAATTTGCTCAATAGATAACTCATACGGAAACTGAATTTCGATGTGCTGAAAGCCATGTTGGTGCGCCAGCGCAAAGCGTTCAATTAAAGGTACTTCCGTAAAGATCATGGATAAATTAACAGCCAACTGACTCATCATGAATGTCCTTTTCTGTTAGTGATTTACATCATCTACATGTTTGATCATAGTGGCTAAATCTTGCTGTGCATAGCCATTTTCTTGGTGTGCTTGTAACTGGCTCAAGGCTTGTACCGCAACTGGAATATGCAGGTTACAGCGCTGTGCCAGCAGCACCGCATTGTTTAAGTCTTTGGCAAGGGTTTGGACTTTCCATTGCACCGGCTCAAAAACCTGCTTGGCCATGCGCGGTGTCAAAATCTGAAATGGCTTGGAGTCTGCAAATCCGTTCGCCAGCGCGGGTGCCAGCAAAGTGGTATCTACACCAGCTCGACCAGCCAGTGCTACAGCCTCAGCAATCAGAGCGCTGTTGGCCGCGACAATGAGTTGATTGCAAATTTTGGTTGCTTGCCCAGTTCCGACATCTCCCATACGGGTCACACGTTGTGACAAGATGTTATAAAGTAGATTCAAGTCTTGAATCACAGCAGGATCACCACCGGCAAAGATCACCAAGGTGCCTTGTTCAGCGCCGGCTGTCCCGCCCGAAACAGGTGAGTCAATCCAGATCACTTTATGCTGTGCGGCCTGTTTGGCCAGTTGGTGAGTCGCCTCAACCGACAAGCTTGAAAAATCGACAATTACTTGCTCGGCTTTCAAATACGGCTGTATTTGAGCAAAGACATCATGCATGGCGGCATCGTCAGCAACACAGGTTAAAATGAGGGGGTAATTACCCAGATCTTCAAATTTAAGCAATGCTGCGCCCATATCCAGCAATACATCGCATGCACTTTGAGTTCGATTCCATACCGCGACTTGAAAGCCGGCCTGAATCAGTCGGGTCGCCATTCGGCTACCCATAAGTCCCATGCCTATAAATGCAACGGGCGTGTGAAGATCAAAGCGCATACATCAGTCCTTGTTTATTTATATTGTCGAGGCAGAAATTCCACCTCAGGGTGTTTGTCTTTTTGCCGAGCGAGGCGGCTGTTCTTACCCAATAATAACTTTAATTGCCAAAGTTTCTCTAGCCGTAATGCACGATGAGGTGCATGTTCCATGGCATTTAAAACTGACTTGGCTGCGGCCACGGCATCTGGAGAGCGCTGTAGAAATTCAACAGCTAAATGCTCTGCGGCTTGGTGTGGCTCCTCTGCAAGATGAGTAACCAATCCGACGGTTTTTGCATATTGAGCATCAAAAATACGTGCGCTTAAGGTAAGTTCTTTGGCCAGATCTGGCCCGACCAGCCCTTTTAGTGAGCGTGTAAGCCCCATGTCGGGAACCAGTCCCCAACGGCTTTCCATGATCGAAAGCTGGGTATCTGGATGCGCAATGCGAATATCGGCAGCCAGAGCCAGTTGCATACCAGCACCAAAGCAATAACCTTCGAGTACCGCAATCACTGGAATAGGCAAGCGTTGCCAAATTAAAAAAGCTTTTTGAAACAGACTTTCGCCCGGTTTGATCAGCTCCCACGCGGCATAGGCTCGATTTTTAGGGTTATTTAAATCACTTAAATCAATCCCTGCACTAAAAACCTGCGCTTCACCTTTTAAAATTACACAGCGAATATGACGATCTTTTTCTATGGTTTTGGCCGTCACAATCAGCTCACGTAGCAAAGCAAAGCTCATGGCATTGCGTTTTTCTGGTCGGTTTAAGCGCACCTCTGCAATACCATTTTGTATGCTGAGTTTGATCAGTTCCATGTTTGAGCACTCGTATTCATTTAAATTGTTATTCAGCTCAGCATAGCATGTGCTTCAAAATTAACACGAACACATCAGTCACAGGGCTTGAGCTAATCACGCTCAGACAATATATGCTTGGCCGCACCCTCAACTTCACGAATACTTAAGTTGAGTGCTTCAAACCGTATCTGAGTTTCCTGAATAAACGCAGCATCTGCCTTACGGCGTTCTTTACGTAAAGTCGAGACAAACTGTTCAAATTCGCCGGCTACCTGTTGCAGTTTCGGGGTTCCCACATAGCGCGTCGCACCATATAAACGATGCAAAACATGTTCAAGCTGTGGAAAATCCTCCAGCTCGATGAGTTGCTCCATTTCGTTCAATTCAGTATCAAAACTATCGACCAGCATTTTAAGGAGATCGAAGGCCAAATCTTCTTTATTGGCTGCAAGCTGTAAACTTTGCTGCCAGTCTAAAATAGACGGGTCGAGTGCATCGATCAAAATTTGATGTTCATTTGCTGCGGGGCTATCAAAATCGGCTTTGCTCCACTGATTCAAAATGTGAATGATCTGTTCCATCTGAATCGGTTTGGTCACGTAGTCATCCATGCCGACTTTTAACAGCTTTTGCTTTTCATCAGCCAGTGCATGCGCGGTCAGTGCAATAATCGGTAGGCGCATATTGTTATCTAGTGTCGATTCAAGTGAGCGGATGGCACGCGTGGTATCGATGCCCGACATAACCGGCATTTGAATATCCATAAATACCAAATCAAACGGCTTTTCTTTTTGTTCGATGCGCTGTTCGATAATATTTAAAGCTTCCTGACCGCTAAGTGCTTTGGTGGTGGTGACATTCAGCTCGCTCAGCAACGCCTCAAGCACAATCAGGTTAGGTAGATGATCATCGACCGCCAATACATGCAGGCCCCGGCCATTAAACTGTTCGGGTTGATGCTCAAAAATCGGCTGGTTACTCAGAAGCTGAACCAGTGCGCTTCGACTCAGCGGCTGATATAACGGTCGTGCACGATAGTCATTGAGCATATTTGGCTCAAGTGCCATCTGGTAGCCATACACCGCTAAATTACCGGTATAGCGCTGACGAATCTCTTTGAGCAGCGCTTGGGTATCGCCACTATGATCGACAATGAGCCAAGTATTTTCTTTTGAGCTCAAATGATTCAGACGGCTAAAGAGTTCCAAAATCGAAGTGATTTCGGTGTGATTGACGCGATAGTTTTCGAGATAATGCCGCAAAATATTAGCTGTGGCTGGATGGGCAAGATACGACACCACATGCAGTTGAGGAAATTGCGGGTACTCTGGAATAATATCGTCTTCGGTTTTAAATTGTGCAGTAAACCAGAATGTTGAGCCTTTTTCGGTTGGTGCACGTTCTTGGTTGTCTTCAAAACCAATATGACCGTGCATGAGTTGCACCAGCTGTTTGGAAATGGCAAGTCCAAGTCCTGTACCGCCAAACTGACGTGTTACCGATGCATCGCCTTGTGAGAACGACTCAAACAGTTTCTTGCGGTCGGTACCACTTAAACCAATGCCACTGTCCTGCACACTAAAATGTAGCAAGCACTGACCAATATCATCGTGTTCCATTCGAACCCGAACGATAATTTCACCATCTGGGGTAAATTTGATCGCATTGGAAATCAGATTGGTTAAAATCTGTTTGACGCGTAGCGCATCTCCATTCACGATTTCAGGAATGTTATCGCCATAATAAAAGGCCATATCGATATGCTTTTGTGCCGCCAGCGGCGAGAGCATATCCATCACATCAAAAATAGCTTCTTCTAAATTAAATGCCGCCGTTTCAAGTTCAAGCTTACCGGCATCGATTTTTGAGAAGTCGAGTACATCGTTAATCAGCGCCAGCAAATGTGCAGATGATTTACGAATGGTCTGCAAGTACAAACGTTGCTCATTACTTAAACTTTGCTGACGCAGCAATAAATGGATAAAACCATCGATACTATTGAGTGGAGTACGCAACTCGTGGCTGATATTGGCCAGAAAAACCGATTTGGCCTGATTGGCTGAAATGGCCTGATCACGCGCTTGGCGATAGGTAATATTTTGCACTTCAAGTGTATCGAGTGTGCGACGCAAATCGTCTTCGGTTTGCTCGGTATGTTCTTTTAGCTCTAAGAAACTAAAGTGTAAGCGCTTGACCACATTGGCAATATCACGCTGTAGCAAGCGCAGTTCGCCAGTACTGTTAATGACCATATGCTGATCGAGCGTATCGGCATTGAGGCGTTGCAATTGCATCCGAATCTCGTACATCGGTGCAATCCAGCGCCGTGAGTAAAAGTTCAGACACAGCAGCAATAATAATAAGGTGATCAAGGCCGTGACAATCAATACGGTGAAAACCCGATAATGAGCAATCTGTAGCGGTTGATTGTCCATTTCCACCACCAGCCACATCGGTCGATTATTGCTGGATTGGATGCGCTGGCCATAAATATTGTTGTGGTTATGGCTGATGGGGCCAAAAAAGATCATATCTGGAATTTTGGGCCAAAAGCGCGTATCGCGATAGCCGATGCTTAACGAGACTTGGCCTTTTTGATCGATAATCGCGGCACGTTTCAGGTAGCGTTCGTTGTACATGCTTTGCATGATCCGAAGCGCCTGATCGTACTGATCGGGACGTAATTCTACCAGTCTGAGTAAATTGCTGGCGGTATGTTCATAGCGTGTTAATAAGGCAGCGGCAGTATGACGCTGCTGAGATTGGGCTGCTGCACCAGTTTCATTGAGGACCAATACGGTTCCCACCGCGGCCAACACTAAAATTGGAACAAAAATCAACGCGATTAATTGACCATAGGCATGGTTTAACTGTAAGCGTTTGGATAACTTTTTATTAAAATTTGACATAGCCCGATCAGATCTATCCCGATGAGCGGCATATTAGCATGCTTTGGGTCAAACTGATGGTGCTTTAATCATCCCCAAGAAAAAGCTGAGTGAAAGGAGTGCAGCCGAGGTGTTTTTTTCATACAATAGGCGTCACCTTGATTTGGGTGTTAAGCATGAACACAGCAGAACCTGATTTTTTAGCCGATGAGTTTTTGTTAGACCATTATGTTGGAAAGACGCCGTTGGTGCGTTTACAGCGTGTTGGCGCACAGACACAAGCGACCATTTTGGCAAAACTAGAAGGGAATAACCCGGCTGGTTCGGTAAAAGACCGCCCTGCATATAACATGATTATGCAAGCTGAAAAACGCGGTGACATCAAACCGGGCGATACCTTAATTGAAGCCACCAGTGGCAATACAGGCATCGCACTGGCGATGGTCGCCGCTATGCGTGGCTATAAAATGAAGCTGATCATGCCCAACAATATGAGCCAAGAGCGCAAAGATGCAATGCTGGCTTATGGCGCTGAGCTGATTGAAGTGACCCAGCAACAGGGCATGGAAGGCGCACGAGATATGGCGCTTCGTTTGCAGGCAGAGGGCAAGGGTGTGGTCTTGAACCAGTTTGGAAATCCAGACAATGTTCAGGCACATTATCTGACCACCGGCCCAGAAATCTGGTCGCAAACGGGGGGCAAAATCACGCATTTTGTCAGCTCTATGGGAACCACAGGCACCATTATGGGCGTGTCGAAATATCTAAAAGAACAAAATCCTGAGATTCAGATTGTGGGTTTACAGCCATCTGAGGGCTCAAGTATTGCGGGTATTCGTCGCTGGCCACAAGAATATTTACCGACGATTTTTGAGCCGTCACGTGTCGATCGTATTATTGATATTCCACAAATCGAAGCAGAAAAAACCATGCGCCGTTTAGCGCGTGAAGAAGGAATTTCGGCGGGTACATCTTCGGGTGGTGCGGTTTGGGCATCTCTTAAAATTGCTCAAGAGCAGCCAGATGCCGTGATTGTCTGCATTATTTGCGACCGTGGTGATCGTTATCTGTCGACCGGACTATTTTCGGTGAAAGACTGATTTTACTCGATTTGTGAGAATAAAATGCGTTTTCCCACGTTGGTTTTCGACATTGAAACCTTGACCGATTTAAAGGCCGGAGCGCATTTGTATCATCTGGATTTACCACAAGATGATCTAGAGCAGGCCTTAACTAAATTGCGTCGTCAAGAATCTGGAACAGATTTTCAGCGTCTAGCACTACATGAAATTGTCTGTATTTCTGGTCTATGGATCGATGAACAAGGCTTGCGCTTGTTTTCGTTTAGTCAAGAACACTGGAGTGAAGCCGAGTTACTGGCCAAGTTTCTGTCTATTTTTGACAAGCGCCACCCGACCTTGGTGAGCTGGAATGGTTCACAATTTGACTTGCCGGTAATTTTGTTTCGCGCCATGTATCATGGACTTTCTGCACCGAGTTTGTTTGATCAGGGTGAGTTAGACCAACAAAAGCGCTATAATAACTATCAGAACCGTTATCACCATCGTCATGTGGATTTAATGGATGTGATGGCCATGTTTAATGGTCGTAATTTTCAGAAACTTGATGATGTCGCCTGCGTGCTGGGCTTACCCGGCAAGCGCGGTGAAAATGGCTATCATGTGCCTGCTTATGTTCAGCAGGCCGAGTGGCTGAAGCTGAGCAGTTATTGCGAAGGTGATGTGCTCAATACATGGCTGATTTATTTGCGCTGGTTATTGCTTAAAGGGCAGTTGCAGCGTGAAGAACATCAAGGCTGGATTCAGGCTACAATTGGATATTTGCAGCAGCAACCCCAACAGGCTGACTTTTTAGCGGTTTGGCAACGCACTGCGGCACATACCACCTTTACTTCACACGATTTTCCTGAACAGCAGGAAGAAGGTCTCTTTTGAAAAAGCAAGCGCCATCTCGTTCTCCATCTGTCACGCGCTATACGTTTCAGGTTGAATCATTTTCACATGAAGGACGAGGGATTGCACATTTCGGTCAGTCTAATGACCACCCGCTAGACAAGCACGGTAAGAAAGCATTTATCCGTTATGCACTTCCGGGCGAAACCGTTTTGGCTAAAATTACCCACGCCACCAAGCGCTTTGAAGAAGGTGAAGTGCTGGAAATCTTAGAGGGCAAATCACCGCTTCGCGTCGATCCGATTTGTCCTCATTATGGCGTATGCGGTGGTTGCAGCATGCAGCATATTACCGCTTCAGAGCAGATCAAGATCAAACAAAATGTTTTAAAGTCGCATTTACAGCACTTTGCAGGACTCGATGTACAAGAATGGCTCGCGCCCATTCGTTCAGATCGTGACGACTATCGCCGTCGTGCTCGGATAGGCGTACGCTACATCGCCGCCAAAGATCAGTTGGTGATGGGGTTTCGTGAGCATGCCAGTAATCGTTTAACCCCGATTCAGCAGTGCCCAGTGCTCGATCAAGCCTTATCTTCAGCTTTGCCAGATCTGAATCAGTTGATCCAATCTTTGTCGGCCAAAGCTGAAATTGGACATCTGGAACTGGCCATGGGCGATCAGGATATTGCACTCGTGGTACGTCACTTAGGCGCGCTTGGTAAAGCAGACCGCCAAGCATTGCTTGCATTTTGCCAGCAAAAAAATTGGCAACTTTATGTTCATGCGGGTCGCAGTGAACAGCTTAAGCGCTTGGACGAGCCTCAAGCCGCGATGCGTTTGAGTTATGCCTTACCCGAATTCAATCTGAATTTTAACTTCGCGCCGTCTGATTTTACTCAGGTGAATGCTGGGGTGAATCGCCAAATGATTGCCTTGGCATGTAACTTGCTAGATCTGAAAAAAGGTGAACGGGTGCTGGATTTATTTTGTGGTTTAGGCAATTTTTCTTTGCCTATGGCGCAATGTGTTGGGCAGACCGGGCATGTGGTTGGCGTGGAAGGCAGTGACAAAATGGTTCAGCGTGCCCATGAAAATGCGGCACTCAATAAGATACAACAGGTTGAATTTTTTTCACAAGATTTAACAAAAGACTTCTCGCATCATTCTTGGGCGAATCAAGGATTTGATGCATTATTGATTGATCCTCCTCGTTCGGGTGCACTGGAAATTATGCAGTATATTTCGAACTTTGAGGCCAAAAGAATCGTTTATGTATCATGTAATCCAGCAACACTGGCAAGGGATGCAGGTGTGCTGGTACAAAAAGGTTACCAGTTGAAGAAAGTAGGCGTCATGGACATGTTTACACATACAGAACATGTTGAGTCGATTGCTTTATTTGAGAAAATTCAAGAGATAAACGATTAAAAAATGAGTTATAACACCATAGGAGATTGGTATGGTCACAGTACGTGAGCAGTTGCCTGAGCGACTTTCAGAGTTAGCTGAGGAAACGACTGTAGAACATGCCGAAAAAACCCAGCTCGACTTGGCCGCTTGGGTGAAGCGAGTGGGGGATATTTTAGACGGGGCTGAGCTAAAACAACTTGAAAAAGTCGCTCAACTCACCTTAAAGAGTGAGCTTGAAAGCACTGTCAATCATCCATCCAATACCTTTACTACGGGTATTGGAATGGCCGATATTTTGGCGCACTTGCATGTCGATGAAGACACCTTATCCGCTGCTGTACTGTATCGAAGTGTTCGTGAGGGCGTGATTCCGCTTAATATTGTTCAAGAAAAATTCGGAGAGCATGTCCATAGCTTGGTCAAAGGTACTTTGGCTATGGGTAAGCTTTCTGAAATGATTGAAAAGAACAAACGTCTGGAAGATCATTTTAATAATAATCAACGTGAGCATCTGTCTGGCATATATAAAATGCTGATCGCCGTGACAGAAGATATTCGTGTGGTACTGATTAAGCTGGCAGAACGAACCTTTGCCTTACGTGAACTGGCTAAATCCTCACGTGAGCGTCAAGAACGTGTTGCTCGTGAGATTCTCACTATTTACGCACCTTTGGCCCATCGTTTAGGGATTGCCCAGTTAAAATGGGAACTCGAAGATCTGGCCTTTCGCTACTTGGCACCAGAGCGTTATAAAGAAATTGCTTCGTTATTAAACGAAAAACGCCTCGAGCGCGAACAGTATATTCAGTTTGTGATCTCGAAGCTCAAAGGTGAATTAGGTGAATACGGCATTGAGGCCGAAATCACGGGTCGGGTCAAACACATTTATTCGATTTATCGAAAAATGAAGAGCAAGAACCTCAGTTTTGATCAGCTTTATGATATTCGCGCACTTCGCGTATTGGTCAAAAATGTGCCTGAGTGCTATCACTCGCTTGGCATTGTGCATCAAATTTGGCGGCATATTCCGCATCAGTTTGATGACTATATTACCAATCCGAAAGCCAATGGTTATCGCTCTTTGCATACGGCAGTGATTGCAGAAAACAAATCGCTGGAAGTGCAAATTCGAACCCATGAAATGCACCAAGAAGCCGAACTCGGCGTGTGCTCGCACTTTAACTATAAAGAAGGCGCGAAAAACACCGATCACTCATTTAATCATCGTTTACATTCATTGCGTTCGGTGCTTGAGCATTATCAAGAACGTAACGATTCGACGGTACATAAAAACGATGATGACACGGAAAATTTTGAAGAAATCCAGAATTTTGAAGATTTTGAAAAAATTTATGTGTTTAGTCGTGATGGCGATATCAGAGAGTTGCCACGCGGTTCGACTGTTCTCGATTTTGCCTACCATGTGCACACCGAAGTTGGGAATAAATGCTACGCTGCGCGTGTCAACCAGCGTTATGTTCCGCTGACTTATACCCTGAAAACGGGTGAACAGGTCGAAATTCTGACCAAAAAAGACCGTGAGCCGAACCGTGACTGGTTGGTGAATTCTTTAGGTTATATTCGTACCTCACGTGCCAGAGACAAATTACGCCACTGGTTCCGTCAGCAAGATCGCAGTAAAAACTTGGAGATTGGCAAGGACATTCTGAATAAGGAACTGTCTCGTCTGGCCATTCATCCAAAAAGTATCGATCTGAATGATTACTCGTCGCACTTTAATGTGAAGTCCGGCGATGACATTATGATTGCCTTGGTCAGTGGTGATATCAGCCTACATGCACTGATCAATCAGATTAATCGTCAGATGCATCTGGATCAAGACGAACCTGAGCTGGTGCTCAAACCGACCTTGAATCCGCGTGCCAGCCATACCTTATCGGCGCATGGTATCTTGATCGATGGTCTGGATAACGTCGAGCTGCATATTGCCCAGTGCTGCCAGCCCGTACATGGTGAGTCGATAGGTGGATATATCACTTTAAATCGCGGTGTGAGTATTCACAAGATCGGCTGTCCAGATTATCAGCGTATGATTAAACTGGAGCCTGAGCGCGCCGTCGAGGCGGATTGGGAAATGCAGCCAACACGAGGCCAAAGCGTACAGATTGTGATTGATGCTTATGATCGTCGTGGTTTACTCAAAGACCTCACGCAAGTGATTTTTTCTGATCAAATCAATATCCGTCAGGTCAATACCATTTCAGAGGCTGATGGTATTGCCAATATGAAACTGTTGATTGAAGTGAAAGGGCTGGCTCAACTGTCACGTTTGTTGGCACGTTTGGAGCAGCAACCGGGTATCATTAGCGCACGCCGTCTGATACAAGGCAACTAAGTCAAAATCATAAAAAAGGGCTGCATTGGCAGGCCTTTTTTATATCTATTTTATTTAGTCGCGTCGAGAGAGCCAGAGGTTGCTCAAGCGATTCAGCACCTGCGGACTAAGTTTAGATAGCTGAAACATGATCTTGGCCTTAAAACCCACTGGGGTATGGGTTGGGCATAAACCGCGATCTGTGGCTTGGGCCAAGCGAAAGACCTCGCATGCAACATCCTGAGCGCTCAATTGCACACCCATGTGCTCAATACTGGCTGCATTCATCTGCTCGACCATGGCGGTTTGAACAAAAAGCGGCATGACATCCAGTACGCGTATTTTGTATTTTGACCACTCGACATCGAGTGCTTCGGTTAGTCCGCGCACGGCAAACTTACTGGCTGAATACGATGCCAGATCAGCCTGCCCATAAATTGCCGAGGCGGAAGAGAGATTAATCACACGCGCATGGTGTGCTTTTTGAAGATAGGGCAATGCAGCATGACAGCCATTGAGCACACCGCCGACATTGATTTGATGTGTACGCTGATGATGGGCGATCGGGGTATCTTCAAATGGCCCCGAATACAAAACACCTGCATTGTTGACCAGAATATTCAGTGCTCCAGCCCAAGTTTCAAAATTTGCCAGTGCAACTTGCCAAGCTGAGTAATCACAAACGTCCAGATATCCTGCAAACGCGCGCTCACCAAGCTCACGCTGTAAAGCCTTGACCTGTTCAACTTGCACATCAAACAATCCGACATAATAGCCGTGTTGATAAAAAATCCGAGCAATTTCGGCGCCAATCCCTTGCCCTGCACCTGTAATAAAAACAGTTTTGTTCATCATTGCACTCATTATTTTAAGATGAATCGATTGTGATCTTACGCCGAGTTTTGGCATCATGGCAAGGGTGATAATCTCGTGCCTGCTGGCGCTGCCTTACAAGTTTTTAAAGGAACGAAACATGGATCAATTACTACAGATTATGCGTACCTTACGTGAAAATTGTCCGTGGGATCGTGAGCAAACCCCTCAGCGCCTCACTCGCTATGCCATTGAAGAAGCATATGAAGTTGAAGCTGCCGTGCAGAGTGGAGATATCAAAGAGATTCGTGAGGAACTGGGAGATTTGCTTTTACAGGTCGTGTTTCAGTCACAGATGTATCAAGAGCAAGGCGCATTTGATTTTTACGATGTGGTGCAAACCCTGACAGAAAAACTGATTCGTCGCCATCCGCATGTGTTTGATGCGGCATCATTCAATGCGCTTACGCCTGAAGAGGTGAGCCATTTATGGCAGCAGATCAAACACAAAGAAAAGCAAGGAAAACCACGATCCAGACTAGATGAGACCAAACCAGGGCCTGCACTCAATCAATCACAGGCGATTCAAAAAACGGCCGCCCAGCTTGGATTTGATTTTGAAACGCCTCAAGATGCGTTTGAAAAACTCAAAGAAGAACTGAATGAGTTTGAGCAGGCCATGCAGGAGCAGTCACCCGATCACATTTTTGAAGAATTTGGTGATTGTTTATTTTCTTTGGTGAATGTTGGACGTAAACTAGGCCTCTCCAGTGAAGCTGCATTGCTGGCCACGATTCACAAATTTAGACAGCGCTTTGCTTATATAGAAGCGCAAGCACAGCATCAAGATAAAGTGCTTGAAGACATGACGCTCCAAGAGATGGATCAGTTGTGGAATCAGGCCAAAGAATATTTAAAAACGGTTCATACATGATGATTCGAATTTTTTATGGCGCCTTGTGCGCGCTACTGACCAGTTTACTATTCAGTTCAAGTTTGTATGCTCAGGCGTTTGACCAGCAATACCAAGCGTGGAAAAGCCAGCAACAGGCACACGACGCACGACTACAGTCATCTCACTCCAATCATTATTTAGCCAAACCTTCCTTACAGGCAAACACAGGCCCTAAAGTGAATATCAATACTGCGACAGCCAAAGACTTGCAGCAGTTACATGGGGTAGGAGAGAAAAAGGCACTCTCAATTGTAGAGTATCGCCAGCAATACGGACGCTTTAACTCAGTAGATGATTTACAGAAAGTGAAAGGCATTGGGCCTAAATTCATTGAAAAAAATCGTCATCGCTTGGCCATTTAAACTGTGTTGAGCAATCAAGATGAACCTGTTAAAGCAGTGAGAGAATCAAATTGCCCTTTACTCAGGTTAGAGATATGATTAGCAACATCTTATTATTAACGTCCTGACGTAGGAGACAGCGTCTTTTGCAAACTTTGCGCGCGTCAAAATGTGGGCTATCAACCACACAGTTACCTGCTTCAATTTTAGATGTGATCGATAGTCTCACCAAAGCAGGCTATGAAGCATACATTGTGGGTGGGGGAGTTCGAGATTTAATGCTCGGGCTTAATCCAAAGGATTTCGATGCTGTAACCAATGCAACACCTTCACAGGTCAAAGAGGTTTTTGGGCGTCGATGCCGTATTATTGGTCGTCGTTTTGAGTTGGCACATGTCTATTCTGGGCGTGAGCTGATTGAGGTTGCGACCTTTCGAGCACCACCTAAAAAAGCGGTGACCAGTGCTTCGGGCATGATTTTACGTGATAACAACTGGGGAACCATCGAGCAAGACTTTGCCCGACGCGATTTCTCTATCAATACGCTGTACTATCAGCCACGTAAAGGGATTGTGCTGGATTTTTGTGATGCTGTTGCCGATATCAAAAGTAAAACATTGCGTCTGCTAGGTGATCCTACACAGCGTTTTGAAGAAGATCCGGTGCGCATGCTCCGAACATTGCGCTTTGCTGCAAAACTCGACTTTACGATCGACCCAGAGATTCTCAAAATTTTTGATGTCGAGATGACTCAATTGCTGCGCGATGTATCACCACATCGACTTTATGATGAATCACAAAAGCTCTTTACTATGGGGCATCTGGCACGCGTGTTGCCGATGCTGATTGAGTTTGATATCTGGCGTCAATTGTTTGCCGATGTTAAACCCGATATCACCCCGTTCATTGAGCGTGCTGCGCGTAATACCGATCAGCGTATCCAGATTGGAAAAACCATTAATCCAGCGTTTTTCTATGCTGTACTGTTGTGGCGTTCATTTTCAGATCGCTGCGAGTTTTATTTGCAAAAAGGTGTAGTGCCTGCCGAAGCGCGAGCGCAGGCTGGTCTGGATGTGTTAAAACGCCAAGCGACCCGTACTGTGATTCCACGTTTTGCCGAAACCTTTATTCGCGAAGTGTGGGAGATGCAAACCCGACTGCTCAATCCAAAACCACAGCAAATTGAAGCTTTAGCCGGGCATGCACGTTTTCGAGCAGGCTTTGACTTTCTACTACTGCGCGAAAAATCAGGCGATTCAACCACCGAAGGTATGGGCGAGTGGTGGGATCAGTACCAGTTGCTTAATGCAGATGGCAAAGAAGCCATGATCGCGAAGTACAATCGTCAGCGTGCTAAATCGCGCCGTAAGCAACAGCTTGATCCAGTCGATACACGTGAAAGTTTAGACATCGAGCCATTGGTTGATGTGCCTGAACCACGTAATCGTCGTGACCGACGTGCACAAAGCAAGCCTGAATCACGTGAGCCACGTCATCAGGGGGCTACGCAGTCGCGTGCAACTGAGAGTGGGGTATCTGCCGATCATCCTATTCTTAAGCGCAAGCGCGTTCAGCGTGATCTACAGCACGTGGTTTTCGGGCCAACACAATGAGTTACACCACATATATTGGGATGGGCAGTAATCTGGGTGAGTCACGTGAGATTCTGCGCAGTGCTGTAGAGCAGCTGAAACAGCTTGGACAGGTTCGAGTTTCACGGTTGTATGAAAGCCCACCCATGGGGCCGCAAGATCAACCGCACTATTTAAATGCAGTGGCACAGCTTGAAACAACACTTAGTCCACTTGAACTACTCGATCATTTACAGCAGTTTGAACAGGATGCAGGACGTGTGCGTTTGCGCCGCTGGGGTGAGCGCACCTTAGATCTGGATTTGCTGTTGTATGCTGATCAAGAGATTCAGCATGAGCGGCTTACGGTCCCACACGTCGGGCTTTTGGAGCGCGATTTTGTGGTGGTGCCCTTATTGGATCTGAATAAGAACCTTGTCGTAAAAGGTCAACATTTAAATGAGTTAAAGCTGGCACAGGCACCGTCGCTGACAGTTTTGGCAGCGAGTGACTGGGCTGAATAAGCGCGTTTCTATGTGGAAACGTCGATAGAGGACATCGTAATGATTAGTCTAAGTGACTTAAAAAAATTTAAATCGCAGGGGCGTAAGTTTTCGTGCCTGACTTGCTACGATGCAAGCATGGCCAAAGCCATGGAAATCGCTCAAGTCGATTCGATTTTGATTGGTGACTCTTTGGGTATGGCCATTCAGGGGCATGACTCGACACTACCTGTTACAGTCGAAGATATGGCCTATCACACTGCGGCAGTTCGTCGTGGTAATCAGCATGCCTTTATCATGACAGACTTGCCATTTATGAGTTATGCCACCTTACAAGATGCCCTGAAAAGTGCCAAACAGGTCATGCAGGCAGGCGCCCAAATGATCAAGATTGAAGGCGGAGCATGGCTGAGTGAATCGGTTCGTGTTTTGACACAAAACGGTATTCCTGTATGTGTACACTTAGGCCTTACACCACAATCGGTCCATGTTTTTGGTGGCTATAAGCTGCAAGCGAAAACACGCGATGCCGCAGATCGTCTGATTGCAGACTGTCAGGCTGTGGTTGATGCGGGTGCTGCGATCTTATTGCTCGAATGCGTGCCAGCACAGCTAGGCGAAGAAATTGCACAACTCTTTCCTGAAGTGCCCGTGATTGGCATTGGTGCAGGCAATCAGACCGATGGTCAGGTGCTGGTGGTGCAAGATATGCTTGGACTTACCTTTGGTAAACTGGCACGTTTTGTCCGTAATTTTATGAAAGAACAATCCGGCGAGACGGCAATTGTGGATGCCATGAAAGCTTATCACGCTGCAGTTCAAGACCAGAGTTTTCCTGCACCCGAACATACTTTTCAGGTAGAGCTGTAATTTATGAAAACCGAAACCACGATTCAGGGATTAACAGCTTCACTTCATCCTGCACGTAGCTCAAGAAAGATTATTGGTTTTGTACCAACCATGGGGAATTTGCATCAAGGACATTTGAACCTTGTTCGCGAAGCAAAAAAACTGTGTGACATTGTGGTGGTCAGTATTTTTGTCAATCCGATCCAGTTTGGTGAAGGTGAGGATTTTGAAAACTATCCGCGGACATTAGAGCAAGACAGTCATCTGCTGGCCGATGTGGGCTGCGATATCTTGTTTGCACCTACGGTTGAGCAAATGTATGGCAAGCAGCCACGTTTAACCAATATTTCGGTGGCCGAGATCACTGATGATTTATGTGGTAAGTCGCGTCCTGGACATTTTGATGGTGTGGCTGTCGTGGTCACCAAGCTGTTTAATATTGTGCAGCCCAATGTGGCGTTTTTTGGTCAAAAAGACTATCAACAGCTCGCAGTGATTCGTCAATTGGTTCAAGACTTAAATCTGCCGATTGATATTATTGGCGTGCCAATTGCACGTGCAGCAGATGGGTTGGCGCTCAGCTCGCGTAACGGATATTTGTCTGAGGCCGATCGTCAAACCGCACCGACCATCTATCAAGCCTTAAAACATGCAGAAGTACAATTGCATGCAGGTGAGACGCTAGAGTCGGTATTGGCCACCATCAAAGCGACATTGAGCAATGCCGGTTTTAAGGTCGATTATGTAGAAGCGCGACAGCCAAATTTGCAGCCTGTCTCAAATTTTGATCGAGATCTGGTGCTGTTTATTGCAGCCAAGCTGGGCAATACGCGACTTATCGACAATTTGCAGGTCAAGTTTAAGGCATAATTTCGACAGGACAACCATGCCATGAAACGTATTCTTATCGTCACAGGTCAATCAGGTTCCGGAAAATCCTCGGCACTACAGGTACTTGAAGACTTGGGTTACTACTGTATAGATAATTTGCCTTTGGCATTGTTGCCAGAAATTGTCGCCAAGCTGGATCATGAAAATAATCTGGAGCAACTGGCTCTTGGGGTAGATGTGCGAAGCACGCGCGCAGATATGCAGGAATTTGACCTGGTGTTTGAGCAATTGCAAAAGCATGGAACGGTCGATGTGATTTATTTAACGACACAAGATCAGGAACTGATTGCCAGATTTAGCGCGTCGCGTCGTCCGCATCCGTTAGCCAATCGCTTTAAAAGCCTGACGGAATGTATTCAGGAAGAAAAACAACTGCTGCTTCCGATTCAGTTTCGCTCGACTGTGCACATCGATACCACCGACAAAAGCGTGCATGATCTGAAACATACGCTGTTGTCTAAATTGGGCCAGTCCGACAAACTGATTCTGATCTTGCAGTCTTTTGGTTACAAACATGGTATTCCACTCGATGCAGACTATGTTTTTGACGTACGGCATTTACCAAATCCGCATTGGGATTTAGAATTACGTCGTTTTTCGGGTTTAGATGAACCCGTTCGTCAGTTTTTGGAAGCCAGTGATCAAACCAATGAAATGTTTGATGACGTATTTCACTTTCTGGACAAATGGTTGCCTGTGTTTGCAGAAGGGCATCGTCATTATATGACGATCTCGATCGGCTGTACGGGTGGTCAGCATCGTTCAGTTTATATTGTAGATAGACTAAAAAAAGCGCTTGAGGCAAAATGGTCTATTCAGGTCTTACACAGAGAAATGAAGCACTGGTCATGATTGATACCACGCTAGATGTCATTAACAAACTTGGCTTGCATGCACGCGCATCTGGAAAGCTGATTGAAGTCACCACCAAGTTCCGCTCGTCTATCCAGATTGGTAAAGGCGATAAACTGGTCGATGCAAAAAACATTATGTCCTTACTGATGCTCGGAGCCGGTAAGGGAACCACTTTGCGTTTAGTGATTGAAGGTGCGGATGAAGAAAAAGCACAGGAAGAAATTCAGGCACTATTCGCTGCAAAATTTTATGAGGCAGATTAATCGTGGCACGTCGTACCCAGCGTTTTAATGAAGATGATTTCGATTCTTTAGAAGGACGTGCGAGCAAAACTGAGCAAAAAAAAGCTGTACAGCGTATGGCAGCATTGGGTGAGCAACTGGCTCAGCTTTCGGCAAAACAGATTCAAAAACTCCCAGTAGATGAACGTTTGATTGATGCCTTGCTAGATGTTCAAACCATTAGCTCATTCGAAGCAAAACGCCGACAGTATCAGCGCATTGGCAAATTACTCCGTAATGAAGATGAAACGGTGATTTTATCGTATCTGACGCCTCAACAAGGTGCAAAGAAACAAGCACAGTTGCAACGTTGGGTTGATCGGATGATCGAGCAGGGTGACCCAGCTGTCAACGAGTTCAGCAAATTGCACAATGCATCAGAACGTCACACCTTGCGTCAGCATGTATTGCGTATCCAGCGCGATATTACACAAGGTGCGGGTGAAGAGGAACTGGCTGCTTCGAAGCTGAAGTTTTTCAATTATGTACAGCAAGTGGCTTTGCTATCAGATAACTAACAGTGTTCTGACAAAATATCAGCCATAGTTTGTGCTGATACAATTCGTTTAAAAAATTCTTGTCAAAAAAGCCCGTTCAATTTGTATGAGCGGGCTTTTTAACTTCAATGAAAATTAACCAAATTCGCCTACTGCACGCTCTTTGGCCCATTCACGTAAAATAAATTTCTGTAGTTTTCCCGTCGATGTTTTCGGAATTTCGGCAATCACTACATCTTTGGGTACTTTAAAGCGTGCCAGTTCTTTTTTGCAATGCTCTATGATTTCTTCAGGTGTAGCCTCTGCATGCTGTTTTAACTCGATAAATGCGCAGGGAACCTCTTGCCATTGCGGATCGGGTTTGGCCACGACTGCTGCGGTCAACACGGCAGGATGACGGTATAGCACCTCTTCAATTTCTAAAGAGGAAATGTTTTCTCCTCCTGAAATGATCACATCTTTAGCTCGATCAGTAATTTTGGCATAACCATCGGGCTGACAAACGGCCAGATCGCCAGAATGAAACCAGCCTCCTGCAAATGCCGCCTGAGTGGCTTCAGTGTTTTTCAGGTAGCCTTTCATTACGATATTGCCGCGAAACATGATCTCACCAAGTGTTTCACCATCTGCAGGTACGGGCTTTAGGGTCTCGGGGTCTAAAACGCGCATACTGTCTTGAAGCGGATAGGGCACACCCTGACGTGCATGTAATTTGGCCTGTTCTTCTAGGCTCAGGTCATTCCAGCCAGCCTGTGCGGCACATAGCCCAGATGGGCCGTAGGTTTCAGTCAATCCATATACATGCGTGACATTTACGCCTAGCTTGCGCATGCCTTCGATAATCGCGGCAGGCGGTGCAGCGCCTGCAACGAGTACCTCAACACGATGTTCAAAGGCAATCTGCTGATTTTTAGGGGCATTAATCAACATCGAAAGTACAATTGGCGCACCACAAAAATACTCGATCTTATGCTTTTCGATCAGTTGAAAGACCAAAGCTGGATCAACTTTACGCAAGCAGTAGTTAGTACCGCCATTGGCAGCGATCGTCCAAGCAAAACACCAGCCATTGCAATGAAACAAAGGCAGAGTCCAGAGATATTTGGCGCGAGGTGTCATACCGCAAGCCATCATATTGCTGGCCGCATTCAGGTAAGCACCGCGGTGGTGATATACCACTCCCTTGGGATTACCCGTCGTGCCTGATGTGTAATTTAAACTGATGGCATCCCATTCGTCGTCGGGAAGTGTCCATTCAAATTCGGGATCTCCCTCACAGAGCCAATCTTCGTATTCAATTTCACCAATCGGCGGGCTAAAACAGTTTTCATATTCTGCGTCGTCGACATCAATCACAAAAATATTCTGTTTTACCAGCGAAAGTGCAGCTTTGGCCAGTCCAGCAAATTCCTGATCGACCAATAAGACCTTGCTTTCAGCATGTTCAAGCATAAAAGCCACAGTTTTGGCGTCGAGTCGGGTATTAATGGTATTGAGTACCGCGCCACTCATGGGCACTGCAAAATGTGCTTCAATCATGGCAGGCACATTGGGTAACAATACCGACACGGTATCGTTTTTTTGAATTCCGAGTTGTTTAAGCTGGGCTGCAAATTGTCGGCAACGCTGATAGGTTTCTTTCCATGTAATTACGCGTGAACCGTGAACGATTGCAGCCTGCTCGGCATAAATATAGGCTGCGCGTTCTAAAAATCGTAATGGTGATAATGCAACAAAATTCGCGGGCGTGCGTGGAAACTCATCATAAGCACTCACCATGTCTCTACTCCATCTAATTGTTCTAATCTGCTTGAAAAGATAGGCGCTTGAAGGCTTCAATTCATTTATGCTTTAGTCTTAGGCCGCATACTTTGTCTCAATCAATGGGCGCTTTATACTCATCTTTTCTAATTATTTTTTAGCGCCAAAAAACCAGTGCTGTCTATAGTACATGCGTTACAAATCAGCACGACATCTTGAATATACGGTTTGCAGCCCCATAAAATTTATGATTTTGAATCAAATTGCTCTTTTATTGATGAATAGGTTTGCAGTGTGGTCGAAGAGGTGTAAAATTCCGGTTCGATTTAATTTAACCCATCCACCGTTTTTATCTTTTGAGGCTTTCCTCGATCATAATCTCGCGGTGATATGCTCCATTGTGCGGGGCATCACTCCTTAAGGATTTTTTTATGCCAATTATCACATTGCCAAATGGTGATCAAAAATCATTTGATCAGCCTGTATCTGTTATGCAAGTCGCCCAAAGTATAGGGCCTGGCCTTGCAAAAAACACCGTTGCAGGTCGAGTGAACGATCGCCTGGTCGATGCATGTGATCTCATCACTGAAGATGCGACATTACAAATTATTACTCCAAAAGACCCAGAAGGTGTCGAAATCATTCGCCATTCTTGTGCACATTTGGTTGGCCATGCGGTTAAGCAATTGTTCCCTGATGTACAGATGGTGATTGGTCCGGTCATCGAAGAAGGGTTTTACTACGACATCTTTAGTCCAAAACCTTTTACGCTAGACGACATGGCTGCAATTGAAGCACGCATGAAGCAGCTGATCGATCAAGACTATGATGTCATTAAGAAAATGACGCCTCGTGAAGAGGTCATCAAAGAATTCTCAGCGCGTGGTGAAACCTACAAGCTGCGTTTGATCGATGATATGCCTGATGAAACGGCGATGGGTTTATATTTCCATCAGGAATATGTGGACATGTGCCGTGGACCACATGTGCCCAACACCAAATTCTTGAAAAACTTTAAACTGACCAAGATTTCGGGTGCATACTGGCGCGGTGATGCGAAAAATGAACAGTTGCAGCGTATTTACGGTACAGCATGGGCAGACAAAAAAGAGCTGGCTGCATATGTAAAACGTATTGAAGAAGCTGAAAAACGTGACCACCGTAAAATCGGTAAGGCACTGAATCTGTTTCATATGCAAGAAGAAGCACCGGGTATGGTGTTTTGGCACGCCAATGGCTGGACGATTTATCAAGCGCTTGAACAATACATGCGTAAAGTTCAGCAAGACAACGGCTACCAAGAAGTCCGTACGCCGCAAATTGTCGACTTTACGCTTTGGGAAAAGTCGGGACATGCTGCCAATTATGCAGAAAACATGTTTACCACACATTCAGAAAGCCGTAACTATGCCGTTAAGCCAATGAACTGTCCGTGTCACGTACAAGTGTTCAATCAAGGTTTGAAATCGTACCGTGACCTTCCTGTGCGTTTGGCTGAGTTTGGTTCGTGTCACCGTAACGAGCCGTCAGGTTCATTGCACGGCATTATGCGTGTACGTGGCTTTACGCAAGACGATGGGCATATCTTCTGTACCAAAGAACAGATTGGCAAGGAAGTGGCAGACTTTATTCAATTGACGCTTGATGTCTATAAAGACTTCGGTTTTGAAGATGTACAAATGAAATTGTCTACGCGCCCTGAAAAACGTGTGGGTGATGATGCACTTTGGGATCTTGCAGAAAAATCTTTGGCAGATGCCTTGGATGCTGCGGGTCTTGAGTGGGAATTACAGCCAGGTGAAGGTGCATTCTACGGTCCGAAAATCGAATTTTCATTGAAAGACTGCTTGGGCCGTGTCTGGCAGTGCGGTACTATTCAATGTGACTTCAACTTGCCAATCCGTCTAGATGCCTCTTTTGTGACAGAAGACAATGAACGTGACCAGCCTGTGATGTTGCATCGTGCAATACTTGGCAGTTTCGAGCGTTTTATTGGTATACTTATTGAACACTATGCTGGGTTTATGCCACCTTGGTTGGCGCCTGTACAAGCATGTGTAATGAATATTACCGATTCTCAAGCTCAAGCCTGTGAATCTGTAGTGGCAAAACTCAAAGAAAATGGTCTTAGAGCGATTTCTGACTTGAGAAATGAGAAAATCGGCTTTAAGATTCGTGAGCGTACACTTGAGCGTATTCCGTACCTTTTAGTATTAGGTGACCGCGAGGTTGAGGAAGGTACTGTTAATGTTCGTACTCGCTCAGGAAAAAATTTAGGTACCATGTCAATCGATGCATTCGTCGACTTGGTGAAATCTGCCGTTGCCGAACGTGGCCGGTACATTGTGGAGTAAGAGAGATTAAACAGCCTGACCGTAACCAACAACAAGGTGCAAAGAGTAACCGTCCTGCGATTAATGACGAGATTCGTTCTAAAGAAGTGCGTCTCGTTGGTGCAGATGGGGAACAAAAAGGAATCGTTTCATTAAATGAAGCGTTGCGTGCTGCAGAAGAAGTCGAACTCGATTTGGTCGAGATCGTGGCGAATGCAGAACCACCTGTTTGTAAAATCATGGATTACAACAAGCACTTGTTTGACCTAAAGCAAAAGCAAAAAGATGCGAAGAAAAAACAGCATCAGGTGCAAGTGAAAGAAATCAAACTACGTCCAGCAACGGATGTAGGTGATTATCAGGTCAAACTTCGTGCGATTTTAAAGTTCCTTGAAGAAGGTAACAAAGTTAAAATCACATTGCGTTTCCGTGGTCGTGAAATGGCACATCAACAGTTGGGTCTTGCTCAGTTGCAAAAAATTGAAGCAGACGTGACAGATTATGGTGTTGTTGAACAAGCACCAAAAATGGAAGGTCGTCAAATGGGTATGTTACTTGGACCGAAAAAGAAAAAGTAAGTTATATCCAAATAAAAAACGCAGCCTAATCGCTGCGTTTTTTTATGACTGAATTTATTCGTCGCGGTTTTCAATTTTGCTCACGGTCTTTGATGAACCGATCGGAATATGGCGCGGCAATTTCTCTTCAGGAATTATGCGTTGCAACTCAATCTTGAGTAGACCATTTGCATAATCGGCCTGCTGCACTTCAATATGTTCATCTAAACGTAACGACAATTTAAATGAACGACGTGCGATGCCTTTATGTAAATATTCTACCGCTGCATTTTGCTGCTCTTCATCTGGTTTACCCGAAATGGTCAGCACCTGATTTTCGAGATGAATGCTGAGCTCATTTTGATCGAAGCCTGCGGTTGCAACCACAATTTTATATTGGTTATCACCGAGTTTTTCGATGTTATACGGCGGATAGTTAGGTGCTTCAGATTGCATCGCATAATCAAATAAATCATTTAAACGATCAAAACCGATGCTACGACGAAATAACGGACTTAGACTTACAGTACTCATTGATAAAACCTCCTGATGGTTCAGCAAAGTCTATAAATAAGAAATATGCATTGTGATGACTGTGCATCCACAATTCATGTGCAATATCAGATGATCATTGCCTTTTTAGATATAAGTTCACTTATCATTTTTTCAAGGATAATTTTTAAAATTCTCATCTTGTGATTTTCTTTAAGGTTGTTAAGCAAAGTGACTGTTAGAATAAAACCTGTTTGGTGCTGCTTCTAGAACATGAAAATCATGTTATAAACGTACACAAACAATCATAGATAGAAAAATAGGATAAGAAGGTATTTCATGATCGACCTATATTATTGGGGTACACCCAATGGACACAAAATCACCATCGCGCTTGAAGAAATGGGATTGGAATACAAGATTTATCCCATCAATATCCTAGACAACGATCAGTTTCAGCCTGATTTTTTACGCATCTCACCAAATAACAAAATTCCTGCAATCGTTGATCAAAACGGCCCACATGGCCAACCGATTTCAATTTTTGAGTCGGGTGCTATCTTGCAATATTTAGGCAGAAAAACCGGCATGTTTTATCCGACCGATGAGCAGGCGCGCGTAGAAGTTGAACAATGGTTGATGTGGCAAATGGGTGGATTTGGCCCGATGCTTGGACAAAACCACCATTTTGGCCGTTTTGCACCAGAAAAAATTCCGTATGCGATTGATCGCTATGTCACAGAAAGTAAGCGTTTATACAAGGTGCTCAATACCCAGTTGATTGGTCAGAAGTTTGTGGCAGGTGAGTATTCAATTGCAGACATGGCGATTCTGCCTTGGGCACTGCGTCATGAATGGCAGTCGATTGATCTGCACGACTATCCGTATGTGCAGGATTATATTGAGCGTTTAACCGCTCGACCGGCTGTACAAAAAGCCTTATCGTTGAGTATTGTTTAAATTGGCGTTGCCAAATCATGTACCGTGCGTGTTGATCAAATGTCCATAATGATGGACATTTTTTATTAATCTGACATAGTAGTCCATCGATTTATTCATCTTACTCAATACAGCATGATGCAGTATCTGGCGTTATTTATTTCAGCCTTTGGTGCAGCAACCTTGTTGCCCTTACAGTCTGAAGCGATACTCTTTTCATTTTTAGCATTGAAGCAACAACCCGCCGTTGTACTTCTTCTGGTGGCGACGGTTGGCAATGTACTTGGCTCATGCGTTAATTGGTGGCTCGGTATCAAGATTGAGCAGTTCAAACATAAAAAATGGTTTCCGGTTTCGCAGCAACATATGCAAAAGGCACAGGCGATTTATCATCGTTATGGGTTTTATTCGTTGCTTTTAAGCTGGGTACCGATTATTGGTGATCCGATTACCCTTATTGCGGGTGTGTTAAAAGAAAACTTTTATCGTTTTTTGTTGATGGTCACCATCGCCAAGGCGGGGCGTTATTTGTGTATTTATTTGCTCTACCTTGGCGTGATGTGATGCTTAAGTCACGTGACACAATTACTGACAGGCATCCAAAGAAAAATTGATTTTATCGCTCAGCGTCGATTTTTTATAAAGCCATAGGGTTTTACTGACCTCAACTTTGGCCCCCATTACGGCTTGCATCACTTTTTCATCCAGCGCGTAAATACCCGAACCTTTCTTGATTTTAACGCGTGTGACGTTTCCGGCCTTATCAACCTTAAAGCTCAACCGAACGTAACGGTCTTTGCCTTTGAGCTCATCACGATCAACTTGTAATGATGGTTGTTCGATATAGCGAAAGGGTACCTTTTTATCTTGCTGTTGCTTACGCCAGTGTTCAGAATCAAAACGATAGACACAATCGTTAGATTTCAGCGCATGCGCGATTTTTAGGGTAAAGGCCTGATATCCAATGGTTGGAACGGCTGTGTCATCGACCTGAAACGGTTGAATCAAAGCCGCTTTGGTGGCATTGATCAGCATATTGTCCAGTTTGGAAAGTCCAGTACTTTCCTGAATCGTCGCTTGCGTGATTTGCCCGGTTTCATCGGCAACAACCCTCACAATTGCAGCACGATCTTGTTGATTTAAATCGGCATCTGAATATTCAAGTTGAGGCGTTCTGGCCCATTGTAGGCGCGTGGTTAAATGTGCAGGCAGTGCAGCACTTTTTTGAGCGCTCAGTTGCACATTGGCTGCAGGTGACTGTGCATGGCTATGCGCAAAGGGCACGCAAAGGAGTAAAGACAAATAAACAAAGGCTTTCATACGTCGTTCTTTATAGGAAATTAAAATTAAAATATTGCGAAAGTATTCCCTGTTTAAAGAATACTCGCAACAAGAAAATGTCTAATGTTCTGAACTTTTAGTGATATCGACTTTAAACAGATCTTTGGTCTTGGCCCAGCTCAGTGCCACCACCACGAGAGTCATACAGCCACCAAATACCGTTGCTGCGATGGTTCCCATATATTTTGCTGCCAGCCCCGATTCAAATGCACCCAGTTCGTTACTGCTAGAAACAAACATACCGTTGACTGCTGCAACGCGTCCACGCATATTTTCAGGTGGAAAAATCTGCAAAATCGTTTGACGAACCACCACGGAAATACTGTCGCATGCACCGGTCATGGCCAGTGCGAAGAGCGAAAGCCACATGTGGGTTGAAAATGCAAACACAAGGGTAAAACCACCAAAGCCTGCCACTGCCAAAAGCATATTGCGCCAAGCATGCTGGGTGGGTGGAAAACGTGTTAGCGCAATCATGGTGATCAGCGCGCCAATGGACGGTGCTGCCCGTAAATAGCCGAGTCCTGCTGGACCAACTTTTAAAATATCTTCAGCAAAAATAGGCAGTAAGGCAATCACGCCACCAAATAAAACTGAAGCCAGATCCAATGAAATCGCCCAAAGTACAATTTTAGTTTTCCAGATAAAGCGAAATCCTTCACTTAAACTACTCCATAACTGATCATGTTCAATGGCAGGAAAAACACGCTTTTTGAGTAAAGAAATTAGAACAAAGCAGACAAATAGCAATATGGCCACACTAATAAGACTGGTTTCTCGACCTAAATATGCCAGCATAAAACCGCCCAGCATCGGACCAATAATCACACCACTTTGCCAGCCAATCGTGGTCCATGTGGCACCGTTGGCATAGAGTTCACGCGGGATGAGAAAGGGTTTAAGTGATGTGGCCGACGGGTTATAAAAGCCGCGTATCGTACCGAGTGCAAAAATTACGGCATAAATTCCTAAAGCTAAGCTGTGGGTGGATAAGTGTCCGAGCGTATAAGCATGAAATAACCCCAAAAGTACCAGAGGCAAAGGAAAGGAGAAAAACAGACAAATTTTCATAATGCGCTGTTTATTGAACTTATCGGCAAAATAGCCACCCCAAAGCGAAAGCCCTATAAATGGAATCGCTTCTGCCAGTCCGATCAGGCCCAGAGTCAGTGGATCTTTGGTAATGGTATATAACGAGTACGCAACGATAATTTCTTGAATTAAAATGGCCAGCGTTAAGCAAAACTGGTTGATGGTCACAATAGAGAAATCACGATAGCGTAATGCGGCAAAAGCATCCTGTTGAGCGTTCATAAATATCGTATATTGATAATTTTTACTCAGTATAAGTTTGAATTCTTAAAAAATAGCCATTTATATTGATTTTTTAATGATGAAGAATCTTGCAGTCATTTCACGATAAAGCGGGAACAGAATCAGTAAAACTGCTTTTGTTTTAAACAAAGATACGGTATGATTTCGCCTTCCTTACCTGCAGGTCGGTTTGCAATGGTGCAAACGCGCCGAACAGGTGCCTAAAAGAGGTTACTATGGCTAAGTTAAAAACTCGCCGTGGTGCAGCTAAACGCTTCAAAGCGACTGCAAACGGTTTCAAGCGTAAACAAGCGTTCAAGCGCCACATCTTGACCAAAAAATCTGCGAAACGTATTCGTCAATTACGCGGCTGTGTAATGGTTCATGTTTCTGACATGAATTCAGTTCGTCGTATGTGCCCATACATCTAAGGAGATTATAAATGGCTCGTGTAAAACGTGGTGTAGTGGCTCATCGTCGTCACAAAAAAATTCTTGCTCGCGCTAAAGGTTACTATGGTGCTCGTTCACGCGTTTACCGCGTAGCGTTCCAAGCGGTAATCAAAGCTGGTCAATACGCTTACCGTGACCGTCGTCAGAAGAAACGTCAATTCCGTGCTTTATGGATTGCGCGTATCAACGCGGGTGCTCGTCAAAACGGTTTGTCTTACAGCCGTATGATCGATGGCTTGAAAAAAGCTCAAGTGATCATCGACCGTCGCGTATTAGCTGACATCGCTATGCATGATGCAGTAGCATTTGCTGCTTTAGCTGAAAAAGCGAAAGGCGCTTTGGCTGCATAAGCTAGAGATTCAAAAAAAAAGACCGCTTTTTAGCGGTCTTTTTTTATGTCTAAAAATGTGCTTGAGGTATATCGATCAATTACGCCTCTTTAAGTCCTAAGTCTTGAAAATGACTAAAGATGTACACAATTGCCACAGGATGAATAAGACAGGCTTACATGCTTCTTCATACAGTAATAGGAATACAGTAATAAGAAAAGGAGCGTACGCATGAAAGTATTGGTTGAGGGAATCGAGCAAGGCGCGATTGAAATTGAACTGGGACTATTGCCGCGTTTGGGAGAGAGCATCCGGGTTTTTTATGGGCCAGATGCAGAAGTGGAGGGTGTGGTAGAAGGTGTACATCATGTGATTAATCAACATGATGGCGGTCATAAAATTATTCTTAAAATTAAACCCACCTTTTAAAAGTGCTTAAAGGCTTCTGCACGATTAAGCACCTAGTCAGGTTTAGCCGACTTATAGCCCAAAATAATAGGCACATGCACAGATAATAATGGTTAAAAGCACCAGTTTAATTACACTGGGCGAGCCGACTTTATGTGAATGCTGTGGAGTACTGTTTGCAATCTGCGCGGTTGGCGTATGTGCCAGTTGTGGCTCAAGCGGAGAGGCTACTGGCGCAGCAGGAAGCGGATGTGCCGATTGGTAGTGATTGGCTACGCATACAATCAGCTTGGCATGCATATCCTCAATTTTTTCGGCAAACTGGCGTAGTGCAATCTGCTCTTCAGGACTGAGCATCTCACCTGTTGCATGATAAGGATGCTGCCGCTTTTGCTGAATAAAATGGCTTAAGCGTTCTACTTTATGGAGTAACTCATGTGCCAGTTGGGCGGGATACTCGCTCGGCAATAGTGGGAGATATTGGCCTGTTGCTTCGCTCGAGGCTAAAGTATCTGTACCATAATAAGGCTTGCCGTTCGACTCAAGATCTACTCCCTGAGCTAAGCGCTGTTCAAATAACTCACGAGATAAAAACGCCGAGATGTCTTTCCAGTTGGCTGTTTCCAGATCGGCTTGAACTTTTTTTGCGAGTTTGTCACTTAAATCGTAGCGCCAAAATGTTGTTTCACGAGTATCGGAACGTTGGTTTAGGGGAGTCTCAAAAGCTTGATCACTTAAATACCACTCGGCAAGTTCCTGACCCATAATCCAGGCTGTTTTTTGTGTTTTACTATGCGTCACCACTACATGACTCGACAGCAACTCAACATTTGGATTTGGATTTTTTTCATTGATCAGTAGATTCGAGGCATGAAGACTAATCCGGTATACGCCTTGCTGTTTAAGCCCTTCAAGCCAAACCTGAAAATGCTGAGCCAGTAAATGCTGTGTGATCAGATCTCGAAAATACAGTGCATGCCGTGTAAAGATGCTGTGCTGCTTCCAGCCTGAAAAGCTAAGATCATGATTCAGATATTCATTGCCATAACTGACCAATGCGAGTTGTTGTTTCCAGATTTGATCAAGTGTCATTGTCGAGTTTCTCATTCACACCAGCGCTCATCTTATACGTTTTATAAATACCCTGCCTAGTAATTTTCCTGCGTTTATGCTTCATCAATCCGTTTAAAAACTGTTAGAATGCAGAGTTTTATTTTCTTTATAACTTTGTTGCTTTGAGAGTTACTATGTCACTGGAAGCCCTGACCACCGAAGCGCTTGCTGCAATAGCAGCGGCTGAAGACCTTGCTGCACTCGATCAAGTACGAGTTTTGTTTACAGGGAAAAAAAGCCAGCTTGCAGAACAATCGAAAGCACTGGGAAAAATGGATCCCGAGCAACGCAAAGTGCAAGGTGCGGCCATTCATGCTGTACGTGAAGCCATCAATGCTGCCTTGACCGAACGCCAAACTGCATTACAACAGGCAGCGTTACAACAAAAACTGGCCAGTGAAATGATTGATATCACCTTACCGGGCCGAGGCCAGCGCATGGGGAGCATTCATCCGGTCACTCAAGTACAAGAACGAATTTGCCAATTTTTTACCAAAGCTGGTTTTACCGTTGCCACTGGGCCTGAAGTTGAAGATGACTATCATAACTTTGAAGCCTTGAACATTCCGGGGCATCATCCAGCACGTGCAATGCACGATACTTTCTACTTTGATGTGAATCATTTGTTGCGCACGCATACATCGGGCGTACAGATTCGTACCATGGAAACCAGCCAACCCCCGATTCGTATTGTGTGTCCAGGGCGTGTGTATCGTTGTGACTCAGATCAGACGCACTCACCGATGTTCCATCAAATTGAAGGACTTTATGTGGCAGAGCACACCAGCTTTGCTGAGCTTAAAGGGCTGTTGATCAATCTGTTAAATGAATTTTTTGAAAAAGACTTAAAGGTTCGTTTTCGTCCATCTTACTTCCCGTTTACAGAGCCAAGTGCTGAAGTAGACATTATGGATGAACGAGGCCGCTGGTTAGAAGTATTGGGCTGCGGTATGGTGCACCCAAATGTACTGCGTGCTGCAGGCATTGATCCTGAAAAATACAAAGGTTTTGCCTTTGGTCTAGGTGTTGAGCGTTTTGCCATGTTGCGTTACGGCATTAATGACTTACGGATGTTCTATCAAAATGACGTGCGTTTCTTGCGCCAGTTTGCCTAACAGTTTTTCAGGATTAGATTTAAGGTTTTATAAAGATGAAAATTAGTGAAAGTTGGTTACGCACTTGGGTTAATCCAGCCATTGATAGCGAAACGTTGACCGATCAACTGACCATGCTTGGGCTAGAGGTCGATGAGTTGGCACCGATTGCCAAGCCATTTACTGGAGTTGTCGTGGGTGAGGTATTGAGCGTTGAGCAGCATCCAGATGCAGATCGCTTGCGTGTAACTACGGTCAATATTGGCAATGGTGAGCCATTACAAATTGTATGTGGTGCACCCAATGTACGTGTAGGCATGAAAGCACCAGTTGCGACCATTGGTGCGGTATTGCCGGGTGATTTTAAAATTAAAAAGGGTAAGCTACGCGGTATTGAATCGCAAGGCATGCTGTGCGGTGCATCTGAGATCGATCTTGAAGATAAAATCGATGGGTTACTCGAATTGCCACAAGATGCACCTGTGGGCACCAACATCCGCGATTATTTGAAGCTGGATGATCATGTAATTGATATCAGTATCACGCCAAATCGCGGTGATTGTTTTAGTATTCGTGGTATTGCACGTGAAATCGGTGTCATTAACCAGTTAACGGTTACGCCACCTGTTATTGCTGCGGTTGAATCTAGCATTTTAGAACAAAAGCAGGTTCATCTCGCGACAGATGGTGCGCCACGTTATTTGGGCCGCGCCATTAAAAATGTCAATGTGCAAGCACAAACGCCTGACTGGATGGCACATGCACTTAGCTGCTCAGGTATTCGCACGCACAGCATTCTGGTCGATATCACCAACTATGTATTGATGGAACTTGGCCAGCCGATGCATGCTTTCGATTTGGCAAAAATCGACGGCGATATTCATGTTCGTCAAGCAGCAGATCAGGAAAAGCTGGTCTTGTTGAATGAGCAAGAAGTTGAGCTGAACCCAGATATTATGGTCATTGCAGACAATAGCAAAGCTTTGGCAATTGCTGGAATTATGGGTGGCCTAGACTCAAGTGTCACTGATGAAACCCGTGATATTTTCCTTGAAAGTGCCTTTTTCGCGCCGCTAGCGATTGCGGGACGTGCACGTCGTTTCGGTTTGCATACCGATTCATCACAGCGCTATGAGCGTGGGGTCGACTTTGAATTGCCAATGCTGGCGATGCATCGCGCCAGTGAATTGATTCAGCAATATGCCGGTGGTGAGTTTGGGCCAATCAGCGTGGCTGAAAAAGCAGAGCTATTGCCAAAGCGTGATCCGATTACGCTGCATCAATCGCAAGTCGATGCATTACTTGGATATCGTGTCGAAATCGATTTTATTACCGATGCACTACAGCGTTTAGGTTGTGAAGTGACTGTGGTTGCCACAGGCGAATGGCATGTTGTGCCCCCATCACATCGTTTTGATCTCGCGATTTATCAAGACTTAATTGAAGAAGTTGCGCGTATTCATGGCTACGACAATATTCAGATTGCCTTGCCAAAAATTGATGTTCAGCTTGCACAGTATCAAGATCATCTTGAATTGGCAGCACTGCGTCAAACCGTTGCAACTTTGGGATATCAAGAAGCCATCAGCTTTAGCTTTGCAGACCTCAAGCTTGAAAAGCAGCTCAATCCGAAGGTAAATCCGTTGGCCTTGGCCAATCCGATTTCAAGTGATTTGGCTGTGATGCGTAGTACCTTGCTTTCAAGCTTAATCCCATGTGTTCAACATAACTTGAACCGTCAGCAAAGTCGCGTACGTTTCTTTGAATTGGGGTTGCGATTTGATTATCAGCATGCATCATCAATTCACGATTTACAGCAGATCCCGACTTTAGCTCTAATTGCGGTCGGCTCACGTACACCGGAGCTCTGGCATGGCAAAGTACAGCCAATGGATTTCTTTGACCTAAAAAATGAAGTCGAGCAAATTTTAGCTGCGGGTCGTCTCAATGTGAGCTATGTTCGTTCAGAGCGTGTTTGGTTGCATCCAGGTCAATCTGCCGAGATTTTAGTCGATGGACAGTCGATTGGTTATTTGGGGCGTTTGCACCCATCATTGGAAAATGAACTAGATTTGGGTACAACATGGGTTGCTGAAATTGATCAGAAGGCGATTTTGCAATCTTATGTATCTAATTTTACAGAATTATCACGTTTTCCATCGGTTCGACGTGATATTGCCTTATTAATCAGTGATAAGATAAATGTGAGCGATATTCAGCAGTTAATTAAACAAACAGGTGGTGATCTACTCGATTCGACTTGGTTGTTTGATGTGTACACGGGTCAAGGTGTTGAACAGGGTAAGCGTTCGCTAGCGTTTGCACTTCTATGGCAGCACCCATCTCGTACGCTTGAAGATGCTGAAATTAAGTCAGGTATGGATAATATAATTCAAGTGTTGGAAAACACTTATCAAGCGACATTGAGGGCCTCATGACAGCATTAACAAAAGCAGACATGGCAGATCATTTAAGCGAACTCACAAGCCTAAATCGCCGCGAAGCGAAACAAATGGTCGAGTTATTTTTTGATGAAATCAGCCAAGCGTTGATTACAGGCGAACACGTAAAACTTTCTGGGTTTGGTAATTTTGAATTGCGTGACAAACGTGAGCGCCCAGGTCGTAATCCTAAGACGGGAGAGGAAATTCCGATTTCTGCCCGTCGCGTTGTGACTTTTAGAGCGGGTCAGAAATTTAGACAGCGCGTAGGAAATGAGCAGGAATAACCTGCTCATTTTTTTATTCTTCTTTTAAATGCCGATGCTATATTGGCCATGTGTTGAGCTGTGTACATCGAGTAATTGATTTGATTGTGTCGGTTTGGTGATCAAATTTTCTTGATCACCAGACATAAAAAAAGAGAGCCATAAGGCTCTCTTTTTTTCAAATAATCTAAAATCTAGATTATTTAGCAGCAGCTGAAGAAGCAGCTTGAGCAGCGTCAGTAGCAGCAGCAGCAGCGTTAGTAGCAGCGTCAGCAGCAGCAGCAGCAGAAGCAGGAGCTGAAGTAGCAGCAGCGTCTACAGCAGCTTGAGCTTCAGAAGCAGCAGCAGTTGCTTGAGAAGCAGCTGTGTTAGCGTCAGCAGCAGCTTGTTCAGTTTTCTTTGCACAACCAACGAAAGCTAAAGTAGTAGCGATAGCAGCAGCAATTGCGATTTTCTTGAATAACATGGCATCACTCTCATAAAAAAATTGAGATTAAAAAAAACCTACGTTAGCCTGTTTGTGCTTTAATTATTCCTAAAACGTGGTTAGGTAACAACGCATAGAGCAGTCTAACTGGTCTGCGGATATGCTATCACTGCCCTTTGCGAATTACTACTGCCTGATGTGAAAAAGTGGCTAAAAAAACGATAAAATTGTCTGATTTTTAACAGAAAATAACAATAAAGACTGAATTTTATATTGGATGAACACGGGTTAACTAGTTAAATTTTATACAGTTTTTATAATTGAAGATGATATTAATCAAGTGCTTACACGAAATTTAACATAGAAAATCGTCAATTGTATATTTATGTAAATTAAGTCAACCAAACAAAAAAGGCTGTCGTTATAGACAGCCTAGATTGAGTATTTGCAGCAAAACTTAGTTTGCGGCTTTACGCTTCATTTGGTCAAAGAAATCATCATTGGTTTTGGTTTCTTTCATACGATCCAGTAAGAACTCCATTGCGGCAAGCTCATCCATAGGATGAAGCAATTTACGCAAGATCCAGACTTTACGCAGGTTATCTTCGTCCATCAGGCGTTCTTCACGACGCGTACCAGATTTCTTGATATTCATCGCAGGGAAGACACGCTTTTCAGCAATACGACGATCTAGGGTAATCTCTTGGTTACCTGTACCTTTGAATTCTTCGTAGATCACATCATCCATTTTACTGCCAGTTTCAATTAAGGCAGTTGAGATGATGGTCAGTGAGCCACCTTCTTCGATATTACGTGCAGCACCAAAGAAACGCTTTGGACGCTCAAGTGCATGCGCATCGACACCACCAGTCAAGACTTTACCCGATGATGGAATCACCGTGTTGTACGCACGTGCAAGGCGGGTAATCGAGTCAAGCAAAATCACCACATCTTTTTTGTGTTCAACCAAGCGTTTGGCTTTTTCAATCACCATTTCGGCCACTTGAACATGACGTGCAGGTGATTCATCAAAGGTTGAAGCAACCACTTCACCGCGTACGGTACGTTCCATTTCGGTGACTTCTTCTGGACGTTCGTCGATCAGAAGAACAATCAGGAACACTTCTGGGTTATTGCGAACAATCGATTGTGCAATACTTTGCAACAACATGGTTTTACCGGCTTTTGGCGGCGCAACGATAATTGAACGCTGACCTTTACCAATCGGTGCGATTAAGTCGACTACACGCGTCGTTAAATCTTCTGTGGTGCCGTTACCCAGCTCCATCACCAGTTGTTCGGTTGGGAAAAGCGGTGTGAGGTTTTCAAATAAAATTTTATTACGCGAGTTTTCAGGCGTATCGTAGTTAATCTGGTTAACTTTAAGCAATGCAAAGTAACGTTCACCTTCTTTAGGTGGGCGAATCGTTCCTGTGATGGTGTCACCGGTGCGCAAGTTAAAGCGACGGATCTGGGACGGGCTCACATAAATGTCGTCTGGACCTGCCAGATAAGAACCAGCAGCTGAACGTAAAAAACCAAAACCATCAGTGAGAATTTCGAGAACACCGTCGCCAAAAATCTCTTCGCCATTCATTGCATGACGTTTCAAGATGGCAAAGATAATATCTTGCTTGCGGTTACGAGCCATACCTTCAAGGCCCATAAACTCTGCAATCTTAATGAGTTCGCCAATCGGTTTTTTCTTGAGTTCGGTTAAATTCATAAGTGGTCAGATAGATAAAAGGAGTGTGTGGAGCACAGAAATGGAAAGAGATAAAGGTCAGCCGCAAGCATTCAAATGACGATAAGAATCGCACTTGCATAATCACAAACGCAGAAGTTTGTTTGGTTATTTCAGTATAGAAATAGATGAAGCAATTTCTGTTGCCGAGCGGCGATCTTATGTTTTGTGTCTTGCGAAAAGGAGGCAAATGAAGTGATTTTCCTTCAGCACTTCCTGCTCAAGAACTATAAGTCAGATCAGGGTAATTGTCAATTTCCATGCAAAAAAAATACGCTATCGAACAATAGCGTATTTGATGATGATGCGTATAAATCGGCTTATACGTTGTCATCGATAAATGCAGCAAGTTTTGAACGCGGTGCAGCGCCAACTTGTTGAGCAACCACTTCACCATCTTTGAAAAGTAAAAGTGCAGGGATGTTGCGAATGTTGTATTTCACTGCAGTATCTTCACATGCAGTTACATCCACTTTTACAATTTTGACTTTACCTTCGTATTCACGAGACAGGTCTTCAAGAACAGGTGCAATTGCTTTACAAGGTGCACACCAGCCTGCCCAGAAATCTACAAGAACGGGAGTTTCAGCATCTAAAACGTCTGCTTGGAAGTTAGCATCGGTTGTATTTACAATAGTGGCAGACATAGGTCGCTCCAAATTTATTTTTTGCGGATATAGAAGTTAGACAAATACAGAAATTAAGTATGACATAACCTTCTAGATCAATATAAGGGTTGATTCGTATTATTCAAGGTTATGTGAATTTTGTCTAATGGATGCTTGCGATACTTGTAATCGTAATCCACTATCGTAAAATGGCGATCTAAGGGGAAATCAAGCTTAAAAGATCAGCGAAATGGCTTTTCAATTGGGTGCGTGTGAATTAATCTTAGCGACAATTTTATAAAGGTTTATATCAATAATGGCTGATTTTTTGATAGATGAAGAATTACTTGCTGCCATCGATATGGGATCGAACAGTTTTCACTTGGCCATTGCACGTGTAGATCATGGCGAAGTAAAAAAAGTGGCTTCTATGTCAGAAAAGGTTCAGCTGGCAGCGGGCCTAGATGAAAATAAAAATTTAACCGAAGCTGCACAACAGCGGGGACTTGCATGTCTGGCTCGTTTTGTCGGACGTTTAGGGTCGGTGCAGCCCAACCGTTTACGAATCGTGGCGACCAATGCGCTTCGACAAGCCAAAAATGGTCATGAATTTATTCAGCGTGCGGCTGAAATTTTACCTAAACCCATTGAAATTATTGCAGGGCGTGAAGAAGCTCGCCTGATTTACTTGGGCGTATCGCATACCATGGCCAATGGTGGGCGTCGTTTGGTCGTCGACATTGGCGGCGGGTCGACCGAGTTTATTATTGGCGAAGAATTTGAGCCGATTCAAACTGAATCCTTACAAATGGGCTGTGTGGCATTTACTAAAGCTTATTTCGCTGAAGGAGAAATCAGCGCCAAGATTTTTGATAAGGCTGTCGTGGCTGCACGCAAAGAGCTTTCGGCAATTGCCAATATCTATAAAGCTGAAGGGTGGGATACCGTTGTGGGATCCAGCGGTACCATCAAGGCGGCCAAACAGATTATGGTCAATATGGGGCTAAGCGACGAGCAAGAAAATGTTACGCGTGAGGGCCTTGAAAAATTAAAAGACAAATTACTGAAGTTCCGTCATATCAGTGAAATTGATTTTGAGGGACTAAAAGAAGATCGACGAGCAGTTTTGCCAGCTGGATTGGCCATTTTGTTCGCAGTATTTGATGTTTTGAATATTGATAAACTGGCTTATTCAGACGGCGCACTGCGTGAAGGGGTGATGTACGATCTGCTTGGGCGCTTCAAACATGAAGACATCCGTGACCGCAGTGTACAGGCCTTAATGGGGCGCTACAATGCCGACACCAAACAGGCCGAGCGAGTAGTGAATACTGCACAGCAACTCTTTGATCATGTTGCTGATCGTCTGGATTTAGTCAGTGAAGACAGTGACTTATTGCGTCGCGCTGCCTATTTACACGAAATTGGTTTGGCCATCAGTCATGGTGGATACCATCGCCATGGTGCATATTTATTGCAACATTCTGATATTCCCGGCTTTTCACAAATTGACCAAAACCATCTGTCGCATCTGGTTGCACATCATCGCCGTAAATTGCGCAGTGATGTTAAAACCGATGTTTTAAAGGTGGGTGGGGTCAAACTGATGTATTTATGTTTACTTCTTCGCCTTGCTGTTTTACTCAACCATAGTCGCAGTGATCAGATGCTTCCTGCCATTGAATTAAACATTGTAAATGATCAACAATGGCAACTTAGCGTTTCTGGTGATGCCAAACAATGGCCATTGCTGGTTGCCGATTTGCATGATGAGCAAGAGCAATTTAAGCACTGGGACATTGAGTTGAATATTCAGTCGGAAAAATTTATCGATTAACTCGATTTGGTTAATTTAGGGATAATGCTCGACTTATGAAAAATAAAGCTGCTCAGTCTAAAGCGTGGACAACGGTTCAAATTGCGCGACACCCAGATCGTCCGCAGTTTTTAGATTATGTCGGTGAAATCTTCACTGAATTTGATGCGCTGCACGGTGACCGTCTATTTGGTGATGACGGTGCGATGGTGGGTGGTTTGGCTCGCTTTGAAGGTCGTCCTGTGATGGTCGTGGGTCAACATCGTGGCCGTAGTACACGTGAAAAACTCAAGCACAACTTCGGGATGTGTAATCCTGAAGGCTACCGCAAATCACAACGTTTGCTCGATATGGCAGAACGTTTTAACCTGCCGGTATTTACGTTTATTGACACCATGGGTGCTTATCCGGGTGTAGGTGCAGAAGAGCGCGGTCAAGCTGAAGCAATTGCAACCAGTTTGGCACAGCTTTCAAGCCTAAAAGTACCTGTGATTGCTACCGTATTGGGTGAAGGTGGTTCAGGTGGTGCACTTGGAATTGGTGTGGCAGACCGCGTTATCATGTTATCGCACAGTATTTATTCAGTGATTTCACCTGAAGGCTGCGCATCGATTTTGTGGAAAACGGCTGAAAAAGCAGAACAAGCCAGTGATGCTTTGGCATTGACCGCAGATAAACTACAAAAAATCGGTATTGTAGAGTATGTGGTCGATGAAGGTGAAGGCGCGCATGTCAATCCAGATCAGGTTATGCAAAATCTGCAAGTCGTGTTAAAACAAGCGCTCGATGAATTGCTAGCTATGGATGCAGATGAACGATGCGAAGCGCGTTACCAACGTTTAATGAAATTTGGCAGCGAAAATTTAGGCATCGCCTCTTAATACAGGCCCAGCAATTCTCTGCTGATTCGGTCTTTCTCATTGGATGCAGTGGTGGTATGGATTCCATGCTACTGCTGCATGTAATGTCTGAACTCTTTCCTCATAACATTCGTGCCATTTATATCGACCATCAGCTGCAATCGAGCAGCCGTGCATGGGGCGATTTTATCCAGAATTTTGCACAGCAACATCAGATTCCAGTCACCATCCAACCCGTCGATGTTGAGGCAGGCAACCTTGAAAATCAGGCACGCCAAGCACGTTATGCTGCCTTTTTACGCCATGCACAGCCCAACGATATTCTGGTGTTGGCACATCATCAAAACGATCAGGCCGAAACCGTATTACTTCGCCTTCTTTCAGGCACTGGTGTTCAGGGCTTAGCGGCCATGAAGGAACACGATCACATTCAGACACTTCGTCGCTGGCGTCCTTTTTTATCACTGTCTCGGCAGCAGATTCAGGCGTGGGTAGATCAACTTGCATTGCCTTATGTACAAGATGAGACCAATTTTGACACACGCTATGATCGTGCTTGGTGTCGGGAGCAGCTTTGGCCGCTACTGGAACAACGCTTTCCCAAGATGCAAGACGCGGTTGCGCGTACCAGTGTATTGATGCAAGACGCGCAAACCATTTTAGATGAGGTGTTGCAACAAGATTTAGCTACCACGGGTTCGGACAACCATCTGATGCTGCAACCATTTTTAGAGCTTTCAGCTGCCCGCCAGAGGCAACTGTTATCGTTTTGGATGAAAGGCAAAGAAACGTACAGGCCTTCTCTGGATATGGTGAACCGTCTGCAAGAGGAAGTCATTCACGCTAAAGCCGATGCTCAAGCTGCCTTACATTGGAACGGTTTTTATTATGTTCGCTATCAGCAGATTTTGCATCGTATTGCACATGCCGCTTATACCGCTCAAACATTGCCTCAGCAGCAAACACTTGCTGACCTGAAACTCGATCACATGCTTGAGTTGTCATCGGGTCGTTATATCTTAAAAGCAGCAGATATTGGACTATCTAGAGCTCTTCTGGCACGTGAGCTCACTGTGCTGGCACGTCAGGGCGGCGAAAAGATTCATCTTTATGGTCGGGTTGGACATTGGCCACTTAAAAAAGCGATTCAGAACGCACAAATTTTCCCTTGGTTACGTCACACAATTCAAATATTGCTGGTAGATAATGTTATGCTAGGGGTTTTTACGCCCAATGGGTTTTGGCTGGCACAATCTGACTATTGTGAAGTCGGGGGATGGCAACCTTATTTAATTTCTGACGTCAATCATTTGCGAGTTGAGCATAATTCATGAGTGCGACATTAAATTCAAATATCACATTTATTGGTGGTGGTAATATGGCGCAAGCCCTGATTGGGGGGCTGGTTGCGCGTGGATTACCCTCAACTCGGATTACCGTTTCTGATCCGGTCGAAGCAATTCGCCAAGTACTTCAAGAAAAAGAAATTCATGCCATCGATGATAATCTTCAAGCGATTAAAAATGCAGATGTTGTGGTATTGGCTGTTAAACCGCAGGTATTGGCTCAGGTACTTAAGCCACTTCAAGGCTTGTTTGAAGATAAACTGATTGTGTCTGTGATTGCTGGTGCAGAGATTGCAACGATTGCCGCTTTAACCGGAGCCGAGCGTATTGTGCGTGTAATGCCCAATACACCAGCTTTGGTACAAACGGGTGCACATGGCTTGTATGCACACGAGACAGTCAGTGCAAAAGATCGTGAACTGGCTAGCCAAATTCTAGCAGCTACAGGTCTGACCATCTGGGTACAGTCTGAGGCACAGATCGATGCAGTCACAGCGGTTTCTGGCTCTGGTCCGGCGTACTTTTTTTACCTGATGGAAAGCATGATCCGTGCGGGTAAAAACATGGGACTAGATGAAAAAGTTGCCGCCGCATTGACGCTGCAAACCGCATTGGGTGCAGCGCAAATGGCCATTACCAGTTCGAGCACTCCGTCTGAGTTAAGAAAAAATGTGACTTCTCCAAACGGAACGACTCAGGCCGCACTTGAAGTATTTGATCGTGCTCAAATCTCTCAAAATATTCAGGCTGCGCTTGCCGCAGCGCAAAAAAGAAGTCAAGAGTTAGCCCGCGAGCTCAGCGACAGCACCAAAACGACTTAAGTAGGATAGGAACACTATGGCGAGTTCTGCGCTCATTTTTGGTATTTTAATTAATGTTGCCATTTTATTGGTATTTTTTCGATTTCTCATCCAGTTGACCGGGGTTACTCCCTATAATCCTGTGGTTTTATCTACCGTTAAAGCCACCAAAATTGTAGATATTTTTAGCCGTATTTTCCCAACGGTTGCCAAAGGCCGCGTGAACCTTGCAGCGATTGCGCTGTTGGTCGTGCTGTATTTACTTAAGATTTTTGGTGTGATGTATCTTTCGGGTGCAATGCCAAATAGTCCGATTCATTTGCTGATTCTGACTTTTGTCACCATGATTCAGGATTTAATCCGTTTTTGTCGTTACCTGATTTTTGCTACGATTATTTTGAGCTGGGTGGTGATGTTTACCCAGTCTCGCTCGCCTTATATCGAAGTGATTCAAGAACTTGCCGAACCTTTACTGGCACCTTTTCGCCGGTTATTGCCAAACATGGGCATGATTGATTTATCGCCTATTTTGGCCTTTTTGGCGTTGTATATTGCTGAAATTCTGATGAATGAAGTGGCTAAAGTTCTTCTGACCGGACTATAAGTTGCTTTAAAAAAAGGCCGATTTGATCGGCCTTTTTTTATGGAACATGCTTAATGGGCTTCTTCCCAGTTTAAACCTTTACCGACTTCCACCAGTAAAGGAACCGAAATATCGACCACCGATTGCATGGTGGCTGCAAGCTGTGGTGCAAGCTGGTCTGCAACTGCCGCATCGACTTCAAAAACCAGTTCATCGTGTACTTGCAGCAGTAACTTGGCTTGATCTTTTGGCAGCATTTTATCGACTTTAATCATCGCCAATTTAATAATATCGGCAGCACTGCCTTGCAGCGGTGCATTAATTGCGGCGCGCTCGGCACCTTTACGTACCATCATGTTGCGTGCATCGATATCTGGCGTGTATAAGCGTCGTCCTAAAATGGTTTCGACAAAACCTTGCTCCAGTGCAATCTGGCGCGTGCGCTGCATGTATTCATAAATACCCGGGTAGCGCTGGAAATATTGCTTGATGTAATTTTGCGATTCTTCACGAGTGAATCCCAATTGACGAATCAAACCAAATTCAGACATACCATAGAGCAGGCCAAAATTGACGGCCTTGGCTTGTCGGCGCTGATCATTGGTGACGTCTTCCAGTGCGATGTTGAGTACTTCTGCCGCGGTACGTCGATGTACGTCCTGACCATTTTTAAACGCGTCAAGTAAGGCGTCATCCTGAGAAAAGTGCGCCATTAAACGCAATTCAATCTGTGAGTAATCGGCAGCCAACAATACTCGGCCTTCAGGTGCAATGAAGGCTTTACGAATTTGACGACCAATTTCACCGCGAATTGGAATATTTTGTAGGTTCGGATCAGACGATGACAAACGGCCTGTCGCAGTCAAGGCCTGATGATAACTGGTATGAACCCGATGCGTTTCGTTATGAGACTGCTCGACCAAACGGTCGGTATACGTGTTTTTGAGTTTAGAAAGCGTGCGATGTTCTAAAATCACCTCGGCAATCGGATGGTCAACTTTTTCCAAAATGCTTTCACTGGTACTGTGTTGTCCGGTGGCTGTTTTTTTGCCGCCTTTAAGCCCCATCTTATCGAACAGGATTTCACCCACCTGTTTGGGTGAGCTGACATTAAAGGTTTCACCAGCCAGTTCGATGGCCTGATCTTCAAGCCCTTGAATGGTGTTTGTGAATTCCCCACTTAACCGACCCAGAAAGTCATGGTCAAGTTTAATGCCTGCTTCTTCCATTCCGGCCAAGATACGCGCTACAGGGACTTCAATCTGGTACAAAAGCTGTTCAAGTTCTGGACTTTGTTTGAGTTTTTGCGCCAGTACCTCATAGAGTCGGTAGGTGACATGCGCATCTTCTGCGGCATAATGCGCAGCCACTTCAAGATCAATCTGATTAAAAGTTTTTTGTTTAGCGCCTTTACCTGCAATTTGCTCAAAGGTGGTGGTGAGGTGACTTAAATAGACCCGTGCCACATCATCCATGCCATGTCGTGTTGCGACCGAGTTCAGCACATAAGAGGCCAGCATGGTATCGAAGTACCAGCCTTTAAGTTCAATGCCATGATTCGCGAAGATATGTGCATCATACTTAAGATGATGGCCAATTTTACCAACCTGTTCATCTTCTAAAATGGGTTTAAGCTGAGCCAGTACCTGCTCACGGTTCAATTGTTCAGGTGCGTGTTCATAGTCATGAGCCAATGGCACGTAGTAGGCGTCTTGTGCATCAAACGCCACAGAGAAGCCCACCATTTGTGCTACACGATAATCTAAACTGGTGGTTTCAGTGTCGATTGCAAAGTGCTTTTCGCTCTGGAAGCGTTGCAATAAGGCATCCCAAGCAGCTTGTGTTAGCACTGTATGATAATTTGCCGTGCCAAGTTGATCATCTTCACTGGTCAGGCTGGCCTGATCTTCAGTTTCAATCGCAGGTGCAGTATGTATCTTTTCAATTTCTTGACTGGCTGCTTTGTAGCTGCTGCTTACCGGATTATTGGGATGATCTAGCGACTGTAACTGGTTTCTAAATTCAAGCTCGGTGTATAAATTGCGCAAACTTTCCACATGCGGTTCACGTAGTTGTAAGTCGTCCCAAGTCAGTGCAATATCGAGATCACACACAATACTGGCCAACTGATGGTCAATCGCAATACCATCTGCATGTTCCTTAATGTTTTGCCCGACTTTTCCCTTAATCTTGTCGACATTTTCCAAGATACCGCCAATCGAGCCATATTCTGTAAGTAATTTGGCTGCGGTTTTTGCGCCTACGCCCGGTACCCCCATAATGCCATCTGAGGCATCGCCCATCAGGGTGAGGTAGTCAATAATCTGATTTGGCCAGACACCAAACTTCTCAAATACACCCTGAATATCCATGGGTTTGTCTTTGAAGCTGTCTTCAAGCGTGACTTTTTCAGTCACAAGCTGTGCCATGTCTTTGTCGCCCGTCGAAATCAGAACCTGATGTCCTTCCTTTTCAGCACGTTTGGCCAGTGTTCCAATCACATCATCCGCTTCTGCACCCGGGAGCATATACAGCGGAATTCCCAAGGCCTTAATCAAGGCATGCAAATAAGGGATTTGCTGTGCGAGTTCCTCTGGCATGCTTGGACGATCACCTTTATAAATTGGCGAAAGTTCGTGACGAAATGTCGGTTCAGGAGTATCAAAAATCACAGCCATGTGCGTCGGCTGGGTACGACGCATTAACTTTTGAATGGCGGAAATGGCACCACGAATGGCATTGGTCTGAAGGCCTGTTGACGTGGTCAAGGGGGGGAGTGCATGAAACGCACGAAACAAAAAGTATGAGCCATCAACCAAGACAAATGGTGGCATTGAACATTTCCTCACAAACAATTAGCTCTTATTCTACGTGAAAAAGCATCAAAATGCTGAGATTCACTTTTACGGTTGTTTTGTATGTCTAAATATACGCTCAAGACATCATGGTTTAAAATGATAGTTCAATCCATGTGTTTGTTTTTTTGATCATGTATAAAAACGATAAACAAAAGATCAGCATCATCGTGCTTATGCTGGGCGTGGGCACAGTGATGAGCTATGTACTTCACGCGGCAAATCTAGCGGTTGTGCTGGGTACATTGATGCTGTTTGTGCTGATGTATTATCTCAATCGTTTAGACAAACGCCTTCAGCAGCTTGAGCAGCACCATGCGGTTGCCTTTTCAGTCACATCTATGCGTGGTTGGCAGTCTGGTGTTTGGCTGGGTGTATTGATCGCACTGATCGGTGGGTTTATTGGCGTTGTATGGATGCCAATCCTTGGTGCCGTGATCGGACTGTGGAGCTTGTTGCAGATGTTTAATGCTCTGACGGAGCGTTTAAATCACATTGAATCTCTCACATCCACACAGCACACAGATCGTCAGGTTTCTGATACAGCGTTCGATCGCCTAAAGACTGATCCCTCAAGTTCATCTTCTTCATCTGCACTCTCGACCTCGGCGCATCCCATTCAGGATGCGCAGTCACAACATACGTTACAGCCGCAGAATGTATTTTTATCTGAAGTCGCGCCATCGACTAAAGCTGTGTCAGCTCAGACCAAGACTTCAAATGCAGCAACATGGTGGCAGCCTGTTCAACACTGGTTATTGCACGGTAATCCAATTTTGCGTGTCGCGATTGTGGTGCTGATGATTGGGGTCGTGCTGTTGCTTCGTTTTGCCAGTGAGCACTGGCAATTAAGTTTGAGTGTGAAATTGCTGGCCATTGCACTAACGGGTGGTGCGGCGACAGTGCTTGGATTTTACTTGCGTCATAAAAATGCACTGTTTGCAGTGGCTTTACAAGGTGCAGGCCTTGCCATCATTTTCTTAACCTTGGTATTTGCGCATCACTTTGAGGTTATTGAAGAGCTGATGACCGCTAGCCTGTGTTTCGCAGTCTTACTGCTAATCACGATTGCCCTCAGTCTCTTTCAAAATGCACTGTATTTATCGATACTGGCACTGTCGATGGCCTATCTTGCGCCTCTTTTGATTCCACAGTACCACCCAGGGAGTGTGTTTTTACTCAGTTATTATTTGGTCATCAACCTTGCGGTTGCGGCGATTAATTTTGTCAAACCATGGAAGCTGCTTCATCAATTGGCTTTTGTGGCCACGGGTCTGATTGCGGGAAGTTATATCAGTGTATATGCCAAGCCCGAGCAGTATGCGGTTTTAGATCAAATTCTCTGGCTGCATATCGGATTATTTATCTGGCTAAGCATACGTTATAGTCAATTAATTAAAAAAGAATATCTAAGTCTTAAAGCACACAACCAGTTTGTGTTGCCGCCGTTAATAGATGTAGGGCTGATTTTTAGTGTGCCTATTCTGGGTTTTTCAATGCATGCGGTCTTGATGCAGCAGTCAAGTACGGCACTAACATTGGGAGCACTGGCACTCGGTGTGACCTATAGCGGACTCGCGTGGTGGATCAAGCAAAAACAATCAGAATTGTCGGTACTGGCCAAAAGCTTTTTTATCTTGGCAGTGGCCTTTATTTCTTTAATTTTTCCACTCTGGAAAGGTGCGCACTGGAGTGCTGTAGGTTGGGTGGTTCAGGGGGCTGCACTGATTGTGTGGGGCGTGACTGAGCGTTATTCAGTTAGTCGTTATTTAGGTTGTGTTTTGGTATTTTTAAGTTCTTTGGCACTATTTGATCAGTTTTGGTCTGTTCAGGGATTTCCGACGTTAAGCACCACCATTTATGCAATTGCCCAGTTTGTTGCTGCCTACTTTTTGTTTCAATTTGCCGAGCAGCAAAAACAACCGCCTATTTTGGCCAGTCTCTTTTTGGCTTTGGGGCTTTACGCTGGCGCATTGGCTGGTGTACACGCCTTGGCATGGCAATCGAGTGGTTTAAGTCCATATTTAGCGATCAGCGCGCTGTTGTTGTTTGGATTTGCTCGTTTTGTCGCGGCCAGAAAACAAAACACCAGCCATACGCCAGAACTCATTTTAGCTACGGTCTTACTGTTACTCAGCTACATAGAACTGGTTAACTATGGTTTGTTTGCAAGTTTTAAATGGCTGAACTTGATCCAGCAGTTGAATTTTGTGGTGGCACAAGGGTTCGTGCTGTTGTTGTTTTTACGCACCACACGTTACGCTGACGCTTCCTTAATCATGCAGCACGTTGCTGCTTCGGTGGTCTGGTTAGCACTTGCAGCACTCGGTCCAGTGCTGTGGCCAGCAGAAGCTATTTTATCTTTGGCACTCGCTCCGGTGGTGTATGCAATGGTCTGTATGTCTCGGGGTACTTCAGGTGTAATGCAGTATCCTGCGGTATGGGGCATCACTTGGATTTGGCTCATTGTGGTGAGTTTGCAGCAAGCGCCATTCGCCGCGTATCTATTGCCTGTGTTGAATCCGGTAGATGGATTGTCATTGATGGTACTGACGGCTTTACTCTGGGCAATTTACCGAAAAGAATTTTTGCCTCAACAGCATGGCTTAGAGTGGGCGAGTAAAGTCATAAGCATTTTAATGGCTCTTTTGGTACTCAGTAGTATCGTGGTGCGTGCATTACATGTCTATCTGGGAACACCGCTTTGGGGGATATCGATCTGGTCGAATGGTGCAGTACAACTGAGCCTGACTTTGCTGTGGGTCATTTTGGCCTTTGTGTTGATGACTTTTTCCAGCCAAAGACACATTCGTCAGATCTGGTTTGTCGGTGCAGCCTTACTGGGAATAGTGGTGATCAAACTGGTCAGTCTGGATTTGTCACAAAGTGGCACCTTAACTCGAGTGGTTTCGTTTATTGGTGCTGGAGGTGTGATGTTGGTCATTGCTTATCTGGCGCCTTTACCGCCTATTGAGAATAGGGATATAGAGAAAAAAACCGATGATCATAAATAGCTTAAAAATTCTATTTTTTGTCGTGATGATTTTAGGATGCCTGTATCTGTTGATGTGGGCATTTCATGGCTTTCCGATGCCTTCTGATTCATCTTTTGCTATTTCATCATTGGAATACAAAATTGAGATGGATGTGTCACCTAGTTGTATGGTTACACATCCTAGTGAATATTGTAGTTAATGGGATTTAAGCTTTAGGTTCACGCTTAAGTGATTCTTTATTGGCATATTGATCGATTTCATCTTCGTTTAGCGCGCTAATAGGTGGGCGATCAACAAAGCCCATTTTGGGTACTGGAATTTCAATTTGGTTTTCTAAAAAGCCATTGCGGATGCGTTCTTGCAATTCATCACGTGATTTTAAGAAAAATTCCTGCCTGCACCATACGGTAAATAAAAGCTCGATTGAAGATTCACGAAAAGCGGTAACGGTGACCTCAGGTTTCGGTTCATCTAGAGCCAATGGGTATTTAGATGCCACATCCAACAATACCTTGCGAACTTTCATGATGTCTTCTTGGAAGTTGATAGCTAGTGTAATGGGAATTCGTCGAATCGGATACTTTGACAGATTCATTACGGGTGCACGAATCAGTTGCTCATTTGGCAAACGTACATATACATTATCTAAAGTGAGCAGTTTGACCGACAGTAAATCGATTGAAATGACTTCGCCTTCAATGGTTTGACCACGTATTAGAGTAATCTGAATGGTGTCACCCACCTCAAAAGAGCCTTCACCAATCAGGAACAGTCCACTAATCAAGTTACTGGCCGAAGTTTGTGAGGCAAAACCCAGCGCTACGGTAAGAATCCCTGCTGCACCTAAAAATACACTGAGCTTAAAGCCCGCTTCTTTTAGGCTGGCCATCACAAAGATTAAGAAAATAAAATAAAAAATCCCGCGTCGCCACACCATGCTTTGATGGGCATTAAAACGATGCCCAATGGTACGAATAAACGTATTCGAGACCAGTCGGGCAATGATAAACCCGATTAAACACAGTACCAGTGCAACCAGCAATTCGCTCAGACGGTCCAGATTGATATTGGTAAAAATCCCTTTAAGACTCACGGCAACATCTTTCGGGATATTGGAATCAGCCATACTACGTCCTAGAAAAATGAATCAAACATATTAAACAATGCACCACCTGGTGAACGCGGTGGATGTACATAAATGACTTCACCGGCCAAAGGTGGCGTCCGGTTTTCAATCCGAATACGCGGTGGCTTGTCGTAGCCTTCATGCAAAACTTTAATTTGTGAGGTCCATAAGCGCTGTGTACTTTCACTGTAAAACAGAGGCAATGCAGCAACGGGGACATTCATCCGGTCAAATCGCAATTGCTGACTGCTGGTGTTGTGGAATTCGACAGGGGTTACGGCACGAAAGGCGCGTGGCTTGAGTTGGTTGATATCGGTACGCCCATCCACTGCGGTGGCATAACAGATTTCACCATTACGACGATCTGGGCCAAACCAAGTATCTTTAGGCTGAATCACTGGAAGATCAAACAATGGTTCACGCTGACCTTCGACAAAGCCTGCGATCCAAAGTGGCGTACTGATATATAAAGTACCGCGCTGGCCTGCCGGAATATAAATTGGATCGACTGGTTTAATCACCACAGAACGATCTGCAAGGCGTGGCATTAACTGAAAGGTTTCATGGGTTTTTTTAAACATGTAGCGTTCAATTTTACGCGGTTGTGGGCAGGCAAAATTGGTATCGGTAATTGAATGCCAGTTTTGTTCGTAATCGTATTGATATTGCGGACGATGATATTCCAGCCGCCATTCATTGATCCCACGCGTCAATCGAAAAAGCAGAGAACCAAATTGCCAAGCTTTGACTTGGTGTAATTCAAATGTATGCTCGCCCCACCATTTTAAATGTGGGGATGCAAGCTCCTGAAGGTCATGTTGTTGAGTCAAGTCGAAAAAATCCTCTGCTGAGTTTATCTAAAACGGACTTCACGCTGTCATACGCTTAGAGTACACTCAAAACTATCTTTATGATCATTATAAATTTGTGATGCAAATACTCAAACAAATACAAATTCCTTATAGTTTTGCAAAACGTCATGGTGTCTTGTTGAGATACGACGGTGATCAGGTTTTTATTGTTCGAAAACAAACAACCGCATGGATTGCATTACAAGAAGCACGCCGAATCGTGGGCAGGGCGGCACAATATGAACTTTGTGACGAGCAAAAGTTTAATGCTTTGCTCAGTTCTAGTTATGCTGGAGATCGTGGAGAGTCGCAGCAGGTCGCCGCAGGGCTAGAAGATCATCCTGACTTATTGAGTCTGGCAGACCAAGTACCCGAAGCAGAAGATTTGATGGATCAGGAGGATGATGCCCCGATTGTTCGTCTGATCAATGCCTTACTGTCAGAAGCAATTCGCGTCAATGCATCGGATATTCATATCGAGGCATTTGAGAAAAAGCTTTCCGTGCGGTTGCGTGTCGATGGTCAATTACGTGAAATTGTGCAGCCGCGCCGTGAACTGGCACCACTGTTGGTGTCACGGATTAAAGTAATGGCTAAGCTGGATATTGCTGAAAAACGCATACCTCAAGATGGCCGTATTTCTTTGCGTTTAGCTGGCCGTGAAGTCGATGTGCGTGTCTCGACTTTGCCGTCATCGCATGGTGAGCGGGTAGTGATGCGATTGCTCGATAAGCAGGCCGGTCGTTTAAATATGACGCATTTGGGGTTGATGCCCGAAGATTATGAGCGTCTGGATTATTTGGTTCATCGTCCACATGGGATTATTTTGGTCACGGGGCCTACAGGTTCAGGAAAAACCACGACACTTTACGCGGCTCTATCTGATTTAAATGACAATACTCGAAACATTCTAACGGCTGAAGATCCAATCGAATATCAGCTAGAGGGGATTGGTCAGACGCAGGTGAACAACAAAGTCGACATGACATTCGCGCGTGCCTTAAAGGCCATGTTACGGCAAGATCCAGACGTGGTCATGGTCGGCGAAATTCGTGATCTTGAAACGGCTGAAATTGCAGTTCAAGCCTCACTGACGGGTCACTTGGTTTTATCTACTTTGCACACCAATACGGCCATTGGCGCCGTGACACGTTTAAAAGATATGGGAATTGAACCCTTTTTATTGTCGAGTTCATTAATTGGTGTGATTGCACAGCGACTGGTTCGAACTTTATGTTCGCACTGCGCTACATGGCGCGAGGGAGACGACTTCGAACGGCAAATTTTTCAAAATGTACAATCTGATCGAACGCATCTTCAATTACCAGAAGCTCAAGGGTGTGAACATTGCTCCTATCTTGGATTTACTGGTCGAACAGCCATTTATGAAATTGTCCCTATCGATGAACATATCCGTCGTCTAATACATGGCAATGCTGCCGAATTTGAACTAGAAGCCTATGCACGTCGTAGCGCAGGTTCAATCCGAGACGATGGACTCAAAAAAGTATTGGCGGGTAAAACCACGCTCGAAGAAGTACTTCGTGTGACCAATCAAGCTGAAGAATAAAAAAAGCACCTCAATGGAGGTGCTTTTTTACAAACTGCTCAATCAATTAAGCATCGGTAACAATATTGAAATCGACATCAATGTTATTACGTGTTGCATTTGAGTATGGGCAGACAATATGCGCAGCATCGACCAGTTTTTTCGCTTCATCTGCGTCCATGCCTGGCAAGTGAACATGAAGTTTGACTTCAATACCAAATCCAGTTGGGATTGGACCAATACCAACGTCGCCTTCAACTGAAGCGTCTTTTGGAATATTGAATTTGTCACGGTTGGCAACAAACTTCATGGCACCAAGGAAACATGCAGAGTAGCCAGCTGCAAAAAGTTGTTCTGGGTTGGTACCACCACCTGCACCGCCCATTTCTTTAGGCACGGTCAGTTTTACATCCAAGATATTGTCCGAAGATGTTGCTCGACCATCACGGCCACCGGTTGCTTTAGCGTGTGCTGTGTATACAACTTTTTCTAATGACATTTTTAAACCACCTTTAATTTGTGTACAAATATATCGTACACGATATAAATAGGTGTGCAAGAGGTTTTTTTGTAATCAAATGCATTTATTTGCTGATATTTGTACGAAGTGCTTCGAGCTGAGACTTAAGCTGCATTAATTCATCTAAATCACATGCACTGGCTTGGGCGAGCTGATGCGGAATGTCTAGCGCCTGTGATTTAAGCTGTGCACCTTGATCTGTCAGTGAAATAATCACTTGACGCTCATCGCGCTTTGATCGCTGGCGTGTGAGGAGTTGTAACGATTCGAGTTTTTTTAACAGGGGTGTCAGGGTAGACGATTCTAAAAACAATTGTGCACCAATATCCGATACCGTTATATGATCCTTTTCCCAAAGCACCAACATGACCAAATACTGTGGGTAGGTGAGTCCGAGGGGGGCCAGTAACTTACGATATAACTGATGCAGCGCCAAATTGGTTGAATAAATCAAAAAACACAATTGATTATCAAGATGTAAAATAGAACTGTCTTGCTGCATAAAGGCCTCATGAGTCATTTGGCAAGTCTCAAGTATAGCCTTGTTTTCGCTATAACGACCAGTTAAGCGATGGCTTAGAAAGAAATGAATTAAAACTGGATGAGCTTGCGATGCTGCATTAAGGGCATTGATTCACGAATCTGCTGCTGCTCTGCACTGTCAAAATCAACTGTGATTAATCCAGTACCATCGTTTTGAATAATATCCAGCAGTTGCCCGCGACTATTCGCCGCAGCAGTGTGTCCCCAAGTTTGACGTTTTTCACCATGCCAGCCTTGTTGCGCGGCACCGAGTACATGGCATTGTGTATCCATTGCACGTGCTTGCAACAAGAGCTGCCAATGCATCTGACCCGTGGTATAGGTAAATGCAGCAGGTGCAGTTAATATCTGTGCATTTTGGGCACGTAAAGTTAATGCAAGTTCGGGGAAGCGTAAGTCATAGCACACCATTAAACCAATATGTCCAAATGGTGTATTGACGACAACAGGCTGATCACCCGGTTCAAAAAACTTTGACTCCTGATAACCACCCACCGCGTCGCCAACCTGAACATCAAATAGATGAATTTTGTCGTAGCGTGCTTCTGTACCTTCGGGGCTAATACATAAGCTTGATGTTCTGACACGACCATCCCGAATCACACTACCATCTGGGCGAAACGGACAAGGTAATGTACCTGCAACAATCCAGATGTTGTGTCGATGAGCCAGTTCTTCCAACTGGGCTTGTATCGATTCAAATTGAGCAGCAGTTTCACGTTGTTTGCCGGCAGCAAAACAAATGAAATTTTCCGGGAAAACAATTAACTCAGCCTGTTTGGCTTTACTTTCCTCAATCAGAGATTCAACGATACAGAAATTTGCTCCAATATCGTTTTGCGAATTCATTTGTGCAACAGAAAGTAAAGTCATGAGGTATAAGTCCGTTTAGGCGTCAAGCATTTTGCTTGGTGCAGGCCTGATCCAGAGTATCTTGTTCTTTTTGTAGTTGTTTCACAAGCGGCTCAAACATATTTTGGTTGTTTTCGTTGAGTCGCATTAGGGTTTTGTGCGCATCTAATACCGTGGTCAACATGGCATTATGAGTGATATGTTCTTCGGTGAGTTCCAACGTGCATACGTTTGGATCGCCACAATAATTCAAGATGACAAAAACCTGCCCAAGCCCCATGCTGTTGGCCAAGGTACTGATATCTGGATTGGTCGACAGCATAACTGCCTGAATGTGGTGCGTTTGCTTAAGTTTAAGACCCAGCTTTGCCAGAATGCCGAGAACTGTGCTGTCAATAAATGTTGTTCGGGTAAGATCTACGATCGCACCAACGACATTTTTCTGCTGTTCAATTCGGTTTAAAAGTTTATCAAGACTGATGCAAGATTGAGCACGCACTTCACCAATAAGTTTGAAAATATGCGTTCCATCTAAACTTGCATATTCAACATGACCTGTTGACATATAAATGCCATTTTCAGAGAAGGATAGCAAAATTATCACATAGGGTGAATCGATACTCAAGTGCTTGACAGTCGCATAATGATTTCAAAAGAATTAACCTATTGTTTTTTAAATTAATTCATTCTACATAAGCTTAAAATAGCAATGTCGTCTGCAACATGATCGGGTGCTTTGAATGATTGTTTTTGCAAATGATCGAGGAGTTGGGAAAACTGTTCATTCAATCCACCATCGAAAGGTTCAAGTGCACCGTCCGAGCAAACAATAAAACGTGTATGACGACTTAATGTACATTCATGTTCTTCAAAATCCAGCTCATCAGTCAGCCCTAAAGGGAAACTGCTGGTGGTTAAAATTTTTGGTGGTTGATCGGGTTCAAAAATAATCGGCGGTGGATAATGACCAGCACTTGACCAGCGAATTTGATGCGTTTGCAGATTTAAAATACCCGCCACAATCGTAATATGTTTTTCGATATTCTCTTGTAACAGCATTCCATTTAGTTTTTTCAGCAATTGACGAGGTGTTTTTGAGCGGCCGTGAAATGCAGCCATCCAAGAAGTCAGTAGACTGCTGGTCACACCATGGCCTGAAACGTCAGCCAAATAAAACAGGACTTCTTTGTCATTGAGCTTCCAGTAATCGTACCAGTCTCCAGACAAATACGCAGAAGGCTGAAAAAAAGCTTCAATCTTGTAATCTAGTAAGTCAATTGGATTGGGAAGTAATTTTTTTTGTAATTCAGCAGCAGCGGGCAGATCACGACTGTCTTGGTTACGTTTATATTTGGCATCAATTTTCAATAATGCTTCATTCGAGTTTTTAGGCAGACTTCCCCAGATCCAGCCTGCTAGGGCACCCATTTCCCATGCTTGTGAAAGCGCGGCACCTTCATGTTCAAATCCAAGTACAATCGTTGGTAACGACCACTGATAGTGTAGATAATCCTGCACATCAGCAATCGCGATAATCGTTGGATCGTAAAGGTCGATATCTTCTATGTGAATCACTTGTAGATCGGGCAACGCCTGAAGCGTTTCGTCTAAATTATAAATAGAACGAGTCGGTTGAATGAGATACATAGAGGATTGAACACTGCCTTTACAAGAAAACCGTATTTACCATAGTAGTAGATGTACTATAGAAAACAAAAGATTGCTAGAAGATGTCACATCCAGATAGCAATCTTCTTATTGGAAATAACGTTAGGGTTGTGGTGTGTCGCTGTCGTCTGACCCGTCATCATCGGTATCCACAAAATTAATTTGTTCAGACGAGTTTCCTTTCTTCTCTGCAATCTGGAAATTTTTACGTTGCAAATACAAGTCGCGAATTAGAGCGTACTTATCACCTTGTAAAATTTGTTCGATATCGAGCACTTGAGCACGTGTGTCAATTGCTTGCAGCACGTTAGTAGACCAATACAAACCATCTTGATCGTCCATAATATATTTTTGTGGACGAGCCTGACTGTCTGCTGCTAAGCCAACAGTATCACGTAATGTACTTGGCCCAAAAAACGGCAACATTAAGAATGGACCAGACGGAACACCATAATAACCCAGCGTGACGCCAAAGCTTTCTTCTTCAGGTGGTAGTCCAAGTCGACGTGCAGGGTCTGCCAGACCAAGCGTAGTTAAGGTGTTAATTGTAAAACGTCCTAATGTTTTTGCCGCACGGGTTGGTCTGCCTTGAATCAGCTGATTGACTGCATTCCAAGGTTCGCCTAGGTTTTTTCTAAACTGACGATACGAACCTCTTACATCTTCAGGTGTTTTAGCCACATATTGTACGGCCACAGGGCGGATTACATTACGATCTAAATAATCATTAAAAGCATAAAACTGACGGTTTAAGGGCTGTAAAGGATCTTTCACTTCATCGGGCTGAGATGCTTTTGCATTTACCTTAAAGTCACTGGCTTTAACATTTTTTAATTCAGACTTGAGATTACGTAAAGATTGAAAGTGAGTTGATGATTGCGTAGAGGGTTCTACATCGGCTTGCATACTGTCAGAAGCCACAGCGTTGGCATTAGTATTTTGCTCCGCGGTGTCTTGGGCAAACACATAACCAGATAGACCTGCCGACAAGAGACCAGCAAAAAAAAGTTTTGAATAATGCATAGAATTCCTTAACCACCATCTCGAAGGTGAAAGCTTATATGATTTTAAATAAGATCATTTTTATTTAACAGTTTCCTTATAGCTACTATTAAAGCAAAAAAACTTTAAAAAAGGCATAAAAAAAGCAAAAAA
>NZ_BBNM01000014.1 GCF_000760595.1 Acinetobacter soli | reverse complement strand
AACTGACGTAACTGGTGCAATCCAATTACAAGACGGCGTTGAAATGGTAATGCCAGGCGACAACGTTGAAATGTCAGTAGAATTGATCCACCCAATCGCAATGGACCCAGGTCTACGTTTTGCGATCCGTGAAGGTGGTCGTACTGTAGGTGCTGGTGTTGTTGCGAAAGTAACTGCATAATCAAATAAAGTTGCATTTCACAAGCCGGGGGTCTAGACTCTCGGCTTGTGTGTCATAGGTCAGTAGTTCAATTGGTAGAGCGTCGGTCTCCAAAACCGAATGTTGGGGGTTCGAGTCCCTCCTGGCCTGCCATTTTTTTTCTAAATAAAAGCTTGATGCTGGCTTAATTGTCATATAATAAGTCGCGAATTCTACGACGAGTACAAAAATGTCGAACGATAAATCGCGTGACGCATTAAGCGACGCGCCAATTCCTCAACGAAACAATTCTGCTGAAGTTGTCACTTCTGCATCTGCATTAGACGTAGTGTTATGGGTTATTGCACTGGCGTTATTGATTGGTGCAGCCATGGTAAATCAATATTTGCCTGCATATTGGCCGCCTGCAACCAGTGTTTGGGTGCGTGTCGCTGTAATTTTGACTTGTATCGTCGTCGCTTTAGGTTTATTATACGCCACCCATCAAGGTAAAGGCTTTGTTCGTTTACTTAAAGATGCGCGAATTGAGTTGCGTCGAGTAACTTGGCCGACCAAGCAAGAAACAGTGACTACATCTTGGCAGGTGCTGTTGGTCGTAGTGATTACATCCATTGTGTTGTGGTGTTTTGACTATGGTTTAGGTTGGTTAATTAAGTTGATTATCGGGTAAAAGAGCTATGAAACGTTGGTATATTATTCATGCCTACTCTGGTTATGAAAAGCAGGTGATGCGTTCGCTTAATGAGCGAATCCAGCGTAGCGCTGTTGCCGATAGCTTTGGTGAAGTCCTTGTTCCAACCGAAGAAGTGGTTGAGATGAAGGATGGCAAGAAACGCAAATCTGAGCGTAAATTCTTTCCGGGCTATGTGTTAGTCGAAATGGAAATGAATGATGAAACTTGGCACATTGTAAAAGAATGTCCAAAAGTGCTTGGATTTATTGGTGGTACTGCTGAAAAGCCTGCCCCAATTACGCAAAAAGAAGCGGATGCTATTCTTGCACGTGTACGCAATACTGGTGAAGCACCACGTCCGAAGACGATGTTTGAACCAGGCGAAGAATTGTTGGTGATCGACGGTCCGTTCACAGACTTTAAAGGAGTCGTGGAAGAGGTACTGTACGAAAAGTCACGTCTTACGTTGACGATTAATGTATTTAACCGTCCAACTCAGGTTGAACTTGAATTTCGCCAAGTCGAAAAAACGGTTTAATTTGAATTGGTTGGAAAGCGCCCGATTTAATCGGGCATTGTTATTACAGTGCTTTGGTGCTGTGAAATGAAAATTGGGGAGCCTCACGGCGTTTGTACCCAGAGGTAATAGATAATGGCTAAGAAGATTGACGGCTATATCAAGCTGCAAGTTCCAGCTGGTAAAGCGAATCCATCTCCACCAATTGGTCCTGCTTTGGGTCAACGTGGTGTAAACATCATGGCATTCTGTAAAGAATTCAATGCTGCTACACAAAAACTTGAAGTTGGTTTGCCAATTCCAGTCGTGATCACTGTGTACAACGACAAGTCGTTCACATTCATCATGAAAACTCCTCCTGCTTCTATTCTTCTTAAGAAAGCTGCGGGTATCCAAAAGGGTTCATCTGTACCGAACAAAACTAAAGTTGGTAAGTTGACTCGTGCTCAATTGGAAGAAATCGCGACTACTAAAGAACCAGATCTTACTGGTGCTGATTTAGACGCACGTGTTCGTACCATCGCTGGTTCTGCACGTTCTATGGGCTTGGAAGTGGAGCTATAAGACATGGCAAAGTTAACTAAACGTCAAAAAGCCATTGCTGCTGCTCTTGAAGCAAACAAAGTTTACACTTTGGAAGAAGCGGTACAAGTTCTTAACAGCCTACCAGCTGCTAAGTTCAAAGAGTCAATGGATGTTGCGGTAAACCTTGGTGTTGACCCACGTAAATCTGACCAAGTTGTTCGTGGTGCTACGACACTTCCAGCCGGTACTGGTAAAACTGTTCGTGTTGCTGTATTTGCTCAAGGCGCTGCTGCTGAAGCTGCTAAAGCTGAAGGTGCTGACATCGTTGGTTTTGATGACCTTGCTGAAAGCATTCAACAAGGTAACCTTGACTTTGATGTTGTGATTGCAGCTCCAGATGCAATGCGCGTTGTAGGTAAGTTGGGTACGATTCTTGGTCCACGTGGCTTAATGCCAAACCCGAAAGTGGGTACGGTTACTCCAGACGTAGCTTCTGCAGTTAAAAATGCGAAGTCAGGTCAGGCGCGTTACCGCGTAGACAAAGCGGGTATTATCCACGCTGCGATTGGTCAGGTTGGTTTTACTGCTGAAGCAATCCGTCAAAACGTTGAAACTTTAGTTGCAGACTTGAAAAAGTTAAAGCCTGCTACCTCTAAAGGTGTTTATATCAAAAAGATCACTTTAAGCTCAACTATGGGCCCAGGTCTTGTTGTTGACGTAAACAACGTTTCAAACTAAGTCTTAACTTAGTCAAGAATTTTAAAGTCCTGATGTTGGATATGGCCTTTGGTTATATCCAACCCATCAGGCGGACTTTGAATTGATAAATGTAAATTTATCAGCGTCAAAGACCTCAGGCGAAGTGAGCTTGTTTGCAAGCGATCTTCTTAATAGACCAGTCTGAGTAGACGCGGTGGTGTGATTTATTCCTCCTCCGCGTGTAAATCGAAAGATTTACGAATTGGGAGTGCACCTGTTTGGGTGCATAAATCACCGTTAGGAGGTTTTACAATGGCTCTTCTTATCGAAGACAAAAAACAGATCGTTGCAGAAGTAAGCGAAGTTGCTTCTAAAGCGTTTTCTGTTGTTGTGGCTAACTATCAAGGTTCTAGCGTAGAGAAATTAACTCAACTTCGTGTTGAGGCTCGTAAGCTTGGTGTAACGACACGTATCGTACGTAACACTTTGGCAAAACGCTCACTCGAAGGTACTCAGTTTGATATCTTGAGTGAAGAACTTGTTGGCCCAACCATTCTCGGTTTCTCAACTTCTGAAGACGACATGGGTGCAGCTGCACGCTTGTTCGAAGAATTTGCAAAAACGAACAAAACATTTGAACTTAAAGCTGCTGCATTTGACGGCAAACTTTATCAAGGTGCAGATGTTAGCGTGATCGCAAACCTTCCGAACCAAGAGAAAGCGCTTACTATGCTTGCCTCTGTTCTTCAAGCTCCTATTTCGAAATTGGGTCGCCTTATTACAGCGCTCAAAGAGAAAAACGAGTCAGAAGCGGCTTAATCCTACTCTCACACCATTCAATATCCATTTGGAGTTTATCTCATGGCTTTAACTAACGAAGAAATCTTAAACGCAGTTGCTGAAAAAACAGTTCTTGAACTTGTTGAATTAATCTCTGCTTTCGAAGAAAAATTTAACGTATCTGCTGCTGCTGTAGCTGTAGCTGCTGCTCCTGGCGCTGCTGCTGCTGCTGAAGAGCAAACTGAATTCAACGTTGAATTGACTTCTTTCGGCGCGAACAAAGTAGCTGTTATTAAAGCAGTTCGTGAAGCAACTGGCCTTGGTCTTAAAGAAGCTAAAGATCTTGTTGAAGGTGCTCCACAAGTTCTTAAAGAAGGCGTTTCTAAAGAAGAAGGCGAAGAGCTTAAGAAGAAACTTGAAGAAGCTGGTGCTACAGTTACTCTTAAGTAATTTCTTAAGGAGTCGATTATTTGATAATCGGCTCCATAAAATGGCTGATGGCTCTTGGGTCATCAGCCTTTTTGCGTTACAATAATCGGCTCGATTTTTGTTTGTTCGAATGTACGAATTCTAATTTTAAGAATAAACAAAAGAATTTCAAACGCTTACCAATATTTTTCGATCTTAAAAATATTGTTAAGCGTTTTGATACCACTTAAAAATTGCAGCATTTGTAAAAGTGGTGGCCATATCGGCCTGCGTAATTCCATCCAAGCTCGTTCTGCAGGCGAGCCTGGTTTACTTTCCGAGGACTCCAGATGGCATACTCATATACCGAAAAGAAACGGATCCGTAAGAATTTTGGTAAATTGCCTAGCGTCATGGACGCTCCATACTTGCTTTCGATTCAAGTCGACTCGTATAGAACGTTCTTGCAAGATGGCAAAACACCAAAAAGTCGCGAAGATATCGGTCTCCAAGCGGCATTTCGTTCAGTTTTCCCAATTGAAAGTTATTCTGGCAATGCTGCTTTAGAATTTGTTGAGTATAGTCTTGGTAAACCAGAGTTTGACGTGCGTGAATGTATTCTTCGCGGGTCAACTTATGCGGCACCAATGCGCGTTAAAATTCGTTTGATCATTAAAGATCGTGAAACGAAATCAATTAAAGATGTACGTGAGCAAGAAGTGTACATGGGTGAAATTCCACTCATGACCGAAAACGGTACGTTTGTGATCAACGGTACCGAGCGTGTCATCGTATCTCAGTTACACCGTTCACCAGGCGTGTTCTTCGATCACGACAAAGGCAAGACCCACTCAAGCGGTAAAGTCTTGTACTCTGCACGTATCATTCCTTACCGTGGTTCATGGTTAGACTTCGAGTTTGATGCAAAAGATTTAGTATACGTACGTATCGACCGTCGTCGTAAGCTATTGGCATCGGTGATCTTGCGTGCCCTAGGGTATAACAACGCTCAAATCCTTGAATTATTCTACGAAAAAGTACCGGTATATCTAGACTTCGGTAGTTACCAGATTGATTTGGTGCCTGAGCGTTTACGTGGCGAAATGGCACAGTTTGACATTGCAGACAATGACGGCAAAATCATTGTAGAGCAAGGTAAACGTATCAACGCACGCCACGTTCGTCAAATGGAAGCTTCTGGTCTGACTAAACTGTCTGTTCCAGATGAGTACTTGTATGAGCGTATCACTGCTGAAGACATCACGTTACGTGATGGCGAAGTGATTGCAGCCAATACTTTGCTTAGCCATGAAGTGATGGTGAAACTGGCAGAAGGTGGCGTTAAACAGTTTAATATTCTGTTTACCAACGACATCGACCGCGGTTCATTTGTTGCCGATACATTACGTGCCGACACCACTGTAGGCCGTGAAGATGCCTTGGTTGAAATCTATAAAGTGATGCGTCCGGGCGAGCCACCAACCAAAGAAGCTGCAGAGAACCTGTTTAATAACTTGTTCTTCTCTTCTGAGCGTTATGACTTGTCTCCAGTGGGACGTATGAAGTTCAACCGTCGTTTGGGTCGTCCATACGAAGTCGGCACAGATCAGAAATCACGTGAAGTCGAGGGAATCCTCTCGAATGACGATATCATCGATGTACTTCGTACATTAGTTGAAATTCGTAACGGTAAAGGTGAAGTCGACGATATCGACCACTTGGGTAACCGTCGCGTACGTTCGGTTGGTGAAATGACCGAAAATCAGTTCCGTGTAGGTCTGGTACGTGTTGAACGTGCAGTAAAAGAACGTTTGTCACAAGCAGAAACAGATAACTTGTCGCCACAAGACTTGATCAATGCCAAACCTGTTGCAGCGGCGATCAAAGAATTCTTTGGTTCAAGCCAGTTGTCACAGTTTATGGATCAAAACAACCCACTGTCAGAGATTACGCATAAGCGTCGTGTTTCTGCACTTGGTCCGGGTGGTTTGACTCGTGAGCGTGCAGGCTTTGAAGTGCGTGACGTACATCAAACCCACTATGGTCGTGTATGTCCGATTGAGACGCCGGAAGGTCCAAACATTGGTTTGATCAACTCGCTTTCTGTGTATGCAAAAGCCAACGATTTTGGTTTCTTGGAAACACCGTACCGTCGAGTTGTAGAAGGTCGTGTTACAGATGATGTGGAATACTTGTCTGCAATCGAAGAAGTAGGCACCGTGATTGCACAGGCCGACTCTGCCGTTGACACTGATGGTAACTTGATGGAAGAGATGGTTTCTGTTCGTCATCAAGGTGAATTCGTTCGCATGCCACCAGAAAAAGTAACGCATATGGACGTTTCTGCCCAACAGGTTGTTTCTGTTGCAGCATCGTTGATTCCGTTCCTTGAACACGATGACGCCAACCGTGCATTGATGGGTTCCAACATGCAACGTCAGGCGGTTCCAACTTTGCTTGCCGATAAACCACTTGTGGGTACCGGTATGGAAGCAAACGTTGCGCGTGATTCGGGCGTATGTGTGATCGCAAAACGTGGCGGGATGATCGAGTTTGTTGATGCTTCACGTGTCGTGATTCGTGTCAATGAAGACGAAATGATCGCAGGCGAGGCAGGTGTAGATATCTACAACCTGATCAAGTACACCCGTTCGAACCAGAACACCTGTATCAACCAGAAAGTACTGGTGAATTTGGGTGATAAAGTTGGTCGTGGTGATGTCTTGGCCGATGGTCCATCAACGGATGGCGGTGAGTTGGCGCTGGGTCAAAACATGCGCGTTGCGTTCATGACCTGGAACGGCTACAACTACGAAGACTCGATCTTGCTTTCTGAGCGTGTGCTTCAAGAAGACCGTTTGACTTCGATTCACATTCAAGAATTGTCATGTGTTGCACGTGATACCAAGTTGGGCGCAGAAGAAATTACTGCCGATATTCCTAACGTGGGTGAAGCAGCACTGTCTAAGCTTGACGAATCAGGTATCGTGTACATCGGTGCCGAAGTGACTGCGGGCGACATCTTGGTTGGTAAAGTGACACCAAAAGGTGAAACACAATTAACCCCTGAAGAAAAACTGCTTCGTGCCATCTTCGGTGAAAAAGCCGCAGACGTGAAAGATTCATCTTTACGCGTTCCATCGGGCACCAAAGGTACCGTAATTGACGTTCAAGTCTTTACCCGTGATGGTTTAGAAAAAGACGAACGTGCACTTGCGATTGAGAAAGCACAGCTTGATGCTTACCGCAAAGACTTGAAAGAAGAATATAAAATCTTTGAAGAAGCGGCGCGTGAGCGTGTTGTACGCTTGTTGACCAATCAAGAATCGAATGGCGGTGGCACCACCAAACGTGGTGACAAACTGTCTGAAGATATGTTGTCAGGTTTAGAGTTGGTTGATCTATTAGACATCCAACCAACCGATGAAGGTATCGCAGAGCGTCTGAGCCAGATTCAAGTGTTCTTGAAAGAGAAGAGCGCAGAGATCGACGAGAAATTTGCAGAGAAAAAACGCAAACTTGCAACCGGTGACGAACTCACAACGGGTGTATTGAAAGTTGTGAAAGTGTATCTTGCAGTTAAACGTCGTATCCAGCCTGGTGATAAGATGGCGGGTCGTCACGGGAACAAGGGTGTTGTTTCTAACATTCTGCCTGTAGAAGACATGCCACACGATGCCAACGGTGTACCTGTTGACGTGGTATTGAACCCGCTGGGTGTACCATCACGTATGAACGTGGGTCAGATTCTTGAGACACACTTGGGCCTTGCAGCAAAAGGCTTGGGTGAGCAAATCGATAAGATGTTGCAACAGCAACGTACGATTGCCGAGCTACGTATTTTCTTAGACAAAATCTACAACAAGGTAGGTGGCGAGCAAGAAGATCTTGATAGCTTGACTGACGAAGAAATCTTGGTGCTTGCAGGTAACTTGCGTAAGGGTGTTCCTTTAGCCACGCCAGTGTTTGACGGTGCTGAAGAAAACCAAATCAAAGAGTTGCTTGAGCTGGCTGAGTTGCCACGTACGGGCCAACAGATTTTGTTTGACGGACGTACAGGTGAACAGTTCGATCGTCCTGTTACTGTAGGTTACATGTACATGCTCAAGTTGAACCACTTGGTTGACGACAAGATGCATGCGCGTTCAACTGGTTCTTACTCGCTTGTCACTCAGCAGCCGCTTGGTGGTAAAGCACAATTCGGTGGTCAGCGTTTCGGTGAGATGGAAGTCTGGGCACTAGAAGCATACGGCGCAGCTTATACGCTTCAAGAGATGCTTACAGTGAAGTCGGATGATGTAGAAGGTCGTACCCGTATCTATAAGAACATTGTAGATGGTAACCACTACATGGATCCGGGTATGCCTGAATCCTTCAACGTATTGACCAAAGAGATCCGTTCTTTAGGTATCAACATTGAACTGAAAAATGGTGACTAAGCGTTAAGCTCGCTCAGATTTTTCAGGAAAAACAGTATTTGTGACCCAGCCGAGTGAGTGAAAACTCCTCGGCATACGGAGAAATAAATTGAAAGACTTGCTCGATATCATGCGTAAGAAAACGGACTCAGACGGTCATACACCGATTGAGTTTGACCGTATTCGTATTGGTCTTGCGTCACCAGAAATGATTAAGTCATGGTCTCACGGCGAAGTAAAAAAGCCTGAAACCATTAACTACCGTACTTTTAAACCAGAACGCGATGGTTTGTTCTGTGCCAAAATCTTTGGTCCAGTAAAAGATTACGAATGCTTGTGTGGCAAATACAAGCGTATGAAATACAAAGGCGTCATTTGTGAAAAATGTGGCGTCGAAGTCACGACTGCAAAAGTTCGTCGTGAACGTATGGGTCACATCGAACTGGCGTCTCCAGTTGCACACATCTGGTTCTTAAAGTCGTTGCCAAGCCGTATCGGTTTGCTACTCGACATGACACTTCGTGATATCGAACGCGTTTTGTATTTCGAATCTTACGTAGTGACTGACCCAGGCATGACACCGCTTGAAAAGTATCAACTTCTCACTGATGAAGAATACTTCAATGCACTTGAAGAACACGGAGATGAATTCTCTGCGAAAATGGGTGCTGAAGCGGTTCAAGACTTGTTAAAAGACATCGATCTTGATGCTGAAATTTCACGTCTTCGTGAAGAGATTCCACAAACAACTTCTGAAACGAAGTTGAAAAAAGCGTCAAAACGCTTGAAATTGATGGAAGCTTTCAAAGAGTCGAACAACAAGCCAGAATGGATGGTGATGAATGTACTGCCAGTACTTCCACCAGACCTACGTCCACTTGTACCACTTGAAGGTGGTCGTTTTGCGACATCTGACTTGAACGATTTGTATCGTCGTGTCATTAACCGTAACAACCGTTTGAAGCGTCTTCTTGACCTTGCAGCGCCAGATATCATCGTACGTAACGAAAAACGTATGTTGCAAGAATCTGTCGATGCATTGCTCGATAACGGCCGTCGCGGTCGTGCGATTACCGGTTCGAACAAACGTCCATTGAAATCTTTGGCAGATATGATCAAAGGTAAACAAGGTCGTTTCCGTCAGAACTTGTTGGGTAAACGTGTTGACTATTCTGGTCGTTCGGTAATTACCGTAGGTCCTACTTTACGTTTACATCAATGTGGTCTTCCTAAGAAAATGGCACTTGAGCTATTCAAGCCGTTTATTTTTGCAAAACTACAAGCGTCTGGTCAGGCCACAACCATTAAAGCTGCGAAGAAAATGGTTGAGCGCGAAACTCCAGAAGTATGGGACGTTCTTGCCAACGTGATTCGTCAGCATCCAGTGATGTTGAACCGTGCGCCAACGCTTCACCGTTTGGGTCTTCAAGCATTTGAACCGATCCTGATCGAAGGTAAAGCGATCCGTTTACACCCGCTCGTCTGTGCTGCGTTTAACGCCGACTTCGACGGTGACCAAATGGCGGTACACGTTCCATTGACACTTGAAGCACAGCTTGAAGCACGTGCCTTGATGATGTCGACCAACAACATCTTGTCACCAGCCAACGGTGAGCCGATTATCGTTCCATCTCAGGACGTGGTCTTGGGTCTTTACTACATCACGCGTGATGCGGTAAATGCCAAAGGTGAAGGCATGATGTTTGCCGACACACACGAAGTGAACCGTGCGCTGGCAACCGGTCAGGTCGCTATTCACGCACGCGTAAAAGTTCGTGTTCACCAAACCGTGATCAATGAAGACGGTCAACGTGAAAAGCAAACCATTGTTGTGGATACCACACCTGGTCGCTGCTTGCTTTGGGAAGTTGTTCCTGAAGGTTTAAGCTTTGAAATGATTAACCTTGAGATGACCAAAAAGAACATCTCGAAGCTGATCAACTCGTGCTACCGTAAGCTTGGTCTTAAAGACACTGTTATTTTTGCCGATCAGTTGATGTATCTTGGCTTCCGTCAAGCAACACGTTCAGGCGTTTCTGTCGGTATGGAAGACATGGTCATTCCACCGCAGAAACAAGCGATTATCGACAAAGCAGAAACTGAAGTTCGTGAAATCGAAGAACAGTTCGAGCAAGGTTTCGTAACCGCAGGTGAGCGTTACAACAAAGTGGTCGATATCTGGGCACGTACCAACGACCAAGTTGCAAAAGCGATGATGGACAACTTGTCTTTCACCAACGTGAAAAACAAGCAAGGTCAAGACGAGAAACAAAAATCGTTTAACAGCATCTACATGATGTCTGACTCGGGTGCCCGTGGTAGTGCGGCGCAGATTCGTCAGTTGGCGGGTATGCGTGGTTTGATGGCGAAGCCAGATGGCTCGATCATTGAAACCCCGATTAAAGCAAACTTCCGTGAAGGTTTGACGGTACTTCAGTACTTTATTTCAACGCACGGTGCGCGTAAAGGTTTGGCCGATACTGCATTGAAAACTGCAAACTCGGGTTACTTGACACGTCGTTTGGTTGACGTTGCGCAGGACTTGGTAATTACCGAGCCGGATTGTGGCACTATGGGTGGTTTGGTGATGACACCATTCATTCAAGGTGGTGACGTGATCGAGCCATTACGTGACCGCGTATTGGGTCGTGTAACGGCGGAAGACGTACGTCGTGCATCTGATGACGAAGTGGTGTTGCCACGCGGTACATTGATCGACGAGAAAATCGCAGCTCAGCTTGAAGAAGCGGGTGTCGATGAAGTGAAAGTGCGTTCAGTGATTGCATGTGAATCATCATTTGGTGTGTGTGCAAAATGTTATGGTCGTGACCTTGCACGTGGTCATCAGGTTAATCCTGGTGAGTCTGTGGGTGTTATGGCAGCGCAATCGATTGGTGAGCCGGGTACACAGTTAACCATGCGTACGTTCCACGTAGGTGGTGCGGCAAGCCGAACTTCTGCAGCAAACAGTGTTCAGGTACGTAACAAAGGTACAGTTCGTTTCCACAATGTGAAAACGGTACAGCACGCGAAAGGTCACTTGGTGTCTGTTTCACGTTCAGGTGAAATCGGTATTGCCGATGAGCTAGGTCGTGAGCGCGAGCGCTATAAACTGCCATACGGTGCAAGCATCTTGCTTAAAGATGGTGAAGCGGTAGAAGCAGGCGGTATTGTGGCGACTTGGGATCCGCATACGCATCCACTTGTGACTGAAGTTGCGGGTAAAGCACGTTTCAGCCAAATTGCGGATGGTGTGACTGCAACATCGAAAACTGATGATGCAACCGGTATGACAACAGTTGAAATCTTGCCAGTGACTGCACGTCCTGCGTCAGGTAAAGACTTGCGTCCTGCGATTGTACTCGACACAACCGATGGTGGCGAACAGTTCTACTTCTTGCCACAAAATACCATTGTGACCGTTCGTGACGGTGAAACAATTGGTGTAGGTGACGTTATTGGTCGTGTACCACAAGAATCTTCACGTACACGTGATATTACCGGTGGTCTTCCACGCGTTGCGGACTTGTTCGAAGCACGTAAACCAAAAGAGCACGCGATCTTGGCCGAAGTGTCTGGTATCGTGAGCTTTGGTAAAGAAACCAAAGGTAAGAACCGTTTGGTGATTACACCTGATGATGGTTCTGAGATCTACGAAGAATTGATTCCAAAATGGCGTCAAATCAACGTGTTCGAAGGTGAGCATGTCAACCGTGGTGAAACCATTTCTGATGGTCCACAAAACCCGCATGACATCTTACGTTTGAAAGGCGAAGTGGCGTTGACCAACTACATCGTGAACGAAGTTCAAGACGTTTACCGTCTCCAAGGTGTAAAAATCAACGATAAGCACATTGAAGTCATCGTACGTCAAATGTTGCGTAAAGTAGACATCACCGATGGTGGCGATACCAGCTTCATCAAAGGCGAACAAGTGGATTACATCCGTGTTGTTCAAGAGAACCAAGCTGTCTTGGCGCAAAACAAATTCCCTGCGAAATTTGAGCGTCAATTAATGGGTATTACCAAAGCATCGCTTTCGACTGACTCATTTATCTCGGCAGCATCGTTCCAAGAAACGACGCGCGTGTTAACCGAAGCCGCTGTAACAGGTAAAGAAGATGATCTACGCGGTCTCAAAGAGAACGTTGTGGTGGGTCGTCTGATTCCAGCCGGTACAGGTTTGGCGTATCACCTTGAGCGTCGTCGTCAGGAAGCGGAAGCGGCAGAATTTGAACTGCACAACGACTTTAGTGACGTTGACCAAGCGTTCAGTCAAGCATTGAACCAAGAACAGTTCTAATCTAAGTAGATTGCAAAAAAGGCACCTTCGGGTGCCTTTTTTTATATCGATGAATTGAATGTGTAAGCAGTTACAAAACTCCTGCATTTTTTTGTAGGAATTAACATTTTGACAAGTATCAATTCACAAAAAATGCTTATGCTGAGTGAAAAGAAAGGAGGATCTTTTCATGAAAAAGACAATAAGTTTAATGGCTACAGCAATCGTTTCAACCGTACTTCTTGCAGGCTGCCAAAATATGAGCCCATCTGATCAACGTATTGGTGCAGCCGCACTGGGCGGTGCCGTTGGTGGTGGTGTGGGTAACCATGTTGGCGGTGGTTTAGGTGCAGGTGTCGGTGCAGCTGCTGGTGCCGGTGTAGGATCAAATGCCAAAGGTGGTAGCCGAAATACCACCACCAGCAGTGCAGTCGGTGCCGGTATTGGTTCAGTGGTCGGTAAAGCCATTTTTGGTGGTGATGGTGGTGCTGCCATTGGTGGCGCAATCGGTGGTGGTGCAGGCGCTGCGATTCAAGAGCGACGCTAAATCTGCCTTATTAAAAGAGACGACTCGGGTCGTCTTTTTTATTGCCGTGATGATTTAGGCTTTTTGCGGCGGATGTATAGCGTTTTATGTACTTCTGCAATACGAATACCAGACTCATCAAATATATTCACCACATAATTACGAATGACGGGCGCATAATTCTCGGCCAATCCTTTAACATGATCAATTTCGTTGGCATCCAGCCGGATATCAGCATACACCGTACTGCGTCCCGGGGCCAGAAAGTGAATCGTGGCAGATTTATCCCAGACAATATATTTAGACCCCAGATGATGCATCAGAATCAGCATGTAAAAAGGGTCAACCATTGAATATAAACTTCCTCCAAAATGTGTACCGACAATATTTTGGTTTTTACGCGTCAGGGGCATTTTGACGCGGATAAAGTAGTTATTCAGGTCGATTTGATCAATCTCAATGCCGGCACCCCGGTAGGGAGAGTAGCGATTGATCATAAACTTGGACACCATGGGTATGGTCTGAAGATGTCTTAAAATATTCATAAGGGTCAATTGTTTTTATATGATGATTATTCATACTAAATAACTATCACTAATCTGGCATTGATGGCAATGCCCAATCCGACTAAAAACATGGTCAATTAAAACAACAAGGACATCGCAATGCATCCTCAGATTTCGACTGTACGCACCACGGATCAACAGACCTTATGCTGTAAAGCATGGGGGCATCCAGAATTACCAGCGTTGGTACTGGTACACGGCTATCCTGATAATCAGGAAGTGTGGGAGCCGATTATACAAGAACTGATTCAGCACTTTTATATTGTGACCTATGACGTGCGAGGCGCCGGACAATCGAGTGTTCCCAAAAAAATCCGAGATTATCGTATGGCGCAATTGTCTCTGGATCTGGAGGCGGTAGTAGATCAGGTTTTAGAAGGGCGACCTTTTCATTTGGCTGCCCATGACTGGGGGTCATTGCAATCGTGGGAATCGGTGACAGATCCAAGATTTAAAGATCGGATTTTATCGTACACCACCATTTCGGGGCCGTGTCTGGATCATGCAGCACACTTGCTGGGCAGTGAACTGAAAAGCCAGCCGTTCAGTGTATTAAAAAAGCTATCAAAATCATGGTATATCGCGGCGTTTCATCTGCCATTTCTGGCACCGTCGGTGTGGCATTTCTTTACCCCACAGAAATGGGGAAAAGTGCTGAGTAGGTTAGAACGCAAGCAAGATTTACCACTCAATCCGAATATTGCACGTGATGGCAAATATGGCATTAACTTATACCGTGCCAATTTTATTCCTGCAATGCGTCATCCGCGCAAGCGTTTTGCGCAGTGTCCTGTACAGGCCTTGGTACTTAAGCACGATGCATTTGTCAGCCCTGAATATATTTTAAACGAAATGCCAAACTGGGTTGATCAGTTTGAGTATCAGGAAATTAACGGCAATCATTGGGCCGTGTTGAGCCAGCCGAAATTAGTCGCCGGCCATATTGCACGCTTTGCCCAGCAGCATCATGTTGAAAACACCCTGTAAAAGCCCATGAGTATTCCGACAAGATAAACCACAGTCACAGCCCATGCATGGCATGAATCTGCTAAAATATCGCCTTTTATTTTACCTGACCTTGATTCATGAATGCTGTTGTTATTGCGATTGCCGTGATGTTTATCTTGTCACTGGCACGAGTCTCTGTTGTTTTAACGTTGGTGATTTCTGCTGTTGTGGGGGGATTGGTCGCAGGCTTAAGCTTATCCGATACGGTTCAGGCTTTTAATGCTGGACTAGGCGATGGTGCCGAAGTGGCGCTTGCCTATGCGGTTTTGGGTGCATTTGCCTTGGCATTGTCCAAATCTGGATTACCAGATTTGCTGGCGCATAAACTGATCGGTTTACTGGGGATGGAAGCCAGCAAAAAGCGCGAGAAAAAAGTGAAGTATTTATTGCTGAGTATTTTACTGATTGCCGCGATTTTTTCACAAAACCTGATTCCGGTCCATATTGCCTTTATTCCGGTGCTGGTACCGCCTTTATTGCAGGTCATGAACCATCTAAAGCTGGATCGTCGTGCTGCGGCATGCGTACTCACATTGGGCTTGGTCGGAACCTATATTTTCTTGCCTGTGGGTTTTGGTGCCATCTTTCTTGAACAGATCCTGATGGGGAACATCAATAAAATTGGCGCACAGTACGGCTTGCATGTCGAACGCTGGATGATGCCGATGGGAATGGCCATTCCGGTTATGGGCATGGTTCTGGGAACACTGGTGGCAGTATTTATCAGCTACCGTAAGCCACGCCATTATCAAGATCGTGCTGTCGCCCGCGTGACCACAATTGACCTAGATAAACCGCTTCGTGCCGAAGCGCATGTCACGCATTCTCTTGCCGAAGATGCAGAAGAACTCAAGCAAGAAGCACAGCACGTGCCGTATATTTCCAAGAAAACCCTATTCATGGCGATTTTAGCCATCGCGCTGACCTTGGTTGCACAGTTGTATTCAGGATCGATGATTTTAGGCGGATTGGTCGGTTTTGCCGTGTTGTCTACCGCGGGCATATTCAAATGGCAAGATGCCGATGATGTGTTTGTACAAGGGATGCGGATGATGGCATTGGTTGGCTTTATCATGATCTCGGCTGCCGGCTTTGCTTCGGTGATGACCCATACCGGTGATATCAACCAGTTGGTCAACGGCGTAGTGCATCTGATTGGTGATAATCATGCTTTGGCTGCATTCCTCATGCTGTTTATCGGTCTGTTTGTCACGATTGGGATTGGTTCATCGTTCTCAAGTGTACCTGTACTGGCTGTGATTTATGTACCCCTCTGTGTACAGTTTGGTTTTTCACCACTTGCGACCATTGCACTGATTGGAACCGCTGCGGCATTGGGTGATGCGGGATCACCTGCATCTGACTCAACCTTGGGCCCAACGGCAGGACTGGGGGTCGACGGTCAGCATGACCATATTTGGGACACTGTGATTCCAACATTTATTCACTTTAATATTCCTTTACTGATCTTTGGTTGGATTGCAGCCATGGTGCTTTAATTTATTTATTAACGCGTGAATATAAATCAGTATCTCCTGATTTATGTTCATGCGAAGTTTAATTTAACAACAAATAAAACCTGATTAAAAAGGTTGGAATAAATAAAAAAATCAGATTAAATTAATTGGAATTAAATCCTGATTAAAATAATAAGAATTAAAAATAAAACCAAGTAATTTTGTATGAATTAAAATAATTTTATTATTAATCATTGGTTTAAAAATAATATTAAAATATATTAATTCTCTATATTGCATTTAAATAAAATCAATGTTTATTATTATAAAAGAGATAGGGGATAATCATGTTTCTTAGAGTTTTTGTTTTATCTTTGCTAGGTATTTCAGCGTCAGTATTTGCTGGCGAATGGCAAGTTAAAGTGGGTGCAAGTGTTTTGGCACCTTCAAGTGATCATAATACGATGGCCGATGGGGCTGTCACTGAAGCGAAAGCCGATCATGCATTCAGTTTTACACCATCAATCGAATATTTTTTTGCCAATCGCAATATTTCTTCCGAGCTTTTATTGGCGACGCCCTTTAAACATAATGTATTGGCACGTGTCGCGGGTGGAGCGCCTGAAACGATTGCGAGCTTTAAACAGTTGCCACCTACACTCACGGTGAAATATCACTTTAAAAATTCTACTGGATTTACGCCATATGTCGGCGTAGGTGCAACCGCACTATTGGCATGGGATGAACAGACCAAAGGTTCACTTGCAGGAACTTCATTAAAGGCAGAACACGCCTATGGGTTTACCGGTCAAGTCGGGTTTAATTTCCAGCCGGCCGATGCAAAACATTGGGGTGTTTTTGCCGATGTGCGTTACGCTGATATTGGTTCTGATTTGAAATGGAATGGTGAAAAAATTGGAACACTTGAAGTTAATCCGTGGGTATATAGCGTAGGTTACAGCTATAAGTTTTAATTTAAGTATCAACCATAGCGCAAAATAATAAAAACCATCATAAAAATAACAAGAGAGATAACGGCAATTAAAGGTCTTATTGGAGAGCATAAGACCTTTTTATTTTTTTATAGTGAGATACACAGTGTCACATTTTGTGTAGAAACTTTACCCAATGCCACATTTGAATTTTTTAAGCTAAGTATATAAAGCCTTAAAATGAGAATTAAAATATGCGTCGTTCAGCTTTTATCATGTTCACGTGGTGTGGTTTGATGTTTGCGGGTGCGGCTTCTGCTGCAAGTTTTCCCTGTGAAAAAGCCCAGCTTCGCTCGGAGAAAACCATTTGCCAGACTCGCTCACTCAATGATGCCGATGTAAAAATGGCCACCACCTACGCAATTGTATTGCATGCATTGCCTATGGGAGGGCGTGATGCCGAAAAAGGCATGCAGTATCAATGGCTCAAACAGCGCAATACTTGCGGTTCAAACACGGGCTGTTTAAGTCGAAGCTATGCATCGCGTCAGCAACACCTCGATGACATCATTCAAAATCGTGTTTTGAGTCATGGGCCATTCTAATTGATCAAAAAATCTTTAGGATTACCATTGAAAATTCATCTAGGCACTCCAATACATAGCACATTACATAACAACATGTTGTGATCTATTAAGGAGTGTCCTATGAGTGAGCAAACGAGCACATCACAAAATTATAGCTTTCAAGCCGAAGTTGCACAGTTACTGCATCTGGTGACCCACTCACTGTATTCGAATCCTGAAATTTTCTTACGTGAGTTGATTTCCAACGCGTCCGATGCTTGCGACAAACTGCGTTTTGAAGGCATCAATCATCCGGAATATTATGAAAACGATTCGGCACTGCGTGTGCGCGTGCGTCTGGATAAAGACAACCGTACCTTAACTATCAGTGACAACGGCATTGGCTTGAGCCAGCAAGAAGCGATTGACAACTTGGGTACGATTGCTAAATCGGGAACCAAAGACTTTATGTCTAAGCTGACCGGCGATCAAAAATCTGATGCACAATTGATTGGTCAGTTTGGTGTTGGCTTTTACTCAGGCTTTATTGTGGCCGACAAAATTACGGTAGAGTCGCGTCGTGCCGGGTCGGATGCACAAGACGGTGTGCGCTGGATTAGCGGCGGAACGGGTGAATTTGAAGTACAGCAAATCACCAAGGATTCACGTGGAACCGACATCATTTTGCATTTGCGTGACGATGCACTGGACTATTTAGAATCTTGGAAAGTTAAGCAGATTATTAATAAATACTCTGACCACATCAGCTTGCCAATCGAGATGCAAAAAGAAGTATGGCAACAAGAAGAAGCTGCTGAGGGAGAAGAAGCGAAACCGGGTCAGTATGTGAAGACTGACGAATGGGAAGCCATTAACTCGGCGAGCGCATTATGGACACGCAGTAAAAGCGAGATCACTGACGAGCAGTACATCGAGTTTTATAAAAATGCAACGCATGATTTTGAAGCACCGCTTGCATGGACACATAACCGCGTAGAAGGCAATACCGAGTACACTCAGTTGCTGTATATTCCGGCCAAAGCCTCACAAGATATTTTTACCCGTGAAGCCAAAGCAGGGATTAAGCTGTATGTGAAGCGCGTCTTTATTATGGACGATGCGGATAACCTGATTCCAAACTACTTACGTTTCGTTAAAGGTGTGATCGACAGTGCCGATTTACCACTGAACGTGAGCCGTGAGCTGTTACAAGAAAGTCGTGATGTCAAAACCATCCGTGAAGGCAACACGCGCCGTATTTTGAATGTGTTGGATGGTTTGGCAAAGTCTGAAGATGAGAAAGATCAGGAAAAATTCAAGACCTTTTATGCCGAATTCGGTTCTGTACTCAAAGAAGGCTTGGGTGAAGACTTTAGCAACCGTGAACGTATTTTAAAGCTTTTGCGTTATGCAACTTCGACTAACGATGAGATCAGCACTTCGTTTGCCGACTATAAAGCGCGTATGAAAGAGGGCCAAAAAGCCATCTACTATGTTACGGCAGAGAGTTTAAATGCAGCCAAACATTCTCCACAGCTTGAGTTGTTTAAGAAAAAAGGCATTGAAGTCTTGTTGATGTCGGAGCGTGTGGATGAATGGGCAATGAACTTTGTGCATGAGTTTGACGGTGTGGCACTGCAAAACGTGTCGAAAGGTGCGGTTGATCTGGGCGATCTGCAAGATGCCGAAGAGAAAAAAGCACTTGAAGAAGCTGCGGAACAATTCAAGCCAGTGGTTGATAAATTATCGGATTCACTCAAGGCAAAAACCAAAGAAGTGCGCGTGACTACACGTCTGGTCGATTCGCCTGCTTGCTTGGTGACCAGTGACGGTGAACTTTCACCTCAGTTGGTTCGTATGCTGAAACAAGCAGGGCAGCCTGTACCTGAAAGCAAGCCAATTTTAGAAATCAATCCAGCGCATCCATTGGTACAAAAGCTCGAACATGCAGCGCAGTTCGATGATCTGGCCAATGTCATCTTTGATCAAGCCGTGATTGCTGAAGGTGGTTTACCGGAAGATCCAGCCGCTTATGTAAAACGTATCAACAGTTTGCTGCTAAGCTAACAGTAAAGCCCCGATTTCGTATCGGGGCTTTTTTTAATTGTGGATAACGTCAAACTTATCCACAATTCTCATCGATACTAAAAATTGGCCTCAAAACTCATTTGATAACTAAAGTGATAGCCATTTTGATCGGTCAGATCATCGGTATAATTCAGATCATTTTGCATAAATAACCAGTTACGCCATAACGGGCGTCGCCAAGACAAATAAGGGCCCCATTGGCTCAGAAGTACATCTTTCTTCTGTTTTTCATAAATTCCTGAGGTTAATACACCATAGGTCACTTTATCTTTACCGCTTAAACTGAGCTGATGAAAGGTGGTATTACGCCATGTAAAATCTTCATCCTGTGTTTTGGTCACATTAAACTGGCTGGCAAATAGCGTGCTGTCGCTCAATTTTTGTTTGAGATTCAGATTGGTTTCACTGTAATTTTTACTGCTCGAACCGTAGCGGAATACTTGCTCGGTATCTAAATCTAAATGATGCATCAATACCCATTTCTTTTTAGCCAGAAACTGGACATAGACATCTGAACTTGAATTTGCACCCAAATCGAGATCATTGGAAAAAGGCAATAGGCTTGAAAGTGTCGACCAACTGGCTGAAAAAGGGTTGGGTGCGGTCGACTCGGCCCGATGTGTTTTTGAGTTCTTTTTGGTTTTGCCAAAGCGTTTGACGGGCGGCGCATAATGCTGCTGCGTGCGTTGCCACAATGAATCTTGTCCAAAGACTTCAAGTAAACGTTGATTTAAAACTTGAGGATCTTCAAGAGACGATGCAACCTCAGACACTGATACGTTGCTTTCGGTTTCGCAGTGCTGATCAGAAGATCTGACCAAAAGATACTTTAAAGACGAACCATTACTCAGCAATTGCATGCCGTAGTAAATGCTGAGCATGCCCATTGTGATAAAACTTAAAGAGATCACATGCCGTTGAGTCATCGTTTAAAAAAACATAAATCATGAACGGCACACTATAGGCAATCAAGCTTAATAAATGCTTTAAGCTCAGACCATTGCTCAGTTATATCACTGCCAAATTAAACCGTATTTGGCAGCCAGTACATCGACTTAAAAAATAGCTTCCAAACGTACAAAGGTACTCAGATAATGACTACGATCTTCACGATGATCATTGAGATAATTGAGATCACCTTGCACATAAAACCACTCCCGCCACACGGGTTGACGCCATGACATAAACGGCCCCCAGCTATTGAGGCGTAAATCGTTGTCGTTGTAATAGCCGCCCATATAAATGCCATAGTTAAAGCGCTGATTGGCAAAAAACTGATGCTGACGAAACAGGCGGTTGTCCCACCACCAGTCATCTTCTTGTTCATCGGCATGTGTCAGGCTAAATTGATTCGACAAAAAAGCTTCGTTTGGGCGAGCATGGGTGAGTTCTAAGTTGGTTCGGAAATAGTTTTTGCTGTCGATACCGTAGCGATAGATTTGTTCGGCATAAAATGAAAAATCATTACGTAATACCCAAGCGCGTTTGGCTTTAAGTCTGACATAAATGTCATCGCCTGAGCGAATCCCTAAATCGGCATCGGTTTCAAAGGGCAGTTTTTTCGCAAAATCTGACCAGCGCAGAGCAATGGAACTGTTGTTGTCTCTGGTCTGGCGGGTATCGAGGCGCTTGTTATCGGCATTGGGTTCGATGTTGGTATTGGCAATGTTATTTTCAAACTCGTTATCGAGCGACTCATCCCCAAACACCACACTAAAGCGACGTTCTAAAGTGGGAAGCTTAATTTTACCTCGAATACGTGGTTTGACTTCAAAACCGTTATATTTATCCCAGTAATTATCCAGCATCACACGTAGCGTGGCATTAGCGGGTTTATTGGGGTCGATATCACCAAACCAGTCATCAATTTTAACTGAAGTATGATCAGCCCAATCGCGAATTTGTTTTTGCTTACGATCCGCCCAGGTTTTGTTTTCGGTTTCGTTCACTGACGGCACCATGACCTGATCGGATTCCTTCGGCAGCATGGTCGGCATGGCATCTACCCATGCCGGAATATAATCCAGAAGATTCTTTTCATTACTTTGATTTAATTGCCGAAGTTCGACTGGATAGGCCACTGATGTGGGAGGAATGTCTGGATTACTCGGTAAAACCAAATCAGCGCTGGCTGTGCTGGTTACGGTACTTTCGGCCCAAGCAGATGGAAGGCCGGCACCAATCAAACACGTTGAAACCGCCCCGAAAATCCATGCTTTTTGTTGTGTTTTCATCATGTATCAAATCGTTATTATCAAACTTATACTGGTCACTGTTGTTGATTTGGCATGTAAAATCAAGACCATCAACAAAATAAAATAAATTTAATAACATAAGCCTCTTTAACTCAAGCATGATTCAGGCTTTAATCAAAAGGTTGCTTGACACGCATAGAAAAATGCCCCTCATTTGAAGGGCATATTGATCATGAAATAAATATGATGATTAAACACAATCATTGATTATGATTAAGCTGTTTTAGCACAGCGCCGAGAATAGAGTTTACCTGCAACTCCCCCAATCAGGGCACCGCTAAATGTACCAAATACTGGCAGGACACTGCCTGCAACAGCACCAATCACAGCACCTTTAACCGTTGGAGAAAAGCGAGATTTTTTCTTCGCTACAGGTTGCTCCGGTTGATCAGATGGTTCAACAGAATTAAGTGGGCGTGCTGTGTCTTGATTCTCTAATGTCGTCATTGTTTATCCCTCTTGTTTAAAATACAGATTTGATTCGATGTCGCGCCAAAGCGAACGAATCATATTGCTTAAACATTCATCTAAACACAAAAGCAGGGTGTGCGTGTGGTGAACATGTTAAGTTCGCAAGGGCTTCAGTTAAAAATGACAATGTTTGATTACAACAGCAGATCTCTTGGTAATTCACGTTAAGCTATGTAATAAAAATGCAATAAAAAAGCCTTCTAATCCCTAGAAGGCTTTTTTAAGAAAAAGTTCTCAATGATCGAGAGCAAAATAAGAAACTACAGCGCATGAATACAATAAATTCAAGAGTTGTATCTTAAAAAGAAAGTTCTGCCATGTATAGTCATATTTTTGCAACGCTGCATTGCAGTTTTGCTTAATAATTGTTCAATAATCGTGAAATGTGCTACACCACAAATTTGATTAGTGATTTGTATCACATTTTTCATCTGAGCAGGTATTGGCATCTGTTGGCGATTGCTGTTCAATTTGTGCCAAGCTCTGATTGAGAACTTGCAGAAAAACTTCACGCGGCTGTGCACCTGAAAGTGCAAATTTTTGATCGAACACAAAAAAAGGGACACCTGAAATATTCAGTTGCTCATGCGCGATTTTCTCATCGTGACGAACAAAGTCAGCCAACTCGTCACTTTGCAGTACGTATTCGACCTCGGCATGATCTAAGCCGATCCGTGATGCAATCTCTTCAACCACTTCGCGTTCGCCAATCGCTAAACCTTCGGTCATGTAAGCGTGAAAAAAGGCTTCCTTGGCCTGATTGCCCAAGCCTTTGCTTTGCGCAAGGTGAATGATGCGATGCGCATCGAAGCTGTTGCCAGAGTTGGCTTTTTGCCATTGAAAATCAATCCCTTCCTCGGCTGCCATTTGCGCAATGTTTTGCTGCATCTGTTGCATCTCCTCGACACTTCGACCGTATTTTTTGGCCAAGCGTTCGGTATTTGAGGTGTCATGATGTGCCGGTGCATCTGGATCAAGCTCAAAACTATGCCAGTGAATGTCCAGTTCCACTCCAGCTTCGGCAGCCACATGCTCAAGGCGTTTTTTACCAATATAACAAAATGGGCAGACCACATCGGACCAAATATCTACGCGCATAGTAACATCTCAAAAAATCACAGATTCTCCATCATAAGCATGAAATAATCAGAGATAAAGGCATAAAGATGTAATTGCCTGTTGCGTCGTATGCAACACACCCATTTTATGAAATGATCACGTATCAATAACAACAGCGAGCAATCAACAACAACAAGATGAAGGAGAGGAGTATGCGCCGTTTTCAGATCATCATCGCAATCCTGATTGTGATCCTGTCCCTTGGTTTTTTTTCTTATCATTATATTCAACAGCAACAGCTCAAAGACACCAGTCAGATGTTTGATCAGGTCATGTCTGAAAAAATGGCACTGCTTTATGATCAGGCACAAGACTGGTCTAAACCTGTACAACTGGATATTCATGATCGCCGATTGGCGGGAAATTATAAAAAGATTTCCGAGTTTTTACTGAATTACTGGGTACAAAACATCAATGCACGTAATGCTTATTTACGTGCCCTTAAGGCAGCCCAGTGGGATACCTTTTTAGATGTGACACGGCTTGAGCAAGATCAGAAACAGCAGTATGCGCAAACACAAAAGATGCTCAATGATGTGCGGCAGGCATCCGTGCTGTATCAAAATCAATATGAACAGATTCATCAAGCTTTTCTGGCCGAGGCCAAAACCTTGTCGGTAGAGCCGGATATGCGGATTTTGCTGGAAAAGAAACTTGGCAGCAACCAGAAAGTCGATCAGGATCATGCCATTTTCTTGCTGGAAATGCAGATTTTAGATAAAGCCGATGCCATGTTTGCCATTTTAAAAACCCATGCATGGGAACGAAACGGCAAAAAAATTCTGTTTCGAGACACCGCGCAGGTGAAGGCATTTAATCAGTTATATCAGGATGTATTACGGCTTAATGCCAAAATTGAGAGTATTAAAAAGCGCAATATGGCTGCGCTTGATCAGCAGTTAAAAGATGCAACTTGATTGAGTGAGGGAGCAGTTCATGCAACATGTATATGTACTTCATGGTTACTCTGCCTCACCAGAGGATCATTGGTTTCAAGATATTAAAAATCAGTTAAATGGTGATCAGACACAAGTCACCTTAATTCACTTTCCAGATTCAGCTTATCCAGATGTAAAGGCATGGCAAGGCACGCTTGACCATCACATCCCCAAAATTGATGACACTACATTCTTTGTCGCGCATAGTTTGGGGGTTATCAGTCTGTTGCATTTTTTTCATCGGCACCAAATACAATATTTGGGAGGAATGTTGCTGGTTTCTGGCTTTCGAGAAGCTTTACCCGCATTACCAGAACTAGATGATTATATTGCGCAGAGTCAACAGATTCCGCAGACTCTTCAACTCAGGGCTGGCGCCTATATGTATTTGTCGGATCATGATGCTTATGTCCCTCCAGAGTGGAGTATTCGCTTGGCGCTGGAGCTGAATATACCATATGAACAAATTGCACACGCGGGACATTTTCTGGCAGAAGATGGTTACACCACGTTTCCAGCATTGGTCAAACGCTTACATGATATGCTACGGGCATAAAAAACCCCGCAATTTGCGGGGTTTTTCTTTTATTTGAAAGTCATATTAAACACGTTCGATAATGGTCGCGATGCCTTGGCCCAAACCGATACACATGGTGGCAAGACCAATTTGCGTGTCTTGTTGTTCCATCACATTCAGTAGGGTAGTGGTAATACGCGCACCCGAGCAGCCTAAAGGATGGCCCAGTGCAATCGCACCACCGTTTAAGTTGATGATGTCTTGCTTTTCATACACACCCAAACCTTTCATGACTGATAGACCTTGAGCAGCAAAAGCTTCGTTCAATTCGATGGTCTGAATATCTGCCATGCTCAAGCCCGCACGTTTGAGTGCTTTTTGAGTGGCTGGCACAGGGCCATAACCCATGATTGCTGCGTCACAGCCAGCAACCGCCATTGAGCGAATCACGGCACGCGGTTTTAAGCCGAGGGCTTGCGCACGTTCTGCCGACATCAAGAGCATCGCAGAGGCACCATCAGACAATGCAGATGATGTGGCTGCTGTTACGGTGCCGCCTTTCGGATCGAATACAGGACGCAACGCCTTAAATGCTTCTAAGTTGGCATCTGGACGAATCACTTCATCGATGTCGCAAAGGATTTTAAAGCCATTGGCATCGTGGCCTTCAACACCCACAATTTCATGTTTAAAACGACCTTCTTGGGTCGCAGCCCAAGCACGGCGATGTGACTCTACACCAAACGCATCTTGCTCTTCACGGGTAATACCGTTCATGCGTCCGAGCATTTCTGCAGTTAAGCCCATCATGTTGGATGCTTTGGCATAGTGCTTCGAGGCTTCTGGGTTAAGATCGATACCATGCATCATACCGACGTGGCCCATGTGCTCGACACCCCCAATGATAAAGATATCACCTTGGTTGGTGGCAATTTGCGCCGCCGCAGTATGAATTGCCTGCATCGATGAACCGCACAAACGGTTGACGGTTTGCCCTGCAACCGTTTTAGGTAAATCAGCCAATAGACCAATATTACGGGCAATGTTCATCCCTTGTTCGAGTGTCTGGTTCACACAGCCCCAGATCAAGTCTTCTACTTCATTGACATCAAATTGGTTACGTGCAATCAGCGCACGTACCAATTCTGCAGATAGGCTGTCGGCACGTACATTTCGGAACATCCCGTTTTTAGATTTGCCCATGGCAGAACGAACACCATCAACAATCACAACGTCACGTGGATTTAAAGTAGTCATTCACGTTGCTCCCTTAACCGTAAAATTTCTTGTTGTTTTCAGCCATATCGCGCAGCATTTGCGGTGCTTCGTACGCTTTGCCGAGATGTGCATATTTGTTGCAAAGCGCAACGTATTCTGGCACGCCAGTCTGATCGATATAGCGGCATGGGCCACCACGGAACGGCGGGAAGCCAATGCCCATAATCATGGCCATATCCGCTTCAGCAGGAGTGGCGACGATGTTGTCTTCAAGGCAACGAACCGTTTCGTTACACAGTGCCAGCATCATGCGGTCAATGATTTCTTGCGGATCAAACTCGTGTTTTTCACCTGTCACAACCGATGCAATCACTTCATAGGCGCTTGGGTCAACCGTTTTGGCTTTTTTGCCTTTTTTGTCGAGTTCATACTTATAAAAGCCGACATCATTTTTCTGGCCCAGACGTTTGGCTTCGTACATGGTCTGGATTGAACCTTTAAAGTCTGGTTTCATACGATCAGGGAAGCCTTCTGCCATTACTTCGGCGCCGTGCACACCCGTATCGATCCCCACCACATCCATCAGGTAAGCAGGGCCCATTGGCCAGCCAAATTTTTCCATAACTTTGTCGATTTGCTGGAAATCTGCACCGTCTTTAAGTAACAAATCAAATGCACCAAAGTACGGGAACAACACACGGTTGACCAAGAAACCCGGACAGTCATTCACCACGATTGGGGTTTTGCCCATTTTTTGTGCCAGAACAACGGTCGTTGCAACCGCTTCATCGGAGGTTTGTTCACCCCGGATGACTTCGACCAGTGGCATCATGTGCACCGGATTGAAAAAGTGCATACCGACAAAATTTTCCGGACGCTTTAACGCTTTGGCCAAACGTGTAATCGAAATGGTCGAGGTATTTGAGGCAAGAATGGTGTTATCACGGACTTTGGCTTCGGTGTCGGCCAGTACCGCTTCCTTGATCTTTGGATTTTCGGTCACCGCTTCAATCACGATATCGACGTCTTTAAACTCGTCGTAGCTCAAGCTTGGACGAATTCGCGCCAGTGTTTCACCCATTTGAGCCGGCTTCATTTTTTTACGTTCAACTTGTTTGGTTAACAGGTTGTTGGCTTCTGACATTCCAAGCGCGAGCTGAGGGTTCCCAATATCTTTCATGATAATTGGCGTGCCTTTGCTTGCAGCTTGATAGGCAATCCCGCCGCCCATAATCCCGGCGCCCAATACAGCAGCTTGATTAACAGGGTGCGCGCCTTTTTCGTGTTTTTTCGATACTTTCTTGATGATTTGGTCGTTGAGGAACAAACCAATCAGTGCTTCAGCTTGCGCAGTGACCGCAGCTTTGGCAAAGCCTTCTGCTTCAACCTTCAGCGCATCGTTACGGCTGAGGCTTGCACCGGCCTGCAATGAATCAATCATGAGTTTAGGTGCAGGGTATTGCGCTGGATTGGCTTTGGCCAAAACGGCACCTTTCGCAGTATTAAACGCCATCATTTGTTCAAGCGGTGCCAGTTTAACTGGATCGATTTTTTCCTGACGCTTGGCTTTCCAGTCCAGACGTCCAGCGAGGGCTTGTTTCACCAGATCAATTGCAGCATCTTGTAATTTGTCGGCAGCGACCACGGCATCGACGGCACCATCTTTTAAAGCAGCAGCCGGTTTTTTCGGTGCGGCCATCGCAATCCATTCGACGGCATTGTCAATCCCGATCAAACGGCTCAAACGCACGGTACCACCAAAGCCCGGGAAAATTCCCAGTTTGATTTCTGGTAAGCCGACCTGTGCGCTTTCAGACATCACACGGTAATCGCACACCAAGCACATTTCAAAGCCACCACCTAATGCCATGCCATTAATGGCAGCGACTTTAGGGATGTCTAGATCTTCAAAGCTGTTAAAAATCTCATGAACAGGTAAAGCCCACTCCACAATCGCGCTTTCGCCCTGTGCAAAGTTATCGCCAAATTCGGTAATGTCGGCACCCACAATAAAGGTCGATTTGCCGCTGGTGACGATCAAACCTTTTACTTCAGAATGGTTTTTAACTGCTTCGATGGCAGCTTTAAAATCGTCTAGGGTTGCACGGTTAAACTTGTTGACTGACTCACCTTGTAAGTCAAAGCGGAATTCTGCAATTCCGTCCTGAAGCATTTGGACGGTAATGGCATTGCCAGCGTGGATCATGCCTGATCTCCTTTATTCTGGAGGATTTATACGTTGATGTTGTGACGTGTATATTGCGTTATACAGTTAAAATACCTCGTCAATCTTACGATAACTATATCGAAAAAGAATCTAACAAGTTGTATCTAGTCGTGACGCAAGGGTCACCTATTTTTCACGGGTCATTTGGGTGAATATACTTAAAAACCCATACATATTCGTGTTGAATAATTTTATCACTATGATTTATCTATTTTTTTATAAGTGATTTTGTACATTAAGCCTAGTCTTCACTCAAATTTAAAAGTTGTGTTTTTGTAATAAGACTGTCAATAAAGTCAATTCGCCATTTTGAAGGTCTTTTTTTATGCTGGATTTTACCTTTATAAGATCATTCATTTAGAGCAGGATACATTGGGTAGATGATCAAAACATAAGTTGTTAAAATACACGCAATCTTTTTTGAGTGGGTCTTCATGATTAAGTGGATCATATTGGCGATTTTTGTGATATCAGCGTTGTATATCCAGCATCGCGGTAAAGTACGACATTCGTTTTATCGTCAGTTTTTCGACCATTCGACTTTGCTTGCCCCGATTAATTTCTTGATGTACTTATTTTCAAAAGTGCCCAACCAGCCGTATATCGATACCCAACATTTTAAAGATTTAAAAGTGCTGGATGAAAACTGGGAAATGATTCGCGATGAAGCACAGGCCTTATATCAGCAAGGTGGCATCAAAGCATCGAGTACCTACAATGATTTAGGCTTTAACTCATTTTTTAAAACAGGCTGGAAGCGTTTTTATTTAAAATGGTATGACTCTGCGCATCCATCGGCGGCAGAACTGTGCCCAAAAACCACGGCGCTACTCAAAACCTTACCGACGATTAAAGCGGCCATGTTTACTGAACTGGCGCCAAACAGCCGTCTGGTACGCCATCGTGATCCCTATGCTGGCTCATTACGCTACCATTTAGGTTTGATCACGCCCAATGATGATCGTTGCTTTATCGATGTCGATGGACAGCGTTATTCATGGCGTGATGGTGAGAGCGTGGTGTTTGATGAAACCTATATTCATTATGCTGAAAATACCACAGACCAAAACCGGATTATTTTCTTTGCCGATGTAGAGCGCCCACTCAAAACCCGTCTCATGGAAAAATTTAACCACTGGTTCGGTAAAAACGTGATGACCGCAGCCAGCTCACCGAACGAAACGGGTGATAAAACGGGTGGCCTCAATAAAGCCTTTGGTTATGTTTATCAGATCCGAATCAAGGCCAAGGCACTCAAAGCCAAAAACCGCAAATTGTACTATGTGCTGAAATGGGCACTGATGCTGGGTATTTTCTTCCTGATTTTCGTACGCCCTTATGTGTTTTAAGAGATAAAACCAAACGCCCTGCGGGGCGTTTTTTTATTGAAGTACACACTTCAAGGCTGTTGTGTGAACCGCGTCGCGGGCTCAAGAAATTGTTACAACTATTAAAGTTCAATTCATAAAGTTTGGTTCTACAATGGCACCGTTTTGAAAAAGTGGTTCTTCGAAGTAGGTTTTTACAATGGCTCATGTTCATCACGCAGTCCATGTTCACCATGTGCAGGTGGCTGAAAAAAAAAGTGCGCATGTACATCATCACGCTCGCCCGCAGACGACGCATAAAAAATCTGCGTCGCATCATGCAGCACATAAAACGCAAAGTAGCCATTCGAGTACCGCACATCGTAAAAGCCATAGTACGCATAGCGCAGGGCATCATAAAAAGCATGTCAGCCGCGATATCGATTTACATAAATTTTCCCATAAGCTTGAAAGTATTTCCGCGCGCCATAGCAAGAAAAAATGTGCACGCAATATCCGCATTGCCTTGCAAACGGCAGGTGCCGATGTATCCAAACATCCTGTCGCTGCATCGGATTGGGGGCATACTTTAGAAAAAAACGGCTATAAAAAGATTAAACCGGCTTTTGGTCACCCGCAACCGGGCGATATTTATATCATTCAGCGTACAGGCGATCATGTTTATGGTCACATTGCCGGTTATACGGGCAATGGCTGGATTTCAGATTTCCGTCAAAAAAACTATGCGGTATATAAAGAAAAAGATTTGAAATACACGTATTACCGTCTTGAGTCTTAGATCAGTTTAAGCACGCGTTATGATCTGATTTACAGTGATGGCTTGAAAACAGCGTATGGAACCGTCACATTAACAGTCTGACCTTTAGCTAAGACCATGATTGTGAATTCAAACGCGCGTCCACATATTGAAAAACTGCTCGCCAACATGACCCAATTGCCTGGGGTGTATCGCATGTTGGGTAAAGACGGCGAACTGCTTTACGTGGGTAAAGCTAAAAATCTGAAAAACCGTGTCTCCAGCTATTTTGTCAAAACCATTGAGCACCCCAAAACGCAGGCATTGGTGGCGCGTATTTATGATATCGAGACTTTGGTCACGCGTTCGGAAACCGAAGCGCTTCTGCTTGAACAAAACCTGATTAAACAGCATCGTCCGCCTTACAATATCATGCTGCGCGACGATAAATCCTATGTGTACATTTTTGTTTCGAGCGACAAACCGTATCCGCGGATTGCCAGTGGTCGTGGCAAAGGCAAACATCAAATCGGCAAGTTTTTTGGGCCTTACCCGAGTGCCTATAGTGCCCGCGATACATTACTGGTGTTACAAAAACTATTTAATGTACGTCAGTGCGAAAATAGCTATTTTGCACAGCGTAAACGGCCGTGTTTGCAGTATCAGATCAAGCGATGTTCGGCACCGTGTGTGGGGCTGATTTCACCTGAAGACTATAAACAAGATGTCGAAAACTCGATTCGGTTTTTACAAGGCGATACCAAAGAGCTGAATCAGGAGCTGATTGCCAAAATGGAGGAGGCAGCCGAGCAACTGGCGTTTGAAAAGGCAGTATTTTATCGCGATCGACTGGGGTTGCTGCGTGAAGTACAGGCACAGCAGGCGGTGTTTAAAATTAAAGGTGAGGCCGATATATTGGCGATTGCCTTTCAGGCTGGCGTGACCTGTGTGCAAATCATGCACGTCCGCAATGGACGCATGCTTGGTGGAAAAAGTTATTTTCCGGATATGCTCAGTGATGATCTGGGGCAAATGCTCAGTGATTTTATGGCCAACTTTTACTTTCAGGTGGCCGATGAAATTCCGGTAGAATTAATTGTGAATATGGAGTTGCCGGATAAAAAAGAGCTGGAGCAGGCATTTCAGACCGAATTTGGTAAGAAAATCCAGATCAAGCACAAGGTGCGTGAAACCCGAGCTGAATGGCAAGAACTGGCTGTGATGAATGTGCAGCATGCCATTAAAGGCCAGCTCAGTAATCATTTAGAGCTAAATGAGCGTTTTTATCAGCTTGAACAGGTGGTTGGGCGTCCGATCGATCGGATTGAATGTTTTGATATTAGCCATACCATGGGCGAAGCGACGATTGCCTCATGTGTGGTCTTCGATCAAGGCGGTGCACGTAAACGCGATTATCGTCAGTTTTCCATTGAAGATATTACTGCTGGTGATGACTATGCGGCCATGCGTCAGGCGCTCACGCGGCGCTATAAAAAGAATTTGTTGCCCGATTTATTGCTGATTGATGGGGGGAAGGGACAGTTACATATGGCCATGGAAGTGATGCAGCAGTTGGGGCTAGATGCTTTTATGATTGGCGTTTCAAAAGGCGAGGGGCGTAAACCTGGTCTGGAAACCCTGCATTTTACCGATGGCAGCAAAATTCAACTTCCAGAAGACCATAAAGCACTGCATTTGATTCAGCAGGTGCGTGATGAAGCGCACCGCTTTGCGATTACGCGCCATCGCGCCAAACGTGATAAGCGACGCGCATCGTCGGTACTTGAAGCCATTCCGGGCTTAGGGCCGAAGCGCCGTCGTGATTTGCTCACGCATTTTGGCGGCATTCAGGGTGTACTCAAGGCCTCTGAAAAAGAACTCACCTTGGTTCCGGGGCTGGGTCCATCTATGGCCCGTACCATTTATAAGATTTTGCACGAGTAAATTGACCAAAAGCATCAGTGACTCTTGGGTCATCTCCCATTTTAGTTTGTTTAAAATCGGTCACAATAGCAGCGAAGAAAAAACAAGAGTGAACTTATGTTGCTAAACGATGCATCACCACAAGTGAATCACCGCAAGGATATTCAGATTTCATCGGGCTGGTCGCAGGGACGTACCGTCTACGGTGGACTGGTTGCCGGTCTATTAATGCAAAATGCACTGGATGTGGTTGCCAATCCACATCAACAAGTTTTAAGTTGCAGTGTAACCTTCGTCGGGCCAGTGAAGGAGGGTGCGGCACAGTTAACTGCCGAGATCTTGCGTAAGGGAAAGTCGGTCACGACCATTGAAGTACGACTGTGGCAGGCAGGTGCGGTTCAAAGTATTTTGCTGGCAAGTTTTGGCGAGCCGCGTTCGTCTGAAATTGTGGTGCATCAGTTACCAGAAGCTCCCGATTATTTGTTGCCAGCGCAACTCTCACGAATGCCTTACGTGCCCTTAATGCCCGAATGCTATCAGCAGTTTGATTTACGCTGGGCCGAAGGGCATTATCCGATTAGCAATAAACTGCCCGATTTTGGTGGATGGTGCCGATTTGATCCTGAGCTACATGCTGAACGTGCATTTAATGTGGCCGACTTATTGATTTTAATGGATATCTGGCCACCAGGGGTATTGCCGATGTTTCAGCAAATTGCACCGGCCAGCTCGCTGACTTGGCACTTAAGTTTTGTTCGCCCGATTGAATATGCTTTACATGACTGGTTTAAATATAAAGTGGTGACGCAGCACGCCGCGTTTGGTTATGCCACCGAATATGCGCACTTGTGGGATGCACAAAACCGGTTAATTGCGATATCTAGACAGACCGTTACTGTCTTTGCGTAGTCGACACTGTGACACATTTCGTATAAAGTTGGCGGTAGTTAAACATGCATGAAACCTTAATTTGCCATATTGGCATGATCTAATGAGGGGCCTCACAGGCGGTGTCTATGACAACAGGTCGAATCCTGAATATCCCAAATATTTTAACACTTGCTCGAATCGCCCTAATCCCGGTATTTTTGATGTTGGCCTATTGGCCACCAGCCATTGGGGTGAATTTTCATGAGGGGAGTTTTTTACGGCATATCGTGCTGACCGCGATTTTTATTTTGGCTGCAGTGACCGACTGGTTCGACGGCTATTTGGCGCGCGCGCTGAATCAGACTTCGGCGTTTGGTCGTTTTCTGGATCCGGTGGCAGACAAGCTCATGGTGGCATCGGCGCTGATTGTTCTGGTGCAATGGCAACCTACCATTTCTATGGCCTTTGCAGCGATTGTCATCATTTCCAGAGAGATTACCGTATCGGCGCTACGTGAATGGATGGCCGAGCTAGGCGCTAGAACCAATGTTGCAGTGTCGACGGTAGGGAAATATAAAACAGCGTTTCAAATGATTGCGATCAGTGTATTTCTGCTCAACTGGAAGCCACTAGATTTACTGGCGTATGCCTTGCTTTATACCGCGGTTATCCTGACTCTATGGTCGATGTTTATTTATCTGCGTGCCGCATGGCCGTATCTGAAACAGCCTTAAATTAAAGACCTTTCTTCGTGAAAGGTTTTTTTATGGCCAAGTGCAAGAATCGGGTCGATTGCTTGCACCAAGCTGGGATAAAGTACTTCAAGAGCAGGAGAAGAGTGCGATGAAAACTTTATCGACAGCGCAGTTTACGGTGATTGCCGAGGTGATTGCGTATTTATATAGCCATGCATCACAACAGCCCAGCCTTGAAGAAGCTGCCGCTCAGGTTGGCTGGAGTAGCAGTTATTTTCAGCGCCAGTTTCAGGCATGGGTTGGCATTAGCCCCAAAAAATTTATTCAGTACATCAGTGTGCAACATGCCAAAGCCTTGCTCTTACAACAGCATTCGGTGCTCGAAACTGCCCTAGAGACTGGATTATCCGGTACTGGTCGCCTGCATGATTTATTTGTGCATCTTGAAGGTGTATCTCCAGGAGAGTTTAAGCAACTAGGTCATAACATCGAGATTGATTACTCTTATGAGGCAACGCCCTTTGGCGATATTTTTATTGCCAGTAGTGCGCGTGGTGTCTGTTCTGTCCAGTTTGTACTTAATGAGCAATCAGCGTGTCCACTCACAACCTTGGCACAGCAATATCCATACGCGCGTTTTCAAGCCCATTCGCGCCACTGGCACAAACAAATCGCACAGTGGATATGTGGTGATTTAAGCGTGAGCCTATCTCAGAAAATTCCGCTGCGTTTACGTGGTACGCCTTTTCAGCTGAAAGTATGGGAAGCGCTCCTGAAGATTCCAGCAGGGCAACTTTACAGCTATCAGCAAGTGGCTGAACATATGGGACAACCTTCGGCCGTTCGGGCCGTGGCCAGTGCAATTGCTAAAAATCCAATTGCTTATCTGATTCCCTGCCATCGGGTGATTCGCGCGTCGGGCGTTGTCGGGGAGTACCACTGGCACACATCACGTAAATTAGCATTGCTATCTACAGAGCTTGCAATGGTGAGATGACATATGACCTTGGATTTATTCGCTCCTGAGCCGCGGCAGAATATATTGCCTTACGATGGTGATGTACAAGACTACGGGTGTATTTTTAGCCCTGATGAAGCCGACGCTTATTTTCAGTATTTGTTACAGCACTTACACTGGCGTCATGATGAAGCCAAGCTGTATGGAAAGCACTTTGTGACCGCAAGACAGGTGGCGTGGTATGGCGATCGACACTATCGCTACAGCTACTCCGGCGTGATTCGAGATGCATTGACTTGGGACCCTGAACTCCTAAAACTCAAGCATCGCCTTGAGCAGTTGCTGTCAGAGCGCTTTAATTCGTGCTTGGCCAATCGTTATGAAGAAGGCACACAGGGAATGGCATGGCACAGTGATGGCGATATGTCGCTGGCCAAAGAAACCACCATTGCATCACTGAGTTTTGGTGCAACACGGAAATTTTGTTTCCGGCATATGCAGAGCAAGGAAAAAGTCGAGTTGCATTTGCAATCGGGGCAATTGATCGTGATGCGGGGGCAAACCCAGCAGCACTGGCAACATGCGCTCATGAAATCACAAAAAGTTATACAGCCACGAATCAACCTGACTTTTCGCCAGTTTCTGCTTTAAAGGGTTAGATCACTGTAGATGATGACAGTCGCTTAGGGGTGTTCAATTTGAGACAAAGCCAAAAATTTCTGCTCAATTTGAACGGCGTTAGTTTGCAAAATCTCAATCAGTTTTTCGATATTGATAAATTCAAAGCGATTTTTGGAGGCCACCAAGGTCAGTGCCATGGGTGATTCTTTGCTGTTGGCAAATTTGATCGGAACTGAAAGCCCGGTTACCAACGGATTGAGCTCGCCGTGAGAAATATAATAGCCATCTTTTTTGATTTTTTTCATACGCTGTAAGAAGCCTTCTTCGTCATGGGCAAAATCGACATCGGCCAACTGGCTAGAAAAACGCTGATAGTAATCTTGAATCTGGCGTTTACTGAGCTGCGCCATAATGACTTTAGGTGAAGACCCCATATAGACCGGGCGTGGACAGCCACGACCATAAGACAATAAGTCGGCGTTTCGAAACACTTCGTGATGGACATCGATACAATAATCACGGTTCAGGTGGGTCAGTAAGCAGCACAGTTCGGTTCGTTCGGCAATTTCGCGCATAAATGGGCTGCTGATTTGTACAATTGGGTCGGTGGTACGAGAAATGTAATCCATGACCGCAATTTTAGGGCCCAGCGTATAGTCACCTGAAGTGCCACTGATGCGCTGTAAAATTTCGCTCGACACCAACTCCTTTAAATAGCGATAACCCGTCGGTTTTGACAAGCCCAGCTCATCACAAATCGTATCGACATTAATGACGGGACGATGAACCGAAAATAAGTCGAGAACTGTCAATATCTTACCAAAACTTGAAAGCGCCATGATGAACTACTTCACTAAATCATACTGAGGAAACGAACCGAAGATTCTTTATAACAAATTGCCTATCATCTTGCAGCGATATTTCACTGAGAGGATTAAATTATCCAAAATTGAACTAAAAAAGTGCAATAAAAATATATTAATTATCATAATAAGATATTTTGTTGACGTATTATGTTTTTTTTGAAACAATATTTGAACCAAAATATCGAATCAAGAAATTTCTGATTGTCGGTTTTTGCGTTTTTCTTCTCTTTCTTCTTCCCTGAAAGAATCTAAAGGTCTGGATCTTCCTGCTCCAGATTAGGCGGTCAACCGCCTTTAAAAAATGTTGAATATTATTTTGATTCGTCAGAACAATAGTAAAACATTTGTAGTCATCGTTATCGTTTTCGATCTAGGCCATGTGGTGGGGTTGTTGAGCACCGCTGTGTCTGATGTAGAGATATATTCATGCTTTGGAAACAGATCTTGGCGTTTCGGCCCAGTCGAATGGATTTGATTTTTGCCGTCAAAACCTTTATCGCCATGATGCTCGCGCTCTATATTGCCTTTTCACTGGATTTGACTTATCCGATGTGGGCCGCGGGCACCGTCATTATCATTGCACAGCCTTATGCGGGTATGGTGTCGTCTAAAGCGCTGTATCGTTTATTGGGTACGGTCGCTGGTGGTGCGGTCGCGATCTTTCTCACACCGCATATGATCGATATGCCGATTCTGTTTACCTTCGTGTTGTCGCTCTGGATTGCACTGTGTTTGTATATTTCCCTGCTCGATCGTACACCGCGAAGCTACGTATTTATGCTGGCCGGATACACCACCGCCATGGTGGCCTGTAGCTCGATCAACAGTATTGATACTTATAGCGTTTTTGATATGGCTTTAAGCCGTGTTCTGGAAATTTCGGTGGCGGTGATTTGTAGTGCTGTCGTTTCTGCCACAATTTTTCCAGCGCATCTGGGCACACAACTGCAACGCCGAGTACAAAAAACTTTAGACGATACCCGCGAAGCATTCGAACGTATTTTGACAGATGAACAGCATAGTAGTCAGTACACGCAATTGCTGGCAGGTGTAGCACGTGATACTTCCGATATTCATGGCTTGGCTGTACATTTGGCCTACGAACGAGGCGAATTGCGAGGCATGACCAAACCGTTGCAAGAGCTGTTACACCAGATCACCATGATTGTGGCCAATCTGGTCTCGATGTCTGAGCGTATCGCACAAATGGATGAGCTGGATCTACGTTATCGTCAGGTTTTGCCGCAGCTGCATACGCATGTGGTTCGCTTTTTGCGTGAGCAGCAGGATATCCAAGACGATCAGCTAGATCATTTACCTGCCGAATTCACAACGGATTTTCAGCACTTATTCGAGCTGATTCATCCTTCGCAACGGGTGATGTTGCAGGCTTTTCAAATGGATGTGCGTCATTTTATTCAAAATGTCATGACCATCAAACTCCTCTGGACGCGTATCCAGCGGGGCGATAAACGCATTCCGGATCGGATTGCAGCGCTCACGACACAATATCCAAGTTTACATCGTGATCACGGGATTGCTGTGCGCAGCTCGATTGCAGCAGGTATTGCAACGGCAGCCTCGTTTTTGCTCTGGATTTATAGCGGCTGGCATGCCGGTTATATGATGGCGCAGCTCACAGCGGTGAGTGCCTGTATTTTATCGACACTCGATAATCCTGTGCCTGCGCTTAAGCTATTTATTAAAGGATCGATCTTATCGGCTGTGTTAACGGTGTTTTATGCCTTTATCATCATGCCGGAAGTGAAAGAATTTTGGCAACTGGCCTTTGTACTGGCACCAATGGCCATTTATTTGCTGTCGATGTTTCCGCAGCCTGCATTGATGGGATTGGCACTGCCGATGCTGATCAACTTTGTGATGAGTTTGAATTTGCAAAACCATTATGCAACCAATGCGGTAGTGCTCATGGACACGGCCATGGCAGGCGTGATGGGGCCGATTATTTCCATTTTAGCGATCCAGTTTATTCGTGCGATGTCTCCCGAGACCAGTGCCACACGCATTTTGGCGTTACATTATAAAGCGATGCGCGAAGCTTTATATTTGCCTTATGGGGTTCGCTTTCGGGTTCATTTACGCAGCATGCTTGATCGCATTGGTATTTTAAATACCAAAATGGTGCAGTCTGATGAGCTGAAGCAGGCGATGAATCGTGCGCTGATTGAAGCCAGCGCTGTGGTGAATTTGAGCCGTATTGCTGAGGTGCTGCATGGTGATACAGGTTCTACCGAGTTAAAACGGGCGTTATTTCGTTTTCAACAGTTACTCGATCGTGGCTTTAAAGATCAGGAAAAACGATTAGAAACACCACAGGCTTTGCAAGAGAAATTACTGGCACAAATACAACAGATTGAAACGGTATTGGCAAATGAGCCGAACCTCAGCTTAAAACAGCGTATTGAAGTGAGTATGAACAACATCCGCAGCAGTATTTTTCATGCGCAGCAGAATAAACCAGCCGCGCTGATGTCTAAAGGGGAAAGCAATGGGTGAGTTTAATGCATACGGGGTGTACTTTCCGAGCTTTCTGATTCAGGCCATTTGTGCCTTTATCGTCTTTAAAATCGTAACGCGTGGAACCGACCGCCTCATTGCAGCAGGCTGGATTGGATTTCCCGGTGTGTTTAACCTGTGTTTATACATCATCCTGTTGATGGGCATGCACTGGATTTTTCTTTGGCAGTTTGGTCGATGACAGCATCGTTACTAAGTGAAATTGGAACAACACAATGAGTAAGGTAGATTTACGCAAATTCGTTCGACCCGTGGTCACACTGATCATGGTGATTGTCGCGGTTTTTGTGATTGTGCATTTGTGGAATTACTACAATGCCTCGCCATGGACACGTGACGGGCGAGTGCGTGGCGATGTGGTTCAGGTGTCTTCAGATGTATCAGGACTGGTCACTGAAGTCTTGGTGCACGATAACCAGAGCGTCAAGAAAGGGCAGGTGCTATTTAAAATCGATGTGGCGCGTCAGCAACTCGATGTTGAACAGGCACGATCAGATTTGGCCAAGGCCAAAGCCGGGCTGGCACAGTCACAAGCGAACCTGATTGCGGCAAAGGCCAATTTAGCCAAGACTCAAGCCAATATGGCTTTAGCCGAAAAAAATGCAGCGCGTTATTCAAGTTTGCTCGATGGTGCAATTTCCAAGCAGGAACAAGATCAGGTCTATGCCACACGTGATCAGTCACGTGCCGAGATTGCGCAGATGAAAGCATCTATTGAACAGGCCGAAGCTACCATTACGGAACAAAAATCGTTGATTGATGTGGCGCAAAGTAATTTAAATCTGGCTCAGCTCAATCTAAATCGCTCACAGGTGGTGGCACCAGCAGATGGCACCTTGTCTAACTTCGATTTACAGGTGGGAAATTACGTTAAGACGGGGGACGCAGTAGCCGCCTTGGTCGACCGTAAGCAGCTCTACGTGGTGGGATATTTCGAAGAAACCAAACTCAATCACATTCATGTGGGCGACAAAGCCGTGATCCAGTTGATGGGAGATGATCAAAAAATCAAAGGTCATGTTCAGGGGATTGCATCGGGCATTGAAGATCGTGAGCGTTCGACCAGTTCAACCTTGCTGGCCAATGTCAATCCGACTTTTACTTGGGTCCGTCTGGCACAGCGTGTACCGGTCAAAATCGTACTTGATGAAGCGCCTCACAATCCACTGGCGTTTGTGGCTGGGCGCACTGCGACAGTCAGTATTATCGAGTCTGAACAGCAAAAGTAAGTCTTAGAAAAAGGCTCCTCAAAATGTGGAGCCTCAGTATTAAGGTGTGATACCTGTCGGGTTGCGATACCAGCTTTGAATCAGTAGTCCCGCAGCCAGACTATCGGCCGCCACCCCTTTGGCGCGCCCCTGACTGTGGTAATGATCGAGTTCATCGCGTGCTTCACGCGTGGTTAAACGTTCATCGACCATCCATGTGGTGATATTGGTTTGATGGCGTAAGCGTCTGGCAAACTTACGTGCGCGTGCTGAAAGCTCCGACTCACTATCATCCATATTCAGTGGCAAGCCCACCAAAAATAATGTGGGTTTCCACTCCTGAACGATTTTAAGCAGTTGCTCCCAGTTGGGAATGCCGTCTTTCATGGGAAAGAGAGCCAAAGGCGTGCTGCTCTCGATGGCCGCCTGACCAATGGCAATTCCCATTTTTTGAGTGCCAAAATCGAATGCCATAATCATGCTGTGTGTAGAAATCTCAGGCATGACCAATCTCGGATGATAACCAGTTCCGATCGACGCCGAGTTTTTTATACGCAGCGTCCCAACGTTCGTCATAAGGTAAGTTAAAAATCAGATCCATATCGGCGTCGCAGACCAGCCAGTCGCCACGAGAGATCTCGTCTTCAAGCTGGTTTTTTGTCCAGCTGGCATAACCCAGCGCAATTTGATAGCGGCCAACTCCTTCGTTATGTGCAATCGCGTCCAAAATATCTTTACTGGTGGTAATGCATAGGTTTTCGCCTACTGCAATCGAGGAGTGCCATACAGGTTGACCGGTATGTAACACGAAACCAGCCTCCGGGCGCAATGGCCCACCTTGCAAAACTTCATGCGGCTGTACGTGATCGGCATCGATATCCAGATCATTGAGTAACTCACGAACCTGAATGCCTGATGGCCGGTTGATGATCAGGCCCTGAGCACCATCACCGTCATGACGTGCCAGATAAATCACGGTATTTGCGAAAAAATCATCGGCCATTTCTGGAGGGGCAATCAGACAACGGTGTGTCAAATATTGTTTGGTCACCTAGACGCTTCTCCTTTAAATCGGTCGCTTTGAAAGATAGATTCTTCTTATCAACATACAAGAGTAAATGGATTTCGCCAATCATTTTCCATGATTTATTTCTATGACCAAATCTCTAGGCATGCTGGAATTTAAGCTGTCTTAACTGTCTGGCGTGCTGTAACGTGGTTTCATTAATTTCCACACCGCCAGACATTCGGGCCAGTTCAAGAACGCGTTGTTGTTCATCGAGTTCGATGATGGTGCTGCTGGCGGGGTCGGTTTGTTGTTTCTTGACCAGCAGATGTTGGTCGGATTGAGCAGCCACTTGAGCCTGATGGGTGATACACAGTAACTGCACATGCTGCGCCAGATCGGCCAGTAGCCGTCCGACCACTTCGGCTGTGCCACCGCTAATACCCACGTCAATCTCATCAAACACCAAGACTTCGGCTTCGGTTTTCTCCGCATTCATCACTTGCATCACCAATGCGATGCGCGACAACTCGCCGCCTGATGCCACACGCGCAAGCGGTTGGGGTGGAATCCCTTTATTTGCTGTAAAGAGTAATTGAATGAAGCTTAAGCCCTCGGCAGACGGTTGCTCCAGCGGTTCAAACTTAAATTCGAAATGTGCCTCCGGCAAGGCTAAAGGTTTCACTTGCTCGGTCAGCTGTTTGGCCAGCGGTTGTGCGGCGTCACGACGGATCTGATCCAGATATTCAGCTTTTTCCAAGAATTCCTGATGGGCAATGTCGACTTGCTCGGCCAGTGTTTCAGGGTCTTCAAGTTGATGTAATTGATCTAGCTCAAGTTGCCACTGTGCATAATCCTGTTTGAGCTGTTCAGGCTGTGTGCGATATTTACGGGCCAGACGATGAAATACTTCCAAGGTACTGTTGAGTTCTTCCATACGTTCTGGATCGAAGCTTTGGCGGTCGATAAACTGGCGTAAATTGGCCGTGGCATCGTCGATTTCACTTTGTGCATTGAGCAATGAATTATAAATTTCAGACAACTGCTCACTACGACCAGCATGTGACTCAAGCCGACGCAGTAACGAGGCCAATTCTTGGGTAATATTCGGCTCAGCCTCATCGAGTAAATTTAGACCATAGCCACAATCTTGCATGATATGTTCATGATGACTCAGTCGATCAAATTCTTGTTCAAGCTCTTTGTAGTCGATTGCGACTATGTCTTCAAGTTCTTCAATTTGTAATTCCAGTGTGGCGATGCGCTGCTGGCGGGTGGCCTGTGCATCTAGTGCCGCCTGATGCTGACGAATAGTATTTTGCCAGTCATTGTAGGCCTGTTTTACTGCATGTGCGGGCGTGTAAAAGTTGTAGTAACGATCGAGCCAGTGTTTGGGATAGGGCGGTTCAAGTAATTGTTGCTGACTATGCTGACTATACAGTTGTACCAGCAAGCGCCCCAACTCACGTAGTTCAGACAAGCTGCTCGGGCGGCCGTTAATCCAAGCTTTGCTCCGGCCAGTGGCGAAAATGACGCGACGCAAATGAATTTCACCGGAGTCATCATCGAGTTCATGCTCTTTGAGCCATTCGGCCTCTGCGCTGTGTTCGCGATAACTGAAAGTTGCGGTGATATCGGCTTTTTCTGCCCCATAGCGCACGTAATTGGTGTCGGTACGCTCGCCCAAACTTGCTGATAAGGCATCTAAAAGCAATGATTTTCCAGCCCCTGTTTCCCCGGTCAGAACGTTAAATCCGTGTTCAATATCCAAGGCAAGGTGATCGGCCAAAGCAAAATTGATAAGAGTTAAATGTGTCAGCATAAACGCATCCAAGGCGCCAAGAGTTTTTTGTTTAAGATGTTTAAGATAGTGAACTTTTGGACTTGTCACAAGAGATTCGTTATTCTAAGTCCATTATAAGAATAGCAAGATTTGTCAGTCAGAAAATGAAAATACGTCTTCCCATACCTAAACCTGTACAAAAAAGTGCGCAATCGCCAAAAAAAGTAGCGCAGCTCAATCAACAGCTTGCAGCACTATCGGCACAATTTCGCCGTGCAAGTGCGGCAGCAGATTATCAGCAGGCTTATGAGCTGGTACGGCAGGTAATTGATCTTGTGCCTCAGCATCCGGTGGCCTACATGGATTTGGCTTACACAGAACTTCAGTTAAAGCGTTATTTAGATGCTTATGCGCATTATCAGCACGCCATTACGTTAAGCAACGGATCTGTCGATCCCAATATTTATGACGGACTTTGTGAAGTCTGTTTTGCGCTTAATCGCGCGCAAGACATGCAGCACTTTGGCCGTCTTGCCATTGAGCGTAAACAGCAACAGGCAAGCCAAGAACCAAAATTGACACTGCCACAAGCAGCACCCGAACGCTTTCTGGCAGAAAATCCTAACCAGAATATTATTTCATTTTCATTATTTGGAGATCATCCGCGTTATTGTGAAACCGCAGTGTTAAATGTTATTCGAGCCAAAGAACTCTATCCAAATTGGCGCTGCCGCTTTTATGTCGATGATTCAGTGCCGACGCCCATTTTGCAGCGATTAAGCCAGCATGGTGCACAGCTCATTAAAGTGACCGAGACTCAGCCTCAGATTTCAGGGTTGTTCTGGCGCTTTTTGGTGATGGATGATCCGCAAGTTAAACGCTTCTTAATCCGCGATGCCGATTCACTGATTTCACCACGAGAGGTTGCAGCCGTTCAGCAATGGCTGGACAGCGACCGCTGGTTTCATGTTATGCGAGATTACTATTCGCACACCGAATTAATCTTGGCGGGGATGTGGGGCGGATGTACAGGCGTTTTTCATCAGGTTGAAGCTTTGATTAGCGATTATATTTATTCCGGACGTTATCTAAATACGCGGGTCATGGATCAGCATTTTTTACGTTATTGTATCTGGCCAACCTTATGTCAGAGTGTCATGACTCATGATCGATATGGATTTGACCCTTCTGCCGAAGCATTTCCAGGCGATCAAAAGCAAGATACGCCAGTAACACTGACCCGACACGCGCATGTGGGAATGAATGAATCGAGTGCAGTGGTCAACGTAACTGTGCCTGATTCAATGGCCCGCCAAATTCAATGGATTTTATACAACAATAAAAAGCAAATTGTGTGTCAGTACCGCGCCACGGTGGATGAATCTGGATCAATCGATCTACATTTGCCAGAATTATATGCGGCGCAGATCCGTGTAAAGGCATGGAATTTGCAGATTTATCCTGTTTAAAACTGATTGATTAGTTATTTCGCCACAATTAAACTACATCTGTCATTACCTCATATAAATGCGACATTTTTTGGAGACGTACGCATGAGTTCTACTCAATTTGATCACGTGAGTGTGATTAAAAAATCAAATGTATATTTTGGTGGTTTATGCATCAGTCACACCGTTCAGTTTGAAGACGGTACAAAAAAAACATTAGGTGTGATATTACCGACTGAACAGCCACTGACATTTGAAACCCATGTTCCTGAGCGTATGGAAATTATCTCTGGCGAATGTCGCGTAAAAATTGCCGATAATACTGAAAGTGAATTGTTCCGTGCCGGACAATCGTTTTATGTGCCTGGAAATAGCCTATTTAAAATCGAAACTGACGACGTATTAGATTACGTTTGTCATTTAGAAGGCTAACTCATCAGCTGTTAAATCAGTTAAAATGGTCGCGTTAAAAAATCCTGTGAAGCTGGCTTTACAGGATTTTATTTTTTTATCTGTGCTTTTAGAGGGTCACCATGGCTAAACCAGAATATTATTATGGCGTTCATTCGGTGGAGTCATTGTTAGAGTTGGAGCCTGAGCGGGTTTTGACCCTGTTTACACTCAAAGGCCGAGATGATCAGCGCTTGCAAAAAATTTTAGAGCTGGCCGAACCATTCGGGATTAGTGTACAAAAAGCCAGCCGTGACAGCTTGGAAAAACTGGCTGGTTTGCCGTTTCATCAAGGCGTGGTGGCTGCGGTACGCCCACATCCGGTGTTAAATGAAAAAGACTTAGATCAATTGCTCGAGCAGCAAGACAATGCCTTGCTTTTGGCTCTCGATCAGGTCACCGATCCGCATAACCTTGGTGCATGTATCCGTACGGCGGCGGCGATGGGCGTGGTGGCGGTGATTGTCCCGCGTGACCGTTCTGCCGGACTCACACCCACTGCACGTAAAGTCGCTGCTGGTGGCGCAGAAAAAGTGAAGTTTATTCAGGTCACCAATTTGGCACGTACATTGGCGCATATTAAAGCGCAGTTCTTTGTCAAAGTTGTGGGCACTATGCTGGATGAAAAAGCATTACCTTTACAAGAGTGTGATTTTTCTGGAAACGTTGCCATTGTGATGGGGGCTGAAGATACGGGTTTACGTCCGATCACGCAGTCGCAATGTGACCAAACCGTGTATATCCCAATGTCGGGAAATCTTCAAAGTTTAAACGTGAGTGTTGCCACAGGAATGGCGCTCTATGAGGCCTGCCGTCAACGTTTGGTTTAAGCGTTAAATTCGGCATTGTCAAAGGTTAAAGATTGCCATGTCACCCAGATTACAAGGGTACGGTTATGTGGCCATTACCATGTGTATTTGGGGTGGCTTCACGATTTTTTCTCGACTCAATGCCCAGTGGCATATCAGTGCCTGGGACATTGTGGCAATGCGTTTTGCAATCGCCTTTTGTCTGTTGGTGCCTATACTGATCTACAAAAAAGACTGGGCCTTTTTATGGCAGCCCAAAGCCATGATTTTGGCGCTGATTGGCGGTGTGGGCTATTGCCTGACGGTTTATAGTGCGTTTTTGTATGCACCCGCCGCACATGCCGCGATTTTTTTAAATGGCACCATGCCGTTATGGACAGCCATTGCAGCCTTTGTGCTGTTCGGGCAACCCTTTGACCGCCATACATGGCTGAGCTTTTGCATTATTCTGGCTTCAATTGGCCTGATGAGCGTATTGATGCTTCGCCAAAATCATAGTGGTTTTGGCGTTGGTGATGTGCTTTTTGTATGTAGCGCAATGTGGTGGGGAGTTTTTACCATCTTGCTCAAGCAATGGAAGCTGAGCGCATGGCATGCTATGACCAGCGTAGCCATCTGGTCGACATTATTTTATTTACCCGTTTATGCGTTGTTTCTGCCCAAACATTTTAATCAGGTTGAGCCGCTTCACTTAGTGGTGCAGGGGCTGTTCCATGGCGTATTTGTGGTGATTTTGGCCACACTGACCTATATTGCCGCGATTGAACGTTTAGGTGCGTTTAAAGCGGGCAGTATCGTCAACTTGGCGCCATTTTTGGCGGCATTGATTGCTGTTCCCTTACTTCATGAGCCGCTGAGTCTATCGCTTTTGTTTGGTCTAATTGGAATGGGAATAGGCGCGTTGCAGCCGTGGCGCTGGCGCTTGAAAGACACGCTCACCCGAGAGCTTGAAAAGCAGAAAAATCAATCAGGCGAGCGTGTTAAATAATCGGTGTGTAAACGCATCAATTGCTGATACAGCTCATCGAGCGTGCCTTCATTATGTACCACATCATCTGCGCGTTTTAATTTTTCAGAACGCGGCATTTGTGTGGCTATAATTTTCTGGATCTGTTCGGTTGATTGCGCATCGCGTTGACTGGCTCTTTTCAGTTGGGTGGCTTCGCTCACATCGACCAGCAGGTTGCGATGGGTCATTCGATCTTGACCGGTTTCAAACAATAACGGCGAAACCAGAATCACATACGCACTCTGTGCCTGTTGCAACTGCGACAAAATCGATTGTCGGATGATAGGGTGGGTAATGGCTTCGAGCTGTTGGCGTGCCTCCGGATGCTGAAAAATATAGTCACGTAAGGCGCGGCGATCCAGTTGACCGTCTGCCTGCAAAACCCAGTCACCAAAGTGCTGTGCAATTTTTTCCAGTGCGGGTTGTCCCGGTTGAACAACTTCACGTGCGACCACATCGGCATCGACCACATCAATGTCTTGATGTTCAAACCATTGGCTGGCAGCCGATTTACCACTTCCGATTCCACCTGTAAGCCCCACGATGTACGGCATACTCATCCTCCTAGATATACCCGCATAATTGCATCTCCCCATAAAAAGGCAATCCAGCCCGCAATGGCAATAAAGGGACCAAATGCAAAAGGCTGATTTTGCTTGCGAATACGCAAAAGTACAACACCAATAATCGCCCCCACAAACGACGATAACAGCACAATCAGCGGCAGCATTAGCGGCCCCATCCAAGCCCCCAGCGCTGCCAGTAGTTTGAAATCGCCGTATCCCATGCCTTCTTTTTTGGTGAGCAGTTTAAACAGGTAATACACCACCCATAAACACAAAAAGCCGATGACATAGCCCCAGATGGCTTCATTGGGAGAAACATACACATGCGCGCTATTGGTGGCCAAGCCTAATCCTGCAAGGGTGAGGGTATAGCGATCTGGTAAAAGCTGAGTATCAAAGTCGATAAAGGTCAGCGCAATTAACATCCAAGTGAGCACTAGCCCAAACAACATTTTAAGCGTTGGCCCCAAAACCATCAGCACAGTCAGTGAGGTTAACAGCGTAAGCAATTCAATGGCGGGGTAGCGGATTGTAATCGGGTGGTCACACGCATGACATTTCCCGCGTAAAGCCAGCCAGCTTAGCACTGGAATATTGTGATACCAGCGAATTGGCGCACGACAATGCGGACATGAAGATGCAGGTGAACTTAGACTGAGCTTTTCGGTTTCAATTACGACCTGTTCTGGATGCAGCAACAACTGGCATTCTTGTGTCCATTCCTGCTCCATCATTTTGGGTGTGCGGTAGATCACCACATTTAAAAAGCTGCCAATACACAGGCTTAAGATACCAATCGCGAGATAAAGCGCAGTCGAATTGGTAATAAAATACGAGAAGATATCAGACATTACACCACTGAACCCATTTGGAAAATCGGAAGATACATCGCAATCACCAGACCACCCACTAAAATGCCCAGAATTGCCATAATCAAGGGTTCCATCATCGATGTAAGACCGTCTACTGCGTGATCGACTTCACTTTCATAATAATTCGCAACTTTATCCAGCATTTCATCTAGTGCCCCGGATTCTTCACCAATGGCCACCATTTGAATGGCCATCGTGGGAAAACGATTCGACACCCGCATGGCAAAATGAAGCTGCTGGCCTGTAGACACATCGTCACGAATTTTAAGCACAGCACGTTCATAAATACTGTTATTGGTTGCACCTGCGGTAGATGCCAGCGCATCAATCAGCGGAACACCCGCTGCGAAAGTGGTGGCAAGGGTACGACTATAACGGGCAATAATGGCTTTATAGACCAGATCACCCACAATCGGCAGACGAAGCACAAGTTGATCTAGACGATCACGAAAAGTTTTGCTACGTTTACGTGCCTCTAAAAAGCCAGCAATGACCGCACCGATAATGAAAATGAGCAATATCCAGTAAGACTGCATCCAGTTGGACATGTTCACCACCATCTGGGTAAAGGCTGGCAAGTCGGCGCCAAAGGAGGTAAATAAATCTTTAAATACCGGAACCACTTTCACCATCAAAATAATGGTCACCACGATCGCGACCACAATCACCATGGCCGGATACTTCATGGCTTTTTTGATTTTTTGCTTTAATACTTCACTTTTTTCTTTATATACCGCAACTCGCTCTAGCATGGTTTCAAGCGAACCCGATTGTTCACCCGACTCAATTAGAGAGCAAAACAGATTATCGAAGTGCTGTGGATATTTGCGCAGCGCACCAGCAAAAGTATTGCCTCCTTCGACATCTGTTTTGAGTCCGAGTACCACCTCGCGCATGGCAGGATTATCCAAGCCCTCAGCGACAATTTCAAAGGCCTGAACCAGCGGTACACCTGCTTTCATCATGGTTGCCAACTGGCGAGTAAAAATCGTGATATCGAGCGGTTTAACTTTTTTCTTAAATAGTCCTTCAAGCAGGTTGCGGCGCTTTTCACGAATGGTTCGAATGGTAATGCCTTGTTTACGCAAGGTGACTTTGGCCAATGCCATATTACGGGCAGAAAGCTCCCCTTTAAGTTTGATCCCCTTGCGATCAACACCTTCATACGCGAAAGTGGGCACTGTTTGTACTTTTTTTGCTGCCATCAGATGATCCTTGCTTTGCCCCGTTATTCTTCATTCGTCACACGATTGACTTCCTGTAACGATGTGACCCCCTGCATCACTTTTTTTAAGCCAGAACGGCGTAAGTTGCTAAATCCAAGCTGTTCAGCGGCTGCTGCAATTTCAAGTGCATTGCCGTCTTGCATAATAATTCTTGAGATTTCTGGTGTAATTTTCATGACTTCATAAATGCCCACACGTCCTTTGTAGCCCTCCCGACATTCTTTACACCCCACCGGTTCATAGATCTGAAAGTCTGGAGCATCTAAATCGGTTTCGGTAAATCCCATTTCGAGTAAACTGGCACGTGGCACGTCGATACGCCGTTTACACTGATTACACAGGCGTCTGGCAAGGCGCTGCGCAATCACCAGATTGACCGAGGTGGCGATATTAAAGGTCGCCACCCCCATGCTTCTCAGGCGTGTAAGTGTTTCGGCAGCGTTATTGGTATGCAGTGTCGACATCACCAAGTGACCGGTTTGAGCCGCTTTAATGGCAATCTCTGCGGTTTCTAAATCACGAATTTCCCCCACCATAATGATATCAGGGTCTTGACGTAAAAAAGAGCGTAATGCCGCAGCAAAGGTCAGGCCGACTTTGGGATTTACATTGACCTGATTAATACCTTCAAGATTAATCTCGACTGGATCTTCGGCGGTAGAAATATTGGCATGTTCGGTATTGAGAATATTTAAGCCGGTATACATCGATACGGTTTTCCCCGAGCCTGTAGGGCCGGTAATCAGCAGCATGCCTTGTGGTCGATTCAGCGCTTCGGTAAACAATGCTTTTTGCTCAGGCTCGTAGCCCAGTGCATCGATACCCAGCATCGCGCTCGCAGGATCCAGAATCCGCAGTACAATCTTTTCACCAAATAGGGTCGGTAGGGAGTTGACCCGAAAATCGATGGTTTTGGTTTTCGACAGTTTCAGTTTAATACGACCATCTTGCGGAACACGCTTTTCCGAAATATCCATTTGAGACATCACTTTCAAACGCGAGGCCAGTCGGGTAGCCAGTTGTAAGGGTGGTGTTGCAATTAAACGAAGTACACCATCGACCCGATAACGGACCCGATACATTTTTTCATAAGGTTCAAAATGTAAGTCTGATGCATTCATACGAATGGCATCAATCAGTAATTTATTGATGTATTTGACCACCGGGGCTTCATCTTTACTGATTTCTTCATCGTCGTCGTCATCTGAAGTGGGGGTATTCACTTCCAGATCCAGATCAAAATCTTCGGTGTCAAAGTTAAAACGGCTATCTTCGGGGAAATATTCGTTTAACAGTCGCTCAAGCTTATCGTGTTCTACAATAATCGGTTCGACTTTGAGTTTGCTGTTAAAACGGATGGCATCCATCGCTTCAAGATTGGTCGGATTGCAGGTCGCGACATAGAGCACATGCCCACGATGAACCAACGGCATTACACGATACTTGCGAATCAGCTTTTCATCGATACGATCTTTGAGAATCAGCGCAGGATCAAAAACATCCAGATCAAATAGCGGTTCGCCAAACTCGACCGAGATGGTTTCAGCAATGGTGATCGGGGTAATGGCATAATGGTCGATCAAATAAGGAACAATATCTTGCTTGTTTTTTTTGGCGCTCTCTTGAGCCATTTGCATGTCGTGTGCATCAATATGACCTTCTTCGACAAGGCGCCGAATGAATCCTGAAAATTTAGGTGATGCGGTAACTAATGACATGGGACTGCCTTGTAACATTGATATCATTATAATTTGTATATAGAAAATTATACGGCGCCACAGAAAAAATACCACCCTGTACAGCCAGCTTTCCATACAACAACGCGTCTATTTTGTTACTGGGAATTGTTGAATTGTCTTGTATCTAACAATTGTGGTGCAAAAAGGTCGATCGCTTTACACATGCGATGTAAAAGAAATCGTTCTAATTTCGCTTAAAATCCGTGTAGAATGAGCTGCATTTTTGAAGAAAGGTTAGCAATATGTCGGGCTCGACTATTATTCCTTGGGTTGTCGGCAATTGGAAAATGAATCCTCAACAATCTACTGCCATTCAACTTGTACAACAATTTAAAGATTTATTAAAGCAACAGCCAATTTCTGAGCAGCACTGTCATATTGGTGTGGCGCCAATCTCAATCGCCTTGACGCGTATTCAAAGCGAGCTGGCCAGTGCGAACCGTGCAGTGGCAACCGTTGCCCAAGACGTCTCACGATTTGCAGGCACAGGCGCCTATACTGGCGAGGTCAGTGCAGATTTACTTACCGACAGTCAGATTCAGTATGTTTTGATCGGGCACTCTGAGCGTCGCGAACTGCTCGGTGACCAGGTTGAAATTTTAAAACAAAAAATGACGCATGCCTTACAAGCAGGTATGACGGTGATTTATTGCGTCGGTGAAAGCCTTGAACAGCGTGAGCAAGGGCAGGCTGAGCAAGTGGTGTTGCAGCAAATCTGTGATATCGCCTCTGTGGTCAGTGCCGAGCAATGGCAGTCGCAAATCGTGATTGCATACGAGCCAATTTGGGCAATTGGAACAGGGCGGACGGCATCACCAGAAGATGCACAAGCCATTCATGCCAAAATCCGTGAAGGTTTATGTCAGATTACCCCGGCAGGCGCACAAATTGCGTTACTTTATGGTGGTAGTGTTAAACCTGAGAATGCAGTAGAGTTGGCGGCCTGCGCTGATATCAATGGCGCTTTGGTTGGCGGGGCTTCCCTCAATGCCGAATCATTTTATCAAATCGCTCAGGCATTTGCCCAAACACAACAATAGGAGGTCAGCATGCATACATTTGTGTTGGTTGTACATATCATCTTGGCCGTTATGATTATTGGTCTCGTATTGATTCAACACGGTAAAGGCGCTGATGCCGGTGCATCTTTTGGTGGCGGCGGTGCTGCAACCGTATTTGGTGCTTCAGGTTCAGGTAACTTCCTGACCCGCGTGACGGCAATCTTAACGGCATTGTTTTTTGTGACCAGTTTAAGCTTGGCCGTCTTTGCGAAAAAACAAACTACAGATGCTTATAGCTTAAAATCCGTACAAACAACGAACTCAGCTCCTGCAACAACGCCTGAAACTTCGCCAAATGCACCTAAGTCGAGTCAATAATTGAAAATTGCTCTTTATTTTTGTGTAAGAAGCGACTAGAATTCCTGCCACAAGCTGCGGTGGTGGTGGAATTGGTAGACACGCTACCTTGAGGTGGTAGTGCTTTCGGGCGTGGGGGTTCAAGTCCCCCCTTCCGCACCAATCTTCAAGTCATTTGATGATTGGTGTATGCAGCAGTTGAAGGAGTCGCATTGAATGCGAACATCCTGAGATTAAAAAAAGGTATCTTTTATAAGATACCTTTTTTTGTTTGTGTAAATTAAAAATATAACCCTAATTTCTTGTTAGGTGCTGATCAGAAGATGATGCGCCGTGTAACGGGATCTGATCTTAAGAATTACACATCAAAATAAATCAAAACCCGAAATAGCCCCCAACATCCTTAACACCAAGAAAATGTGTGCTTGTCAGATGGAAAATCTCGATTTTGAGTGTAAATTGTGCGGTGTTGTTCGATAATTGGGCGTTTGGTGAGTGTAAAGCTGAATAATCGGAATCATTGGTTGACAGGGTGGGTTTAACTCTCTATAGTTCGCTTCACCAGAAAAGTTGCACTGTTTGTGAGACACACAACAGGCTAAGATGTTAAAAATCTTGGTGCAAACTTTTTGCCACACAAAGTGTGTTGATGCGGGATGGAGCAGTCTGGTAGCTCGTCGGGCTCATAACCCGAAGGTCGTTGGTTCAAATCCAGCTCCCGCTACCATTTTCAATTTGAGTTGCAAAGTCAAATTGGAGCATTGGTTGAAAGATTGACTTTTTTCAATGAATGTATATAATATTTGCACGTTGATGCGGGATGGAGCAGTCTGGTAGCTCGTCGGGCTCATAACCCGAAGGTCGTTGGTTCAAATCCAGCTCCCGCTACCAAGTTTCTAAGAGGGCTCACAGATAGGTGGGCCTTTTTGCACAGTGGATTTTAGGTTGCTGTGCAAAAATATAGGGGCGATTAACGCCCTTTTTTATTGGCTATCGTGTAGTGTCGACATCAATTGGTCAAATAGTCATGCTTCACTATAGTAAGTCTGAATCGGTCAAAGGACCGATTGAATCGCACAAAAATGACGAGAGTAAATGAAGTTATCAAACAAAACCCAAGCACTCCAAGATCTAATCGCTCCTGCAGTGCAAGCCTGTGACGTCAATCTTTGGGGAATTGAATTTATTCCACAAGGCAAGCGTTCATTATTGCGTATTTTTATTGATAAGCCCGTAGATGAGACTGCTGAACCTGTTGTAAATGAAGACGGGGAAACTGAGCTCGGACGTGGTATTGGCGTTCAGGACTGTGTTCGTGTGACCCAGCAAGTGGGTGCCATCTTGGACGTTCATGATCCGATTTCAGGTGAGTATGCACTTGAAGTTTCATCACCAGGTTGGGATCGACCGTTTTTCCAGCTTGAACAAATGTCTGCATATATCGGACAACAAGTCGCTCTGAGATTAATTAGCGCTGTCGAAAATCGTCGTAAGTTCCAAGCAAAACTGTTGCTCGTAGACCTTGAAAATGAAATGATTCAAGTAGAAGTGGACGGTAAGCATGTGCTTGAGATTGATAGTCATAATATCGACAAAGCAAACTTGATCTATCAGGACTAAATTCATTTAAATTAATAAGAATCTGTAGGTGACTTATGAGCCGTGAAATTCTTACCGTTGTAGAAACGGTTAGTAATGAAAAAGGTGTTAGTCGTGAAGCGATCTTCGAAGCGCTAGAACAAGCTCTTGTTGCGGCAACGAAGAAAAAATTCTACGAAGGCACAAATGCAGAAGAAGCGCAGTTGCGTGTTGAAATTGATCGTAAAACAGGTGACTACCGCACGTTCCGTCAATGGACACTTGTGGCCGATGAAGATCATGAAATGCCAGCATGTCAAGACGCGATTTCTGATGTTGATTCATCAAAATGGTCAATTGGCGATGTGCGTGAACTTGAAGTAGAGTCGATCGAATTTGGTCGTATTGCTGCTCAAATTGCCAAGCAAGTGATTGTACAAAAAATCCGTGAAGCAGAACGCGCACTGATTGCAGATGCTTACGAGTCAAAAGTGGGTGAGCTCATTTATGGCGAAGTGAAAAAGCAAACTAAAGACGGTTTCATTATCGATCTAGGGGACAATGCAGAAGCGTATTTGGCACGTGAAGAAATGATTGCCAAAGAAATTTTGCGTCCTAAGCAACGCGTTAACGCAATTTTGTACAGCGTAAACCGTGAAGGTCGTGGTGCGCAGTTGCTCTTGTCACGTGCACGTCCTGAAATGCTGATGGCATTGATGAAAAAAGAAATTCCAGAAATTTCTGAAGAAATTATTGAGATTAAAGCAGCGGCACGTCAGCCGGGTGTTCGCGCAAAAATTGCCGTGAAAACCAACGACCATCGTATCGATCCTGTTGGTGCATGTATTGGTATGCGTGGTACGCGTATCCAAGCGGTTCAGCAAGAACTCAACGGCGAGCGTATTGATGTCGTGGTATGGTCAGACGATCCAGCACAATACATCGCAAGCGCGCTTGAGCCAGCTGATGTATCGGGCATCGTACTCGATGAAGATACACGCAGTGCCGACATTATTTTTGCAACCAATGATCAGTTGGCGCGTGCAATTGGTTCACAAGGCCAGAATGTACGTCTTGCATCTGAATTAACTGGTTACAAACTCGACATGATGCTTGAAGAAGAGTATCGTGCTCGTCAACAAAATGAAGCACAGCAGTATTTGGACATGTTTGTCACACGTCTGGATATTGAAGAAGATCTCGCAATGGCGCTGGTTGAAATGGGCTTTACTTCTCTTGAAGAAATTGCTTACGTACCATCAGAAACCTTTGATGAAATTGAGCTTGATCAAGAGTTGGTTGAGTTACTTCAAAGCCGTGCAAAAGAAGCCGCATTAACAGATGCATTAAAACAGCAAGAAAATGTTCAAGAACCAAGTCAAGAACTTCTCGAAATGGAAGGCATGACTCGTGAGCTTGCATACGCTCTTGCAGCACGTGGTGTCGTGACAGTTGATGATCTTGCCGATCAAGCAACCGATGATATTTCTGATATCGAAGGTCTTGGTCAAGAAAAAGCAGGTCAACTGATTATGAAAGCACGCGAATCTTGGTTTAATTAAGGGGGTGGTACATGACGGACAAATCCATTAAAGAGTTAGCACTCAGTGTTGATCGTCCTGTTGAAAAGCTCCTTGAACAGGTTCGTGAAGCAGGTCTGCCACAACGTACAGCAAATGACATTATTACCACTGAACAGCAAAATACCTTGGTGAATTACTTGAAAAAGGTTCACGGGCAGGAAAGTGGTGCAGGAAAAATCACGTTGAAACGTAAAACTACCAGTACGGCAAAAGTGGCGAGCACATCAGGCAAAGCCAAAACCATTAACGTAGAAGTTCGCAAGAAGCATACGTTTACCAAGCCAAATCCTGAACAAATCGCGGCTGAAGCCAAAGCGCGTCAGGAAAGCGAAGAAAAAGCACGTACACAAGATCGTACGCGTCAAGTGGCGGAACAACCAAAGCGTGACGAAGTTGTAGAAAATAAAGCGCAAGCAACGTTAAACGCGATGCGTGCTGCTCAGCAAAAAGAAACCGCAAAAACCACAACAGCAACAGCTGAGGTGGTGGTAAAACGTAAATCGACCAATAAACCAATCAAGCCTGTCAATGTAAAACAGGTGGAAACGGCCGAACAACGTAAAGCGCGTGAAGCAGAAGCGGCTAAACTTAAAGCGACAGAAGAAACAGCGCGTCGTAAAGCAGCGGAAGAAGCGCAACAGCGTACACTTGAACAAATGCGCAAAATGGCGTCTAAGTATTCAAGTGACGAAGCGACTACGACAATTCGTGTGATTGATGATTCTCCACTTGCTTCAGGTCTAGTTGGCCAAGCTTATGAAGATTCATTTAAGCAAGAAGACCGTGAAATTAAACGTGGTAGCGCAACCACCAATCCGCGTGCGGGTAAAAAAGGTGGCCGTCGTGGTCAAGAAGAGCAAAGCTTTGTTAACCACAATAAACGTGGTTTGAAATCAAGCCAGGCAAATAAGCATGGATTTGAAAAGCCAGTTAAAAAGCAAGTTTATGATGTAGAAATCGGTTCAAGCATTGTTGTTGCCGATCTTGCACAAAAAATGGCAGTCAAAGTACGTGAAGTCATCAAATCACTAATGAAAATGGGTGAGTTGGTTAATCAAGATCAAGCGATTGATCAAGATATCGCTGCACTTGTTGTTGAGGAAATGGGCCATAACCCTGTTTTAGTTTCTGATACACAAGCAGAAGATAACTTGCTTGAAGCGGCTGAAGAAGCACGTGGTGAGCAAACGACTCGTCCGCCGGTTGTGACGATCATGGGTCACGTAGACCATGGTAAAACTTCGTTGCTTGACCGTATTCGTCGCTCGAAAGTGGCAGCGGGTGAAGCGGGTGGTATTACCCAGCATATTGGTGCTTATCACGTTGAAACGCCAAAAGGGATTATTACTTTCCTAGATACTCCGGGACATGCTGCATTTACCTCAATGCGTGCACGTGGTGCGAAAGCAACGGATATCGTGGTATTGGTAGTTGCAGCAGATGACGGTGTAATGCCACAAACTGCAGAAGCAATTGACCATGCGCGTGCAGCAGGTACGCCAATCATTGTTGCAATCAACAAGATGGATAAAGAATCTGCTGATGTAGACCGTGTGTTAAATGAATTAACAACGAAACAAATCGTTCCAGAAGAATGGGGTGGTGATGTTCCGATTGCTAAAGTTTCTGCACACAGTGGACAAGGGATCGATGAACTTCTTGATTTGATTTTGATTCAATCAGAATTGATGGAATTAAAAGCATCTTCTGAAGGTGCTGCGCAGGGTGTTGTGATTGAAGCACGTGTCGACAAAGGCCGTGGTGCAGTGACCTCGATTCTGGTGCAAAACGGTACATTGAACATTGGTGACCTTGTACTTGCAGGTTCATCTTATGGTCGTGTTCGTGCGATGTCTGATGAAAATGGTCAGCCAATCAAATCTGCAGGTCCTTCTATTCCAGTGGAAATTCTGGGCTTACCAGATGCTCCAATGGCGGGTGATGAAGTGCTTGTGGTCAATGACGAGAAGAAAGCTCGTGAAGTGGCTGATGCGCGTGCAGACCGTGAACGTCAAAAACGTATTGAGCGTCAAAGTGCAATGCGTCTTGAAAACATCATGTCATCAATGGGCAAAAAAGACGTTCCAACCGTCAATGTGGTCTTGAAAGCAGACGTACGTGGTACGCTTGAAGCCTTGACTGCAGCCTTGAATGAATTGTCGATGGACGAAGTTCGCGTTCGTGTGATCAGTTCAGGTGTTGGTGCAATCACAGAATCTGACGTAACGCTTGCAGAATCGTCTGAAGCAGTATTGCTTGGCTTTAACGTTCGTGCCGATACAACCGCACGTCAAAAGAGCGATCAAGACGGCATCGACATTCGTTACTACAGCATCATCTACGAATTGATTGATGATGTGAAGAATGCCATGAGCGGTAAGCTTGCACCTGAACACCGTGAAACCATCTTGGGTGTTGCTGAAGTACGTGAAGTATTCCACTCAAGCAAGTTTGGTGCAGCAGCGGGCTGTATGGTACTTGAAGGTATGTTACATCGTAATAAGCCGATTCGCGTATTACGTGATGACGTGGTGGTCTTCCAGGGCGAGCTTGAATCTCTTCGTCGTTATAAAGATGTGGTAGATGAAGTTCGTGCCGGTATGGAATGTGGCCTTGCGGTGAAAGGTTATAAAGACATCAAGGTCAAAGACAAGATCGAAGTCTATGATGTTCAATTAATTAAACGGAGTCTTTAATGGCGGGTAGCCAACGCTTAAAGCGAATGGCGGATTCAGTGCAGCGTGAGTTGTCTGAACTGATCCGTCAGGAGCTGAAAGATCCTCGCTTAGGTGGTCTAGTGACCATCTCGGCGGTGAAAGTCAGTGCAGACATGGGTTATGCTGAAGTTTATGTCACAGTAATGGGGCGTGAGCTCGGTGATGAGCAAAGTGAGGCAGCAAATAAAGAAACGCTAGACGTTTTAAATAAAGCATCTGGTTTCTTGCGCCATGAACTAAGCCGTCGCATCAAGACACGTATTACGCCTAGATTGCGTTTTCATTATGACAAAACCAATGCCTATGGTAATTACATGTTTGGTTTGATTGAAAAGGCAGTACAAGATCTGCCGGAACAGTCGCCTGAAGATAAATCTTAAATAAAAAAAAGCCACCTTCGGGTGGCTTTTTTTTGCTGCGCTTTTAATCCTTGGGAGGATCCATAGGCGGTTTAGTCGATGAGAAGCGTTGACCGAATTTATAGCGATCCCACGGTAAAGGACGATTAATACTTTCAGGCACTTCACCACTTAAAGAGCGTAAACGCAAATGTAATGCCGCCTGTGCCATCAAGTTGGCTGAAACGGGTGCTGTGATAAATGCCAGTAAGGTAATGATCAGCTCTGCAAAGCCGAAGCGACCATGAAATGCAGAATAAATAATTGAGGCAATCAAAAAACCGCCCAAACCTAAAGTACTGGCTTTGGTGGGTGCATGCAGGCGCATAAATAGATCGGGCAGGCGAATCATGCCAATTCCACCAATCAGAATAAAAAAGGCGCCAATCAATAAAAAGATCGAAACCAGAATTTCCATGATCAATTGCATGAGTTGCTCCTAGTCAATGACATGCCCAGTGGTAAAATAACGTGCCAATGCGACAGTCGAAACAAAGCCCAGCATGGCAATCAGCAATGCGCCTTCAAACAGATTGGTGGTGGCCCAGTAAATTCCCAGCACAATCACCAAGCAGGTTGCATTTAAAAACAAGGTGTCGAGTGCCAGTAGTCGATCAATAACCGAAGGCCCCATGACCAAACGAATCAGGCAAAGAAACATCGAAATCGTAATGGCAACCAAACAGATGCCTAAAGCATAAGGAAGTATGGTCATGCGCGATCTCCTTGATTTGGATCGACCTCAAAAATGGCAAGTAGCGGTTTTTCGTAGCGATCTTTAATATCTTGAATATCCAGCTCAGTATCGTCTGTGCTGAGTGAATGCACCAGAATATCACCACGTTCCTGATCAATACCCGCAGATACGGTGCCAGGTGTGGTGGTAATAATCATCGCCAGCAAACTGTTCACCTGTTCATGCTGGGTTTCTAGCGGTACACGATACCATTTGGGACACAAACGATCGGTTGGCCCTAGCACCAATTTGGCGACGCGAATGTTGGAGATTACGATATCCCAAAGCACCACAAAAACCAGCTTGATGGCCAGCGTCCAGTGAATGTGCGGCGTACGTTTGATAAACGGACGCATCATTCGTGGAATAAAAATACCCAGTAAAGCTGCCAAGAGCAGATGTCCAAACTCCACGCTATGCGACAGCATGAGCCAGCTCAATACTACAATCACTGAAACAAATGGATGAGGAAACCAACGTTCAAGTAAAGAATCTTTTTTCATCTCTATTGCTCCATTGGTTTGAGTTGGGCATCACTTGGTGCAACTTGCTCGTTTTTAAGCTGCTGTTCAATCTGGCGCAGTTTATAAGACGAGATATGTTCACCGTTTAAACTATTTGGCGACAAAACATACGGAATATAGTGTGCATTGGCATCCGGCGCTTCTCCGCCATATTTGGTTTCCGGCAAATAGGTTGGATCAAAAGCTTGAATGCTAATCACTTGGCCTTCACGATCTTTTTTCAATACCTGATCGATATACAAAGAGCGATCACGTATTTGCTCGGCAGTCGCTTGCGTGTATTGCTGAATGGGCGATGCAAAAACGACGTAAGCCGTTAAAATACTTAAAAACACATAAATCGTGATGTTGTTGCGTGCCGGAGCACGGTCAGGTAAAGCCTGATAACGTACATATTCTGGTTGTGTTGGATCTTGCTCAGGACGGCTTGAGCGCCAAAACAGCACAAAGCCCACACGAGTCAGTGCAATAATACTGAGCAAACTCACGATCAAAATAATGGCAATAATCCAGCCCTGATGCGCCGACTGTGCTGTGGCCTGTAAAATAAAGACTTTACCAAGGAACCCACTAAACGGGGGTAGGCCTGCAAGCATGAGTGCAATCAGTAGATAAACAATCGAGAGTAGCTTGTCTTGTTTCATTTGCGGCGCAATTTTAAGGTGATCCTTAAACTCACCACGTTGCGCAGTAATCCAGCCTGAAAACAGATAAAATGCTGCTGCAATCAGGGTGCTATGCACCATATAATACAGTGCTGCAGCCCATGCTTGCGTGTTGGCCATGGCAATGGCAATCAGTAATGTACCGACCGACGATAAGATCATAAACCCGATAAAGCGACGTAAACGATCTGCTCCAATAGCGCCAATCACACCATAAATGGAGGTGATCAGGCCAATTGGCAGTAGCCATTGCTGTAACATCGCTTGTGAGAAGGTGTCATCAAATACCGTACCATTAACACGTAAAATGGCATAAATCCCCACTTTGGTCATAATGGTGAAAATTGCAGCGACGGGCGTTGTGGCCACAGCATAGGTTTTCGGTAGCCAAAATCCAACGGGAAGCATGGCTGCTTTAATTCCAAAAACCACAAATAACAATAAGCCACCCGCTGCTGCAAGTTTGTGTGCATCAGGCTCAAGAATTGGCATTAAGCGCGCCACATCCGCCATATTGAGACTGCCGACACTGCCATAAATCATCCCGAGGCCAATCAAAAATAGTGCAGAAGCCAGCAAGTTGATGGTGACGTAATGTATTCCCAATTGAAATCGCGCTTTGCCTTGTGTATGTAACAGCAGTACATACGATGCCAACAGCAAAACTTCAAAAAAGACAAACAGGTTGAATAAGTCGCCCGTTAAAAATGCCCCGGACACGCCCATGAGTAAAAAATGAAACATGGTATGGAAATAACGACCACGCGCATCCCACTCTTTGCTGGCAAACCACAGTACAGGTGCAGCAAGGGCATAAGTAAGCAACAGCATGAATGCAGACAAGCGATCCAGAATCAACACAATGCCAAACGGTGCCGACCATTCTCCGAGTTGATAAACCGTAATCTGGCCGGTATTGGCGATCATGAAATAACTAATCGCGGTTGCCAGACTCAACAAGATTGAAACTAAACTGATGCCGCGACGCCATGGTTGGCGCGGATCGTGATCTAAAGCGCCGGATCCGGGATTCCCCAACAAAATGAGTGCAAATGCAGTAAAAGCCGGAATTAAAATACTCATGATTGGCGCATGAGCATGCCAGAAGGTCATAAAATCAAACATTATGGCTTGTCCTCACGCGGGTCATAGTTCAGCGATGGATCTTCTTTTGAATCGACATGATCGGTTCCAGACTCATAACGACTGCGGATGGCCAATTGCACCACAAAGGCTGTGGTCGCAAATCCAATCACAATCGCAGTCAACACCAAAGCCTGAGGTAAGGGGTCTGTTACATTGGCTGTTTCGGTGAGTACGGCAGGAGAGTTTGTCTGCAAGCGTCCCATGGCAAACAAAAATAAATTCACAGCATAACCAATCATGGCCAGTCCCAACACGACGGGAAAGGTACGCGCACGTAGAATCAAATAAATACCAGTTGCAACCAATAATCCGATTGCAGAGGCCAGTAAAAACTCAAGACTTATCATGGTCAATCTCCTTCACGTAGAACAGGACCAGACATGGTGGAATGTCGAGAATCCCCCAAGACTGAAATCAGCAGCATGGTGGCGCCCACAACCGTGGCATAAACGCCCACGTCAAAAGCTGCGGCACTGGCCAGATGCATTTCTCCCAAAAGTGGCGGATGTACATAAATATGCGCACTGGTCAAAAATGGACGTAACCAGTACCATGCGGCTAAACCCGTAAGCCCTGCAATCATGAGTCCTGAACCAATCCAGATTTCATATAAGCGACCAGACTTGGCTTGCAATAGACGCTCAGCGCGATCCTGACCCTGTGCAACATACTGAATGATCAATGCCATGGAGGTAATCAAGCCAGCAATGAATCCGCCTCCAGGATAGTTATGCCCACGTAAAAAGATATACAGGCTCACCACCAATGCCACAGGAAGTACCCATGAGGCTGTGGTTCTGAGCATGAGAGGAGAGGGATTAAAACGATAGGTCAGACCTGGTGTCACGCTGGTGCCGTGGATTCGCATGCCATCCATGAGGCACAGTGCACCCAAGGCAGCAATTCCGAGTACCGTGATTTCACCGAAGGTATCGAAGCCACGGAAATCGACCAGAATAACGTTGACCACGTTTGAACCGCCGCCAAGTGGAAGCGATTGTTGTAAGAAGAACCATGAAATTGAATTGTGATCACGCGTTAGAATCAGCCATGCAATCCAGCCCACCCCAGCACCACCCAAAATCGCGATACTGGCATCGCGCCAGCGACGCGTACGTTTGGATTCATACGGTGTAAGTTGTGGTAGCAACGACAAACTCATCAGCAATAACACTGTGGTCACCACATCGACGGTAATTTGGGTCAAGGCAAGGTCAGGTGCAGAAAGGCCGACAAATACCATGGTCACCACCAAGCCAATCGCACCGCTGATCAAGACAGCTTTGATTCGTTCATGATGGAACCAGATCATCATCCAGCAGGCACAGAAAAGTACCAGCCATAACACCACAGCAGCCCACGGTGCCAGTAACAGCTCACGTGTTCCTGTGGTCAAGCCCTGATTCACCAGAGGTGTGGCGACAATGGCAATGCTAAAAAGTAAAATCCAAAACAGATAAAGCTGTAATGATCCGGTTTCTGTGCTGAGCTTGATTTTACGACTGCCCAACAATAAATAATGAAGGAAACGATCAAACAGCTCACGCCCTTGCAAGCGCCCCAAATAAGGGTCTAAATCGATATCGCGCAAGCGCTGACCTTTTGCAAGTGCAAAATAAAACAATGCCCCACCTACCAGTGCGATGACACTCATCAGCAGTGGCAGATTAAAACCATGCCAAATTGCCAGATGACTTCCTGCAAAATCTGGTGTCATCAGGCTTGCACGGGTGGTTTGATTAACAATGTTTTCGACCAAGAGCGCCGGTAAAATACCGACTAAAATACACAAAGTTGCCAGCAAGATTGCAGGTAAACGCATGCCGATTGGTGGTTCATGTGCATTTTTATTGGGAACTTTACTGCCGATTGGACCATCAAAAAATACGCCGTGTACCAGTCGAATCGAGTAACTCACGGCAAAAATACCCGCCAGTGTTGCCACGATAATCGAGAAGATCAGCGCACCACCCGAAAGATTGGCCACCAACTCGGTAAAGAACATTTCTTTAGAGATAAAGCCATTGGTGAGTGGGACGCCAGCCATCGAAGCGGCAGTGATCATGGTCAGGGTGCCGGTAAAAGGCAGCATTTGCCAAATTCCGCTGAGTTTGCGTAAATCACGTGTTTGGGTTTCGTGGTCTATAATTCCCGCGATCATAAACAGCGCTGCTTTAAAGGTGGCATGGTTAATGATGTGAAAAATCGCCGCAGCCACCGCAAGCGGTGATCCGATACCGAGCAAACACACAATAAGCCCTAAGTGGCTGATGGTGGAATATGCTAAAAGACCTTTTAGATCTTCTTTAAAAATCGCAAAGAAAGCAGCCATACATAAGGTAAATAGGCCGACAAACGTCACGATATTATGATACAGCGCTGCACCCACAAAAATTGGGGCCAAACGTGCCAGCAGGAAAATTCCTGCCTTCACCATGGTTGCAGAATGCAAATAGGCCGAGACAGGTGTAGGGGCTGCCATGGCATTGGGTAACCAGAAGTGAAACGGGAACTGCGCGCTTTTGGTAAATGCACCCAGTAGAATCAGCAGCAAAGCCGGTACAAACAGGCTATGTGATTGAATCAGCTCTTTCATTCCGAGCAGTTGATCAATCTGATAAGTTCCTGCGATTTGACCCAGCAAAATAAATCCACCCAGCATCGCAAGACCGCCCATACCTGTAATGGTAAGTGCCATACGTGAGCCACGCTGTGCCGCTTCGTAATTCCCCCAATATCCCACCAGTAAAAAAGATGAAATACTGGTCAATTCCCAAAAAATCAGGAGCAGAATGAGGTTATTGGAAAGTGAAATTCCCAGCATGGCTGCCATAAAAATCATCAGCAACATATACAGCTTGGAGAGGGAATTTTTGGCGCTCAGGTAATAATATGCATAGATGTAAATCAGTGTACCGATGCCGGTAATGAGGAGGCTAAACAGCAAGCCCAACGCATCGAGACGAAAACTGAGATTGATTCCAAGTTGAGGTAGCCATGCCCAGCTTTGCTGAACAACGGCACCACTAAATACCGCCTGAGCTTGGGTCAAGAGCAAACTGAAACTGGCGAGACTGACCCCAATGGCACCGAGTGCGGTGATCCCTCGAGAAAATCGCTGCAGAAATAAGACAAGTGTTGTGCCTAATATTAACGGTAATAAGATAATGATCGGTAACACGCTGGTATCCATGTCATGAGTTAGGCCGCAGCCTAAACGTGAATCTTATCTTTTAAGCGGTCTAGGATGACAAAGAGCCTTCCAAATATTGATCACTTAAAAACCAAAATAGAACAAAGCAAGGAAAAAACAAGCTGTATTGCGCAACTTGAAAAAACAAAATAAAACTATCCAAAGCAGTATACAGGATAGAAAATAAACACACCTCAACGCTTACATGAAAATAACATTATCAAAGACTTAAATGAAGACTTCAGGCTAAGATAGTGATTTTCATTGATAGGTAATTTCAATTGTAACACAAAATCTGATTTAATTTGTTAATTATTCAGCCTATTTATCGTGCGGAATCAACATGCGGTTCATCTGAGGGTAAATCTGGCTTGAGCAGCTGAATCAGTTGCTGTTTTTGTTCTGGCGAAAGTGACTGAATTTGCGCCACTAAACCATCTAGTTGCTCGGTGCCAGCCAGTAAGCAAGGCGACTCATCGGGAGCCGATTCAGTCGCTTGATTAAACAGTCGATTATAGATTTGATCATAAAGATGTACTGGGGCACTGGGTTCAATAGTGTGAATTTGAAAATGGATCAGTTTCAACGATTGATAATCGCTGGCATGCTCAAGTAATTCGTCCCGATTGCCTGTCGCGATAATTTGAATGGCCGGAAAGGCTCGACTCAGACGCTTTAATATTTCATGCGAAAGCTGATGGTCCAGCTGTGCATCGATATGGTCGATCATCAAAATCCCTTCGCCTTCAAGGCAAGGGTACAGACTAAATGGATTCAGCAAGCATAGGCGTCTGACCACATCTCCCACCAGTGCGATCCAGACTTTGAGTGAGTTAGACAATTGTTGATAAGGGAGGAGCTGCCCTTGATAGCGCACCATAAGTTGCAATTTAGGGTGATACTCAAGATAAAGATCGGTCAATTCAGGAAAAACCATTTGCAAACTATTTTTCAGTGCTTGTAAATGTGGCGTTTTTAATTGAGCCTGCGCATGAAACATTACTTCTTCAAGTGGTGGTGCATTGCTGTCTTCATCATGTTGGGTGACGCGTTGTAGAAGCTGAGCAGCCTGAGCATTTTCAACATCACTGACTTCACGCAACCATTCAAAAAAGCGTGCAAATGTGGTGTAGGGTGGCGTCACAGTTTCATAGGCAGAAACGGATTGAAACACCGCCGGAATATTTTTGCTGAGTAAATTTACTTCGTGAATAAAACGATCGGCAGGGTAGTAAGCGATCAGAGGCAGGCCTTGTAAGGGATCTTGATGTATGGCGTGCTGATAAAGACTAACCAGTTGTTCAAGTTGTTGCGTATCAACTTGACTGATGCCTGTCCCACTGGCCGATAAGGTTTTAAATAGTCGCCATGTGCATCCGTGAGCGTCGTATTGTTGTACATCGCTGCTTTCTGTGATCACACCTATTTCAGCAGGAAATTGGACATCCAATTGAATTTTTGCCTGCGTTTTTTGAAAGCTGATATCTTGATCTTGCATGACAATGCCGGCAGCACGCGCGTCTTTAAAGCGTGCAGGAAACCAACTGAGCGCCTGAAAAAGATGCTTGAGCAGCGTGGTTTTACCTGATGAATGCTCACCCAGAATCAATGTGACGGGCTTTTGAGCGTAATCGAACTGTACGTCAAGGTTTTGAAATGGACCAATATGTTTGAGACGGATCGATTTTAGCTTCATCAGTGGCTCACTCTCTATACGACAGATGTACTCAAGCGCTGTGACGAGCGTAACTTGAGCTGTTGCACAAGATCATAAATATGATGGATGTTCAAACTTACTTTAGCACGGGTACAAGCCACATAGAGCAGACGAAGTTCTTCATCTGTAATTTTATGCTCTAAATTGTTAATTTTAAATTGGTAGTCGTCTTCAATATGCACACGGTTCCACTCAAGACCTTTGGCTTTATGTGCCGTTGAGATCACATAGTCTGCTTGCTCAATCGGCGTAATCTTGGATAATGCCTTTTTGAGAGGGGCTGTACCGTGGTCATCGACCAGTTTCACCAAAGGCTTAATGTCACTGCCATCATTGGTTTCACAATATTCATGTACATCATGCCATGAATTGAACCATGCCAGCTCTGGAACGTCGGTCACACGTTTGCCCTGTTTGAGCTGGCTGGCCGCATCGACAAAGCGATTGAGTTTATTGTGATCGGCTTGCAGGCTGACTTTATCGCCATGAACCAGACCAGAGAGGAGTAACTCCATGGCACGGGCATTGGTTCTGCACAAAATCGCATCACGCTGTTTGGTATGCGGTTTGTTGACGACTTTTGAATTCAGTTCGGGATTGCCCAGCAGCGGGATGGTTTCATTCAGTCCATGCAGCAGATGATTGGCAATATCGGCAATACTTTCGCCAAAGCGAAACGAGGTGGTCAGGCGTGACTCAGGCAAGGGCAGTTGTTGCATGGCATTGACTGCACCGCGCCAAGCATAAATTTGCTGATGCGCATCCCCTACATAAATCACTTGGGTACTACGTTGTTTGAGCAAGATGCCGAGCATGAGTGGATCGGCATCTTGTGCTTCATCAAATAGCACATAATCGGCTGGAATGACGGGATTTGATAACGCCCAGAGCTTGAGGTAGATATCGTGCCCGATACCCGCCTGATGCTGTGGATCAATCGATTCTAGCCAGCGCCGCTCAACTGCCGGATAAAGATGCTGTTGAAGCTGATCGATGTCATCGGGATGCAGCCAGCTCGGTGCCTGAATATGTCGAGGTGCAGGATATTGCGAGTTGGTCGAGCAAAAGTAACTGACCGTGTTGGCCACTAAACTGGCTAGACGACTGGGCATCAGCACATATTTTTCGTAACGCCCGCCCATCAGTCGACGTAAAGTAATCGGCTCAAGCCGATAATCCTTGGCCATAAAGCTGGGGCTGAGTCGTGGTAAGCGAAGTTTATCGGTAACGCCGCGTGGCACACTACGAAATGCCAATGAATGAAAGGTTCTGCAATCCACTTGTCGATGAAACTTTTGCTGTGCCTCACTGGCAATGGCTTTGTTAAAAGCCAGATACATGCCACGCCGTGCAGGCATGGCATCACTGATCATTTGCAAGGTGGTGGTTTTTCCTGTGCCTGCATAGGCAATCACCTTAAACGATTCACCCAAACGGGCATTGTCAATTGCGGTCGCTTGTTCGTATGTGGCTTTTGGTTTTTCTTGGCTCGACACAGGTGGCAGTTATCCTTTTATCCGATTGGCTTTTTCGACCAGACCCGATAGGCCTTGACGTCGTGCCAGTTCATTGAGTACCAATTCAGGACTGAGATCGAAATAGCCCAGCATGATAATGCTATGGAACCAAAGATCGGCTGTTTCATAAATTAAATCATTGCGCGTTGCATCACTTGGTTGGTGTGCAAACTCTTTAGCCGCCAGCAGGGTTTCAATATTTTCTTCACCCACTTTCTCTAAAATCTTGTTTAGGCCTTTTTGATACAGACTGGCCACGTAGGAGCTGTCTGCTTGTGCCTGCTTACGCGCTTGCATGAGCTGACCAAGGTAGGCAAGAACATCGATTTGATCATCGGTCTTGAGAGTGTCGTGTGGCTCTTGCTTGGCCGTTTCACCATAAATGGCGGTTGGATCTTTGAGCTGCGCATCAACGATTTCCCAGCCTTGCGGAGTCAGTACGCGATAAAAACAGGATTCACGGCCTGTATGGCAGGCAATGCCTCCGTGCTGCTCGATCTGTAAGATAATGACATCCGCATCACAGTCGAGACGAATTTCATACACGGTTTGAAAGTGCCCAGATTCTTCGCCTTTATGCCAAAGCTTTTGACGCGAACGTGAGAAATACACGGCCTGTTTTTTTTCTGCGGTTAAAGCCAAGGATTCACGATTCATCCAAGCGACCATCAAAATACGACCGGTTTGATGATGCTGCGCGATGGCTGGAATTAACCCTTGTTCGTTAAATTTTACTTCATCGAGCCATTGCACGTTGTTCATGAGACATCACCAATATGGAAATAGAAAAAGAGTTGTTGGTCATTTAAGACGGTTATAGTGTACGGCATCTGACCGGATTTGCGAAAAAAAACTCGATCTTTTGGCCAGATTCATGGTGAGCTTTACCGGCATATACGAAAAACTGGGCCATATGGCCCAGTCGGATTGGCGTACTTCATTAGGCAGATAGCGCTCATGAAGCAGCCTGCACGAGATTACGCCGTGCTTTTATTTGGTCACGCGCCAGAGCGCAATTAGTGTAGCCACGACAATTAAAGGAGCTGAGAAATACCACGGTGCAATCACCGCAATACTGAGTAAAATTGCAATCATGCTGCCAAAGATCCAGCTCCGCTTTTGTTGCTGTTCCATTTGCAAACGTAATTGCAGAATTTCACGCACCTGACGATCTTGCCATGCAGATTGATTTTTTAATCCGTTTAAACTGTCGATCATTAAGGTCGGGAGGTCATGCGCGCCCAATAACAGATCAGGAATTTGCTGACCCAGCGCCTTCATGTTTTTGACTGGATTCATTTCCGCTTTCACCCATTCAGTCAAAATAGGTTTGGCTAGTTTCCAGATATCCAGTTGTGGATACAAATCGGTGCCCAAACCTTCTACATGAACCAATGTTTTGAGCAGCAGCATTAGTTGAGGTGGAATTTCCAAACGAAAGCGTCGGGCAATATCCATCACCTGCAATAAAATACCGGCAAAGTCGAGCTGATCCATGGGTTTAGAGACCATCGGGCCCACGGTACGGCGCATTTCACGAGCCAAAGCATCCTGATCGGTGCCGGGAGGAATCCAGCCCGCTTGGTGTACAATCTGAATCAGCTGCATAAAGTTGCTGTTCATCACTGCCAGTAGCATGCGTGCAACGGTCATCTGATCCGATTTGGACAACTCGCCCATAATCGCACAATCGAGTCCAATGAAACGTGGATTACTTGGATTGAGGGTTTCAACAAAGACATTGCCAGGATGCATGTCGGCATGGAAAAAGTTGTCGCGGAAAACCTGTGTAAAGAAAATCGTGAGACCTTTTTCGGCCAGTTGTGCACGATCCATACCAAGGCGATCAAAGGTAGCGGTATCGGAAATCGGCACACCTGTAATGCGCTCGGCCACCATCACGTCGGTACTGTCCATATAAACTTCGGGCACATACATCATGCTTGAGCCCGTAAAGTTATGGCGCATGCGACGGGTATTGTCCGCTTCAAGTGTGAGATCCAGTTCATTGAGAATGATCTGACGGTAATCTTGAATAATTTCAGTTAAATGCAGTGCGCGTGCGGCCTCAATCCGGCTTTCGAGCCATTGACCAAGCCATGTGATAATTTCAAAATCTTGCAGAATCTGACTGCGAATATCGGGACGTGTGACTTTAACCACCACTTCTCGACCATCAAACAAAGCCGCGGTATGCACCTGTGCAATTGAGGCAGCGGCAAGGGGCTGTTCGTCAAAACGTGCAAAGAGTGTATTTACATCGGCTTTCAGCGCATTCTGGATCCGCTGTTTGGCAATCTGGGTATCAAATGGCTTAACCTGATCTTGTAATAATACCAATTGTGCCAAAATTTCAGGTGGAATTAGATCACGACGTGTCGAGAGCAATTGCCCCATCTTGATGGCCAGTGGCCCCATATCTTCAATGGCTTCTTTGAGCTTGAACGGATTTTTACGTTCACGGCTCGACCATGCGGCAGGATGTAGACGGATCAGATTAAGGGCATGGCGTGCTTTGGTAGGCAATTCTTCCGCAGGAAACAGGGTGTCGAGCCGATAGTGTGCAGCAATACGCCAGAGTTCGAGTAACCGTGAAACGTGCGGAACCATAGTCAGTTGTCACCTAATTGTTGGGTAGTATCTTGGTTTTAAGTTGTGAAAGTCTGGCTTCGAGTCGATCCAGCTCTTGATTCAATTTACGGGTTTGGCCTTGAAGCGCGTTCATTTGCCAGCGTGAAGCGAACAAACCGGTATCTTCTTTGAGTGCATCCTCAGCAAAAAATAATCCGCTTTCGACTGCACGTTTGAGGTGTTTGGGCACACCGCCGAGTTTGCCCAGTTCATGTGCAAGCGCAGGGCCAATCCACGGACTCAAATGTGATGCAAGGTCAGGTTCAGCTTCATTTAAAATACGCTGAATATCTTGCAACAGATGATAATCACCTTGAAGCGGTACATTACCGATCTGCTCTGGATCGCTGAGGAGCAATTTAAGGAGCGAGATGACATTGGGCACATGCAAGGTAGCGGTGGCGTCGATGACGCAGTGTTGTTGATCAAAAGGGCGCTGTTCAAAGATTGACGCTTTCTCGGCATGTCCTGTCACTGTAGGTTCAAGACGCACCTTGTGTTCATCAAAAAACACATCCACCGACAGCTGCGGACTGTCAATCACCACACGCAGCAGCTTGCCTTGAAGACGGTTGAGCTGGATGCGGGTAATGGCATCCAGATCGATAAAATGATGAATACAGCGTTCGATTGCACCTAGCGCAAGAATCGACCACATCAGATTACATCCTTTAAAGTTTGAATCCGCGGTGAACAGCTACAATACCGCCGGTCAGGTTGTGATAGTCGCAGTTTTTAAAGCCAGCCTGCTCCATCATACTTTTTAAGGTACGCTGATCAGGATGCATACGAATCGATTCGGCCAGATATTTATAGCTTTCGGCATCGTTGGCTACAAGTTTGCCCATGATTGGTAAGGCGGTAAATGAGTAAAAATCGTAAAGCTTTGAAAAAGGTTCAAAGACGGGTTTTGAAAACTCAAGGACCAACAGGCGACCACCCGGTTTTAGTACACGATACATCGCTTCAAGTGCGGCATCTTTATCGGTGACGTTACGTAAGCCAAAGCTGATCGTCAGCAGATCAAAGCTGTTGTCTGCAAAAGGTTCGAGTGTTTCGGCATTGGCCAGTACAAAATCTACATTGGTACAGCCTGCATCGAGTAAACGGTCACGCCCGACGTTAAGCATCGACTCATTGATATCGGAAAGTACAACACGTCCTTGAGGGCCGACTTCACGGCTAAACACTTTGGCAAGATCCCCAGTACCGCCCGCAATATCCAGCACATGCTGCCCACGGCGCACACCCGACATATTAATTGCAAAACGTTTCCACAAACGATGAATACCAAATGACATCAAGTCATTCATGATGTCGTATTTACTCGCCACGGAGTGGAACACTTCGGCCACTTTTTGGGCCTTATCTTCAGCTTTTACAGTTTGATATCCAAAGTGTGTGGTATCACCGACATTGCCTGTTTTACCTGCACCCCGTGGTAAATTGTATTTTGGTACATTACTGATCGGCGCATCGTTGAATTCTTGTTGTAACGACTGTTGTTGACCTTGTGGTGTGCCTTGAGGAAGTGGGCTATTCAGGAAAGGACTGGTACTGTCTGAACGTTGAGCCGGCTCAGTAGGAGTAGTGGGCGTTTGATTTTCGTTAGACATGATGTCGCTCCTGAATGTAAACACACATGATCAAATGATAATGGCTGTGCATGATGACAGAGTTTGGAGTTGTTTGACAGACGTCATCATGCAATTGTTATTAATACTATACATAAAATGCAGCAGTGCAAGCATGGCATGCACCCTGCTGAAAACGCAAGGAAAGCAGATCAATAAAATGGATCAGGATGCCCTGCATGAACCTTTTCAACAATCTCACGCTCTTTGTGGGTAAAGGCCTTGATAAACGCTTCAGCCGACTTCATGGGTTTCATGGCGCGAAAGCCTTCATCAATAAAGTGATACATCAACTCAAAGTTATGCTTCATGACTGGCCCTTTGGCCATTTTAAATGCGGTATACATTACAAATGAGCGCATATATTTATCAAGCGCTTTGCCCAGATCATCGAGTAAAGCCAACTGATGTAGTCGCTGCGCTTTCTGGTCGAGCTGAATTAAAGTTTGACGCATCATTTCGTCTGTAATGGGCGTGTCGACTGGATAGTCTTTAAGAAGTTGCAGTGCAATTTGTTCGTCTAATTCTAGCGCAAGAATGGCTAAACTAATCGATTGCGTCCCCGTTTTGATGGCATTGTCGGGCACCAGTTTTTCAATTTTGTGGGCATATTTGAGTAATCGTTCAATTTGAGCCGCCAGTGGATCAAAGTCGGGGCCACCATATAAACGATTTAAAAAATAATCTGTCATTAAGCGATATTGTGGTTGTTCAAACAGATCGGAATGGGTATGTATCATGCGGGCTTTGAGCCAGCTTTGTGCATCAAAAAGACGATCGCGCAAAATCGGATCATGATGATGCGCAAGCGCATGATACTGCTTTAATAAGTCATCAAATGGAGCAAGCTTGGACATAACGAACGTGCAAAAAGAACATATTTAGAAAAGCATACGTTGCTTTCATGAGTAGAGCTATGGCTATTCAATTTCTAAATTAAAAAAATAGTCCAACAATGACGTTTGTGCGTAAATTGATTTGGTAGGAATTTATAATGATTAAAAAAGCTATTTTTTTTTAAAAACTATTTAGCGGTAATTGGGTTCTATTGCATAAAGTATTTAAAGGTAAATTTCGTATGGGTAGCTAAAATTCAAGTGATAACTTGGGTGCGAGAACGATGTAACTCTGTAAATTTATCTAAAATTGCTATGAACTTCATTGACTTGACTTTAAAGGTTCATAGCACTGAATTTATCGCCTAGTAATTTGATGTAATCCATCTTGGTTTCGACTAAATTTCGGCAATGATAGTCTGATTATTTTTTTATAGTGTCCTGCCGAAAAGTTAACTGTTTGAAGTCATTCATTTCGCTCTCGTGAATGAACTCTATTATCTTAAAAAGACCCTGCATTTTTTCCTGAATGAAATCACTGCTTGTTCTTACCGATTTGGAATGACCTGACGAGATTGTTTATATCATTAGCTTTATCTGTATAGATTGAATCAATCTGCTCATCCAAGGGGAGATTTGATTAAATAAATCCCTCAAAATTTGTGAATCACTGACATTATTTTTTGTAAGCTGAACTGCTTGCATATGAAGGCTTTTGTCATTTATACCAATATGCAGTCTTACACTATTGACGACGATATTCGGGCTGACTTTTCTTGCTTATCCATTTACCTTCACCTAACTAAAAACTTTAAGCTAGTAGAGTTGAGAAGTAGGTGAACTCCATCACTACTTTTCTGATAGCTGATTACAGCATCAATATCCCTTTGTCTTATACAAATGACGGAATACGAATATCACTGATATTGGGAGCTATCCAATTTAAAGTCAAAGCTTAATGAGGCTTTGCAAAAAAACAGTGACCATAAGTAAAGAGACGAAATAGTGATTTGATCATAATGTAGCATTAAATAGCCACATCAGAATAAGTTTGATTTGGTCTGTGTTTGCCTTTTAGCTATGTATATCATTGAGTAGTCGCATCAAACTAGATCGAGAGATTTTGTCGATTAATTAGCGCTTAAATATAAGAATATCAATTGGTTGTGCGATAGATTTTAAGGGCGAGTTTATTTACTCCGAAATTATATTGCTTAATAAGTTATCAAAAATAGGTTTGTATGACTAAGCCTTTATCGTGTTAATTTTTAATAAAAAGATATTATTTTAAAACAAATATAAAAATTTAATTTAATTAACTCAAGTTGATTTTGTAACAATACGTATAATTGCTTTAAAACAGCAATATGCCCTTAAGTTTTTGTTTAAATTGAAAAAAATTTAATTAAACTCTTTGCTGTTTTCTGTGGTGAATTTTATGTAAATAAATAAAAATGTGATGTGATTGTCAATTTTTTTAATATATTATTTACACAAAGTATGCAAATCTTAACACAGTTTGTATAAGTAGTTAATTTATTGCAACTCACGTCACAATTTACTAATTTAGGGTAAAGTAAATATGAATCAAGTTTACAAGGTTGTTTGGAATGCATCTCTAGGTGCGTGGGTTGCGGTATCTGAACTAGCAAAAAACAAGACAAAAACAAGAACTGTTAAAAGTATTGCTGCTACTATTTTAATTGGTGTAGCTATTCCTGCTTACGCTGATGTCATAGCAGGAAATAATATTACAGTAACAGCTATAAATGGGGATACAAAAATTGAAACCACGGATAATCCAAATTTTAGTACCGTAACGGCAACTGGAACAATCAAAGGGCAAACCTTGGAATCTACGGGTGCTGCCACAGTAGGAAATGGATTAACTGTAACTGCTGGAACAACTTCACTTAAAGATACGACTGTAAATGGGGTACTTAACACAACGGGTGCGGTTAATGCAAATTCATTAAATGTAACCGGCAATACAACTGCAAGTAATATTACAGCTAGTGGAATAATCAAAGGTCAAACCCTAGAATCTACGGGTGCTGCAACGGTAGGAAATGGATTAACTGTAACTGCTGGAACAACTTCACTTAAAGATACGACTGTAAATGGGGTACTTAACACAACGGGTGCGGTTAATGCAAATTCATTAAATGTAACCGGCAATACAACTGCGAGTAATATTACAGCTAGTGGAATAATCAAAGGTCAAACCCTAGAATCTACGGGTGCTGCAACGGTAGGAAATGGTTTAACTGTAACCGCGGGAACAACTTCACTTAAAAATACCACTATAAATGGAACGCTAAGCACTTCAGGTATTGCTAGCTTAAATGGTGGTGCTAGTCTAAATAACAAAATTATTAATAATCTGGCGGCTGGTACAGTGGATACCGATGCTGCGAACTATGCACAGGTTAAAGCTGCTAAAACACAAATAGCTGCGAGTGGGAAAAATACAAGTATTACATCTACCACTGGTAGTGATGGTCAAACAATTTATACAGTCAATACGATTGATAATCCTAATTTTACAAGCGTAACAACAACTGGTGCGGTAACTGTAGGAAATGGTTTAACTGTAAACGGTGGAGCAACATCTCTCAAGAACACATCTGTAGATGGTACTTTAACGACTTCAGGTGTTGCTAGCTTAAATGGCGGTGCTGATTTAAATAGTAAACAGATTAAAAATTTAGCTTCAGCAACAACGGATGGTGATGCTGTTAATTTAGGTCAAATTAAGAGCTTACTGGGCGTAAATGATCCTAGCGTTACTTATAATGGTATTAAGTATTTCCGCACTAAATCTATAAATGCAGATGCGCAAGCAAATGGTGATGAATCAGTAGCTATAGGCCCTCAAGCAAAGTCAGATGGGTTGAGCGCTATTTCAATAGGAGATCAAGCATTAGCTTCTGCCGATTCGAGTATTAGTATTGGTAAGACAGCAAAAGCATCTGCCGCTGGCAGCATAAGTTTAGGTGAAAAATCTCTGGCTTATGGTCAAAACAATGTTGCTATTGGTAAAGAATCATCTGCTTTAGGTTTAAATAGCACTGCAATAGGTGCAACGACGGGAACTCCAAGAACACCACAATTGACAAGAGATACCAATAACAATAATCGTATTATTGCAGTGGATGGTATTCCTGTCACTACAGATCCAAATTCAACAGGTCAAAATATTTCGAATATTATAGCGATTAATAATACTCCTGTAACACCCGCTCAACTGAATAGCTTTATGAGTCTGTTAAGTAGTGGTGCCAATCTCTCTGCTGGTAAAAACAGTCTTACAGTAGGAACATCGAACATAGCGACAGGTGATTCAAGTGCCTCTATTGGGGCGATAAATGCTGCTACCGGAAATTCAAGTACTGCTGTTGGGTCAGGAAATAAAGCGATTGGTTCTTCTAGTATAGCGATTGGTGATAATAGTATTGCAAATGGGGGCGGTTCTACTGCAATTGGTAAACAGGCTTCTTCTAATCGACAAAATGCAGTTGCTATCGGTAGCGGAGCAACCGCTGATACTGATTATGGTATCTCGATTGGTCAAAATGCGGGTCAAGGTTCATCTCAAGGAGCGACAAATGATCGTGTCGAGCATGTTGCTATAGGCAAGAATGCTGGACAGAACGTAGTTGGAAATCAGAATATTGCGATTGGCAGTGGTGCTGGCTCAAATTTATCACCTGACAGCAATTCTAGTTCAGATAGTAATATTGCAATTGGTATTGCTGCTGGTAGTGGTATGAATGGTGACGATAATATTTCTGTGGGCCGTAACAGTAATATTAACGGTGGTGCAATCTCGCGCTCAATCACACTGGGATCTGAGACGAAAGGCTCTAGTCAGTCTGTGGTAGTTGGAAGTGCGTCGAAAGTAAACTCGGGAACTGATGCAACTATTGTCGGTTATAATGCTCAAGTAAATGGTTCAGGTGGTGTTGCCATAGGTTCAAATACTATAGCAGCAGCCAATAATGTTGCATTAGGAACAAATAGTAACGCCAGTCTGAATTCAACAAAAAATGCATATTTGGTGCCTGATACTATTGCAAACGTTGCAAGTGTTGGTTACAGCGTTGTCTCTGTAGGAAATGGAACCACAACCCGAAGAATTACCAATCTTGCCCCTGGTGGTAGTCCAACAGATGCTGTAAATGTCAGTCAGTTAACACAACTACATCAAGATGTATCGACCATACTTGGCTTGTCAGGTTCTACGGATAGTAAATTTGGCGACGTAAATGTTAATGGTACAAAATACTCAAGTCTTATTGCAGCGATTGCAGCTGGTACTAATGGCGGGGTATTACCAACTGGTTATTACGTGACTTATACCAATGCAGATCAGAATAATATTGTTCTTAGTTCAAACGGAGGACAGGGAACAACGATCAATAATGTTGCGACTGCAACGACAAATGATCAAGCTGTTAATTTAGGACAAGTAAAAGCCCTTACGAAAGATGCAACTGTTAAATATGTGTCAATTAATAGTACTGATGGTGCTAACATTTCAAGTGACCAAGCAGTGGCGAATAACTCACTGGCGATTGGACCAAGTACTGGTACATCTTCTACTGCTGAAAATAGTATTGCTTTGGGAAGTAATGTTCGTACAGAAGCTATTAATAGTATTGCAATCGGGAATGCTGGAACTAGAGCTAAAGGTAGTAATTCAATCGCAATTGGTAAAGAAAATACAACTATTGATATCAATAATATTGCATTAGGAACTCTAGTAAGTACTAAAGGAGCAGATAGTATTGGAATAGGCAAAAATGTACAGATAGATGCTACAAACAATACTACAAATTATGCTGTTGCGATTGGTAGTGAAGCAGAAGTACAAAATGCAGATCAAGCAATTGTCGTTGGCAGAAAAGCTATAGTAAGCGGCGATAATGGTATTGCATTTGGTAATCAAGCTCTTACTCAGGGTGAGCAAGGCATTGCAATAGGTAGATCTTCGCTTTCCTCCGCTCAAAATAGTACAGCAATTGGTAATAATGCACAGTCAACAGCTATCAATGCGAATGCTTTGGGCAACACAGCTAAGGCATCAGGACAAAGTGCTAATGCAATAGGTGATGGTGCAATTGCATCTGGTCAATATTCTACTGCGCTAGGTACCGCTTCAGCTTCAGCTGATAATACGATAGCTATTGGTAAGCAGGCAGAAACATCAGCACTTAATGCGATTGCTATTGGTACTGGTGCAAAATCTGAAGGTCAACAAGCAATTGCGCTTGGTCAACTCGCAAGAGCATATGATGAAAGTTCAATAGCAACAGGCACGGGTGCTAATGCCTACAAAAAGAATACGATTGCTACAGGTACAAACTCAAATGCTTATGCAGAAGCTTCTATTGCTCTGGGGGCTAATGCAACAGTCAACAATACGCACAATAATGCTGTAGCGCTAGGTAGTAATTCTATCTCAGGTGATTACAATCAAACCACCAAAAGTACGATTAATGGTAAAGAATATAGTTATGCAGGTGCAGGCACAAACTTATCGACCGTAAGTATTGGCGCTATAAACAAAGAACGTCAAATTATAAATGTTGCTGCCGGGCGTGTTTCATCAACTAGTACTGATGCAATTAATGGTAGTCAACTTTTTCAAACGAATGAAGAAATATCAAATTTAGCAAATAAAACTGCACAGGCATTAGGTGGAGGAGCTGTTTCTAATCAAGCAACTGGTGGTATATCTGCGCCAAGTTATACGGTTACAACAAATCCTGCAGGAAATGGTAGTAAAGTCACCGTAAATAATGTGGGTGCTGCGCTTTCAGCTTTAGATGGTGCTGTTAATCAATCGATCGGCTTTGCAGGAGATACGGGAAATAATGCTTCACGTAAATTAGGTGAAACTTTAAACTTAAAAGGCGGTGCATCTGGTACATTGACGACTAGTAATATAGGTGTTGTCGCAAATGGATCGAATCAACTTGATATTCGACTTGCTGAAAGTATTAATCTTGGAACCAATGGTAGCGTAACAACAGGTTCGAGCAGTATCAAAAACAATGAAGTAAAAGTGGGCTCAAACTCATTGACGAATAGTGGGTTAAATATTGGTAATGTTAATATTAACAGTACTGCTAACACAGTTGTAGGATTGAACAATACAACTTGGAATCCGGCAGGAACTTATAATAGTGGTCGTGCTGCAACTGAAGAACAATTACTTTCTGCGCAAAACCAACTGAATACGACATTGACCAATAAA
>NZ_BBNM01000015.1 GCF_000760595.1 Acinetobacter soli | reverse complement strand
GACTGACGTAACTGGTGCAATCCAATTACAAGACGGCGTTGAAATGGTAATGCCAGGCGACAACGTTGAAATGTCAGTAGAATTGATCCACCCAATCGCAATGGACCCAGGTCTACGTTTTGCGATCCGTGAAGGTGGTCGTACTGTAGGTGCTGGTGTTGTTGCGAAAGTAACTGCATAATCACTATTCAGTGAAAAAAGCGCTCCTCTGGGGCGCTTTTTTTATGTCATCAATTCATCGAGATTTAAATAAATCCGTTTCATCTATTACATCTTTTTCTCTTGCGTCGAAAAATCCGTTTCATCTATTACATCTTTTTCTCTTGCGTCGAAAAATCCGTTTCATCTATTACATCTTTTTCTCTTGCGTCGAAAAATCCGTTTCACTCATCACGTCTTTTTCTCCTCATGTCCTTAACTGACATTTCTGTGTCCTAAACTGCACTTACACGTTTTTATGAAAGAAGTATGATCTTAATCAAGAAATTAAATAAGAAAGCAAGGGTCTTTTACCCTTGAGGAGTCGTTGGCATGAACGCTAAAGTGAATATTACCAACCGTGCAGGTGCAAGTTTTCCAGTTCGTCGTATGAACTTTGACTTCAACGATGTACCCGAATATTGGATGAATGGTTCTGCAGGTCTGACCCATTTTATGACTGCTTTATCTGCTTTATTTCCGGATGGTGAGAAGTTTTTTATCGATTCGGTTCGTGCAGTACGCTACCACCCTGCAATCAAAGACAACGATGCATTGCAAAAAGAAATCAGTGCCTTTATCGGTCAAGAAGCCATGCATACTCAAGAGCATGTTGGCTTTAATGCCTCGGCACAAAAATATGGTCACGATGTGGCAAGCCTTGAGCAAAGAACAGGAAAAGTCATTCAGACCGGCCGTAAAATTTTTGCAAAACTGGTCAAACCGTTTGGTATGACACAAGAAATGGTTGATTTAACCGCTACTACAGCACTTGAGCATTTTACTGCGACCATTGCCTCACAATTATTACGAAACCCACATATTCAAGCGCTTATGACTGATGATACGATGTCGACCATGTGGTACTGGCATGCAATTGAAGAGAATGAGCATAAAGCCGTAGCCTATGATGTGTTTGAGGGAATCTTTGGTCGGGATTTAAAAGCTTATTCGCTTAGAAATACGGCATTGGTAGTCTCTATGCTGGCTATTTTTATTACTCAGTCATATTTTGTTGCAAAGCTTTTACAAGAAGATGGTAAATTAAATCTGAAAGAGCTTGGCACAATTTATACGTATGCTTATAGCCCATCTAAAGGTATTATTACTGGCATGTTAGATGAAATGTTGGCGTATTTTAAGCCTGGGTTTCATCCGAATGATTTAGATACCAATAACCTGTTGGCAACATGGAAAGCCAAACTGGGTTTATAAGATTTAAAGTTAACTCCGTGGGCAAGCAATTGCCCTTTTTTTATGCCGAGTTGTTGGTTAAGATTGTGCCTCGAGTCTCTTCATCTAAATCTTTATTATGCAAACTCCCGTGATTCGTAAAATGCAACATGACGATGTTGAAGCTATCGTGGCGATTGAGCGCTTGGTTCAAACTCATCCATGGTCAGCACAGCAATTTTATGAAGCGGTGGATTCATATCAAAGTACCGTGATTGAAATACAGAATAAATTGGCGGGCTTTTGTATTTTGCAGCCTGTGCTTGATGAAGCCAATTTGTTATTGATGGCAATTGATCCTCGGCAACAGGGCAGAGGGCTTGGCTTTGACTTACTCGATGCGTCGATCAATCTTTTAAGTAATCAACCTGTGCAAATTTTTCTAGAAGTCCGCGAAAGTAATGCAGCAGCGATTCGTTTATATGAAAAATCTGGATTTCATCAAATTGATTTACGACGCAATTATTACCCAAGACCAGAAGGCGGACGTGAGCATGCCATCATTATGGTGAAAGCATGCAGTGATAATTTTGCCGATTTATTTAAGTAAGCAGTGCTTATTTAATCAGTAAGCTGTTCCATTCAGAAGGTAAAATGGTCATCAGTGACTCACCCAGTTGATCAATTTCTTCTTGCGACAGTGCGCGATTCAGGCGGCGCCATTGGCCGTCTAAAAGTAATTCGAGGGGAATATACTGAGATTTGTAATTCATCTTTTGTGAATGTGGCACCCAGTAACCTAAATATAAATAATCGAGCTGTAACGATTGCACATATTCGAGCTGTTTAAGAATTGCAAACACACCCAAAGATCGGCGCTGCTCGGCTGGATCAAAAAAGGTATAAACCGCAGATAATCCGTCGTCCATCAAATCACATGTTGAAACGCAGACCAAGCGATCATCTTTCCATAATTCTAAAAAGAAGCTTTCGGTACAACTATGCACCAGAAACTTTTCAAACTGATCTAGACTTGGTGGAAACATATCGCCATCGGCATGGCGTTCATTAATGTAACGCTCATACAAGGCATAATGCACATTTGTGGCGGCATGTGTGGGCACAATCGACATGCGCAGATCCTGATTTCGTTTCCAGGCTTTCTTCTGCATGCTGTTCATTTCAAATTCGTCGACCGGTACGCGGCAAGACAGGCACTGTCTGCACAAATGACATTCTGGGCGATACACAAAGTCGCCGCTACGACGAAAACCAACGCGTGAAAGTTCAGAAAGCGTCACCACGTCAATCCGGTGGATTGGATCGAGAAACACCATGCGCGCAGATTTGTTGTCTAGATAGCTACAGTCGTGGGGCGGGGTAATATAGTACTGTAAGTCATTGAGAAGGGACTTTGGGTGGTAAGATTTCATCGTGTATGTCCCCTCATTGTTATCATTCGGTTAGTTTTGCAATTTGGGCAATTCTTTTACTTGAAAATACACGTTCTGAATACTTTTTCCAATTGATAGGGGGCTCAATAATTACATCTTGTAACGATTTTAAGTAGTCTTGACGAGAAAGTGTACAAGCACCTAAGCTTAATAAATGGTCATTGACCAGTTGACAGTCAATCCAGCGCACTTGATGTTCTTGCCCAATCAGCATGAGCGTATAAAATGCCATTTTGGAGGCATCGGTACGTGTACTAAACATTGATTCTCCAAAGCAGCCTTTACCAATACTCACACCATATAATCCGCCTACTAATTGATCTTCTTGCCAAACTTCGACGCTATAGCCGTAGCCTGCTTTAAACAGTTCGACGTAGCCTTGCACGATATCTTCTGAAATCCAGGTGTCATTGGTGTAATTGCGGGGCAGGGCGCAAGCACGAACCACTTGCTCAAAGGCACGATTAATGGTCACTTGATAATCGTATTTTTTCATACTCCGAATAAGTGTTTTACTTGGGCGATATTGCTCGGGATAGATGACGCAACGCGGGTCGGGGCTCCACCAACAGATCGGATCACCTTCGTTAAACCAAGGAAATAATCCATGTGTGTAGGCTTCAAAAAGTGTTGAAGGTTCTAAATCTGCCCCGATGCAAATCAACCCTTGACCCTCTGGGTCGGCTTCAACTGGATCGGGAAACACATACATCGAAGGTAAAATCATGAAGGGAGAGAGAATAAAAAAGATCGGCCTTATTTTAGCCGATCTTTTAATGTGATGAGAACTGCTGTGTGACTTAGATGTTTTCTAAGTATTTGTCTGCATCAAGTGCAGCCATACAGCCCGAACCCGCCGAAGTAATCGCTTGACGGTAAATGTTATCTGCAACGTCACCTGCCGCAAAAACACCCGGAACTGAAGTTGCAGTTGCATTACCTTGCGTACCGCTTTGGACTTGAATATAGCCATCACGTAACTCAAGCTGACCTTCAAACATGCCCGTATTTGGCTTGTGACCAATTGCAACGAATAAGCCTTGTACATCAACAGTTTGTGTGCTTTCGTCTTGAGTAGATTTCAAGCGTACGCCTGTAACGCCCGTATTATCACCCAAAACTTCATCGACTTGATGGTTCCAGATAATGCTAATTTTGCCTTCTTTCTCTTTTTCAAACAGATGATCTTGCAAGATCTTTTCTGAACGAAGGCTGCTACGACGATGAACCAGTGTGACGTGAGCTGCAATATTCGATAAGTAGAGTGCTTCTTCAACAGCAGTGTTACCACCACCCACAACCATCACGTTTTGACCTTTGTAGAAGAAACCGTCACAGGTTGCACAGGCACTTACGCCCTGACCCATAAATGCGGCTTCCGATTCTAGACCGAGGTATTGTGCAGTCGCGCCTGTTGCAATAATTAAAGCATCACAGGTGTACTCTTCCATATCGCCTTTTAAAACGAACGGACGTGTATTTAAATCAACTTCATTGATATGGTCATAGACAATGTCGGTACCGAAACGTTCTGCATGTGCCTGCATACGCTCCATCAATACCGGACCGGTTAAACCTTCAGGATCGCCAGGCCAGTTATCTACCTCAGTTGTTGTAGTCAACTGTCCACCAAGTTGTAAGCCTGCAATCAGCGTTGGCTTCAAATTGGCACGTGCAGCATAAACTGCAGCGCTATAACCTGCAGGACCAGAACCAAGAATAATAAGTCGAGAGTGACGAGCGCTCATGACGAGTTCCTTATTAATATCGAAATTTTTGAAATTATACGTGAAAGTTGAGCCAAATGGCGTCGTTTTGATGTGGATAATATTGATCAACTAAATCGAATTGAGCTATATACGATTTTATTGAAAGATGTTAACAACAAGCTTCAACAATCATGCATCATTTTTTACAGAACAGGTGCATAATATGTGAATTAATTCGTTGCCGGTTTTGAGCCAACGAAAGAACAAATGAATTCATTCAAACTGGTTTTACAGGACAGTATATGACTGCGGTGTCGAGCGTTTATGCACAGCGTTTATTAATTACATTATTTTTGGTTTCGTTCGGGATTTATCTGTTTGTCGCGACTGTGACATATACCCCATTCGATCCCGGCTGGATGCATATTTCAAGCGACACTCAAAATGTCTCGAATGCTAGCGGCGTTGCCGGTGCATGGATTGCTGATTTGCTGTTTGGTTTTTTAGGCTGGGCGAGTTTACTGATTCCATTGTTTTTGTTTATTGAAGCCATTCAAGTCTGGTGGCCACGCAGTTTTCTAAACCGACCGTTTCGCTATGCAGCGCAGTTTTTTATTATCTTAGCCACCTCTACATTGCTTTATCTGTACTGGAATGTACCAGCAGATACGCTAGCCAATGCCTCAGGAGGCATTATTGGCTATGAGCTGGGTGAAAGTCTGTCCGGTATCCTGACCATTTATGGTGCGACGCTGTTCTTGCTGGTATTTTGGGTGCTATTGCTCACCTTGGCATTTGGCATTCAATGGAATCGTACATGGGCAACACTCAAAGCAACACCAGCTTATTTACAAGACCTATTTTATAAAAACGTCTCTCCGAATGAGTCTGACTATGATTTGACGGAGCAATCAGCCAAGAAAGCGCCACAATCGGTCAGTGCTGCATCTAAAAGCACTTCTGCTTTACCAGAACAAGCGGTTCAACCAGAGCAAGAAAACCCAAGTATTGCGCCAGCGGCACGTACCCATCAGTATGTGGCAGATGACGAGACGGTTGAGCGGTTATTCCAAGATGTCGTTGCGAAAGAACAGCGTGCCCAGCAGCAATATCAAGATCCATTACCTGTAGATGATCAGGAATTTGAGAAAGCGCTTGAAAAGGCACATCGGCTTGAAAGTGAATCAAAGCGTTTGGTACCGACCGGAGAGGTATGGAAAGCGCTGCAATCTGATGATCTGACTCACAAACAGGAAATCGATGCATTACTTCGTGCCGCAGATGATGAACATGGACAATTAAATGCACAAGCTCAGTGTGCACACACAGATTCAGTCTCAGCTCATGATCAGTCAAATCCTTTAAATAAAGATAAACTGAACTGGAATGACGATCAGATTTTTGATGAATTACTGGCCGCTATGCCGAATCAATCGGGGTCTGACATTCACACGCCGTTTGTCTCGCAAGCGCAGCCAACTACGCGTTCAGAGACTGATCATTTGATCGAACAAGTCGAGCAGACGCTTAAAGCGTCATCTACAACGCATCAGCCTCAAAATCGATATGCGGCGTATGAACCAGAAGAGCAGTCTGATCTTTTGACTGAAGAAGAAATCAGAGCACCAGAGCCACTCAAACAAGCGCCTGTTGCCAAAGCAGTAACGCCAGAAAGCGAGCAGGCAGCACTTTCAAAAGAAGCCTTCATTGAAGCTTGGCAGGAAACCGCAGGTAAGCCGGTAGAAGATGAGTTTGATTTTGACGCCCCACTCACAGATGCTTCGGGAAGACCGATGTCACGTGCAATGCAGGTGGCACAAAAGCGTCGTGATTTACCAACGTTACCGGGCTTTGATTTGCTAGACAAAGTTGATCCGAATAAGAAGGTCAACTTCACTGTCGAGCAGCTCGAACGTTTATCTGAACTGCTTGAAATCAAGTTACAAGAATTTAATGTGAAGGCCAAAGTGGTCGAGGCTCAGCCTGGCCCGGTGGTTACACGATTTGAGCTTGATCTGGCGCCCGGTGTGAAAGCATCTAAAGTTACCAATATTTCACGTGACTTGGCCCGCTCGATGTCGATGGCATCGGTACGTGTGGTTGAGGTTATTCCCGGCAAGCCTTATATCGGTATTGAAGTACCAAACAGCGCGCGTGAAATGGTGCGCTTGATCGAGCTGCTTGAGACACCGTCATTTAAAGACCCTGCCGGCTTACTCTCGATGGCCATGGGTAAAGATATTTCAGGTAATCCTGTCATTACCGATTTGGGTAAAGCACCGCACATGCTGGTAGCAGGAACGACTGGTTCGGGTAAGTCAGTCGCAGTCAACTCCATGATTTTATCAATGCTGCTCAAATATACCCCAGATCAGCTTCGCCTCATTCTGATTGACCCGAAACAGCTTGAATTGGCCAATTACAACGATATTCCACACTTGCTTACTCCAGTGGTCACAGACATGAAAGACGCGGTGAGTGCACTTAACTGGTGTGTCAATGAAATGGAACGCCGTTACAAGCTGATGTCATTTTTAAAGATCCGTAAACTGGCAGACTATAACCGTAAGGTTGAAGAAGCAATTGCTAACGGTGAAGATTTGATTGATCCAACGTGGAAGCCAAGTGATTCGGCCACCCAAGAACGTGCCCCACGCTTACAACCTTTACCTTCAATTGTGATTGTGGCAGATGAGTTTGCTGACATGATTATGCAAGTAGGTAAAAAAGCCGAAGAAATGATTACCCGACTGGCGCAAAAATCTCGTGCTGCCGGCATTCATCTGCTATTGGCGACTCAGCGTCCTTCTGTAGACGTTATTACGGGATTAATCAAAGCCAATATTCCTACACGCGTTGCACTGCGGGTTAACAGTAAAATTGACTCACGAACGATTTTGGATGCGGGTGGTGCAGAAGACCTGTTAGGCCATGGTGATATGCTATTTCTTGGGCCTGGAAAAATCGAGCCTGAGCGTGTACATGGTGCTTTTATTAGCGATGATGAAGTGAATCGGATTTGTGATGCATGGCGCGAACGCGGTGCCCCGAATTATGTCGATGAAATTTTAACACCGTTTGATGAAGAGCCAAGCGCACGTGGTTTTGAAGATGGTGGAGAAGGGGGATCTGATCGAGATATGCTCTATGATCAATGCGTCGCATTTGTTTTGGAAACTCGTAAAGCATCGACGTCATCCTTACAGCGCAAATTTAGTTTGGGCTACAACCGAGCAGCTCGAATCATTGATCAGATGGAAGAAAATGGCATCGTAAGTGCCATGGGCGCCAACGGTAAACGAGAAATATTGGTCTAAACTCAACCATCATAAAAAAACCTGCATCAAGCAGGTTTTTTTTAGCACTTATGCAAACTTTGCTAGTACCTCTAAAAAAGGTTCGCGCTGACGCGGAAATTCAGCAATCACATCATGAATACGCTGACCTTCAGGATTGGTCGCGTTTACATCACGGCCATCGGCAACAAACTGAGTCAAAAGACGCTCATAGTCGTTTGGACGCATGTGTTTAAATGCATGATACAACACATGAAAATCGGCATTTACACCGTCTGGAGGAAGTTGGTTAAGGTAGGCAAAAACACGTTCATCTGACCATTCTTCATTGAAAGTTGCTGGCTGTGATAATGCCATAACACGCTCCTCTTACACTTTAAAAGCAAAATTTGAGACAGGATATTTTGAATATTTTAACGAGACGCACCGTTGTTCAAGTCCACTCGAAGCACAGCTTCTCGTCTTGCGACTGGGCAAAGATGCTCGCTCCAGTCCACTCGAAGCACAGCTTCTCGTCTTGCGACTGGGTAAAGATGCTCGCTCCAGTCCACTCGAAGCACAGCTTCTCGTCTTGCGACTGGGCAAAGCGTTGCTTTGCTGATCCAGTCTCATATTTTGCCTTAATTTCTGGGTGATTGACCAATCAGTAATGAAATTATCGTTCTTCAGGTAAATTGATATTCATTTCAAGCATTTCAATATTTGCTTCTGAACGTACCTGCATTTGAATATGGTCTTCACCCACACCACGTACATAACGACTGACCACTTGCATGATCTCTTTTTTCATTTGATCAATTTTGTCTTGACTCAAACGTCGTCCCAAGCCCTGTTCAGAGGCAACAATTACTTTCAAACGATCTTTGGCAGTTTGTGCGCTTGATGGTCTCTCGTCAGTTCCGAACAGTTTACTCCAAAATCCTGCCATCGTTATGCTCCAAATAGTCGAGCCAACCAGCTTTTTGGTTGTACTGTAATGTGTCGATAAGGGCGTTCTTCACCTAAAAAACGTGCAACCAAGTCATCATATGATTGGCCTGATTTGGTTTCAGAATACAAAATGACCGGTTTACCTTCGTTTGAAGCTTGTAAAACACCCGGGCACTCAGGAATAACCCCTAAGGTTGGAATGCGTAAGATATCCTTTGAGATATCATCAATCGTCAGCATTTCTTGGCGATCTGCACGTTCTGGATTAAAACGTGTGATACACAAGTGCTTACGAATACGCCCTTCGTTCTGTTCGACTTTTTTTGTTTTGCTGTCCAGCATTCCAATAATACGATCAGAGTCACGTACCGATGAAATTTCTGGATTGGTCACAATAATCGCTTCATCTGCATGATACATGGCTAAAATTGCGCCACGCTCGATACCCGCAGGTGAATCACAAATAATATAATCAAATTCTTGTGATAATTCTTCAATAACACGAGCCACACCGTCGTCAGTCAAGGCGTCTTTGTCACGTGTTTGTGAAGCTGGCAAAATATAAAGATTTTCAATATCTTTGTCACGAATCAGCGCTTGTTGCAAACGTGCTTCATTGTTGATGACATTCACAAAGTCATAGACAACTCGACGCTCACACCCCATGATCAAATCAAGATTACGTAAACCTACGTCAAAATCAATCACAACAGTTTTATGACCACGTAGGGCTAAACCTGTTGCAAAAGATGCACTTGTTGTAGTTTTACCTACACCACCTTTGCCTGATGTTACGACAACAATTTTGGCCACCGAATCCACTCCTATTATGGTCATACGCCCGATCTTATGGGCCTATTTGGTGCTTAATTTATACCTTAAAATTCCAAAGCCCGAAATTCAAGTTCTTGCTTATCGTTTAAATATATATGTACAGATTTCTTTAATACATCTTTAGGGATGTCTTCTGCAACACAATACGTGCCTGCAATTGAAACAAGTTCGGCTTCAAGGGCATGACAAAAGATGCGAGCAGCAGGGTTTCCACCTGCACCCGCCATAATGCGGCCACGCACATTTCCATAGATGTGAATGTTGCCTGAAGCAATCACTTCAGAACCGCTGTTCATTCCTGCATTTAAAATAATGTCGCCATGATCTTGTACCAGACATTGTCCGGTTCGCAAAATTTCGTCATGGTAAGATGTTTTGTGCGAAATCGCTGTTTTCGTTGTTGGTGTTTTTGTTTCAGCGTTTTTCTCTGTCACTTTGGCTGACTGAACCACAACTTCTTCTTTCGTGGCCTTGATCCGCTGTAGAGGTTGGTCGGCTGGCATCACAGGAAACTGAATCGATTTGGCCTCATCGCTCAATAGGCCATCTATCACGGCCATTGGCTGTAAGCCCAGACTAATCAGCAACTGAATCAGTGCAATCAGTTCTTGATCTACCGTACTGTCAAGAATAACCAATGTGCCTTGATAGGCATCTTCATTTAAAATTGCGGTAAGTTGTTGCCGGATGACATCATGATCATTGGTATCGAAGGTTAATCGGGTAAAATTAACCATTCTTCCTGTAATCCGTATATCAGCCATAATGATTCCTTGAGAACTTCTGACGTGCCACTGGCCCTGAAGTTGGGTGAGTAAATAGATCAAATCCTAGAACAAATTATCCGAATTCTCTAGGGACTAGCCTAAATATTTTATCGATATGCTTATTCTTTGGCTTGATCGTGTTGTTTAAGTACTTGCTGCCAATGTTTCACTTTAACTTGTTTACGAATAGATTCCAGACTTTCAAATACAATTGATTCGACCAGTTGTTCAAGTTTTTGGTTATCAATATTCACTTCACTAAGCCGTTTCGATATTAACTGATAATTGGCATTGGGCTGCGCTACAGAGCCTTCAACAAATGGAACAATCAACCCCGATGTAATATTTTCGCCCAAACGCTGACCAATGCTCTGAATTTGCGATTCAATGCGTCCGCCTACAATCGGAATGAGTCGAAGCAGTTGGGTTAGCTCGGGTGTATCTTCAATCGCCTGATTAACAATTTTACCCACACGCTCAGCCATGATCGGTTGCTGGGTTTTTAAAGCCTCTGCCAATGAGTCTTGCAAAATTTCGGCAAAGGTCTGCGCAAATAGTGCCCGATGATGATCAATCAAATCATGTAAAATCTTTTTATGGGTCGAGCTGGTTTCAAGCTCTTGCTTAACACCATCGAGCACCGTGATGACCACTCGATCGGAGAGTTCTTCCATCACAACTTGATAATAAAAACGACCGCGTTTAAGCCAACTGCCTGGTATAACTTGATAGCCCATTTCATAGAGTCGATAGCCAATGATTCCCGCGCGAAACAAACGTAAAAAACGTAGTTGCGGCAAAATCGCTAAAATTTCGTACCAGTGAATAAATGGAAAGAAAAACCAGCGCTGATGATGTTTGTACACCACTGCAATTGCCCAGCGAATCAGCAGTTCCACAATTAAAAAGCCAATAAACCACGCTTCGCTAACAATCACCCAAGGGTGCAGTTCGGCGCGGTAAAATGTTAATAACGTTTCAAGGTGAATTTGCTGAAACAGCCACTCGCCAATGCTGCTCATCAAAAAGTAATTGGCGCCTAAGCAAAAAAGGTTAAACACAATGATAAACACCATAAAAATATCGTAAAGCAAAAACAGTTTGAAGGACAAACTGCCGGGCTTTAGATGTTGGTATTTATTTTTAATGTCTGAACTTTTTTGCTTCATGTCACGTTACATCTTAAGTAGAGCTGTTGGAGTATTTGGCTTTCATTTCGGTGATCAACTGATCCTTTTCAGTCCAGAGCTGATCTACCCAGTCTTGAAAACGTTTACGGTAGACTTCGTCATCTTCGTAATCTCCACCCAATACCCAGTCTGGCAGTTCAATTTTGCGTAAATTCACCGCAATTTTGGATACATCACCTAGCCAGAAATCGCCGTAGCCGGGTATACCGTCTGGGTACACAATGGTCATGTCGACCAAAGCATCGATTTTATCGCCCAGAATATTCAGCGCCAAGGCCAGTCCACCCGCTTTAGGTTTGAGTAAATGCTGATAAGGTGAGCCTTGCTGATCATGTTTTTCTGGGGTGAAGCGAGTGCCCTCTAAATAGTTCAATAAGGTAAACGGCTGGCTTAGCAACTGTTCGCAGGCTTGACGTGCTTCTTCAAGATCACGAGTTTTGAGCTCGGGATTTTTCTGGATTTGATCTTTGGTATGACGTTTCATCATTGGGAAGCCTAAAATCTTGAAGGCTTGTCCCACAAAGGGAATAAAAATAAGCTCCCATTTGGTAAAAAAACGCGTCAACGGCATACGTGTCAGTCCAAAGTACTGATTGACCGTGGTATCGACCCAGCTTTGATGATTACAGGTCATGAGATAACGACCTTGCATGCTTAAGTCGAGGGCTTCATCGATAGTGATATCCCATTCTAAATGTGGCAAAACATGGTCGATCAACCAGTTATTAACATTTAACCAGCTGTTGGTGATCTGGATATTGGTTTGATCCACCGCCCGCGATTTTTTGAACAGTTTGGTGAGGCCCAGCGCCAGTACGGGTGGGCCATGTAAAAACGTACTTCCTGTAATGACACTGCCTACAGTCAGCCCGCGTGTAATTTTTTTTAGCGCCGATTGCTTGTTTGCTTGCGTAGACATATGAAAAGTCCTGACGATCCAATTTCTAAGGGTATGAGGGTGTGATCAATATAGACCGAGTGCTAAAAATAAAAAAGGCATCCCGATAAAGAATGAATAAAATGTGATGAACTGCACAATTAATTGGGTATTAAATATTACAAAATGTAAATAAAAGCGATATTCTTAACAAAATATCAATGGTCTAAGTGGCTTTTTTATTTCATCATTTTCACAGACAACAAGACAAACGAGGAGGCATGCAATGCGTGCACTAGTTATTACAACTGTAGTTGGGGCGGCGGTAGCACTTGCAGGTTGCCAAACAACTGGAAACAATCTTGGTGGCGTAGAATACGATAAAGCTGCCCTAGGTACACTCATCGGTGCTGCGGCAGGTTATGGTATTTCTAAATCCAATGCAAACTCTAGCCGTCAAAATAACCGTGCTGCTGCAATTGGTGCGATTCTTGGTGGTGCAAGTGGCTTGTACCTCGACCAAAAAGAGAAAAAATTACGTCAACAAATGGCGGGTACTGGTGTAGAAGTTAACCGTAACCCAGATGGTTCTGTCGGCTTGGTAATGCCAGGCAACATTACATTTGACACCAACAAGTCGAACATCAAACCGAACTTCTACTCAACTTTGAACAAGGTTGCGCAAACTTTGTCTGAAGACAACCGTAGTGCGATTTTGGTTACAGGTTATACCGATAATACTGGTAACGATTCGATCAACATTCCATTGTCACAAGCGCGTGCACAGTCTGTTGCTAATTACTTGAGCGGTCAGGGTGTATCTTCTGCACGTATCAATGCACAAGGTTATGGTTCATCTAACCCAATCGCGTCAAACGCAACTGCACAAGGGCGTGAGCAGAACCGCCGTGTTGAAATTAGCATTTACGAGCGTCAATAATCGTCGCACGGATATGTAAAAACCACCTTCGGGTGGTTTTTTTATGGTTAAAATCCGTTTCATTACGATGGGCATTGGCGCAATAGATGTCTATAATCACGCTCGGAATCATCAGGGGAATACATATGTCTGCAGCCAGTCATTTAAATGACAAACAACAAGAAGCCATGAAATATACTCAAGGACCGTTGTTAGTGCTTGCAGGAGCGGGTTCGGGCAAAACATCGGTGATTACGCAAAAAATCGCCTATCTGGTTAAACAGTGTCGCATTCCTGCACATCGTATTACAGCGATGACCTTTACCAACAAGGCGGCGCGTGAAATGAAAGAGCGTGTGACGCAGTTATTGTCACGTGAAGAAGCCAAAGGTCTATCTGTTTCGACATTCCATACCTTTGGTTTGAATTTATTACGCATTGAGCTGAAGCATACGCCGCTAAAAAATAACTTTTCAATTTTAGATGCCGACGATTGCAAACGAATTCTGATGGATTTAATGCATCGTGATAATTTATCGGGCGCCGAAAGCAAAGAACTCATTGCCAAGGCCATGAAAAAGATTTCTGACTGGAAAAATGATCTGATTGTGCCAGAGCAGGCACACAGTACCTGTGAAACGCCAGAAGATGTTCAGTTTGCGCACTTATACCAGTTGTATGAGCGAAATCTGCGTGCCTACAACGCAGTAGATTTTGATGATTTGATTGTATTGCCAACACGTCTATTGCAAGAAAATGCCGAAGTACGTGACAAATGGCAAAACCGGACCCGTTATTTGCTGGTCGATGAATACCAAGATACCAACACCGCCCAGTATATTCTGGTCAAGCTTCTAGTGGGAGTAATGGGGCAGTTTACTGCGGTTGGTGATGATGACCAGTCGATTTATGCATGGCGGGGTGCCAAGCCGGAAAACATGGCCTTACTCAAAGAAGATTTTCCGAATCTTAAAGTGATTAAGCTTGAACAAAACTACCGTTCAACCAGCCGGATCTTAAAAGCGGCCAACGCCGTGATTGAACATAATCCACATATTTTTGATAAAAAACTGTGGAGCGATAAAGGTCATGGAGAGGTCATCCGGATTATTACCTGCCGTAATGATGACGATGAGGCCGAGCGTGTGGTGAAAGACCTGATGACGCATAAGCTCATGAACGGAAAAAACTGGAAAGATTATGCGGTTTTGTATCGCGGTAACTTTCAGGCGCGTATTTTGGAAACCCAGTTACGCCAGATGCAGATTCCCTATAAGCTTTCGGGTGGACAATCGTTCTTTGCCCGCGCTGAAATTAAAGATGTCATGAGCTATCTGCGTTTGATTATTAACCCAGAAGATGACAGTGCTTTTTTACGTATTATCAATACGCCTAAGCGTGCGATCGGACCAGTCACCCTTGAAAAACTCGGACTGTTTGCGCAGGAAAATCACTTGTCCCTTTTGGGCGCGTCATCGGATCAGCGCTTAAGCATGGTGCTACCGAAAAAGGCCATGACACAGTTGCATGAATTTGCAGACTTTGTGCAGACCTTTACGCGAGAATTACTCGATGACGATGAACCTGTGCCTAAAGTCCGCCAGATGATGAATGAGGCAGGCTATATCGACTATATTCGTGAGCAAGCGGCAACGCCTGCGCAAGAAAAAAGCAAGCTCGACAACATCGAAAGTCTTTATAACAGTATCCAAAATCTACTGAATCGTACCGACGATGTAGATGATAAAAACATTGAAAGTGTGATCCGAAAATTGGTGCTGCTCGATCTGCTCGAACAGCAGCAAGAAGAGGAAGATACCGACAAGGTCAACTTGCTGACCCTACACGCTGCCAAAGGTCTTGAGTTTCCATTTGTGTACATTATGGGGCTGGAAGAAGAACTACTGCCGCATAAAAACTCGATTGCTGCCGATACCATCGAAGAAGAACGCCGTTTGATGTATGTGGGAATTACCCGTGCACGACAAGGCCTTACCCTGACCTTGGCCGAACAGCGTAAAAATGGCGGTCAGATGAAACAAATGACACCGAGCCGCTTTTTGGATGAATTGCCGCAAGATGAACTTGAATGGCTCGGCCGTAAGAAAAAACTTGCGGCTAATGTCGATCCGAAAGAGCAGGCACAGCAATATCTGGCCAATTTAAAAGCTTTATTAAAACGTTAATGCAACAACTTAGGAATAATGATGAAAGTCCAAGTCAAATTACTGGATCCTCGTGTAGGAAAAGAATGGCCATTGCCAACGTATGCAACAGCAGGATCTGCTGGACTGGATTTGCGTGCTTGTTTAGATGATGCCATAGAGATTGAACCTGGGCAAACGGTACTGGTGAAAACCGGTATGGCGATTTACATTCAAGATACCCAATTCGCAGGCATGATTTTGCCGCGTTCAGGTTTGGGACACAAACACGGGATTGTGCTTGGAAACTTGGTGGGCTTGATCGATTCAGACTATCAGGGCGAGCTGATGATTTCGGTATGGAATCGTGGTCAAACCACATTTCGTTTAGAGCCAGGTGAGCGTCTAGCACAATACGTGCTGGTTCCTGTGGTGCAGGCCGAGTTTGAACAGGTCGAAGATTTTGTCGCAACAGACCGCGGTGCAGGCGGTTTTGGACACACTGGAAAGCAGTAATTTTTCTAATAAATGCCTGTGTAAACAGGCATTTATTTATTTATAATTGAATGTTACAAAAAATTATATTAATAATATCGGGTTATCGATCTGATTTTTTATTTTGGCGTCTTTATTTTGTCATTGTACCTAAATTTTTTTCAATTTTTCCCGTTTTGCTAACATAGGCATAAGAAGAACAGACTTATGGATATAAAGCAGACTTTTCCGTTTCAGATTTTTCGTGCCTATGATATTCGGGGAAAGCTCAATGTGCTGACACCGGAGCGCATCGTGGCCATTGCACACGGACTGGCACAGCAATACCTCGCTGCGGGTCATACAAAGCTTGTGCTCGGCTATGATGCCCGTTTGACTGGTCCTTATTATGCTGCGCTGGTTCAAGCAGTCTTGGGTGAACACGGACTTTGTGTAACCAATATTGGTTGCTGTTCAACACCCCTCATGTACTTTACTGCACGATCACATGATGGCAATGGCATCATGATTACGGCCAGTCATAATCCTAAGACAGACAATGGCATTAAATGGGTGATGGGAAATCAGCCACCAAGTCCCGAGATCATTCAGCAAGTGGGATGGTATGCCTCTCAAATTCGTGTTGATTTAAGTCCTTACTTACATCTCCAATCGACTGTAGTACATCAAGAAAATGCCTATTTCGACCGTTATGAAGATGCACTCGTTCAAGATATTCAGCTGAATCATCGCTTTAAAATTGTATTAGACGGCTTACATGGTTCGGCAGGCGAAGGAACGCGTCGCTTACTGGAGCATTTGGGATGTGAGGTTATCGCAATTCGCTGTGAGCCCAATGGTCATTTTCCAGATCATGCGCCAGATCCTTCACAGGCGCTACATCTGGAGACACTTCGTCAGTACGTCTTGGCAGAGCAGTCCGATTTGGGTATTGCACTTGATGGCGATGGTGATCGTTTGGTCGTGGTCGATGAGCATGCCACGATTATCAGTGCAGATCGTTTAATTTCACTATTTAGTCAACTGTGTCTGGCTGCACAGCCAGCGCATGAAGTGGTTTTTGATGTGAAATGCTCGACCATGGTCCGCAATACCATTTTGGCCTGTGGCGGGCAGCCCACCATGATTCGAACTGGTAGCACTTTCTTGCGTCAATATTTGGCAAAATCGGCTGGACGGGCGATTTTTGGGGGTGAATACGCAGGTCATTATGTATTTAATGATGGCCGAGGCTATGGCTTCGATGATGGCCCATACGCGGCATTACGTTTACTTGAATATATGGCGGTACATCCGACACAGTCATTATCGAGCTTATTGGCGGCCTATCCTGAGCGTTGTAGCACAGAAGATCTGTACATCAATACTTATGAAGCAAATCCTGTGCATGTATTGCAGGATATTGAAGCACAAGGGCAGACCTTTCAGGCGCTACTGAGTCGTACCGATGGGATACGTCTCGATTTTCACGATGGATTTGGCATTTTACGTGCATCGAATACCGGAGAGTACTTCACTGCGCGTTTTGATGCAGAAACACCACAACGATTGGCAGAGATTAAACAGATATTCGTGACCATGTTGCAAAAAAAATACCCTAAACTTGCACATGATCTTTCACAGGCCTAATTAAGGAGAGGCGAATGCCACATCAGCACACCGGCATCGATAAAGCAAAAATTTTGACAGAAGCATTGCCGTATATTCAGCGCTTTTCAGGAAAAACACTTGTGGTCAAATATGGCGGTAATGCCATGACCGATCCTGAGCTGGAAAGCTCGTTTGCGCGTGATATCGTTTTGTTAAAAACTGTCGGTTTAAATCCGATTGTGGTGCATGGTGGTGGGCCTCAAGTCGACTCTTTACTCAACCGTTTGGGTCAAGTGTCCGATCGAATTGATGGTATGCGAGTGACCGATCAGGCCACCATGGAAATTGTAGAAATGGTGCTGGGTGGAAGCGTCAATAAATCGATTGTAAACCTGATCAATCAACATGGTGGACGTGCCATTGGCTTAACCGGAAAAGACGGTAACCTGATTCGTGCACGCAAATTGTTGATGGAAAAACAAGATGAGCAAGGCGAGATCAAACATATCGATTTAGGTATGGTGGGCGAGGTGGTCGGCGTGAAAACCGATGTCCTTGAAATGTTTACTCAAGGCGATTTTATTCCTGTGATAGCCCCTTTAGGTGTCGATGAAAGTGGTAACACCTATAACATCAATGCCGATTTGGTTGCAGGCAAAGTGGCTGAAGCACTGGGCGCAGAAAAACTGATTCTGCTCACCAATATCTCGGGTGTACTGGACGAAAACAAAAATCTTTTGACTGGGCTATCGACCAAAGAAGTCGATCGTCTGATCGAAACTGGCGTGATTTATGGCGGCATGATTCCGAAAGTGGGCTGTGCCTTAGATGCAGTTAAAGGTGGCGTGGTTAGTGCGCATATTGTCGATGGTCGTGTACCGCATGCGACTTTATTGGAAATTTTTACCGATCATGGTGTAGGCACATTGATTACCAACCGAGTTGCGCCTAAAGCAGAGCATTAATTTTTCGAATCTAGAAAAAGACCAGTCATGACTGGTCTTTTTTATGGGTATAGATATTGGTCATATAGTTGTCATGCGGGTGTTTTAGTGTAAGCAAAGAAAAACACGGGGTGAGCTTATGCTAGACAAATTGAATCATTATCGACACCACTTAAATTTTCCATTGCTACGTCAAAAATCCTCAACCACTCAATATAAGTTTGAGTGGGTTGAAACCTTAAAAGAATTAGAGGAAGTACAACGCTTTCGCGCTGAACAGTTTGGCCCACAGTTTGGCATTCATTTTGACTCAGGTTTAGATCAGGATGTCTATGATTTTGGCTGTGAGCATGCAGTATTACGCGAAAAATGGTCTGGCGAGATCGTGGCATATACACGTTTGAAACACTTTTTGGGGCATGAACTGGCACAGAGTTATAGTGCTCAAGAGTTTGATGTGGTGGGGCATCTATCGCATGTACCCAGTGTGGTCGAAATTGGTCGAACCTGTGTGCATCCGCAATTTCGTTCTGGTAAAGCACTGTCTATTTTGTGGTTGAATCTGGTGCCTAAAATTTTGTGGTCCATGAAAGCCAAATACCTCATGGGTTGTGTCAGTATTCATCTAGATAACAATGCTGCCCGTGTCTATCATACGCATCGGAAAATACAGCAGCTTACGTCTGCGCAAAGCTTAGATATTGCCTCTAAACACCCTTATGAGCCGCAGCATCCAGCTTATAGCTTTACCCAAGATGAGCGTATTCCCAAACTGTTTCAGATGTACTTAAGCATGCAAGCTCGATTATCTAAACAGGCATTTTATGATGAAGCCTTTCAATGTTTGGATTATTTTGTATTACTTGAGGTGAACCAAATTGCCAAGTCTTTTGTCATGAATAAACGCGTTCAGCGCCGTCCTTAGCAGAAAAAGTGCATAAGATGTATCAAAATTGAGATTTGCAAGGCATTGTGCTCTCATGCACAATAGACTTTACATCTAGATCATTCTTGCCTTTACCGTTATGTGCCAGCTACTTGGAATGAATTGTGCAACGCCTACCGATATTACCTTTTCGTTTAAAGGATTTTCACAACGGGCGGGCATTACTTCCGATCATTCCGATGGGTTCGGGATTGCTTTTTTTGAAGACAAAGCCTGCCGTTTGTTTGTCGATAATCAGTCTGCGGTAGAATCTCCGATTGCAGAGTTGGTGCGTAATTTTCCAATTAAATCACGCAATGTGATTTCGCATATCCGCAAAGCCACTCAGGGTAAGATTACTCTTGAAAATTCGCATCCATTTATGCGTGAGCTGTGGGGGCGACAGTGGATTTTTGCCCATAATGGCGATTTGCATCATTTTAATCCGCGCCTGACTGGTCGTTTTGTTCCGGTTGGCAATACCGATAGTGAACGTGCTTTTTGTTACTTGCTGGATCAGTTGGTAGAACGTTTTGGTTATACCGAGCCCAGTATTCATCAGATTTTTACCGCGCTTGAGCAGATTGCGCCTCGAATAGCCGAACATGGAACATTCAATTACTGCTTATCTAATGGTCAGGCTTTGTACAGCTATGCCACAACGAAGTTACACTGGTTAGTCCGTGAGCATCCCTTTAAAGCCGCTCGATTGATCGATCTAGATGTCGAAGTGGATTTTAGTCAGGTGACCACTGCCAAAGATCGCGTGGCGGTGATTACCACCGAGCCACTGACTCAAAATGAGGTCTGGATGCCTTATCAACCAGGTGAGATGATTGTGTTTCAAGATGGACGCCCGATTAAGCAAGCTTTAACCCGAGTAGAGCGTTTAGAGCGAGAGGCACTCAACCCTGAACTTAAACGCATTACCCGTGCCGACCAGTATTAAACCCGGTATTCAATAGAAAGGCGTTGCAAAATTGAGATCAATCATTTTGGGTCGAAAACGTTCTGTTTTTGAATAGAAACTTTGATTTTCAGGTCGGACAAAGGCAAAATATCGGCAGACTTTATTCAAGGTATGCATGATGCAGGATTCTCCTTTATCACGATGGCTTTCGCCACTTATGGCGTTTTGTTTGAGCTTGGTGATTATTGTTACCCTCGCGCCGGCAGTCGGTATTCAAATTGATCGTCAGCTTGATTTTTGGTTGTTATGGCTCGGTAGCATGGTGATTTTGGCGTTGCCTGTGTGTTATTTGGAAATTGCACTGGCGCGCCGTTCAAAAACCACAGCGCTGAACGCACTTTCACGCCTAACGCGGGATGCCGATGCGTCTTCTAAATGGCGTTTGGTGGGCTGGTTGGCTGTGGTATTCATTGCATTTTTGGCTGGCGGAATTCTTTCTCATGCCAGCATGCTGTTACCGCAACAATTCACTTTAGGTGTTGCACCTAATCTATTGTTGATTGTACTTGCGGTGCTGGCATTTGGCTTATCCTTTGTATCACGCCAGATTTTGCTGCTCATCACTGCAATTGCGTTGATTGCGTCTATCGCGCTTGGTCAGGTTTATGATGCTGCTCAGCTTCAGCCATGGCACTGGACATCACTTGAATTTAAAGAGTGGGGCAATGCCACTGTTCTGGCTCTTGTGGCGAGTGGTTTAGGTATGGGCCTATACTGGCAAACAACAGTAAAACAGGTCGATCAACAGACATCAGCCAGCGCTTCTGTACTGCCGATCTGGTTGGCACAACTGGTGGCGGTGATTGCATTTGGCTTTGTGTCAATTCAGCAAACGGTTCCTGTACTGACTTGGGTGGTTGCTGCATTGATGGCATCGGCACTGCTCCTACAACTTGCTCGTGAACAGTTAATTGAGCGTCAGGCTGCGCTGGCATTACAGTGGGCAGTTCCAGTTGTGGCTGTTGTGATCTGGGCAATTCCTGCCATTCAGGCAGAATTTTATATTCTGACCATGCTTTGGGGGCTACTGTTGTGTTTGATCTACGCGATTTTTGCGGGATGGATTATGAAAATCAGTCACTTGCGTAAATCGATGAATTTTAGTAGTGAGCTATTTTATAATCTTTGGCGGATTGCTGTCCGTATTGTCTTACCTTTAGGCATTGTACTGGCGATGATTTCGGTACTTGGACAACTGTTTACATGAGTAATCTTCAGCAGGTTTGGGTGGCTTATGCCGCACCAGATCAACAGTTTCATCTTGCTGTTGCTTTTGAAGCCGGAATGACAGCGATAGAGGCCATTGAAAAAAGTGGACTCTTGCTTACCACACAGCTAGAAATGCCATTACAAGTGGGTATTTTTGGTATTCGATGTGCGCTTGAACAGCCGCTTAAAGCAGGCGATCGGGTAGAAGTGTATCGAGCTTTAACCATTAATCCAAAGGACATTCGACGCAAACGTGCAGAAAAAAATCCGGTTGGTCGTTTTCAAAAGGGTAATCGCTTTAAGTGATCGCCAGTATATAAAAAACCCCTCAAATGAGGGGTTTCTTTTTTTGAGGAAGCCTTTATAGTGGTGGCGCAGTCAGTATGGCTTCTTTTGAACCTGGTAAGCCCGGTTGAGACTCTGGTAAGGTATCGATACCTTCAATATTGGTGACGATACCAGACTGGTCAAAGTAGATTTTTAGATGCTGACCGCGCGCTGCCGGAATTTTTGCTTTTTTGGCGTAAGTTCCCGGAATATAGTTGTACACGTAATCCCAGCGATATGGATTTAATGGATCTGTAATTGTTGGGCTACCGAGTAAAAACTTTACCTGTTGGTAATTCATGCCCACCTGAACTTTTGATGCTTGAGCTTTGGTTAAAGGGGTTCCTTGAGGAATATCAACCTTATAGACGCCGAGCGTTGAACAACCAGCAAGCAGTGAAGTGACGAATAACGCCAACATAAGTTTTTGCATTTTGCTACACTATCCCGATAAATTATGATGCATTTGATCCAAGGATAGATCATACTGCATCTCATCACGATTGCCTATTCCAACTTGAGATTTGTTGAGAGACCCTTTTTTATGCCGATTTCCAATCAAGATTTACGAAAAGCTGGACTGAAAGTCACCCTTCCTCGAATTAAGATTTTGGAATTACTAGAAAATTCAAAACAACACCATTTGAGTGCAGAAGATATTTATAAAACTTTGCTTGAACAAGGTGAAGATGTTGGTCTGGCAACGGTTTACCGAGTTTTAACACAGTTTGAAGCAGCAGGAATTATTCAGCGCCATCATTTTGAAAACAATCACTCTGTTTTTGAAATCATGCAGGAAGATCACCACGATCACCTTGTTTGCTTAAATTGTAACAAAGTTGTTGAATTTACAAATGATATTATTGAGCAAGAGCAACACTCCGTTGCTGAAAAGCACAATTTTACTTTGACAGGCCACTCATTGAATCTATACGGTTATTGCAACAACCCAGATTGCAAAGACGCACTGCGTAAAAAGTAAGGATTTCACATAAATCCAACAATAAAAAAGGGCAGATAATGCCCTTTTTTTCATTTTAGATCATGACGTTGACCGTCAAAGGTGATTTTTTGATCGACTTCAAGCATTTTCTCTTTTTGATCAATTGCGGTATTGGCTTCTTGAGAAAGTTTGATCTGCAAACGCAGATTGTTGGGTGAGTCGGCATGTTTTAGTGCATCGGCATAACTGATTTGTCCGTGTTCGTGTAATTCAAACAAGGCCTGATCAAAGGTCTGCATTCCCAGTTCACCAGAGCGTGCCATCAGTTCCTTAATTTTATAAATCTCACCTTGGCGAATGTAATCCGACATCAAAGGTGAATTGATCATCACTTCAACGGCAGCACGGCGACTTTGACCATCAGGCGTAGCAATCAGTTGCTGAGAGATGACGGCTTTTAAGTTAAGTGATAAGTCCATCAGCACCTGCTCACGCCGATCTTGCTCGAAAAAGTGAATGATACGCTCTAAGGTCTGATTGGCGTTGTTGGCATGTAAAGTTGCAAAGACTAAATGCCCGGTTTCGGCAAATGCCAGTGCATAATCCATGACTTCACGTGTGCGAATTTCACCAATCAAAATAACGTCTGGTGCTTGGCGTAACGTATTTTTTAAAGCCACTTCGTAGGAATCGGTATCAATACCGACTTCGCGCTGCGTAACAATACAGCCAGCATGTGCATGTATAAATTCAATCGGATCTTCAATGGTAATAATATGACCGCTTGAGTGTAGATTACGGTGATGAATCATCGACGCAAGCGAAGTGGATTTTCCTGTTCCTGTTGCACCAGAAAACAAAATAATACCGCGTTTAGTCAAGGCCAAGTCCTTGAGAATCGGTGGTAGCTGTAGTTGATCTAGCGTCGGAATTTTGGTTTCGATGCGGCGGATAACCATGCCGGGTAAATCACGCTGCTGAAAGGCACTTACACGAAAGCGCTCAGTACGTTCGCGGTTTAAAATGGCGAAATTACATTCATGGGTTGCCATGTACTCATCGCGTTGCTTTTGCGTGGTGATCGAATCAATCAACTGCGCGATCATGTCACCGTCTAATTTGGTTTTGGAAACTGGGGTAATTTTGCCATTAATTTTTAATGATGGCTCAACACCAGCCGTAATGAACATATCGGAGGCTTTGTGGGTTGCCATTAGATTGAGTAAATCATTAAAGTCCATACGGTGCTTCCTGATGGCTTTGTGTTGTTGTTTTATAAGGATTCTGGTGATTTTGCCACAGCGCGTGCTGTTGGTAAGTTAATGATGCCTTTGGCGACCAGTTGTTTAAGACTTTGATCGAGCGTGGTCATGCCATGGCTTGCACCCGTTTGAATCGAAGAATACATTTGCGCGACTTTTCCTTCACGGATCAAATTACGAATGGCCGGAATACCAATCATAATTTCATGCGCTGCTACACGGCCGCCACCTTCTTTTTTTAACAAGGTTTGTGAAATAACCGCCTGAAGGGATTCGGACAGCATGGTACGCACCATATCTTTTTCCTCTGCGGGAAATACATCGATAATTCGATCAATGGTTTTGGCTGCCGAGGTCGTGTGTAGCGTACCAAACACCAAATGTCCGGTTTCTGCGGCAGTCAATGCCAAACGTATGGTTTCCAGATCACGCATTTCCCCCACCAGAATGATATCAGGATCTTCACGCAGTGCTGAGCGAAGTGCCTCATTAAAACCAAGTGTGTCGCGGTGCACTTCGCGCTGGTTGATCAGGCATTTTTTGGGTTCGTGTACAAACTCGATTGGATCTTCAACCGTTAAAATATGATCATAGCGATGATGATTAATATAATCGAGCATGGCGGCAAGAGTGGTCGACTTCCCCGAGCCTGTTGGGCCGGTCACTAACACCAAGCCGCGCGGATAGTCACAGATGTCTCTGAAAATTTTTCCGAGTCCGAGTTCTTCAAGCGTCAATACCTGTGAGGGAATGGTTCGAAAAACGGCACCTGCACCACGGTTCTGATTAAACACATTGACACGAAAACGGGCCAGATTTGGCACCTCAAAGGAAAAGTCGGTTTCGAGCTTTTCTTCGTAATCGCGGCGCTGTTTGTCATTCATAATGTCGTAAACCAGCCGGTATACTTCGGAATGTTCAAGTGCGGGGAGGTTAATGCGTCGAACTTCACCATCGACGCGAATCATGGGTGCCAAACCTGCAGACAAATGTAAATCAGATGCTCTGTTTTGGACTGAAAATGCCAGCAGTTCGGTTATATCCATATTTCCCCCAAAAAATCGTTAAAATCTTTCATTATTTTGTAGAATATTAAGTGCTTTTCCCAAAGCTTAACAACATTCAAGGCCGAGGTTAAGTAAAAAATATGTTTGAAATGAGAACCCTGTCAATGAATCCGTTTAAAGATGCGCGAAATCACGTTATCGATCAAATCCAGTCGGCTTGTGCGCGAGTACAGCGTGATCCGGCAACGGTCGAATTACTGGCAGTATCAAAAACACATCCAAGTTCGGCGATACGCGATATGTACGAGCTTGGTCAGCGTTGTTTTGGTGAAAACTATTTACAAGAGGCGCTCGATAAAATTCAGGCACTCAAAGACTTAAATATCGAGTGGCATTTTATTGGCCATGTTCAGCGCAATAAAACCAAATCGCTTGCGGAACATTTTGATTGGGTGCACGGGGTCGATCGTTTGATTATTGCCGAGCGCCTGTCATCGCAGCGCGCCGAGCATGCGGCTGATTTAAATATCTGTCTTCAGGTCAATATTGATCATCAGCAAACAAAAGATGGCTGCCCACCTGAGGATGTCGCGGAACTGGTGCAAACTATTAGCCGCTTACCCAAGCTGAAGTTACGCGGAATTATGGTCATTCCTGCACCAGAGCATGCAGAGGCTTTTGAGGCAGCCAAAACGCTTTTTGATGCTGTCAAAGCCCAGCATGCACATCCTGAACAGTGGGACACCTTGAGCATGGGCATGTCGGCAGATTTGGATGCTGCCATTGCAGCAGGCTCGACCATTGTACGCATTGGTACGGCTTTATTTGGTGCACGTGACTATGGTCACGGTGTATAAATCTGCAAACTTGATATATGAAATATTTGTGATCATTGAGATTTTTTAATTCAGATTTAATGGTTGGCTCGTATACCACTAACACTGGTTTTCACGAGACATTTCATGGATCTTTTGCATGTTTTTATTTTAGCGGTGATACAGGGGCTGGCGGAGTTATTGCCAGTTTCTAGCTCTGCCCATGTGATCTTGGCAGAAAAGCTGATGGGTTTCGACCCTTCGGCGCCAAATATGACTTTTTTGCTGGTGATGCTCCACACAGGCACCATGTTTGCGGTCATTGTGTATTTTTGGCACTCATGGAAAAAAACCTACTTTTCTGATTGGGCGTCATTTAAGCAGCGCGCTTGGTATGTGTTACTGGCGACTGCCATGACGGGTGTGTTGGGACTTTTGTTGCAATCACTGATTAAACACGTATTTTTTGGTGGGGCGAGTAGCTTTGAAATAGAGCATTTATTCAGCAACGCCAAATTAATGGCTGCTGCACTTGCTGCGGCAGGTGTATTGATTATTTTATCTTCTCGTTTGGATCGTGGTCAGCAAGGTGATGTGCGTTTGCCAAGTGCCATCATCATCGGTGCGGTACAGGCGTTGTGTCTGCCTTTTCGTGGTTTTTCTCGCTCAGGTGCCACCATTTCCACAGGTTTGTTTTTGGGAATTTCCCGTCAGAAAGCAGAAGAGTTTAGTTTTGCTCTGGCGGTAGTTTTAACCCCAGCGGTGATTGCCAAAGAGCTGTTGCGCTTGTTGCATGCCCAACAGGCCACCACTGGTACAGCACATCTGGCCTTAAGTAGCTTATTTTTGCCGAGCTTGTTTGGAATGGTTTTTAGCTTTCTGACGGGGTTGTTGGCACTGAAGTGGCTTTCGGCGTGGCTGGAGCGTGGTCGCTGGTATTTATTTGGAATCTATTGCCTGGCCTTTTCAGGTGTGGTGTTGGCATTGGCCTAGATGTGTGCTTTTACAAAATACGTTGGAGAGCATAGGTTCTCCAACGTATTTTATTTCTATATGTATTTGTTCAATTGAACGTTGAATACATGATTTAAGACTCAACACGTTCGATAGCAGGTTCAATCGATAACAGTTCGATTTCACCAAATACCGTGGCAAAAGGAACGTCTTTGGCATCGAGTCCAGTGCCGATTCGAACAAACTGATCGATAGGCCCCATGCGTGTGGCATCGAATAATACCCATTGATTTTCAAGATACACTTCAAAGATGGCATGGAAGTCGGGATCTGCATTGTAGAACGGCATGTAACCCACCACAAAGCGCGCAGGAATATTTAAGGCACGGCAAATCGCAATACCTAAGTGAGCAAAATCACGACATACACCTGCACGATTGACCAATATATCGCGCGCTGTGGTGGTACTGTCGGAAGATCCAGCTTGATACACAATATTGTCATAAATCCAGTCACAGATGGCTTGCACTCGTGCATAACCTTTGGGCAATTCACCAAAAGTATTTTGTACCATGGTGCCAATCAAATCTGATTCGCAAAAGCGGCTTGAACCCAGATAAAACAGCGTATAAGACGGCAACTCATGAATTTCACATTCGCGTAGTGCGGTATTACGCTCAGGGATATGTGTATCTACGTCGGCATGATAAGAAACACGCAGTTCACCTTCTGGTGCATGTAACCGAATCAGGCGATTTAATCCGCCGTCGCGCTCATATTGCTCGAAATCGAGCTGAGGTTGAAACTCAAATGACTCCTGCTTACAGGTTTGCCATGGATGATTGGCTGCTTCAAACTGAAAAATAAATTCGGTCGCTTGAATCACCCGGTAATGGAGATGACAGTCAATTTTAAAGCTAGGCATATTAAAGAACTCAAAGAAAAAATAAGATTTAATTCTTCTTCATCTAAAAAATTGATCTTTATTGTTGTCAGAAGAGATCATTTTTTGTTTTGAATCTGAATGAAAATCAAAGCTATCAGTTCTGATGAGTTTTTCAATTGTTGCTCCACCCAAAATGCGTTGTACAAAGGTAAAGCGTGTTTAGCCCACCACCTGAATTCGACTTGAACCTGAACCCAGTGGTTGTACCTGAATCTGGACTGGAATTCGTTCGTGCATATCCTGAATATGAGAGATCAATACCACCTTACGACCCTGACTTTGCAACTGATCGAGTGCGTTCATCACCATATGCAATGAAGATGCGTCGAGCGTGCCAAAGCCTTCATCGATGAACAAAGATTCGATTTTCATCGATCCAGAGGCCATATTGGCAATTGCCAGTGAAATGGCCAGCGCAGTAAGAAAAGATTCACCACCAGAAAGTGAGGCCACAGCACGTATTTCACCGTCCATATCATGATCAACAATGGCCAGACTCAGTGAGTTTTCTAGCCGTTTTAGCGTATAGCGCTGTGAAAGCTGAGTCAGTTGCTGATTGGCATATTCAAGCAGAATATCCAGATTATATTGCTGCGCCAGATCTCGAAATTCTTTACCCTTGGCATCACCAATCAGGCTTGAGATTTTGTGCCAGCGATGCTCTTGTTGCTGGATCAGTTGAATTTGTGCTGCAAACTGCTGCTGCTTGATCAGATTTTGCTGATGTAACTCGAGTTTTATTTTTAAATCGTCACGCTGATTTGTACATTGCTGTAAAGCCACTTGATTGGTGGCAATCTGCTCAGATAACTGCGCAGCCTCTATCTGAGGCGCTGCCTCAAGATGTACATCGAGCTGATGTTGTAGTGTGTTGAGTGCAGAAATAGCCTCGCTCAAGCCACGATCTGCGTGTTGGATGGCTTGGCGAATCTGCTGTTCTTGAGAAGATGATATCGCCAGTAATGCTAGCAATTGATCTTCTTCAAAAAGAGGCTGCTGTGCCAGCCATGCATTGATTTCAGTGGTGCATTGTGTCAGTGAATCATGTTGTTGCTGTTGCTTGGCCTTTAATTGCTCGAGCGCATTTTTATGCTGTTCAAAACGTTCGCGTGCGAGTTCAAAGCTTTGTTTAATCTGTTGATACTGCTGCTGCAATTGCTGGCGCTGCTGATCATGCTGTAGTAACCATTCATTGGCTTTAAGGTCTGTCGAAGCTGTCATGGTGATGATGAGCTGGTTGGCAGCTTCAGTATTTTGTTTACCCATCGTCTCAATGTCTTTTAATTGCTGCGTGCATTCTGTGTGCTGCGCATTGAGCCCGGCGAGATTGGATTTTAATAATAGTAACTGCTGATGTTGTTGCTCTTTGTGTTTAACTAAGCGTTCTGTTTGTTCGAGCAACTGGCTCCGTTGTTGTAGTGCATTTAATATAGTTTGTGAAAATGTCACGCCATGCGTGTACCAAGCCGATTTATCCTCGGTAGTTAAGCACGCGACAATATGCTGAACGTGTTGTTGTAACTGATCGACTGTCTCAAGCTGATGGCTGGTGTGCTGAATACGTTGACTCAGCTGATGTTGCTGTTTACTGGCTTGCTGGAGTTGATGTAACTCATGCTCAAGCTGCTGTTGCTCCTGAGAGGCCTTTTGCATTAAAGCATCAAGCTGAGCGTTCGCCTCTTGTTCAGCCAAGCGCAAGTCGAGCTGTATATTGCACGCCAACAAATGCTGCTGTAATTGCTGTTCATGCACATTTTGTTTTTCTTGCAGTTGCTGTAAATCGTCTTGCAATTGCTTGAGCTGGGTTTGACTTTGCGTGTACTGCTGCTGCGTTTTTTGCCAAAGGTCGAAACACTGTTGTTCCTGCTTAACGGCTTGCTGTTCTTGTTGTTGCTGGAGTTCATACAACGCTTTGGAGAGCTGACTTTGATCTTCACGATAAGGATGTTCGGTACTGCCACACACTACGCAAGCTTCACCGTGTTTTAGCGCTGCGCGTAAATGCTCAATATTTTCTGCATGGAGTAAACGTTGCTGTTGCAATATCTGCTGAATTTTTTCGCGCTCTTGCTTTGCCAACACATAGGCTTGTTCGGATGTGTGGGTCGATGCGTCTAATTGTTGATTGTGCTGTTTGATTGTCTCAAATTTATGTTTCAGGCTAGTCATTTCATTGTTTAATTCGAAATAACGCTGAATTTTTTGCTGTGTACTGTGTAAATGGTTGCTATGAACCTGCTGTGCTTGTTTGCGTTGTTGTTTACTCTCGATGTGCAGATCAATTTGTGCTGGAGTACCAAACTGCAATACTAAAGCATTTAAGTCAGCCTCATCATGCTCAAGCTGCGTTTGTGCATCCCGAATGGAACCTAAACTCTGTTCTACTTTTTGGTACTGCGTAATAAATTGGCTCAACTGCTGCATGTGCGCATTTAAGCCTTGGTCTAGTGGGGCGTACTGAGCACTATTTTTTAATTGTTCCATGCTTGCTGTATGTTGTCCATCAAGCGTGTGAATGGTTTGCTCTAATTGCTGCTGTTGCTCAAGCAATGGCTGTTGCTGGCTTGTAATTTGGGTTAAGCGATGTCTGGTTTTATTATAGTCTTCTTTAATATGCTCGCGTTTTTGCAAATGACCGCGCAAATCGGCAAGCTCTTTTTGATACTTTTGTTCAAAGGCTTGAAACTGATGTAGGCTTTGTTCGACTTGGCTATAGCGCGTTTTTTCTTGCTCGAATTGTGTGCTTAGGGTATTGAACTCGGTGTGCTGAAGTTGAATTTGCGGAATGAGTTGTTGTAGTGTTTTTTGGATCTGCTGCTGCTGAAATACAATGGGACGTATCTCAGAAAATGTTTCTAACTGGCTCAGCAACAGGCGATCTTTCTCAAGGCTTTCTTGTGCTTTAAGTTGTACATCGTAATGTTGTTGTTTTAAGCGGATACCCTGATCAAGTTTATCGCGTTGCTCAAACCATTGCTGTTGTTGTCTGAATTGCGTCTTTGCTTCTTCAAGCCGCACCACCTGTTGCTGAACCGATTCAAATTGCGCTTGTAACTCAGCTATTTCCTCATCTGAGCGTATCTCGATATAGCCCAAATGACTTTCTAAACTTTTACGCCGATTGCTGATTTCTCTGGTTTTTTCAAATGCCAGTTGTCCAATTTTAGCAAAAATCGCCGAGTTGGTCAGGTATTCAAGCAGCTCACCCCGTTCGTTGTCACGTGCTTTTAAAAAAGCCGTCACCTCAGATTGCGCCAGTAATACCGCACGGGTAAATTGCTCAAAACTGAGCTGCGTGATGTGCTGTATATGTGACTCTACCGCTTTGCTTTTGTCTGCAACCACCACGCCATCGGTGAGGCACTTGAGTGAGCGTTGAACATTTTGCAGTTTGCCGGTGGCATTCTCACGGGCACGTTTAATTTCCCAGCGCGCCATATAATGTTTTTGATCCTGCGCGACAAAGCAGAGTTCAGCAAAACCGTGCGCACAGCCGCGGCGTAAAACGGTCAAAGGGGAGTTGGTCAGGAGCTCGGAGCCATCGACATCGGTAAGCTTGCCATCGCTTTCTTTGAGTCGTGGAATTTTGTTAAATAAAGCCAGACACATGGCATCTAAAATGGTGGATTTACCTGCGCCTGTTTTACCCACAATCGCGATCAGCCCTGCACTGGCCAAAGGCTCAGATTCAAAATCAATGAAATGCTCGTCAGACAAAGAGGCCAGATTTTTGAGTCGGATGGATAAAATTTTCATGAGATGGCTTTAATTCTTTTTAAGTTCTTCAAGTTGTTGTTGTGCCTGCGCAACAAGGCTCATAAAGTCTTTTTTAACATCATCATCTGCGCTATAGCCTTTTTTGTCCCAAAGTTGTTCGAACAGTTTTTCAGGCGTTGGCGGTTCGAGATGAACCTGTTGCTCTAAGCGATGGCTTGATCCATCTGTGGCGTATTGTCTGGAAATCCGAACCAATCGATAACGGTTTGCAGGCAAAGCCTGTTCAAATTGTTGACGAAGATTCGGCTGAGGTGGTGTGCGGCTGAAATATTCGATGTCGACGTATTCGCGCTGATCAATCTCTTCGATTTCGCCATGTGGGAGTGCTGCCAAGCTTGTTAAAACATCTTGCAATTCACCTGTAATTTTATGCAGCTTCACGCTTCTTGGCACCAGCAAGGCATTACATTGAAAATGATTGTCTGAAATTGCTGGGTGAATGGTCACATCCATTACTTGGTGTTTATAGTTGATTTCACTAAATGACAGGGGAATAGGCGAGCCGCTATAGCGAATATGGGTCTGACCCACTTTCTGGGGTTTATGTAAATGCCCCAGTGCGACATAATCGATCGCGTCTTCAAAGAGCGCTGTAGAAAGTGCTTCTTCGTTGCCAATGATAATCGGACGTTCTGAATCTGAGGTTTCACCGCCCTGCATATGCGCATGTGACATCAAAATTAAGGCCTGATCATCGGTTTTGCGGCGTTTGGCCTCGGCAATCAGTTGCTGGTGTAAATAACCAATCGCATTTTGACTGTCACTGGTCTGTTCGTTCACGCCCGTAATTTCGGCCGAGCGTAAAAAAGGAAGAGCAATGCACCACGCCACAATCTGTTGTGCCTGATCGTAAATCGGTAAAATCAAACGATCAAGATTCAAGGTTTTGTCTTGATTCCAGCGAATCACACCCACCGCTTTGGCATTGTATTTTTCTAATAACGGCTCGACCTGTTCAATGCGATAACCCGAATCGTGATTTCCTGCAATCATTAAGGTTTGCATATGCGGCGCAAGGTTATGCGCATCTGCCAGAAATTGATAAAGCTGCTTTTGGGCCTGTGAACTTGGATTAATCACGTCAAAAATATCACCCGCTATTAATAAGGCATGAGGTTGTTTGACCTTGATTTGTTCAAGTAACCATGCCAGAAATTGTTCATGTTCGTAGTGGCGGGAGTGATGATAAAAAAACTGCCCCAAATGCCAGTCTGAAGTATGAAAAAAACGCACGGTCATTGCTGATGAACTACCTGTTTTTGAATAGCAGATAAGGTAGCATAAATCACAATCCAATTCAGATGCTACTCAAGTGAAAAGCTGATTTGGTTTTTACTTAAAACAGAACAAGAGATTCATAATGACCATTCATCAATATGATTTAAAAATTCGTTGGATTGGAAACACAGGTGAAGGTACTCAAACCTATCAATCCTATCAACGTGATTTTGTCGTTGAAAGTGAGAGTAAACCCGCTAACGATCAAACTTAGTTGATAACAGGATTAGGTTGAAGCTTTAAAATGCTATGACGCAATGACGGATTACTGTAAATCCGGTTTGCGCAAATCAATTTTACTCTTAGCTTTAAAGTGTACAGAATTGTAAATATTATTTATTTTGCATTAATAGTGCAGGTTTCAGTTTTTATCATAGCTTTTTAGTCTCATCAAAATCATGATAACAGTATGAATCACAATATTAGAGGATCATAGTTTCAATGCAGACCATTAAAATTTCAACACATCCTGAACTTAAAGAACAAGCAGCAAAGTGGTTTTCAAAGAATTGGGATATTCCTTATCAAGCCTATTTAGAGAGCATGCAGGTTGCCATTGATCATCTAAATGCTGTGCCTGAATGGTATGTGATGATTGATAAAAATCGAAATATTGTGGCTGGGGCTGGCATTATTGAAAATGATTTCCATGAGCGGACTGATTTAACACCTAATCTGTGTGCATTATTTGTGGAAGAAAAATACAGGAATCAACATCTGGCAAAACAGCTTTTAAATTTTGTCAAAGTAGATTGTGCTACACGAGGGTTTGAAAAATTATATTTAATTACAGATATGACTAATTTTTATGAAAAGTGTGGATGGCAATTTTTAATAATGGTGAAAACTGACGAAGGAGAGTTAATGAAAATGTATGAATCTGAGATTTATATCTAAAGAAAAAACAGATCACTAAAAAATAAAGACCGACGATTCGAGTGATGAGAAATCGTCGGTCAAAAACTTTAAATCACGTTTGGCTGCTAACAAAACATATCTAAAGTGGATGTCATAGTGAAAGGTCTCCGATTTATTGCGGATGCCGTGCAATTAAAATCGGTTGCTGCAGACCTTATACCCTTAATAACGAATGACCGACCAAAATGGTTGACAAGAACATGAAAAAAAATTGAAAAAAACATAAAATAAATTTTTATTGTTGATGTTGTGGTGTGCATGACTGCTTTACGCCGTTATTTTATCTGGTTTTTTCTGATCTGTTTACTGACTACCCTCATTGCAGGCGTAGTGGCTGCAATATTGCCAATAGGTGTGGGTGGAATAGTAACAGCCGTACCGTATTTGGTGGCTATGATTGCAGTGCTCTATCAGTTTTTAAAACGTGAAAAACGCGCCCCAACGCAGCAAGAACGAAAAAAACTGACTTTGGGTTTCACCTTAATTTTCTGGGGCTATAACTGCGCTGGCGTATTGCTGGGTTTGTATTTGTTTTCACGAAATGACCCAGAAATTATTCAAAACTTTTTACTGTATTTGCAACAACCTCAATTTGTGAGCCTGATTGCGATTATGGTACTGGTTTTGGCGATTCCACTGTATCTGATTACGTACTGGTTTTATGGTAAGCAGGCGCAACGTATGGCCGACAAAATGTTTCAGTAACAGGGTTTTAGTGGATCAATCGAGTGCGTTACACTCAAGCTTAAGAAGAGCAATAAGCAACGTGACAGACTATGAACCAAAAACTTCCAACACTTTTAATTACAGGCGCCTCAGGCTTTATCGGTAGCCATTTATTGCCTTATTTGCTGCATTTGAATTATCGCATTTATGCCCTGACGCGACATTTGGCGCAATCCTTTCAACATGAAAATTTACAATGGATTGACGATTTAAACCAGATCGATCAGCCTCTCGATTATGTGGTGAATCTGGCCGGTGAAAATATTGGACAGCGGCGCTGGACCAAAGCACGTAAGCAAGCCCTGATCGACAGTCGGATCAAGACCACACAACGTGTCTTTGAATGGCTGCTACAGCATCAGCAACAACCAAAGCGGATTGTATCGGCATCTGCCATTGGTTATTACGGCATTGATGAAAGTGAAACTTGGCAACAGGTATGCGACGAACAATCACCACCGCAGTCAATTTTCATGTCTGAACTCTGCCAGCAATGGGAAAAAACTGCGCTGTCGTATACGCAGTTTGATACCAAAATCATGCGCTTGGGCGTGGTATTTGCCAAAAATGGGGGAATTTTGCCACAGATGATGCTGCCAATTAAGCTCAATACAGTGGGTGTGATTGGTTCTGGGCGCCAACCTGTAGTCTGGGTACATATTGAAGACGTGCTGGCGATTATCGAATTTTTACTGCATGTGCAGAGTGAGCAAATTGTGTTTAATGCCGTTGCGCCCGATCACACCACGCAAAAAGCCTTTGTAAAAACCGCCGCTCAGCAAGTAAAACGCCGTCCGTTTCTCCCTGCACCGGCGTGTTTGTTTAAAACTTTACTGGGTGAACAATCACAACTTATTTTAAATGGCCAGTTTGTTGCACCCAAAGCATTATTGGAAGCTGGATATCAGTTTAAATTTCCAGCTTTAGCGCAGGCCCTGCAAGATATTTTCCCTTAAACGCTCAGCTCTATTTCGCTGCCCTGAAATAGTCGCTCGGGCGCGTATGGCTTTGGATCGGTGAAAGTGGGTTGATCAAGCATAAGCTGGCGTAACAAACGTGCAGAGGCTGGCCCCATGCACAGTCCATTTCGAAAATGTCCGGTGTTGAGCCAGAGATTTTCGATATTTGGCAGCATGCCGATATAAGGCACCCCGGTCGGCGAGCTAGGGCGCAAGCCCGCCCATCTTTTAATGACTGGAAACTGTGCCAGTTCAGGCACCATGTCTAAACAGGCCTCTAAAATACGTTGCTGTGTGGATGTGTCGGTGTCGGTGCTGTAGCCACAGTCTGCCATGCTCGAACCGCATACCACATGACCATCTTGTCTTGGAATCAAATACATCACCTGATTCATACACATGGTAGGTAACCAGTGCGCAGGCGTTTTAAATAACAGCATTTGGCCTTGTACAGGGCGTACCGGCAGACGAACGCCCAGTTGATCGCTCCAGAGTTGACTCCATGCACCCGTTGCCAGCACAAACTGGTCGGCGTGAAAAACTTGCCCTGTAGCACTCTTCATGGCCTGTATGCTGTCTTGGTCAAATATAAATTTTTCAATGGGTTGATCATCAAAAAACGCAACGCGTGGATGCTGTTTTAAATACTGCACAATCGATTGCAACAGACGTGGATTACGAATATTAGACAGCGCTGAAAAATAAATCGCGTGCTGATATTTATTGGCTATCCATGGATTAATCTGTTCAAGTGCATCACGCTCGACATAGTCAGCGCGTTGCGTAGGCTGATGAAAATGCTCGGCATAATCGAGCCCGATTTCAAAATCGGATTCATCGAAAATAAGCATGCCAGTATTGTGGATTTCAAAATCAATACCGGTTTGAGGCAGTAGCTTTTCATTCCATGTTTGGTACAAGTCTTTGCCATGCTGAGCAAGGGTATTGACCGCATGTGGATAGCGCCACGGATACATCGGTGACAATATTCCACCACCTGCCCATGAGGCAGCCTGACCGGCGCGCTGCTGATCAAAAATCGAGACCTGACAGCCGTGCTCGACCAGTTCCAAAGCGGTTAATAGGCCACTGATTCCAGCACCAATAATGGCAATATGCATGCTCATGTTCGATTCATTCACACGTGAGTTTAGTTCATCTCTTTAAGTTTTTGGGCTGCAACATCTGCAAAGTAAGTCCAGATTCCATCTGCACCTGCGCGACGACAGCTCATGAGTGATTCAAGAATCACGCTTTCGGATAACCAGCCATTTTGAATCGCACCTGCCAGCATGGCGTACTCACCACTGACCTGATAAATAAAAGTAGGCACGCCAAAGGTATCTTTGACTTCACGTACAATATCTAAATAAGGCATGCCGGGCTTAACAATCACCATGTCGGCGCCTTCTTGCAAATCCAGTGCAATTTCATGTAAAGCTTCGGCACGATTCCCTACATCCATCTGGTAATTGTATTTATTACCGCCTTTTAAGTTACTGGCCGAACCGACCGCATCACGAAACGGCCCATAAAAACTTGAGGCATATTTGGCTGAATACGCCATGATATTGGTATAGATAAAGTTATTTTGCTCAAGTGCCTGTCGAATTGCCCCGATACGTCCGTCCATCATATCGCTTGGTGCAATTACGTCGGCACCCGCAGCGGCGTGGCTTAACGCTTGCTTGACCAGACATTCTACGGTTTCATCGTTGAGTACATAGCCGGTGTCATCGATAATGCCATCTTGACCATGTGTGGTATATGGGTCGAGCGCGCCGTCGGTGATGAGCACCATTTCAGGTAGTTCTTTTTTGAGTAAACGACAGGTTTCTTGTACCAGACCGTCGTCACGCCAAGCAGCTTCAGCACTCAGGCTTTTGTCTTCTTGCGGGGTGACCGGAAAAAGAGCCAGCTTAGATACCCCAAGTTCGAGCAGCTGTTCAGCTTTTTTTAGCAACAGATCTGCCGACAAACGATGAATATTGGGCATACTTGGAATTTCTTGGCGCTGATTTTGGCCAGGCAATACAAATACTGGATAAATGAGATGATGAGGTGTCAGATGCGTTTCACTGACCATGGCGCGCAGTTGATCATTTTTACGGATACGACGCATGCGAGTTGCTGGAAAAGCGGGACGATTGAACGTATAAGTCATAACAATCTCAAGGTTCAGTATTAAACTTGTGGGATATTGTAGACCCATCAGCAGGCATTTGTACAAACTGAATTAGTGTTAACGCAGATTTATCGATATTGAGTGTTTTATGAGTGAATCAACAAAACTATGGACGGGGCATATTCATTTAGGTGAAGAAATTGACCTAAATGTAATTTTAAACCAGTTATGTCATGCGTTTAATCATTCGCCTTTCTTCTCTCACAATGCCATGACCATGCGGGTGGTCGATGGGCAAATTGAAGGTTATTTTGAAATGAAGCCCAGCCTGATTGGCAATGTTGCCTTTCAGATTTTGCATGGAGGGGTTGCCGCAACGTTACTCGATAGCATTGGTGGAATTGTCGCGATGGCAGAAGTTTATAAACGTACTGAAGCTGCGGATATGCCAGAGGCCATCAAAAAAGTATCACGTTTAGCCACTGTCGATATGCGTGTCGATTACTTGGCGCCGGGGCGGGGTAAATTTTTTATTGCGCGGGCGGAAACCTTAAGATTTGGTCGCAAAGGCTGCACCATGCGCATGACCATGTTTAACCACGAGCAAACCCCGATCGCTACTGCGATTGCCTCATATGCCTTTTAAATAGTCACCCAAAATCCACAAATCTGGGCCACAATTTTGAAGTGCTTTGCTGCGTGGTCGAGCGTTTGTGGGTTAAAAGCAGTACATCAGGTATCAGATTTATTCGAAATTTATTCAAAAAGACTAAGGGTCTGTATTCTCAATACATGCGGTTTTGAACGCTCAAGTTATTTTTTTATTCTCAGCATATGAAAAAAATAAGTAGAATTGCAAAATTTTGAAAATATCAATTGTCATCTTGCGTTTCTTTTAAGGTTCAGTTCAGGTTCTCTTCCTAGACTTAAAATTATCTTAAGAACATCGTGGCAATTTTTACTTGAGCTGATTTAGGAATACCCAATGACTGATTCTCCACAGGCTTCTGCATCCGATCAAAATGGGGATGCTTTAAAGGCGAAACGAAAGAAATTATTAAGTATTTTTGCTTTGGTGGTCATTGTTGCCGCGATTGTGTTTGGCATCTGGTATGTGTTTTTCAATCACACTGTGAATACCGATAATGCCTATGTGGGCGCTGACACTGCACAAATTACTTCCATGGTGACAGGGCAGGTGTCTGAAATTTTGGTCAATGATACCCAGCAAGTGCATAAAGGCGATATTCTGGTCAAAATTGATCCGCGAGATGCCGAAATTGCATTGGCAGAGGCCAAAGCAATGCTGGCCAAAGCACAGCGTACCTATCGTCAAACTGCTGCCAATGGACAATCTCTCAATGCACAGGTTCAGGTGAGTGATGACGGCATTGCCAGCGCACAGGCGCAAGTGTTAAAAGCACAGGCCGATTACAATAACGCCTTGGAAGAACTTAAGCGTCGTCAGGTATTGAGCGAATCGGGTGCCATTTCTAAAGAAGAATTAAGCACTGCCCAAACTGCATCGCGCACAGCCAAAGCGGCTCTTGATGTGGCCAAAGCCGCACTGTCGCAATCGCAATCGAATCGTAATGCAGCACAGAGCACATTCGATGCCACACAGGCATTGATTAAAGGCACTTCTGAAGCTTCTGCACCGGATGTACTGAGTGCGCAAACACAGGTTCAAAAAGCACAGCTAGATCTAGATCGTACCGTGATCCGTGCCACAGTCGATGGTGTGATTGCAGGTCGAAGCATTCAGGTGGGGCAGCGTGTTGCACCGGGTACTGTGCTGATGAAAGTTGTGCCAGTTTCGCAGCTTTATGTCGATGCCAACTTCAAAGAAAGCCAGCTTACTAAAGTACGTGTAGGCCAAGCAGCTACGCTGACCTCCGATCTATATGGCGATGACGTGGTATATCACGGAAAAGTCATTGGTTTTTCAGGCGGTACGGGTTCGGCATTTGCACTCATTCCTGCACAAAATGCCACGGGTAACTGGATTAAAGTGGTACAGCGTTTGCCGGTTCGTATTGCACTTGATCCGAACGAACTCAAACAGCATCCTTTGCGTGTGGGCTTGTCGATGGAAGCCACGATTGATTTGTCTAAGAAGTAAGTTCTCATGACAACCCAGATAAAAACTCCATTTGCTGAACTCAGCGGCGCACGACTTTTTCTGGCCGCCTTCGTGATTGCACTGTCAAACTTTATGGTGGTGCTCGATACCACGATTGCCAACGTTTCGGTGCCACACATTACGGGTAATCTGGCAGTTTCTGCCTCACAAGGCACGTGGGTAGTCACATCCTATTCGGTGGCCGAAGCGATCTGTGTTCCACTGACTGGCTGGCTGGCTAGCCGTTTTGGCACTGTGCGTGTGTTTGTCGCGGGATTAATCGGTTTTACCTTGTTTTCTTTTTTATGTGGCCTGTCGACCAGTCTTGAATTACTGGTGCTGTGCCGAATCGGGCAAGGTTTGTCGGGCGGCCCACTCATGCCGCTGAGTCAAGCCTTACTGATGCGAATTTTCCCGAAAGAACAACACGCGCAGGCCATGGGCTTATGGGCCATGACCACGGTATTGGGTCCGATTTTAGGTCCGATTTTGGGTGGGGTGATCAGCGACAATCTGTCATGGCACTGGATTTTCTTCATTAATATTCCGGTCGGAATTATTTGTGTGATGGCAACTTTACGGCTGTTACGTGTTGCTGAAACAGACACTATGCAATTGCGAATTGACCGAATCGGATTGTTTTTACTGGTGCTCTGGATTGGCGCGTTACAGTTAATGCTCGATTTGGGACATGAGCACGACTGGTTTAGTAGCAGTCTCATTGTAAGTTTTGGAGTAATTGCGGTACTCGGCTTTATTTTGTTTTTGATCTGGGAAATGACCGATCAACAGCCTGTTGTGAATTTGAGAGTATTTAGGCACCGAGGTTTTACCGTTTCTGTACTGGCGCTGGCCTTTGGATTTGGTGCATTTTTTGGCAGTATCGTACTCATTCCTCAGTGGTTGCAAATGGATTTGGGGTACACCGCCACATGGGCAGGCTATCTGACTGCTACTATGGGGATTGGTAGTATTACGATGTCGCCAATTGTGGCCAAGCTGGCCAGCAAGCATGATCCGCGCGCATTGGCCTGTTTTGGCTTGATCTTGCTGGGTGTTGTGACCTTGATGCGTGCTTTCTGGACATCCGACGCCGACTTTATGGCTTTGGCATGGCCTCAAATCCTGCAAGGTTTTGCGGTGCCTTTTTTCTTTGTACCGCTCTCGAATCTGGCGCTAGCAGCCGTCGAGCCACATGAAATCGCCTCGGCTGCGGGACTCATGAACTTTTTGAGAACTATGGCCGGTGCAATTGGTGCATCGATTGCAGTTACCTTATGGGATGACCACGCCATTGTGTCGCGCAGTGAGTTGGTGTCAAAACTACAGCCGCAAGAGGTACAAAATACCTTAACGCAAAATGGATTTAGCACCGAAACAGCGCTGGGCACTATTTCCAATTTGGTTGATAAAGAATCGATTACATTGGCCACCGATCATGTTTTCTTGGTGTTTTCATTGGTGTTTTTGGTGGCTGGTCTGATTATCTGGTTAAGCCCTAAACCAAAGCATATGATGGAAGGTCCACCGCCGCATTAAGTCATTTTTGTTTTGATCAAACGTGGTCGTATTGAGCCACGTTTTTATTGTTTAAGTAAAAAATAATAAAATTCAATAGTATAAAATAATATGCTAGAAAATTGATCGATTGATCAAAATACATTGTATTTTTTCTCCATATTGGCTTCATAATTGCTGACACAGGACGTTCGATAACAAGTAAAGCATGGAGATTCAATGCAAAAAAAATACACCCTGATTCTTGGCGGGTTTTTAAGTTTAGGATTACTACATGGTTGTAACGATTCTAATGATCAAGAACAAACTCAAAACTACACCATCACCGACAATAATCCCAATAGCTGTAATCAGCTCGCAAGTAATGGCTCAACGGTAGTCGTGGGGAGCGGGCAGGCAGGCGATCCATCAGCGCCTGAGCCAGCATCGGCTTACCGTTTGGGGCTTAAGGCCAAAACCTCAGATCAATATATGGTGGTTGCCAATACACCACTTGCGACCAAGGCTGGCTGTGATGTTTTAAAAGCCGGTGGGAGTGCAGTGGATGCTGCGATTGCTGTACAGGCAGTACTGGGCTTGGTCGAGCCGCAATCAAGTACCATTGCTGGTAGTGCATTTATGATGTATTACGATGCAAAAACTCAAAAAGTGACGGCATACGATGGTCGTGAAACGGCACCTGCGGCTGCCAATGAATATTATCTGGTTCGACAAAATATTGACGATGCCAGCTCATCAGCCCCTGTACCTAGCGCAAGACGCAGTGGACGTTCAATTGGGGTGCCTGGCGTGATGCGCATGCTGGAAATGGCACACAATGAGCATGGCAAACTTAAATGGAATCAGTTATTTGACAATTCGGTACAACTGGCTGAAGGTGGCTTTAAAGTACCGGGACGTCTAGCGGCAGCCATTCAAAGCAATGCAGCATCGTTAGCTCTCGATGCCAATGCAGTCAAAACCTATTTTCACCCAGATGGAACGGCCTACGCTGTGGGTGAAACCATGACCAATCAGGACTATGCCAGAACCATCCGTACGATTGCGGCCAATGGTGCACAGGCGATGTACTCAGGCCCGATTGCACAGGCAATTGTAAATAAAGCCCAGCAAAGCGTAGGCGATGATGCAGCCAAAACTCCGATTACGCCAAGCTTGATGACACTCAATGATTTGTCGAACTATCAGGCTAAAAAGCGTGATGCGATCTGTTTTACGTATCGTAGCCAGTATCATGTATGTACCATGCCACCGCCATCGTCAGGAGGGATTGCAGTGGCTCAGACGCTGGGAATTTTAGAGAATTTTGATCTTGCATCATATGCGCCAACACAGCCTGAAAACGAAGGCGGTGTACCAAGTGTCATGGGCGTACATTTAGTGTCTGAGGCTGAGCGTCTGGCGTATGCCGATCGGGATAAGTATGTAGCAGATACCGATTTTGTGGCTTTACCAGCACAAGGTATTAGCAGCATGATTGATAAAGCTTACCTGAAAAAACGCGCTGGATTGATTAACACTGAAAAATCGATGGGCGTTGCTACTGCCGGTGATTTTAATAGTAGTGCCGCAATTGATAAAACAGTGGAGCATGGCACCACCCAATTTACCATTGTAGATGCCTATGGAAACGTGGTTTCCATGACCTCTACAGTTGAATCGAGCATGGGTTCGTTCCATATGGTCGATGGATTTTTGCTCACCAACCAGTTAACCGATTTTAGCGCACAACCGATGGACAGTTCTGGCAATTTGGTGGCTAATCGTGTTCAGCCAAACAAGCGCCCAAGAAGTACCATGGCTCCAACATTGGTATTTAAGGGAACTGCGCCGGGCGACTTTTATATGGCTACCGGTTCACCGGGCGGTGGAACGATTATTCAATATGTGGTGAAAACCTTGGTGGGTGCGCTAGATTGGAAACTCGATGCACAGCAAGCGACCTCACTGGTAAATTTTGGCGCAACCAATAGTGCTACCACCAATGTCGACAGCTCTAATACATCGCTAGATTTAAAAGCGCTTGTGGCAGGACTGGAAGCCAAAGGCCATAAAATCAATTCCGCTGCGCAAAGTAGTGGTGTTGCTACCATTATGCGTATTGCTATGCAAAACCAAAAAGCGAAGTACGTTGGGGGTGTAGATCCGCGCCGTGAAGGTATCGTTTTGGGCAATGGTGCGTTGTAATCAAAAGCCTTTTTTAACTGTAAAAAAAGCTGCAATTCGTTGCAGCTTTTTGAATTAAATTAACTCAGATTTTGCGCGTTTCAGTGCCTGATTCCACTCAAACAATCGTGATTCACGTTGATCTTGCTGCATGGCAGGCTCAAAGGTACGATCAAGCTGCCAAGAGGCAGAGATTTCATCCAGATTTGAAAACACACCCGCTTTCAAACCCGCCATGGCAGCAGCGCCCCATGCAGTCGATTCAAGCATTTTGGGCCGAAGTACGGGTACATTTAAAATATCGGCCTGAAACTGCATCAGCATATCGTTCTGACTAGCGCCACCATCAACGCGTAATTCTTTAAGCGGTTGAGACAAATCAGATTGCATGGCACACAGCACATCCGAAACCTGAAAGGCAATCGCTTCAAGTGCAGCGCGTGCAATATGCGCTTTTGTGGTTCCGCGTGACATTCCACATAGTAGTGCTCGGGCTTCGCTGTCCCAGTGAGGGGCGCCAAGTCCGGTAAATGCAGGCACCAAAATCACGCCGTCACTACTTTTGACTTGCTGCGCCAATTGTTCGACCTGTGCACTGTTTTGAATAATTCCAAGTCCATCCCGCAGCCACTGCACAATCGCTCCGGCCATAAATACGCTGCCCTCAAGCGCATAGCGGGTTTGATTTTGGCATTGCCACGCCAAGGTAGTCAGGAGCTGGTTTTGGCTTAATTTGAGCTGGTCACCTGTATTGAACAGCATAAAACAACCAGTGCCATAGGTGTTTTTGGCTGCCCCTGCATCGAAGCACGACTGACCAAACAACGCAGCTTGCTGGTCACCTAAAATACCGGTAATGGGAATGGTACTGCCGAGTAAGCCGGGTGCCGTGTCTGCAACGTAGGCATCTGACGAAATAATCTTGGGCAACATTGGATGGGGGATATTAAACTGAGCCAGAAGTTGTTCATCCCATGTTTGTGTTGAAAGATTCATGAGCATGGTACGAGAGGCATTACTGGCTTCAATAATATGCTCGGCACCTTGGGTTAGATTCCATACCAGCCAACTGTCGATAGTGCCAAACGCCACATGGCCTTGTTCGGCCAGAGCACGAAGTCCGTCAATATGTTCGAGTAACCACACCAGTTTGCCTGCACTAAAATACGGATCGATGCGTAGCCCAGTTTTTTGCTGTACGGTATCCAGCATTTGCTGTTCGATTAAATGATTGCACCACGATGCAGCACGCCGATCTTGCCAGACAATCGCTGGCGCCAACGCTTTGCCTGTGCGTCTATCCCAAACCACAGTAGTTTCGCGCTGATTGGTTAGCCCTAAAGCTTTAATATCTTTGGCCAGAAGATGAGCGGAAGCCAACGCTTGTTGGATGACAGCAATCTGACTAGACCAGATCTCATTGGCATCTTGCTCCACCCAGCCAGAATGCGGTGTTTTAATACGGGTTTCGCGCTGAGCAGTGGCATGGATATGACCTTTTTCGTCAAAAATAATGGCGCGGCTAGAGGTGGTTCCTTGGTCGAGTGCAAGCAAGTAGCTCATATTTTTATAGTGATGGTCTTGAAAAATAAAATAGTAGCTCAATTATCAGGTTAAATACATGACTGCTGTTTAGTTGGTTATAAATTGCATAGCAATTTTTCAGGGTTGTGCTATAGTGTAAAACTCATCTGGGGATGTTATTGGCTTCGACGCTGGTGATGAAGCTCATAGATGCATGCCGAGAGCGCATTTTCTCTCGTAAATAAAATTTGCATTTTTATAGTCGCAAACGACGAAACTTACGCTCTAGCTGCCTAAGGGCAGCTTGTCCGCTTCCTAGAATACTTGTGGTTTAGGAACCCGACCGAAGCGCACGCACACAAGTCCGTATAGAGTCAAGCCTCGGGGCTTTATACCAAACTTAGAGGATCGCGCCTTGTACCCTGTTCGTCGGGTCGCTTGGTGTTAAATCAATAGACGATATCTAAGCATGTAGTATTCTCGAGTGTAGTGCTGGCGGACGCGGGTTCAACTCCCGCCATCTCCACCAAATACTTAGATCAAAGTTAATCACATACGATTAGATTTGATCAAAAAGCCTTAAATCTTAACGGTTTAGGGCTTTTTTAATGCCTTTTGCTTAGTCATTCTTAATTCACCTTGATCATTGATAATCAAACTTTATCACGATAAGCTGTTATACAAATGTTATACGGTATAACACATGCTTTCGGATGCTCAGGTAAAATCTCTAAAACCCAAAGAATTGCGCTACTCAGTGGCTGACGGTGAGGGCCTTAACGTTTCTGTATTTCCGAATGGAAAAAAGAAGTGGGTTTTGTCGTACCGTAAGAATGGAAAACAAAATCAAAAAATGCTCGGTGAATATCCCGAAATGGGATGTAAAGAAGCCAGGATGCAGGCAAGGCAATTAAAACAAGATATTCAAGGCAAAGTTGCAAACTCACCACCAGTCCATGAGGTTGTAAAAGAGTGGTTGGCAATCATGAAGTCTCAGTGGACCAGTGCGAAATATTACTACACCGTTGAATACCGGCTTAACTATCTTACGGAGGATATTAAAGATCTTCCAATTGATGAAGTTGAAAGAAAACATATATCCAAAAAAATTAAAGAGATCGTTGCAAAGGGCACATTAGAAACAGCAAACCGGGCATTAAGACTTGGTAAACAGGTTTTCGATTTCGCAATAGCTTCAGATTATACGGATCGCAATCCGTGCACACTGGTCGAGGACGTTATTCCAGATTATGAGTCTGATAGTCATCCATGTTTACCTGCGAGCGAAATGCCTGAGTTTTTTAAACGTATGCATGCAAGTCAATCAAGCTCGATAGTTAAGATAGCCATGCTTCTTGTTTGTTATACGGGTACACGTATAACAGAACTATTAAAAGCCCGATGGGATTCTGGTGAGATTGATTTTGAAAACAAGGTCTGGATTATTCCTGCAGATCGTATGAAAAGAAGAAAGGAATTAATGGTGCCATTAGTACCGCAAATCTATTCGTTGTTCAAAGAGCTAGAAAGTGTAAAAACAGATGAAGGGTATATCTTTAAAAAGCGTGGTAAGCCATACGAGCATATGACCTCTGAGGCTGTTTTAACCATGATCAAGCGCATGGGATATGAAGATACCATGGTGACACATGGCTTCCGATCACTTTTTTCTACACATGCAAATGAAAGTAAATTGTTCCGTGGTGAAGTCATCGATTATCAAATTGCTCATGTTAATAAATCAACTAAAGCGGATAAAACAAGTAAAATTTATAATCGTGCCGAGTATTGGGATGAACGAGTTGAACTTATGACTTGGTATGCGAATGAAGTGGAAGGATGGCTTAATCAAAATGCATAATAAATTTTATAAAAAATCGAAAATAAAAGAGGGATATTACGAATTAGACGTAGATTGTTTTGATGAATTCATTAATTTGTTAAGACCTGATACTCAGATTATTGATTTCTTAATGACAAGATTAAGATTAGAAAATGAGGATCAAGAGTATAATTCGGAATTTGATATTCTAAAGAATGTTCAAGTAAAGGAAAAATTAATATCAGATAAAAATATTATTTTTAGGGGACATGGAGACAGTATATGGGATTTAAAACCTACATTGTTTAGAGGTGAAAATAATAATACCTATAAATTTGATAACTTATTCTCAGAGCATGATAGAGAATACAAATTACTTAAGAAATTTCAAGATTCATGTGATCTTGCTGGAGTTCAACTTCCTTCAGATGGTAATGAACTCAGACAAAAGCAGTTTTTAAAGATTAACCAATATTTCGGTAGAGATTACAGTAGTCATAGTGCAACTGATTGGTTCAGCGATGATTTTTTTGAGCTTGCTGCATTTGCACAGCATTATGGCGTAGAAACTAGATTACTGGATTGGTCAAAAAATCCATTTGTGGCATGTTACTTTGCAAATTCTAGTGCTTTGAGCAAAAAATATGATTTAAACAAAAAAATAAGTATTTGGGTTTTAAATTACGAGAAGTTTCCAGATGAATTAGGTGATAATCTTAAAGTTCTTGATTTACCAAAAGGTATTAATCAGCATATTTCTCATCAACAAGGTGTTTTAACCTATATAGAAACTAATATGGCTATTTTGGTATCAATGATTAGTGATGGGGGTGTTAGTTTTGAACCACATTCTTTAAGCAAATTATTAGAAATCTTTAATTTCCATCATAGATTACTTAAAATAAATTTAAAATTTGACCACTTGCCAAAATTATATCGATACTGCAATGCTCATAATTTTAATGCTTGTCATTTATTTAGAGGAGCTTATGGGGCTGCAATACATACAAAAGATATTATAAATTATGAAAATTTTGAATACTTCGAATAAAGGCGCCTAATTAGCGCCTTGAATTTCTACTTTGATTTTTTCAACTGATTGTGAAGTCCATCCTTTATAGGTTTTGGACTCTCGATCTGGTGGGTATTTCTCCAAATAGTATTTTTTAAATGTATTTGGAGCCATACCAAGCTCTTTAGCTAACTGTCTTAAAGAATACCAAGACATTTTAATCTCCTTTTATTACTTCAAAATCGGCACAATATTTTCTTGGTACCAAATTTCAAATTTGGCTTTATCTTCATCAAAAATCGATTTTTGCTTTTCAATGTTCTGCCGATGCTCTGATATAGATTCGGGAAAAGGTAGGCTTTTGCGATCAAAGAATGCTTGAGCATCTTTATACATTTGATATGTTGGATCATCTGCCTGTTCAAAAGTATTCAATAACCATTCATTACGCATTTCATCATCTTGCTCAATCAATGCCGAGCCAATCGCTGTCATGGCATTGTTATGCATTGCTATCATTTGGCAGTGCTTGAGCTCAGTTAGATCATTCATGAACATGAAGCATTCTGATAGTTCAGCAGTTAATTCAACCTTCACACCATTCTTGGCTGCATCACGCAAGATTTGCTTTTGACGTTCATACCAATCCCAGCGCTCCCGGGGTTTCATGTCGTTTAGTTGTTTTGGGAATATCATCGCATTGCCTCACAAATCATCATATTCTGGATATTCATCGTAGAAAGCTGCCACTGGGTCTTTGCCTTTTTCCCAATCTTCTAGCCAAGCCTCTTCGTCAAAATGGCTATTTCCTGTATGTGCATCAAATAAACCGCTAAGAATTGATAGAAAATCTTCTTTAGACATTTTGCTTTTCATAACTTCACCTTTTGAGAATAATTTTGCGCATAAACATGATTTATTTAAATTTATGCGCAAATAGTTGCTCATTTTCTCCAACGCGCTTCTTTAAACTTTGCATCACAAATCAATGATTCGATTTCTGATGCATTCACATTTTCAAAGATGTGATCCATTTTTCTGCCGAACACAATGAGTGTTCTGGACTGCGACGAGTATCTGAACTTCAAGAACTAACTCCCCGTTGTTGGATTTGCTTTATCTCTTTTTGCACAGCGTTTAACTGCGAAACTTCAATCTGCATGAGTGAATCGATTCCTAAGTGCTCACACACAGTACGAGTATCGAGTCCACGCTCAGCAATGAATTCTTGGAGCTGGTCGCGCTGAGCGTCAGAGATTCCTTTGAATTCAGGAGGGTTTATCCATTTGTTACGCTCTTTGTCGAAAGTACACTTCATAGATTCAGCTTGCGCTTTTAACGCTTGGCGCATGCTTTGATAGTAGGCGTGCTCTTTATCTAATGATTCGGTGAGTTGGTTTAAATCACCAGCGTGATTGGCTTCTAAACAAGATTGCTTAAAATTGTTCAATTCTGCTTGTGCTTTGATTTCAGCAGCTTGAACAGGTGTCAATGTGTTGATGTGGTCTTTAGCCTGCTTTAGTAAATCAGCTAAAAAAGTGGGTGAGCGTAAAAGTTCAGGAACAGGTACCTGTCCCGTGCAAATATCTTCACTGCCTTCAATTTTCTGGATAAAGCCTAGACGACCCGAGTTCTTACCATGGTGTGTTGGTGATGGATTAAACAAAATCGTACGTATTGAATCTCCATTTTGGTCTGTTGTGGAGTGGAGATATCCCATCACATCAGCCATACGATAAAGTAAGTTTCTGTTCTTGCCCGCAAGATCCGGGCGATAAACTTTTAATTTTTCCTTGCCGGCTTCTTCTTCAACAGCATGTGCGATAAAAACAACGTCTTTACCCAGCGATTGCCATTTTCGAACCATGTTCATAAATTTGGTACCAGCTAGGCCCTGTGCTTTTAAAGTTAGGGTTTTATCACGCTGTAGATTGTCACTATTTTTGGAAAGCTGATCCTTGATTGAATCCAGCATAGCGCCTACGGTGTCAGCGACTATTGTGTTGAACTCTGAATAAAAGTCATCTTTTAAGTTCTCAAGATCAAACCAGCTATCCATACGGATGATTGTTCCGCGTCGCAATTCCGCAGCTACACGATGTTGACCTTTATCAAAATCAAAAATTACAGGCTTGTTTGCTGTATGTGCAATCGCGCTTTTACCTAGACCGGGATCGGTATATAGATAACAAATCACGCTTTCAACGAGTAATGTTTTTTCAGGAGTAAATACTTGAATAGCCATTTTTATAACCCCTTATTATATTTAGCATTGTTATATGCAATGCGTTGATTAGCGGAATAACGGTCACGTTGAAAGCAAGGTTTGCTAAACATGATTGCAGCAGCTTTACGTCTTTGAAATTTACGTTCACGCTCTGCATCAATTGCTTCAAGTTTTTCGCGTAAATCAGAATTAAGATTTTCGAGTTTTAACAGCCAGTGCACATAACTTGGTTTCAGCTCATTGAGTGGCGTGCCCTTAAATTTCCCGAAGTTGATTACTTCTGGTGATTGGATAGAAGAGACCATCACACACCCCCTAAGTGATTTTTCTCAATGTGGGTTTCAATGAGAGTGTTGATATTTCGATGATCTTCACTGACAGTGAAGTCGTTGTATTCGTGGCCAGAGAGCGAGGTGATACGATCAATCGCAAGATTTGTGATTTCAACCACTTCGCGTGATGAACATGGCACACCTAGATCATCGTTGTGAGTTGCAAAGTCGAAGCTTGTGTAAACAAAGAAACCATCAAGCTTAATGACTGCTTTACCTGAGTGTTTGCTATCAAGCGTGATTGCAGCAATGCCGTAATTAGAAGGCTGGGTAATAGGGAAAGTAGCGCGAGGCTCTTTTTTTTCGGTGACAATGGCATATGCGCCAGACAAGCCGAACAATAGGGCAGAACCCACAGCAACATGCTTTAAGCGAAGCTGTATGCTCGGTCTGTTGTGATTTATTGTGTTTTGTTCCATAATGAACTCCATCGTATAAAAAGCCCTGTTTGATGTGAGAGTCGGCGGGGCTTTTTGTTGTCTTGATGAAATCAATATAGTTAAAACTATAAATACAGTCAATAGTATCAACTATAAAATATAGTTATTTTTATAAATACATTTTGTTTCTAGCGAAAAAAATCCGACAGAATGCCGGATTTGGTATTTTTTATATAATTAAAATTTTAATAACAATTACTTATTTGAATAGGTCTCTAAAAAATCATCAATCCATTCTTGAGCTGTCTCTAGGTTTGTTATGTCGGTGAGCTTTAAATTTGTGTTTTCTGCTTCATTGACACCTTCAATTATTGCTTCAAAGATATTCGCTTCAGCTATGATCTCGCGCGCCATTTCGGATGCATCATAACTTTGCTTACCCTTTTTAAGTGCTGCTATTTGTTTATCGATCGCAGCACCAATTTTTGTTAATGCTGCTTTAAATTCTTGTTTATTGATAGATAAAGCAGTTTTAGTTTTGTTCAATGTTGCGATCATGTTCTTTCCTTATAAATTAATATTTGAACAAACGATTATGGGCCACTACAACACCAATTATAGATATTTCAATTTGAGTGGAATTAAGGGTAGGAAAATCAGGATTTAAAGGTACGAGTTCAATAACATCAACACCAAATTCATTTATGCCAATCACTCTATATTTTTTAAAAGTCGTTCTAGCTAAACCATGTTGAATCTCTTGTGCAATTACCAATGAACCTGGTTTGGCCTCCAAAGAACCATCAACAACTATTTCATCACCAGGTACAAACTCAGGAGCCATGCTTAAGCCTTCTACTTTCAAGGAAAAAACACATTCAGGACGTGCCCCTTCGTAAGTTGTCCAGCTTGTTCCAAGAGGATTGAGTCCATCATAACCAACTTCATGAAACAATCCAGCTTGCACATAATCCAGCAAAGGAATTGCACGCAAAGGTGTATCAACAAAACTTACGTTACTCTCAAGCTTATATATTTTACTTTTCTGAACATCGGATTGTTTACCATCTTTTAGCCAATCTAGATCTACGTCTAAAAATTTAGCAATCTCTGGCAAAAAAGCTGACTTCTTTGTTTTACCCGATTCAAGTGCTTGATATGTAGGCTGCTTAATTCCTGCTGCTTGGGCAACTTCCTCTTGATTTTTGTTTGCCTTTAAACGTGCTTCTCTTAAACGCTCAGCCAAAGTATTCATATGATTTGCCTTAATAACCCATCTATATTTTATAGTTATGACTATAGCTATTCAAATAGTTAAAACTGTTGACTTTAAATAGTTAAAACTATAAATTAACTATAAAATATAGGAGTTCAATAGATGAATATTGAATTAATCGAATTGTACAAAAAAGTTGTAGAACACTTTGGTTCTCAAACTTTGACAGCACAGGCTCTTGATATTGAGCAACCTTCAGTTTGGGCTTGGGTTAATGGTAAAGCGCGCATGTCATCAGAAGTAGCGCTAATCGTCCAAGAGAAAACCAACGGTAAGTTCAAATATAAAGAACTATTCCCTTCCAGAAAGAAAGGCCGACACGCGGCATAGGAACCTTTATGAGCAAATTATCAATTGATTCCAGTGCAAGAGCTAGAAACATACACTCTCTCGTTTTGCAAAGACTTGGCGTCGTAGTTAACAGCACACTTGCAGAAGAACTTGGACAAGATGGTCCTTGGTTATCAAAGTTCAAAAATGAAAGAAAAAACAATGGCTTAACCGATCTTGAGACAGTTTGTGTTTTATTGGACAAGCTTGGTTTGAAAGTAATACCCGAGCAATATCAATGCTATGACAAGCAATTAATCGATTCAATTTTCTTTTTAGCACGTCTATCGATGAATAGAGCATCAGAAATTAACGACTTTCAACACACGGCAATAGCGCCTCGATTGGAAGAATTTGGATATTAAAAAACCGCTATCTGTGCGACCAGAAGCGGTTTGTATTCATTAATCTGAGAGATCAAGAACATGACAAATTTACCAAATAACAACCAAGCCTACAAGCAGTTGCAAGAAATTCAGTCATATCACGAGCCAGCAATGGTTGTATTCAATGAAGTCATCGAGCGTAAGCGTCAAAACTTACGTTCGAAAAACTACGATGTGAATAACGCTGCAGCGAGTAAATACGAAATTGCTGAAATCTACGCGCGTTATTTTCGCGTTACCCAATACATGGGGATGGAGATCATTAACAGTCTGATTCGTGCTGGAAAAGTTGAAGGCTTCAGTGGCTATGTGAAAGCTAAGGCGGGTGATAAATGACGAGCATGAATCATCCATTAATTCGCTACCATGGTGGCAAGTTTCGCATTGCCGATTGGATTATTTCAAAATTTCCAGCGCATAAAACATATGTTGAACCATTCGGTGGCGGTGGTTCAGTTTTACTTTGCAAACCTCAAAGTAACATTGAAGTTTATAACGACATCGATAGCGAAGTTGTAAATCTGTTTCGCGTACTTCGAGATCCAAAGCAATGCGAGCAGCTCAAACAATCAGTTCACTTGACGCCATTCTCGCGCGAAGAATTTCACGAAGCATATGAAGAAACAGATTGTGCGGTTGAGAAAGCGAGAAGAATGATTGTTAGAGCACAAATGGGTTTTGGTTCTGCGGGTGCAACCAAAGGCCATACAGGATTTAGACTTGCTGGTGGACGTCAGAAAAACTACGAAATTAACTTGTGGGATCAATATCCGCAACGAATTGCCAAATGTGCAGAGCGATTCAAACAGTGTGTGATTGAGAATCAGGAAGCATCAAAAGTTATCAGCTTATATGACGCAGAGGATACATTATTTTTTGTAGATCCGCCTTATGTGAGAAGTACCCGAACTGCAAATGTGGTCGCGTATCGGCATGAAATGACCGATGCAGATCATGAGCAGCTACTTGATCAACTTATCAATGTGCAAGGCTCAGTGATTATTACTGGATACGACCATGACTTGTATAACCAGAAGCTTTCGACGTGGACCAAATTCACTAAATCAGTTCAGGCTTCAGGCCGTTTAGGTGGTGTAACACGTAAGGAATGCCTATGGGTAAGTCCTAAAGCCCAGTCACAAGATTTATTCGGAGGAATCCATGTATAAGTACCTCCATCACATTGGTGATTTCATGGTTGACACTGCACACCTTACACCGCTTGAGGAGTGCTTTTATCGCCGTGCAATAGACCTGTATTACTTAAATGAAAAACCATTACCCAAAGAAACCCAGTCGGTTTTTCGTCGGTTACGTGCAATAACCCAAGAAGAAAGAGAAGCAGTGATAAATGTGCTTCAGGATTTTTTTGTTGAACAGGAAGATGGTTTTCACAACAAACGTTGTGATGCTGAAATTGCTGAATATCAATTGAACGCTAACAAAAATCGTGAAAATGGTAAAAAAGGTGGCCGTCCACCTAAGAAAAAACCAGAAGATAACCCTAATACAAGCGAAATGATTATTAATGAAAACCCAAAAGAAACCCAGTCGGTTATTTTGGGTTCTCAAAGTGAAACCCAAAAAAACCTTAACCGTAAACCGTTAACCGATAACCATATTAATAATACACACACACTAAGCGCGGACGAAAATCAAAACGAGTCTTGGAAACCGGATTCAAATATTTTGATCAATGTAATTCGTGAAAGCGTAGGCATACAAGCTCAGAAAGTTCTCGATATGCCTGATTACGAATTTCATCTCGGTAATTTCAATGCTTACCGTGAAGACAAAACTGATCTCACTGAAAACCAACGCACACGCAAGTTTGCACAGTGGTTGATTCAAGAGTTCAAGAAAGCTAAATCATCTGGTCAACCAAAAAATCAAAGCAAGTCTAATTCGACTGTCAGCCGCAACGTCAATGATGCGCATGGTGACATTCCTGATTACGCACCTGCGGTGGACAACGTAAACACTGAGGGCCTTGTATGAACGCGATGCACAAACAATTTCAATTTGAAGTTCAGCATGCAGATGAAATTTGCGCTGTACACAACGAGCTGAAAGTCCTCATGTTCGGACGTACAACTTGCCCATCGTGTGCAAAAGAACTTCTCGAAAGATCACAGATTGAACACGAAAAAGCTGTGAACCAGATGGTTCGTGAAAAACACTTTGCTGGATCGATGATTCCTGAGCGCCATGCTCAAAGTGGTTTTAACAATTACGATGTCACGCACCAGGAACAACAGATTGCCAAAGCTGAATGCGCTCAGTTCACAAGAGATCAGAATGCGGGTAAGACAAGAAATCTAATCATGACCGGACGCACGGGTACTGGTAAAACGCATCTAGCGTGCGCTGTGGCCCGAAATGTTTTAAACGCAGGCAAGTACGTCAGATACATCACTTCGGCTGATATGGCGAATCTGATAGCGAATGCGTGGACAAAAGCGGATGACTCAGAAGCGGTAGCAATCTACCGATTCACTGAATACGATTTATTGATACTCGATGAATACGGTTTGCATGATCAGCATGAGAAAAAACTCGAGCTGGTGCACAAGGTTTTATATGCACGTTACGACGCCAAAAAATCGACCATGTTGATTTCAAACTGGACGATAGAGCAGCTCAAAGAAAACTTGGGCGATCGCTTGTGGTCACGTTTTCAACACGATGGTTTGACGATCGTGAATTGTAATTGGGCTGATCAACGGTTAGGTGGTGTATGAGTAAGCTAACACATCGCCAACTTTGTGAAATAGGATCTCGATTTCTAAAGCGTCCTGAATCAGCTAATGGACATGGTTGTCACTTCACTGTAATTGAACCAACTTGCTATGGCGAAAATCCTGATGTGTTCGGTGTGCGTCATGGGATGCACGCTGCAGGTGTTGGAACCTTTTTACTTGAAGCTAAAACAAGCCGATCCGATTTTCTTGCTGATCGTTCAAAACCACATCGTATCAATCCTGAAATTGGTATGGGTAAGTATCGCTATTACATATGTCCGACCGGATTAATTAAACCTGAGGAACTTCCAGAGAAATGGGGGTTAATTTACGTCAATGACAGAGGCAATTGCAAAGTAGTTGCTGGTGTGTTGTCTGCGCCAAAAATCAAATATTACTGCCAGTGGTCCAAGAAAAACAAAAGCCATTTTGACCACAAGGTGGTTGAAGAAAACTTTAGAACAATGGCATTTGAAGAAAGAAACATTCAAAACGAAATGAATCTTTTAACACTGGCATTGGCCCGCATTCAGGATCCAGAAAAGATCTTATATATGCAGCGAAATTACACACGTTTAGAGCAACGCAATCATGAGCTTTCTCATGAGTTACATAGCCTTCAGCGTGAGGTGAGATTACGTGACTTCAATCAGCCTCGCTGAGTACCGCTCTAAATTTCCAATTAAGAAGGGTAAAAAGCGCCGTTCAGTTAAAGGTCAAAGAGTACAGAGCGAAGGTGAAGTAACAATGGCCAGAGATTTAATAGCACAGAAAATTGGGTTTGAACAGGAATACAAGTTTCATGCAGAGCGTAATTGGCGGGCTGATTTTTTGATAACAGGAACAAAAATTTTAGTGGAGGTGGAAGGCGGGATTTGGAGTGGTGGACGGCATACAAGGGGTAAAGGCTTCATAGCAGACATGGAAAAGTACAACGCGGCGGCGGTGATGGGTTTTAAGGTTTTACGGTTCAGTACGGAACAAGTGAAAAGCGGTTTGGCGATTAGGCAGATTGAAAATTTGGTGAGAGGTGGCTTGTGATGAATGTAGCAGTGACAATAATGCAAACAACGGATTGGTCAAAATTCAGTTTTGAGGGGTGGTGTCGTCAGCTCGGGGCTTGGATCAATGGCGATAATGAAACGATGGTAATGGTTGTTAAGACTATGCCGACAAAACGTATTACGCAGAAGCAGCGTGAAAGACTGCTTGCAATGTACATGGCAGATGAGAAGTTAAAAGATCGTTTGTGTGTACAGCGTAAAGGTACATGCTGTGAGTTGAATGATAACGAAGCGCGGGCTATTCAACGTCTAATTATGGATATTCAACTTGTTGAGGATGAAATTTTACAAGATTGGATATCATCGATTTGGTCACATCATGTTATGGGTAATTCATTGCGTGATATCGCAAAAAGTAGCGATACGTCAGTGAACCAGATCCGACAAGATTTAAAGTGTGGATTGGCATACATCAAAAGCCGTCATTCTTATTTCACCTTTGAAACTTTTGAAAAAACTGCTTGAGTGTGCGCACGGGGTATGGCATATTTGTGATAACTTGGCGAACTTGTACTTAATCGCCACTCTGAAAAGCTCATCAAATCGATGGGCTTTTTGCGTTTCTGTGGTATAAAAATATCTCCAATAATAAGGGGATAGAAATGAGGACTATTACTTTAAAAAGCATTGAGAGTGGTGAAGAAATCAAAGTTCAAGAAATAGATGATTCTGAGGATACTCCAAGCATTGATGGTTATATAACAAGAGTCATTAAAACTAAATGGGTTTATTTGGAAGGCGGCGGTAATGTTCCCTTTGAATTTCACGAAGATTTAAGAAATGCGAATTTAAAGAGTCAAATCGGAAAAGGTCATATAGTTGTTGATATTCAAAATGTCAGTTAAAAATTAGCCGGACGTATTACGGCCCATAAAGCCCCGCTAAATATCGATTATTGGCGGGGTTTTTTCTATTTTTAGAAGCTGGGAATCATAAAAAATTAGTGATTAAATTTTATAACAGTGTTATAAGATATTGATAATTAATAATAAATTTTTGTTTTTTGAATCTTTTTAGTGCTATAGTGCTCTTTACCGGAAACTAAAAAGGTGTTTTTATGATTGAGTTTAAATTAGGTCAAATTGTCCGTCTTAAATCCAGTAGCATACGGATGCAAGTTGAGTCGATTAAGGATGATAACCTTACTTGTATTTGGTCGGACAACGAAAAAAAATTGATTTTTAGTCGCGAGTTCAACAAAAATTTGGTCATACCATGTGGACTCAATATCAATCAAAATACAATCAGAGAGTTAAATAAGGCTTTTAACAAATGATTGAAATTCCTAAAAATAAAAAAACTCTCGTAAGAGGGTTTTTTTAATGGGCCGAACATATGGAAATAGATACTTATAAATCCAAAACCAAAAAAGCGCCGTTAAAACCGAAGCCAAGAACAAAACCTTTACCTAAGGCTAAACAGAATTATCTCGAAGCAGAAGAAGCTTTATTTCAAGAATTAGAAGAAAATCTGATTGGATATCGCCGTAAGTTTAAGTTCGAATCTACAAAAAATTGGCGTTTTGACTTTTATATTGTGCGGTTGAATCTGCTGATTGAGATAGCTGGGAGCTCGTGGGCTGTAGGTCGCGGTGGTAAGAAGGTGGCTAATTCTTTGTGGAAGCACGACTCAGCTATAGATGTTGGATTCAGGTTTGTCCGCTTTGAGCCTTGTCAAATTGAGTCTGGCTTTGCGATCGACTGGATTAAAGATGAATTAGCGAGACTAGAAGATGGACCAGATCAGACCATTCCCCCAGACTGACTTTATCGACCAAGCGGAAGAAGAGGAAGCGATTCGCATCATTGCGGCGCCAGAATTAAAAGAATGGGTAATTGCAAACTTTTTGACATTGGGCGGTGAATTGCATAACCCGGATCATGATCATATCGCTGAGCTACTTCACGATGATGAAACGTTTCTAGCCTTTGCTTGGGCATCATCTGCATTTACACGGGCTAAGCGCATGGTGTTGGGCCAGTGTGAAAAGGTGATGTTCAACCAAAGTGGGTGGAAAAAGGCCCGACAAGAACAACAGATGCGTGATTGGTTTGGCTTTGTGCCTGTTTATCTCATTACCATTGATGCTGGCTTTTGCGAGCAAGCGAGTGATCGAGAGTTTTGTGCTCTGATTGAACATGAGCTTTATCACATCGGTGTTGAGCGTGATGGAGACGGAGAGATTATCTATAGCGATCACACTGGCTTACCAAAGCATTACTTGGCGGGCCACGATGTTGAGGAGTTTGTGGGCGTAGTTAAACGCTGGGGCCCGAGTGATGATATTAAGCGTCTTGTCGAAGTCGCAAAGCAGGCGCCGTTTGTATCAGAAAAAAATATAGCTGCAAGTTGTGGGACATGTTTGATTAAGTAGAGCCTTCGGGCTCTTTTTTTTGCCTGTCTTGTTATACGTAGTCATACGAAAGAGGTGTTTATGGCAGCCTTAAAAGAGCCTGTAAAAATATTTATAGTTCAAGCTCTTGCATGCCGTGACACACCACAAGAAGTCGCTGATCTGGTAAAACAAGAGTTTGGCATAGATGTAGATCGTATGCAGTGTGCTGCTTATGATCCAACCAAAGTAGCAGGACGAAACCTGAGCAAAAAATTTAAGGATTTATTTAATGAAACCCGAAAAAAATTTGATGCAGGTTTGGTGGATATTCCAATTGCAAAAAAACATTATCGGATGAAGCAATACGATAAATTACTTCAAAAAACTAAGAACACTGTTATGGCTTTGCGAATCATGGAGCAGGCAGCAAAGGATAGCGGTGGCCTTTATACAAACCGCACGGAACATACGGGTAAAGACGGTGCGCCGTTAAATCCACCTGCGAGTGTACCGCTTGATGCGTATTTAGCAGCACGGGAGAGCATAAAGGATGAGTATTAACCCTGCTGCCCGTGACTTGGCCATACAGGTTGAAGCGCAGGAAGATTTTTATTTTTTCTCACGCTATATGTTCAAGGAACGTCGAAAATATAAATGGCTGCACAATGAGCATCATCAAATAATCTGTGATGCTTTGATGAAAGTGTTTCGGGGTGAGATTAAAAGATTAATCATCAATATTCCACCACGTTACTCTAAAACCGAACTTGCCGTAATTAACTTCATGGCATGGTGTTTTGGAAAAGTGCCAGATTGCGAATTTATTCACATCAGTTACTCAGCAAAACTCGCTGCAAACAATGCTGCTCAGACTCGTAACCTGGTGCGTGAACCATCTTACCTAAAGGTGTTTCCTGATCTGGCATTAAAAGATGATAGCCAGGCAAAGGATGATTGGCGCACTGTTGCTGGTGGCGTGTGCTACTCACAAGGTACCGGTGGTACGATCACTGGTTTTGGTGCTGGTAAGTTTCGTGAAAAATTCGGTGGAGCAATCATTATTGATGATCCTCACAAAGCGGATGAAGCGAGTAGTAAAACCATTCGAGAGGGAGTTATTGAATGGTTCCAGAACACACTAGAATCTCGAACAAATTCACCAGATACGCCAATCATTGTAATTATGCAGCGATTGCATGAAGAGGATTTGGCAGGCTGGTTGCTTGGTGATCGTGAAGACGGAGTAGCGAAAGCAGGCGGGAATGGCGAAGTATGGGAGCATTTATGCTTATCAGCAATCAAGCCAGATGGTACGGCTCTATGGCCTGCGAAGCATTCAATTGAAACATTAAATCGTATGGAGCTCGCTGCACCTTACGTATTCGCTGGCCAGTATCGTCAACGTCCATCACCACCTGCAGGTGGCTTTTTTAAACCGGACAATATTGAGATTGTTGAGGCTTTGCCTGCTGAGGTTGGTCGTTCATGTCGTGCTTGGGATTTGGGTGCAACAGAAGGGGAAGGAGATCCAACTGCTGGTGTACGTATAACCGATGGCAAGGATGGTTTTTGGTACATCGAAGGTGTTGAGCACGGTCAATTAGGTCCTGAGAATGTTGAGAAGCGGATCAAATCAACTGCAGCCATGGATGGTAAAAATGTTGAGATTCGAATTCCTCAAGATCCTGGTCAAGCCGGTAAAGCACAGGCCAAGTCATTTATTAAAATGCTTTCTGGTTATTCAGTAAAAGCTGAAACCGTCTCAGGTGATAAAGCCACACGTGCTGCACCATTTGCAGCACAGGTCAATGTAGGCAATGTGCGAATGCTAAAGGGCGATTGGAATAAGGCTTACATTGAAGAATTGCGTAACTTTCCAAATGGCAAGCATGATGACAGGGTAGATGCTTCATCTGATGCTTTTAATGAATTAAATGATATTAAGCCAGGACAAGGTTTATTTGATTTTATTCAGCGACAAGCACAGGAAAAACTATCACAAAGTACTGAAGCTGTAGAGCCTCAGGTACAAACCGAACAATCGCAAGGGGGTAATTCATGGCTACAGCAAGCGGGGGCAAGGTCACAGCCTTAGCAGCTGACTTTGTGCAGCGTGTTGCAGCTGGTATCACTACTGCACTAACAGGTAAGGCGCCAGATTGGTTTGGCCCATCTGAACCTATAACTGGTGTTGCGCCAGAAGGAACAGCAGGACGTCAATTTGATTACGGTACTGGAGTCAATCTAAACAATACGCCACGTCAGGGAGAGCTTTATGGGTTCGCAGTTATGCGAGCATTAGCAGACTCTTCCGACCTATTACGAGTCATTATCGAGCGCCGTAAAGATCAAATTGTAAGGATGGACTGGGTTATCAAGGTTAAAGATAAAGCCGGTACGGTCGGAGATGAATCAGCGACACCAGATCCACGGTGTGATCTGGTTGAGGAATTTTTTAGATTTCCAGATAGAGAACATGATTGGGCCACATGGTTACGCATGTTGCTTGAGGATCTGCTTGTTATCGATGCGCCTACAGTTTATCCCCGAAAAACTAAAGGTGGAGACCTGTATTCTCTAGATCCAATAGATGGGGCTACGATTAAGCGAGTATTGGATATATACGGTCGAACACCCATGGGGGATGAGGTTGCGTATCAGCAAATATTAAAAGGTATGCCTGCTGTCGACTATACTTTTGATGAGTTGTTTTACCTTCCACGTAATCCGCGAACACATAAGGTTTATGGCTATTCACCAGTAGAGCAAATTATCAACATCATTTCATTGGCTTTGAATCGTCAAACATATCAAACAAGTTATTACACGCATGGAAGTACACCTGATTTGATTTTTGAGGTTCCTGCTGAATGGTCTAGCGAACAAACTCAACAGTTTAGTAATTGGTGGAATAATCTCTTATCTGGAAATCTTCAGGAACGACGCCGTACCCAGTTTGTACCAAAGGGCGCAAAGCCAATTGATACGAAAGAAAAAGCACTGACAGATCAGGCCGATGAATGGATTGCTCGCGTTGCTTGTTTTGCATTTGGTATTTCTCCTCATGGATTTGTGAAAGAGGTAAACAGAGCTACTGCAGAAACAGCACAACAAGCTTCACAGTCAGAAGGTTTGGCACCTCTAATGATGTGGGTCAAATCGATGATGGATCGAATCATTTGCGTTTACTTTGGTTCAGATCTTGAGTTTATTTGGCAATCTGACGAAATGGTGAGTCCTAAGGATCAGGCAGACATTGATGTTAAGTATGTTACCGCTAAGATTTTAACCGAGGATGAAGTTCGTTCTAAGCGATTTGGTCTAGGCGCATTACCAGTCAAACCTGAAATAACTGAAGATCCTTCAGTCGATGATGAGCAATCACAAGATAAAAAGGAGAAGTTTAGTAAAGCAAAAAAGTCTGTAAGTCCAATCAACCGGGATCGTGTAGTGATCAAGGATGCAACTACAGCACTCCAGGAACAATTACAAAGCTTTTTCGAGATGGAGTCAGAGTTACTGGCTCAGGATCTCATAGCTGCGATACAGACCGAGATGCTTGGCAAGGCTACTGATAATGATGGACTTATAGGGAAAATTCTAAACACATTGTCATTTGGCCGCTGGCAGACTCTAGTTGATGGGCTTAAATCTACTTTACAGGTTGTTTCTTTAGACGGTGTGAATGAAGCATTTTTTCAAGTTGGTGTGAATCCGGACACTATAGATGATGCACTTTCATTGGCAAATCAAAAGGCGATTGACTATGCCGCTGATCGAGCAGCAGAGTTGGTTGGCATGCAGTGGAAAAATGGGAAATTAGTTGAAAACCCTAATCCTACTTATTCAATCACCGAGAGTACGCGCGATATGCTGCGTGGCAAGGTCTCACAAGCCATGGAAGAAGGATGGAGTAACGATAAGTTAACTTCTGAAATTAAGGCAGATTATTCATTCAGCGCTGAACGTGCAGCGTCGATTGCTCAAACAGAAACAGCAATAGCTGATGTTGAAGGGAATATGGCAACTTATGAGGAGACAGGTCTGGTCGAATCTAAGCAATGGTTGGCTGCACCAGGATGTTGTCCAAAGTGTGCTGCACTTGATGGTGTCATAGTTCCACTGAATGATTACTTTGTACCTGGCAGTTTTAGAAAGAATGCCCCCCTTCATCCTCATTGCCGGTGTGATGTCTTACCCGTTTTGAAAGATTAACAGCCCACAATTTAGTGGGTTTTATTTTGTCTGGAGTTTTTATGAAACTTAAAAAATTATTTGGTGCTATTCAAAAAGTTAATGATCAAGATGATGGCACCATTATTGTAGAAGGTATCGCTTCAACTGAAGAGCAAGACAGTGATGGCGAAACAGTTATGGCCAGTGCAATTAAAGCAGCCATTCCAGATTATATGAAATTTGGTGCTGTCCGAGAGATGCACAAACCAACAGCAGCGGGTACCGCTTTGGATATTAATGTTGGTGAGGATGGTGTAACTACGATCAAAGCACATATTGTTGATGCTGAGGCGATTAAAAAAGTACGTGCTGAGGTTTACAAAGGTTTTAGCATTGGTGGAAGTGTTACTCAGCGTGATGATCTAAATAAAACAGTGATTACTGGTATTAATTTGGTCGAAGTATCTTTGGTGGATCGTCCTGCGAATCCTAATGCAGTAATTACATGTTTCAAAGCGGATGGTATAGAACCTGATAGTGCAGATAATGATACCCCTCAAGCAGTAACAGAGCCTATTGAAAAGGCTCAAAACGCTGTAAATGAGCCCCTAAATAAAAGCATGTGGCAAATTAGTGATTTTTCTTCAATTTTGCGCAACTTGTCTTACTTGATTTATGACACTCAATGGGAGAGTGAATATGATTCAAATGGAGGGGATTCAGCGATCCCTAAGCAGTTGGTTGATTGGCTTAAAGAAGGCGTTCTTATCTTTAATCAATTTTCTGAACAAGAGTCGGCTAAATTGGTTACAACCGTTGAAAATATCGTCAAGTCCAAAGGCGTCGATACTTTGGCCAAGGCTGGTACCAAGTTCTCTAAATCTACAAAATCACAATTGGCTGATATTCACAAAGCGCTCAAAGAGTGTGACTCTAAACTCGCTGCACTCGGTTACGATGCGTCAAATGAAGATGAGTCAGAGGAAGATGAGACCTCGAAAGCAACTAATGCAGAAGCTTTGCAGAAAGTACAGTCTGAGCACGACTTAACAAAAGCTGATCTGGCTAAAGCACAAGCCGATCGAGACAGTTTGGCCAAACGCGTTAAAGAATTAGAGGCTCAGCCACAACAACCTAAGGCAGCAGTCAAAGATTTAACAAAATCATCGGATATGAATCAGAATGCTGAATTTAACGTACAGCCAGTCATTGACGCATCCGGCAGTATTAATGAGGCAGCTTCATTAATCAAAGCAATTCATACAACCCCCATTTCGGCGTAATTCATAGCGCCTTAACTTGGAGCACCTAATCAGGTGCTTTTTTTATTTTATGGAGAGTAGGCAATGCCTCAAGCAAATTTAGAACAAACTTTAGACGCTATGAAATCAGCTCGGGCGTCTGCAATGGAAAATCAGTTTTTAGCCAAGTCTTTTACTCAGCCTGGTTCAGCAACAACTGGTTTACAAGCTTATAACTTGGAAGCACCATCTAAAAAGTTTATCCCGGTACAAACCCCGCTTCGTAATTCCATTTCTCGCGTGACTGGTGGTTTTGCAATTCAGGCGAACTGGAAAGTTATCACGAACATCAATGTACAGAATCAGCGTGCTGGTGTGGGCGAAGGGCAGCGTGGTGGAAAGATCCAACATGAAACATCAGAATACTTTGCTGCATTTCGTGGTTGGGGCCTTGAAAATGATGTGACTTTTGAAGCTGATTACGCAGCCAAAAACTTTGAAGATGTCAAAGCATTGGCAGTGAGTCAGACTTTAGAAGCAACCATGATTCAAGAAGAGCGATTGATCTTAGGTGGTAACACATCTTTAGCACTTGGACAAACAGCAACACCAACACTTGCTGCTGTTGGTAATGGTGGAACTTTGACAGCGGGTACCAAGTCTGTAATTTGTATCGCACTTGGCTTGCAGGCCTATCTTGATGTTGTAGGAATGAACAATGGAGGTATTGGCCAGACGTTTGATCCGATGTACTCGCAAGTACCTGGACAAATCACCCGAACCAATGCAGACGGATCTACCTCATCATTTGGTGGTGGATCTGCGCGCAAGTCAGCAGCTGCGACAGTGACTGTTACTGAAGGTGGTTCTATTACTGCTACTGTTTCCCCAACTACTGGTGCTGTTGGATATGCCTGGTATATGGGTGGCGCTGGTTCTGAAAAACTGATTTCTGTAACTGCGATTAATAGCTTAATCATTAAAGCTGAGCCTCAAGTCAATGCCCAGCTTGCAAGTACTATCACGGACCAAGACAATTCAACATCTGCATATGACTTTGATGGTTTGCTCATCCAGGCATTTAAACCCAATAGCAAAGCTTATATTAAGGTAATGCCTACGGGCACAGCAGGTGTGGGTACAAAGCTAACCAGTGATAATGCTGGTGGTGTTGTAGAGATCAATGAAGCACTGTATGCGTTTTATACACGCTACCGTTTAAGTCCAGATGTCATTTATGTCAGTGCGCAAGAGCTTCAGGATATTACTGCACTGATCGTTGGAAATAATGGTGCACCTTTACTGCAGCTCACTGTGGATGTTAATGATCCTTCAAGTATTGTCGCGGGCAAGGTGGTGGGAAGTTATCTGAATAAGATCACAAACCAAAAAGTAGATATTCGTGTTCATCCAAATATGCCTACTGGTACGATTTTCTTTTTCACACGTAAATTGCCTTACCAACTTTCTAATGTCACTGATGCGGTACGTATGCATATGCGACAAGACTATTATCAAATTGAATGGCCATTACGTACGCGTAAATACGAATATGGTGTCTATGCTGATGGTGTTCTCCAACATTATGCGCCGTTCTCCATGGGAGTTATTACGAACATTGCGCGTCAATAATTCAGATTTACGAAATTTAAACGCCCGATGATATCGGGTTTTGCTTTTTTTTAGGAGAATGAAAATGCCAAAGTTCAAGGCACCAGAACATGTGAGTTCAGTCAGCATTGCTGGAACTGAATACAAAGTCGAAAACGGATTTGTTGAAGCGCCGATCGAGGTCCACGTTCAAATCTCACCATTAGGTTTTACGCTATCTTCAGAATCACAAAATGATTCAGATACAGATGAGGCATTGCGTAAAGCTGCAGATGATAAGGCGGAACGGGATGCCAAAAAGAAGGCAGAAGCAGAAGCCAAGAAGCAGGCAGCAGCTGAAGAAAAGGCACGTATCAAAGCTGAGGAAGAAGCCAAGAAGCAGGCAGCAGCTGAAGGCGATACTTCACCACCTGCAGATCAGGAATAATGCTTATGGCACTGACTACACTTGAAAGAGTAAAACAGTGGCTGAAACTCCAAACTGTAAGTGCGGATGATGATCTACTGGAGCGCCTGATTGATGCAGCCAGTGCCTTTGTAGAAGGATGGCTGGGTTTTTCAGTTCTACGCCATGAAGTTACAAAGTGGTGTGATGGTAATGGTAAGGATGAGATGGTTCTTACAAGTCCGCATATCCTTTCAATCAATGCGATTACTATTGATGACCGTGATATCTCGCCTGATCAATATCGCCATGCTGATTGGTGGATCATCCTTAAAAATGGCTGTTTTAGCCGTGGCCGCCGTAATGTGTGTGTTCGTTACGATATGGGTTTTGATGATGTTCCTGCGGATATTGAAAATGCTGTCATTGATCTTGTTGGATTAGCCTATAACGAACGGGACAGGATTGGTTTTCAATCGAAATCACTTGCAGGTGAAACGGTGTCTTTTTTCACTGGTGCATTATCTGATCGAAGCAAGATGGTATTGCAGCAGTATAAACAGGTGGTGCCAGGATGATTGAATCTTCAGTTAAAGGTGATGCTCAGGTAGTTGCAAGCTTAAATCAACAATATCGTGAAATCACTTCTCATGTTCAAAAGAGTATTGGCCGGTTAACTTTAAAATTACTCACCAAGGTGAAGGTAGATAAGTTATCTGGTCAAGTCCTCAATGTAAGAACTGGACGTCTAAGACGTTCAATTACACATAGAGTTACTGCAGAGCAAGAATTGGTAACTGGTATTGTTGGTACCAATGTTGAGTATGCTCGTGCTCATGAGCTTGGCTTTAATGGTGATGTTTCAGTTAAAGCGCATCTGAGACAAATCAAAAAAGCATGGGGTAAGGATATTACACCCAAAACTGTTGAGATCCGCTCACATAGTCGGCATGTGAATTTGCCGGCTAAATCATTCTTGGGTTCGGCTTTGGCAGATATGGCGCCGGAAATCTTGGCGACTTTGAGAGAATCTGTAAATCGGGGGATCTTATGAATCGTGAAGAGATCTATGCTGCACTTTTTGATCGTGTATCAATCGTTCCTGGCATTGTGGTTGCTGAACGTCGACTTAGGCATTGGAATGACGTGAAGTCCATAGAGCAGCCATACTTATGTGTTGCTCAGGGTAATCAGACTGCAACCCAGGGTAATCCAGTTAAAGGGCTCTACGCTAAGTGGATCTTGGAAGCTGATATCTATGTCTATGTTCAAACGACTGGAAAACAAATACCAGGTAGCGTGATCAATCCTATTTTAGATGCAATTGAAAATGCATTGGCACCACAATTTCCAGATATTAATAAATGCCAAACCCTAAACGGATTGGTTGAGCACTGTTGGATTGAGGGAACCATAGAAACAGATGAAGGCACTTTGGGGGATCAAGCTGTAGCGATAATTCCTGTAGTTATCCTAGTCGCCTAATTTTTTATAAACACTTTTTAAACCGCCTTTCATGGCGGTTTTCTCATTTTTAAGAGGTCGTTATGGCTCAATATTTATTTGGTGCAGGAAAAGTCTTTGCTACGCCAATTCAGGATGTCTATGGGCAGCCGATCAGTAATGCCACCCCGGTTGAAGTGGGTGTGATGCAGTCTGTATCGGTTGATATCAGTTACGATTTAAAAGAACTATTTGGCCGTGGCCAGTTTGCGGTTGATGCTGCACGCGGTAAAGGCTCTATTAAGTGCAAGGCTACCTTTGGCCGTATTAATGGTGCGCTACTTAACTCGATCTTCTTTGGTGGGATTATTGCCGAAGGTGGTCTGGATGTCGTTACGCAAACGATTAATGGTGAAGTCATTCCTTCTGGTGGATCTGTAACGCCAACTGTTCCCAACAGTGGCACATTTAAAAAAGATCTGGGCGTCACCGATGGCAAGGCAATTCCGCTCAAGCGTGTGGCCAGCGCACCGGTAGCAGGTCAGTACAGCGTCAATGAAACAACAGGCGTATATACGTTTGCTACTGCCGATGCCAACAAGACGGTATTTATCAGCTTTAAATACTCTACCAGCGTGGCGGGTGCCAAGTCTGGAACGGTAACAAATCTGGACATGGGTTACACGCCTGAGTTTGCTGTCGATCTGATGCGCGACTACAAGGGCAAGTTCTTTGGCATGGAGTTCTTCCGCTGCGTGAGCAACAAGCTGGCGTTCAGTTCAAAACAGGACGACTACGATCTACCTGAATTTGAATTTCAGCCAATGGCCGATGACCTGAACCGCGTATTTAAATGGACCACTTCGGAGTAACACATATGCAATTCAAACAAGTAGAAAACCCGCGTGGTACAACTATTATCATTGACGATCAGGCTTTTGTTTTCGCGCCGTTGTCGCTTGGTGCAGTCGAAAAACTCCTACCGGCATTACAGGGCTTTCAGCCAAATGATGTTGGGACAGTGATTGATGTGGCACATAAGTCTTTAAAGCGTAATTATCCTGACATCACACGCGAAGATGTAGCTGATATGCTTTACATGGACCAGCTTCAAGAGGTCATGGGCGCGGTCATGTCTGTATCTGGCCTTACTGGTAAAGCGGATGCCGGTGAGTCATCGGGGGAATAAACTGGGAGGAGCTGTATGCGCATTTAGTGCTTACGCTCGGTAAAGACTATGACTACGTTCTTAACGAGTTGGATTTTCCGAGATTAAATGCTTTGAATGCGTATCAAAAACAGTATCCTCCCGCCGAAGTCGGTATCCAGCGTCTATGTCGGATTCTTGAAGCATTTATGGGGATTGAAGATAGCCCGAGTTTTGATGATATTGAATCCGATGATGACAAAATGATGGATGATCTTATGAATTTCCCTCAGGGTGGTTAAGGCTGCCCTGATTGATTTATTACACAGTGTTTATTAAAGTTAGACAATTTCATTAAAACAAAGAGAAATATATGGCTTTAATTAATTGTAAAGAATGTGGGGCGCAAGTTAGCACGCAAGCAAAAACCTGTCCAAATTGTGGTGCCAAAGTTAAAAAACCAACATCAAAATTGACTTGGATAATTCTTGGTGTAATTGTTTTTGGAATATTAGCTTCAATGATTGGAGGTGAATCAACCACATCATCAGATGGTACAAAAACCTTGTCTCCCAAAGAACAAGCACTCCAAGATGTAAAATTTGATTTTGATTGGAGTAAAGCTGGTTTTGACAATATCATGATGATTGATATGACAGTAAAAAATACTGGAACCAGGGATATTAAGGATTTTGAAGTTGAATGTAATCATACTTCGAATAGTGGAACCAAAATTGACAGCAACAAAAGACAAGTTTTTGAAATTGTAAAAGCAGGTGAAACACGAACTTTCAAAAACTTCAATATGGGGTTTATACATAGTCAAGCTTCATCATCAAGCTGTGCAATCACAGATTTAGTTGTTATTTAAAAAATTTTAAATAAAAAAACCGGCCATTGGTCGGTTTTTTTTATGCCTGAGGAAAAGTTTAATGGCTAACCAAAATGAAGTTGAAGTAAAGATCACAGCCTCAACGGATTCACTTTCCGATGGCATGAATCAGGCAACTAACAAAGTTCAATCTGCTGCTAATGACATTAATCGTATTGCAGATAGCATTAAAACGGCATTTGATGGGGTACGTGATTCTCTTAAAAATATCGATGTTAGTCTAAATATCGACATGAGCGCCGTTAAACAGCGATTAAGCAGTGCTGCAAATACAATCAAAACCCAAATTAATAATATTGTAGATGATGCATCAATCAAGTTAAAAATCGACACGACGTCTTTGAGTTCCGAGATAGGACACGCTGAAAATCTAATCAGATCTCGCTTATCATCTTTACCTATTCAAAATGTAAAACTTGATATCGATATTCATGAGATTCAAAGAAGACTCAACTCGGTTTCGGGGCAGCAAGTTAAAATCAAGTTGGGCCTTGATACTTCAACGCTACAAGCTCAATTGCATCAAGCCAAAAATACCATTACGACCACGTTGCAATCCACTTTATCAAGTGCGATCAGAATTACAGTCAATTTACCATTGCTTGCAGCGCAGTTAAGTCAGGCAAAAGCCATGATAAATCGTGCCTTGAGTCAATTAAATGGTTCAAACATCAATCTGAATACAGTCATCAATATTGATGCGACCAGCACAATGTTGCGCGGCTCTCTGGACCGTTTAAAAACAAGTGTTGATCATTTGCGTAATCGACTGGGTTCAGGCGGTGGGGGTGGAGGAGGCAGTGGATCTGGTGGTTCAGGTGGTAGCTCTGGCAGTGGAGTAGGTACGAGCTTTCTCGGCAATTTTCTGGCCAATATTGGTAGTGAACTCGTTTTACAGATCAGCGCCTTGACTGGAGAATTAATCAGAAACGCGCGTGAACTTGAAAATATGTCACGTCTAGCCAATTCAACAACCCTTGAATTTCAAGAGTGGGCTTTTGCATCGAAATCTGTAGGTATCAGTCAAGAAAAGCTTGGCGATATCATGAAAGATGTCAACGACAAGTTCGGTGACTTCATGCAGACCGGTGGCGGAGAAATGAAAGATTTCTTCGAGAAGATTGCACCTAAGGTTGGTGTGACTGCAAAAGAATTTCAGGGCTTATCTGGCCCTCAGATTCTCGGTAAATACTATGAGACGCTGAAGAAGGCTAACGTATCGCAAGCTGAGATGACATTCTATATGGAATCTATTGCGAATGATGCAATGCTTCTTTCCCCGCTGCTCGAAAACAATGCCCAAAAGCTTAAGGAATATTCAAAGCAAGCGCATGATCTGGGAGTAATTCTGGACGATAAGGCCATTCAAGCCACCAAGGAATTTGATGCGGCATTAGGATTAATTAGCGCCACAATTAGAGGCTTGGTAGGGCGAATCATTGCCGAGCTCGCACCTGGTCTAAAGACCATGGCAGATGATTTTCTATCCTCTGCAACCAAATCAAAAGATGCGATCGATGGTTCAATTTCTGCAATTATCACAATCTTTGAGAGTTGGGCACAGATTTCTCAGGATCTATTTGCAACAGTAGGCGGGATCTGGAGTGACTTAACTTCTGACATCGGTGATGGCAGTCTGGAGCAGATTAGTTTTATGGATCTGGTATCAGGTGCCCTTAAAGGTTTCGGTGCCGCTGCAGTCGGCTTACAGGTTGGAATTAATATTGCATTTTCTGCAATTAGAGTTGTCATCACAACTGTATGCCAGGCAATTGCCGTAGCAATCAATATTGCCTTGAATGCCTTTGGTGGTTTTAGAGATACGATTCAGTTTGGTCTTGATGTTTTAAGCATTAAGTTTCAGACATTTGGTAGTGTAGTTAAAAGTATCTTGAGTTTTGATTTTTCTGGCGCTTCTGCAAATTATGAAAGCAGTCTAGCAAAGATAGGATCGATCACAGATCAGTACACCAACAAAATGATAAGTCGTGCGAAAGACATTAAAACTGCTTTCAATAATTCGGCATTAACTGTCAGTAATTCTTTGGTTCAGGCAGGACAGAATATTTCAAGTTCTGCAAATAATGGCGGTAAAAAGCTTCAGTTACTTTTTCTTAAAGATCCAAACGCCACTGAGGAAATCTCAAAGCCAGCCAAATCACCGACCTTTAATTCCAATCGTGGCATAGGTACGGGTAAAAAGGATGAGAAGGAGAAAAAACCGAAGAAAGGCAAATCTGATGCAGAACGTGAGGCCGAGCGGGAAGCCAAGGCAATCGCTGATATCCGCTACAAGTATGCTACTGAAGAGGAAAAAATTCAGCTAGATCTAAAAAAAGCCTTGGAGGATATCGAGAAGGCCAAAATTCCCGATGCTGAAAAAGCACAGCTAAGAATCAAGGCTGAGAAATTGGCCAGCGACAAGATCAAGGCTTTGCGTGCAGAACAGTTCGAGAAAATTAAAGAGATCCGTGAGCAGGAAATTGCAAACGCAATTGAACAGGCACAGCGTATCTTTGATATTGAAAAAGCCCGTATTCAGGCACTTTTAGATGCAAATAAAATCTCGAACGCTCAAAAGGTTCAGATGGAGAAGCAACTTGAGGATCAGCTTCGGGCAATCAAGCGCAATGGTCTGGAAGAGCGTTTAAAACTTGAGGAGCAGTACTCATCGATCTCAGGTAAGGGTGGTAATCAGAGCCGGATCACCAATGATATTGCAAATCTGGATACTGATCAGAAGGTCGCCAATACGCAATCATTTAATCTCATGTCTGAAGCCCAGATGAAGGATTTCGAGAAAAAGTTTGGCGGCCTTACTGATCGTATTTCAAGCCTATGGGACAAAGGCATTCAATCGATGATGAATGGTACCTTGACCTGGAGAAATGCAAGCAATGCAATCATGACTGAGATGGCGGGCTTCTTTATTCAGAAAATGGTAACTGAGCCGCTACGCGAGTACATGATTGGTCTATCCAGAAGAATGGCCATTAAAATGGGTTTTATTCAGACTGAGACGGCTGCCGAGGTTGCTGGCCAAGCTGCCCAGACCGGTGCTGTTGTGGCTGGTGAAGGAGCCAAGACTGCTGCGACCAGTGTCGGTGTCTTTGCGCGTATTGGTTTAAAAATCATGGAAACCATTAAATCCATCATGATGTCGGCATGGGAGGCTATGGCCAAAACCATGGCGTCCATTCCATTCCCTGTAAACATTGCTTTAGGTGTTGCCGCTTTTGCGGGCGTTGCTGCACTTGTGGGCAAGGTGGCCTCTGCCCGTGGCGGTTACGACATTCCCGCCGGTGTAAACCCTATGACGCAATTGCACGAAGAAGAAATGGTATTGCCGAAACAGCATGCAAATACCATTCGTGCGTTGGGTAAATCTATGGCCAATGGTGATTTTGCTGATCCTGCTGCTGCATCTGGTGGTGATTCGTATCACTTTAATCTTGGATTTGTAGACACTAAAGGCGCTGATCGATGGCTGAAGAAAAACGGTAAAGCTGTAGCAAACAGCTTGAAAGGTTATAGCCGTAATTTTGGTAAATAAGGAGGATTCATGTCAGACGTATTGTTTCCTGAACTGCCGGGTCTAGACTGGGATCTCACCAAAACCCCGATGTTCAATACCAAGATCATGCAGTCCGTAAACGGCCGCGAGCTACGGGCCAGCTATCAGGCAGTGCCCAAGTATCAAATCAGTATGTCCTTTGCCTTTCTTCGTGAAAGCAAAGGACGCAAGGAATTACAGCAGCTAGAGGGGTTTTTTCTTGAGCGCCGTGGCTCATTTGATTCATTCCTTTTCAAGATGCCTGAGGACAATGAATTTCAGTGCACATTCATTGGGGATGGGGTGCAAACGTCATTCCAGCTTTATAAGCAGATCAATATCACTCAGATCCCTTTGCAGCATACGCAAGCGGAACAGAGTAAAGATCCGTTGATGTGGGATGAAGTTGCATCAAAACCGATGTGGTCAGATCCTGATGATCAAATGTGGCTACTTCAGTTTAGTATTACTAATAATGGTTTGCTGCAAATGCCTATTCCGTTAGCCGCAGGTGAATCTATCACGATCACCGGCACCTATTATTATCGCTGCCGCTTTGCAGATGATGAACAGCAGTACACCAATTTTATGAGCAAACTCTGGAAAGCTGGAAAAGTCGAAATGGTAGGCTCACTGGGGAATAAAGTATGAGAGCAGCCTCGGAAAAACTTATTGCATTGTTAGATGCCAATCAGTTCGTGATGGCGGATCTATATACGATCACGACGATCCAGAATGATATCTATAGATACACCAATTATGACTTTGATCTTATTGTTGCGGGTGAGCTTTATCATTCTGATGGACCCATCATTAGTCGGGATGGCATCACATTATCATTGGGTGTGGAAGTGGATAATCTGTCTGTAACCATTGACGTTACTGATGAAGAAACTTTTGAAAGTTTGCGTATTGTTCAGGCTTTTCATAATGGCCAGATGGACGGTGCACGTTTCAAGCTTGAACGTATTTTTATGGATGCATCCACACCAACGGATACCAGTGCAGGAACAATCAAGTTGTTTGAAGGCCGAATTATTGAACCTGAGTTCGATCGCAATACGATTCACGCCAGTGTCGCATCAGATCTGGATGAATTGAACGTGCAGATGCCGCGTAACCTATACCAGCCAAGCTGCAGCAATACACTGTTTGATCACGCCTGTGGTTTGAATCGTGAAAATTATGTGCTTGAAACTACGATTTCTGCTGGCAGTACTGCATCGCGGATCCTATGTGATATCCACCAGCCGCAGGGCTGGTTCACACAAGGGGTGATTGAGTTTTTAGAAGGTGGAAACAAAGGGCTTAAACGCACGATTCGTTTGCATGAGTTTGATGTCCTCCTGCTGACTTTGCCACTACTTGAAGATCCTGAGGTGGGGCAAAGAATCAAGGTGTATCCGGGTTGCGACAAGCGTCTGGAAACCTGCCAGAACCGCTTCAATAACTTTTCCCGTTTCCGCGGCGCGCCGTTTATTCCAATTCCGGAAACGTCTGTTTAATCAAATTTAACTTTCTAAGCCTCGCATTCGCGGGGTTTTTTGTTCTTGAGGGTAACCCAATGACTGTACCGAGCGATTACGATTTTATCGGGAACACCATCACCGAATCACAGTTTAAAAATGCATTAACTGTTTTGCTCAATCATATTCGCCAAATGTCACTTGATTTAGTCGAGGCGCAAGGCGGCAACTATAGTTATGCAACCATGGCCTTATTTGATGCAGACAAAACCAATGTGCCAGCAAACT
>NZ_BBNM01000016.1 GCF_000760595.1 Acinetobacter soli | reverse complement strand
AATCGTACCCAGCCCGGACGGCTTAAAAATTCGGTCCTATGGTGACACTGCAGTATCAGGAAATGGAGTCACGTTTACACCGGATCTGACAGCAGCCTATCATTTAACAGATGATGACTTCATTGGTGATGATCAGCCTGTTCGCGTGAAGCGTAGCCGTGATACGGATGCATTTAATCACTGTCAGATTGAGTACGTGAATCGCTTCAATCAATACAATACCGAGACGGTCGAAGCGAAAGACCAAGCCAATATCGAAATGTTTGGACTACGTACTCAGGATCCAGTGAAGTACGACTTTTTCTGTGAGCCCAAGATTGCAAGACATGCTGTACAATTATTGCTGCAGCGCAAACTTTACGTGCGCAATGAGTATGAGTTTGATCTTGGCTGGAAGTACTGCCGACTTGAGCCGATGGATATCGTGATGCTAACAGATGAGTCCTTGGGTTTAGATCGCTTTCCTGTGCGTATCACGCGTATTGAAGAAGATCAGGACGGCTTACTCACAGTGACCGCAGAAGAACTGGCCTTAGGCTCAAGATCAGCAGTTGAATACGACTTGCAGGCATCAAACGGGTATCAAGGCGGTAATGAGGAATCAGGTAATGTTAATGCACCTGTCATCTTTGAACCGCCGCTTGATCTCACAGATGGTAAAAATCAGGTGTGGGTAGCAGCATCGGGTGGAAGCAACTGGGGCGGCTGTAATGTCTGGGCGAGTCTTGATAATACAACGTATGAAATGATCGGTACGATTTATGGATCTGCACGTTACGGTACTTTGATTTCTGCAATTAATGCCAGCACCTCATCTATGCAAGTGCAGCTAAACACATCCAGTCAGATTTTTAGTGGAACGCTTGAAGATGCTCAGGTGAACACAACACTCTGTAGAGTCGGTGATGAATATGTTAGCTATGTCGATGCAACACTGAATGGTTCAGGACTTTATACGCTTGGTGGTGTGTTACGTGGACGGTTTGATGATGCTTTAGCGCATAATGCCGGTGAATCCTTTGTGCGAATAGATAAAGCCATCTTTCAGCATGAATTCAATTCGAATCTGATTGATAAAACCATCTATTTGAAATTCACAAGCTTCAACGGCCTGCAGCAGAAAGAACAAACTTTAGATGAAGTCACAGCTTACAGCCACACGCTAAACGGTGGACGTCCTTCAGGTGTTAGGGGCTTATCGCTACAGTCGCCATTTGTTGGAACGTCATTTAAAGCGCAATGGCAGTTTGCTGCTGGTGCACAGGGTTATATTGTGCAGGTCTTGTCTGGAAGCACACTGCTTAGAACGATTGAAACGACCAGTGCTGAGTACACCTATTCGATGGAAGAGGCCAAAGTGGATGGAGTGCAGCGTAACTATACAATCCGTGTTGCGAGCAAATCAGAAAATGGTACCAGCACATTTACGGACCTGAATATCAGCAATCCAGTGCCACCGATCTTGGCAAACGTCTATACATCGGCTACATCAAACTCAATCACGGTAACGTGGATACCAAGTGAGGTGCCGGATCTGAAAGATTACCAGGTGTGGATCAGTAAAAATGCCAGCTTTGATCCGGAAACGCTTGCAGCGAGTTGGACCGGTTCAGAGAATGCCTGCACAATTGGAAATCTGGATTCAACCACGACTTATTACATTCGGGTTGCGGCGCGTGATGTCTGGAAACCGACATCATGGAACTACTCTGCGAGGGTGACACAGGCGACTTTAGAAACTTGATTTTAACTAAAACATGGCACCCAAACGGGTGCTTTTTTATTGCCACGATCTGGAGGTTGGCATGTCAGAACAATCAGTAATTGAAGCAAGCGCAGCAACGCTTACAAGTAAAGTCACAGTTACCAGCGGGAGTGCTTCATTTTTGGGATTTGTAGCAAAAGTAGATGTAATCGCGTGGGGTGGTTTAGCTATTGCAGCACTCGGCTTGCTTATTCAGCTTTACTTTGCGATTGCCAAAAATAAACGTGAAAAAAGAGATGCTGAGTTACGCGAGATCGAGCATAAGCAGCGCATGGAAAATTTAAGAGGGGAATGTCGTGTCAAACAAGACTAGATTATTTGTGATAGGTTCAACGATCGCCGCTGCTATAACCAGCGGTGTTTTTATTTATGGGCCTAGTGAAACACAGTTGCAATCCACAGCTCAACAGGAAGGCTTTACGTCAAAGCCCATTATCCCCACTAAAAACGACGTTCCAACAATTGCTTTTGGTACTACAGTTTATCCAGATGGCAGAAAAGTTAAAATGACTGATCCAGCGGTTACACGAGAGCAGGGCATGGTCTTTTTACGAAAGCATATGGACAAGGAGGCGCAGCGTTTTAACAAAACGATTTTAAACGTTCCGATCTACCAGCATGAATACGATGCCTACACTGATTTTGTTTATCAATTCGGTATCGGCAACTGGTCCAGCTCTTCAATGCTTAAAAACTTGAAAATGGGTAAGTATAAAGCTGCTTGTGATGCATTGCTGAAGTATAAATATTCTGGTGGGTTCGATTGTAGTACACCAGGTAATAAACGGTGTGCTGGTGTATGGACGCGACAACTGGAAAGACACAGCAAATGTTTGGGGGCAAACTCATGACATGGTTATCAATACTGAGCGCGATAAAGCGCTTTTTTTACGTCAGTGTGAAGTGGATTCTGGAAAACAAGCGCTGGACGTTAATCATCATTTTATTGATTTGCTGCTTATTTCAATCATGCCAAGTGAACAATCAAGCTGGTCAAATCAAAAATCTGAAGCAGCAGCACGCTGACTATATCACTCAACAGGAACTTGCTGCTGAAAAAGCCAAAGTTCAAGCTGCTCAACAAGAAAAGGTTTGGGCAGAGCAGATCACTCAAGCGGAGCAAAACTATAATGCCAAAATTAAGAAAATTAAGTCTGATGCTGATTCTGCTCGTTCCAGTGCTGACAGCTTGTCAAAGCAACTCAGCATTGCAAAGCAACGTGTGTCCACAGCTCCCCGCGAAACCATCATTGAGTACAGCAATACCGGAAGTGACGTACTCGAAAGCTGCATCACAGAATATAGAGGAGTGGCACAAAAAGCTGATGAGCACGCGGCTTCTCAAAGAAGATTAGAAAATATGTGGCCCAGTCAAGCTCCTTAGAGCTTGACTGGGAATTTCAGGAATTAATTAGGATTAGTCTTGGGAGTATTATGATCAGGTTGCACTCCTTTATCCTTTTGCTCGGAAGCAGGTGGAACAGTAGTTTGAGGGGGGATTTTTGGGGGACTCTGTTCATTTGTTTTTTCATTTGTCTGCAATAATACTGAATTTTCTTTATCAGAATCTGCTTTATGTGAAAAAGAATTAAATCCTTTGTTTGAATTTGCCATAGCTATATTTTCTTTTTTAAATAATTAAGGAGAAAATATAATAATTGAAATTACTATTTACACTTAAGTTGATTTAGAAGTGAAATGTTTTTAATTGTTCTAAATTTAATTTATTTAAATCATTATATTTCATAATTTATTTATAGATTAATTCAACTTAATGTATTTGTTGGTTATTTGCATTTTCTTGAAATTTTATTTTGTAAATAGTTAGTACATAAAATATTTCACTTACATTATTCTCAATAAAAAGGTATCTATTTAATATAATAAGGACTATTGTGACTCTGTGATAGATAATTATCTACACTTCATAATATAGGATAGACTCTCATGTCTCAAGATAAAGCATTGTCATATCAAGAAAATTTAATAAAACAACAGCGACAGCAACAGGATGGTAGAGAATTTGAACCACGCCATGATTTGCCAGATGAAAACGCTGTTGAGCAAAAAGAAGTAAAGGAAGAAAAGAAAAAGTAAGATGAACACAAAGTACAGTATTAATGAATATGTGCTTAAATTTTAATAATAACCAAGAATAGCTTTATAGCTGTTCTTGGTTTATAGGTGAATATTTGAAAATATTATTAATCCTTTTTTCTTGTATATTAATACCATTTTTTATAATAACTATATTTAAATTTAGTGAAAGAGTATGGTTGGAAATACCCGAAAAAACAATACGTGTAGTAGGAAAAATATTGAGTGAAAATAAAAATTCCTTTGAGCATGAGATTGTAGTCACTCTTTATCAAGAAGAATTACTAATTTTAGTTGGTGAAAAATCAGAAGAAAATTTTAAAGTTTTTAAAAGTGCAGTTTTATGGTTGGAAATTGAGTCAAATAAAATTGTTGTCTATATTGATACTTTGAAAGTTGGTTATTTAAATAAAATTAATGCTTTTCAGTATAGTAAATTTCTCATGACAAAAAACTTTATGCCTGATGATGCATTTGAAGTTGATGCTGTGATCATCGGATCTATGATAGACCCGATTCTGAATATCAGTACTTGGCTTGTTAAGTTAGATATACCAAATGACATGCAAAAATTTAGGTTCAATCAATACTGAATCGAAATTTGCAGATAGATCAAGATCTAACTTACGTTTAGACAATTTATCTTGCATGTGATGCGGCGATATTTTATCTATTCCTAGTTTGCACATATATTTGAAAAAAGATTGAAGTAGTTATCAAGAATATCTAACTTTACTTTTCTTTGTCAGAATCTTAATAATTTTAAGAAACTTATTGTCTAACTTGATCTCCTGATCAATTGTTGCATTGTCTAGCAGACTCCATAACTCGAAGGGGAAAAATTCTGAATTGTGGTGATATACCCATAACCACTGATATGAATTGGTACTTGTACCTTCATCAAAAAGAACATCTTGAACCTTGACAATCTTGTACTTCTGGTGATGTTCATCTTGAAGAATAACTTCATGATTCTCCATTGGACATCCATGATTTAACTAAACAACTATCTTACTAGATTAAACGACTCATAGCTAATTTATTAACTAGCCTTGAAACCTCTGAGATTATATAAGCTGATACTAAGACATATCAAGTCTAATAAAATTGAATGTCGAGTTCTGTCAATGCAATGGATTAGGTGCTTTACAGGTTGAAACAATTCTACTCAAATGTCAGAATATGTTATTGAAACCTATCATTGAGTCATCGCTATGAGCTTAATAGGCTTAATGTATGCAAGCAAAACACGTAGTGAACACAGTCAGATTAAACAAGATTTGATGGATATTCTTACTGAAGCTGTCAATTTTAATTCACGTCATGACATTACAGGGGTGCTCTACTATGGTAATGGGTACTTTTTACAATATCTTGAAGGCGAAAAAAATCAAGTCGAGACATTATTTCATAATATGATCTTGAAGGATCAGCGACACAAAAATTGTGAAGTTATTTTCTTGGAATCTTCTGAAGAGAGATTATTTGAGCGTTGGAGCATGAAGTTCGCCCCAATTAACTCTCAGATAAGAGATTTTTTCCAAAAATATCATGTTGATGAATTCAATCCATATTTGTTATCTACTGAATTAATCCCTTCATTTATTCGAATACTTATAGATCAACCGCATCAAAAAGTAGATGAATCTCAAGAATCCAATCAACAATCAGATAGGAATTAAAGCTTACAATAAAAAAGATCCTTGTTTAAGATTTCTTAATAAATTCATCTTCTAAGATAACCAATAAAATCAGAAAATTTAACTTTTCTGGCTATCGAAAAGATTAGCTCAGTCTTACAATATTTTTCTGGGGTCATCCAGATAATGAAATTGATGATACGTGCCACGGACGGTATTTTTTCTATATAAAAGTCTATAGCTCAACCTAATCGTGAACATACATGATCATTGATTAGTTCATAAGCTTTGATACCTAAAACTTTAAAAAATACTAGTCATCATAGTTGATTTCTACTCATGAACACTTCTTGCCATATTTAATCCAAAATAATGCAGCATTTAAGCTGCATTAAGCATTTTAGCAATTTCAGATGCTGTTGGGTTGTAATACGTGTTGACCAATACGCTGATTGTTTTGTGGCCTGTAATTTTGGCCAGAATTTCGACTGGCAATTTATACTGATGCACAAAGCGTGTAATAGATTCATGCCGCGTATCGTGAAAATGTACTTCACCGGCCAAACCGACACGTCTGAGATTACGCTCCCAGATTAAGCGAAAAGAATTAGAACTATGTGGAACCATACGATTATCACCTTCATCGGACGGCAGTAAGGAAATCAAGTCTTGTGCGCGCGTTGTTAAAGGCACGTCGCGATTGGTACCGTTCTTTGTGTCATAGAGTTTGATAAATTCGCCAAAGATATGTTGCTTCTTAACACTTAAAATTTCTCCTTTACGCATAGCAGTTTCAAGAGCAAACAGAAAAGCCCAAGCCACATAATGACGCGGCTGTGTCGGGATCTTGCCCCAGTGATAATCCAAGCCTTTAAGAATATTTTCTTCTTCAAGCTTTGAAATGCGCTTATGACGCGGAGGAGGAGTTGCGGGTTTGGTGATTTCCTTAAAAGGATTTTCTTTTGTTAAGAATAATTCTTTGCGAGCATAATCAAAAACAGCGCTATACATCGCCATTTCACGAATCACAGTAGCGCCTTGAACTTTCTTAAGCCGTTTGTCACGCCATTGTTTTGCCATGGCTGGTGTAATGTCGTGAATGGATTCTTCAGCAACATCACCCCAATTTTTCTTTAACGACTTGAACATTTGGACGATCAAGCGCTCACTTTTCATTTTTCTGCCTTCTTCTTGATAGTACATATCAAAAAGTGCATGGAATGAAATGTGTATTTTTTCTGGTTCGCTTGATAGATCGGGTTGAGATTGTAGTTCTAATAGTTTTTTAGCGGCCCATTGCTCGCATTCTTGGGTGGTGTCGCGTGTAGCAGTATATCTTTTACCAAGATGTCGAACAGTGATGCGCCAGGCGTCGCCGCGTTTAATAGGTTTTTGCATAATACACTCCAAATTTCGTGGTGTCGCAACGGCACCAAAAACAAGAAAAGGGCAAAAGACCTCTACTTTTTTGGTGTCGCTGCGGAAATATAAAGCGTTTTCTAATGCGAAATTTGATTATTTTGAATAACCAAAGCTGACCTATCGACAATAAAAAACAAGCCGAAAAGTCACTTGAACCTTCCAGCTTATTGATTTTAAAGAATAAATTTTGGAGCGGGAAACGAGACTCGAACTCGCGACCCCAACCTTGGCAAGGTTGTGCTCTACCAACTGAGCTATTCCCGCAATGTGTGGTGCATTATATACAGTTTGTCTTGACTGTCAATACACCACAAGAGGAATTGCTGAATTAATCAGCACGTCGCCATACAGTTCCTTGGCGTGTATCTTCTAAAACGATTCCACTATCAAGTAGAGACTTACGAATTGCATCTGCACCAGCAAAATCTTTGGCTTTTTTTGCATCCGCTCGTTGTTGAATCAGTGTTTCAATTTCGCTATCGGAGAGTCCAGAATCTTCGTGTCCAATGGTAGATTTTAAGAAATCATCTACATGATGCTGTACCAATCCTAAAATATCGGTCAAAGCACGAAGCGTTGAGTAAAGTGTTGTTGCCAGATCAGATTGCTCTTCCTTGACTGCACGATTTAGCTCACGAATCAATTCAAACAATACGGCCATAGCTTCAGGCGTGTTGAAATCATCGCGCATAGCCGTATTGAAGCGCTCTACATATGTTTGCTCTAAATGAGAGGTTTTGGTTTGACCAAACACTTGTTCATAAGCTTTAAATGCATGATAAAAACGACTTAATGCCGTTTTCGCCTCTTTGAGTGCGGTATCTGAAAAATTGACTGGGCTACGATAGTGCGATGACACAATAAAGTAGCGAATCACTTCAGGGTGAAACTTATCCATGACATCGCGAATGGTAAAGAAGTTACCCAAAGACTTAGACATCTTTTCGCCGTCAACATTGATAAAGCCAACATGCATCCAGTAATTGACATACTGCTCGCCGGTTGAAGCCTCACTTTGCGCAATCTCATTTTCATGGTGCGGAAATGTTAAGTCCGAGCCGCCGCCGTGAATATCGAAGTGATTGCCTAGGCAGCATGTCGACATTGCGGAACACTCGATATGCCAGCCTGGGCGACCATTGCCCCATGGTGAAGCCCAAGAAGGCTCATTTTCTTTCGCATGTTTCCAAAGTACAAAGTCAAAAGGATGTTTTTTCTCGACTTCCACATCGACGCGTTCACTAGCACCTGCTTGCATATCTTCAAGCTTACGACCAGACAAACGTCCGTATTTTTCAAACTTGTTCACTTCAAAATATACGTCACCATTTGTTGCTGGATATGCCGTACCTTTATCGACCAAAGTACTGATCATGGCCTGCATTTGATCGATATATTCGGTCGCTTTTGGTGACTCATCCGGCTCGGCACAGCCCAGTTGCGCTGCATCTTGATTCATTGCGTCGATGAAACGGGCAGTTAATTCCTGAATTGATTCATTATTTTCATTCGCACGCTTGATGATTTTGTCATCAATATCGGTGATGTTGCGGATATAACGAACGTTCCAGCCCTGACTACGTAAAAAACGGATAATGTAGTCAAATGCAACCATTACTCGAGCATGTCCAATATGACAATAATCATAGACCGTCATACCACAGACATACATGTCAATCTGACCGGGTCTGCGCGGAACAAATTCAACTTTCTTACGTTGCTCTGAGTTGTATAAAACAAATGGTTGCATAAAGGTCTTCAAAACTCACCAAAAACAGTGTTACATCATAACGTAAGCAAGATTTTTAACAAAGTTTTATCACTCAAATTTCTAAGCTTGTGAAAACTTGTACATTTAAAAACGTGTCTTGATCAGAGCTATGTTAGAATAACGCAAATTTTTTTGCGTCAAAGACTAAGCTGCAATTTGCACTTAAGTTGAAGTTATTCGAGCTATTTTTATGACCATGACCACCGATTTTAAAAAAATCGCATTCGAAACGATCGCTATTGAACAGCATGCACTTGATGTGTTGGCCAAACAAATCGATACGCGATTCAATCAGGCCTGTGAAATTATCTTGCAGTGTAAAGGCCGTGTTGTGATTACGGGGATGGGAAAGTCGGGACATATTGGTCGTAAAATGGCAGCAACATTCGCCTCAACAGGAACGCCATCATTTTTTATGCATCCAGGTGAAGCGGGGCATGGTGATTTAGGAATGCTGGTACGTGGCGATGTGCTGATTGCGATTTCGAATTCAGGTAAAAGTGACGAAATCATGATGCTGATGCCACTGATTAAGCATCTTGAAGTGCCGTTGATTACCATGAGTCGTGATGATAAAGGACCAATGCCGCAAAATGCCGATGTTGCTTTGACTTTAGGCGAATCGAATGAGGCATGTCCGCTAGGTTTAGCGCCGACCTCAAGCACTACGGCAACACTGGTACTTGGCGATGCGCTCGCTGTTGCGTTACTTGAAGCGCGCGGTTTTACCGCAGATGATTTTGCACGTTCGCATCCGGCTGGTGCATTAGGCAAGCGTTTGCTGCTACATGTAAAGCACTTAATGCACACCGCAGATGAGCTTCCAAAAGTGTCACCCAACACGCCAATGAATCAGGTGCTTTACGAAATTTCCAATAAGCGCTTGGGGCTCACAACCGTTGTAGATGAGCAGGATCGCTTAATGGGCATCTTTACTGACGGCGATTTGCGCCGTTTAATTGATAAACAACAAGGCTTTGATGTGAATTTGCCTGTTCAAGATGTGATGATTACACAGCCGGCCACAATTTCACAAGAAGCAAGAGCAGTTGAAGCATTACAGCAGTTAAATGAACGAAAAATCAGTCAATTTGTGGTGGTCGATGATCAAAATAAAGTCATTGGGGTTATCAGCATGCATGATCTGATTCAAGCAGGGGTAAATTAAACATGGCGTCTTTTGCATTACTTGAGCAAGCACGACATATTCAAGCATTGGTGCTTGATGTAGATGGTATTTTAAGCGACGGTTTTGTTACGCTCACCAATACAGGCGATGAAATTAAATCCTTTGATATCCGTGATGGTCTGGGCATGAAATTAGTCCAGCAGGCAGGCTTAAAGGTGATCATTATTACTGGTCGTAAAAGTCATATTGTTGAAAAACGCATGTCTGATCTTGGTGTTGATCTGGTTTTTCAAGGACGTGAAGATAAGGGTGTTGCGCTCAAAGAAGCATGTGCGCAGTTTGAATTGTTACCGGAAGATTGTTTATACATGGGTGACGACTGGCCTGATTTGTCGGCTTTTTCCATTGCAGGGATGTGTGTGACCGTGCCCAATGGTCACGTCGAGGTAAGACGTCGTGCGCATTTGGTTACTCAGGCGATGGGCGGGCGTGGTGCAGTACGTGAAGTTTGTGATATGTTACTGAATGCAAAAGGAGTTTACGAAGAACTTCTTGCAAAATATCTCAGTGTACCCCATTAATATTCTTATAGAGTGATACAGGTCAGACACACCGTTCATGGATACTAAAGCGCTTTATATTGCTGCTGTTGTCATCGCGTCTGTAAGTGGTGGCTATTACTATTACAGTGGCAAAGCAAAAAAACTGGATGTCGATTCGGCAAGAAATATGACTTATTCTGCGGAAGGTGTTTATCTCACTCAAACCGACGACCAGGGTCATCTGTACATTCGTGCCAAAGTGGATCGGTTAGAGCAAAACATGCAAAATCAGACCTCAAAACTTGAAAATCTGAATGCTTCGACCTATAAAAACGGTAGCGTCGACTCCACCTTTTTTTCAAAATATGCACACGGCTACAATGACAATGCAAAAGTGGTGCTGTCAGATCAGGTTGTCGCCACAAAGTTATCTGACCAAGGTAAAATTGAATTTAAAACCGATGAGTTAACCACTTATCCAGATACAAAACTGATTGAGACCTCACATCAAGTGAATGTTGACTCACCGCAATCGTCTTTTATCAGCAATGGATTAATAGCAAATTTAAACACGGGTCAGTACGAGTTTTTTAATATTCGAGGAAAGTATGCGCCAAATTCTTAACTTTTTTTGCTCTTCAGCTTTCCTTAAAAAAGGTGTGTCTGTTGCCGTATTGGGGATCTCTTGTAGCAGCGTATTTGCTTTACCATCAGATCGTAATCAGCCTATTTCATTGGTTGCAGATCGAGCTACCTATAACGAAAAAACAGGTGTCACGACCTATACGGGCAATGTGATGATTGAACAGGGCACTATGAAGCTACAGGCAGATTCGATTGTGGGTCAGCTAAATTCACAGCGTCAGCTACAAACTGTAAATGCAACAGGTCGCCCAGCAAAATTTCAACAGCAGATCAGTGCTCAAAAAGGAATTGCGCGTGGCGAAGCACAAAAGATTGTCTATAACGCTGAAACCGGCATTATTACTTTAACAGGTAATGCCTATCTGAATCAGGATGGTGCCAGTGTCCGTGGTAATACGCTTCGCTACAGCATGAACAAAGGTGATATCGAGGCCCAAGGTTCAGGCTCGAATCGTGTGCAGTTAGTGATTCCACCATCTGCCTCTAAAAGTTTCCCGGGGGCACGTGACTAATGGAGCAAGCTTTGGATAAACCACAAACTTTGTGTATCAAGCACCTTGCAAAGAATTACAGTAAACGCTGGGTGGTTAAGGATGTGTCCTTTACGATGGAAAGCGGGCAAATTGTCGGTTTATTGGGGCCAAACGGTGCCGGTAAAACCACAAGTTTCTATATGGTGGTGGGCTTGGTTCGCATGGATAAAGGTGAAATCCATCTTGATGATCTTGACCTGTCAGATCTTGCAATGCATGAGCGTGCGCGTAAAGGGATTGGATATTTGCCACAAGAAGCTTCAATTTTTAGAAAGCTGACCATTTCTGAAAATATTATGGCAATTTTGGAAACACGCAAAGATTTGAATAAACAACAGCGTCAGCAACGACTTCAAGAGCTGTTAAATGATTTCAAGATTACCCACATCAAAGATTCTTTGGGCATGAGTGTGTCGGGTGGTGAGCGTCGCCGTGCCGAGATCGCGCGTGCCTTAGCAGCCGATCCAAAATTTATGCTCCTCGATGAACCGTTTGCAGGTGTCGATCCAATTTCTGTTGGAGACATCAAAGATATTATTCGTAACTTAAAAGATCGAGGTATTGGTGTGTTGATTACGGATCATAACGTACGTGAAACACTGGCTATTTGTGAACATGCATATATTGTTAGTGAGGGCGCGGTCATTGCCGAGGGTACACCACAAGAAATTCTAGAAAATGAGCAAGTACGTAAAGTTTACTTAGGTGATGACTTTACGGTTTAATTTTTGCGTATGAACTAGATTAATTGGTTTCATTCAATCCAGTAGAACTGAGTAATGACAGAATCGTTACACAGTGCTACTGGATTTTTTCATAATAAGAAAAAATGTATCTAAAACATGTGATTTATTTAGCATAATGCAATTTTTTGTGATAAAAATATGTGAAAATTTTACTGCCGTTTAACCATAAAAATATTTACTATGCATCGACCAATATCAATTTCTCATATGAGTGAAGCGGGGAAAAAGGTCACAACATTGAGAGTCTTACTGCTATGCAGTTCGATTTCGATGGTGACCTCTTCGGTATTCGCAGCGCCTTCCGATACATCTGGTTTTCATTTAAAAGACAAGATCAGCGGGTTATTTAAATCTAAACCAAACGATGACTACAAGACAGTTCAAATACAAAAGTTTCAAACTGTAAAGTTAGATCCGATTATTGTGCAGGGATTGCCGCAAGTGACCTATGGCGCGGTCGCACCTGATGCAAACACCGGTCCGGTCGAGTCGAGGCTCAGTGAAATTAATTTGGTCGATGCAGTCCAGATTGCCGTAAAGCGAAACCCTTCAATTGGTCAGGCCATTTCAACGATGGCGGCGCAAAACTCAAATATTGATGTAGCAAAATCGCAGTATTATCCACAAATCAGTGGTGGTATTTCGACTGGTGGTAATCTGGCATCGTCTGAACAGCGCGGTCGTCAAATGTTTACGATTAGTGCTTCACAATTGCTTTATGACTTTGGTCAGGTTAAATCCAATGTGACCTCGCAAGAAGCACGTTTGCAGCTACAACAAGCCAATGTGTTAGTCAGTATTGATTCAATTGCAACCGAAACAGCTGCTACTATTGTGAATATTGAACGCTATAAAAAACTGGTAGCAATTGCAGAGCAGCAAGTAAAAGGTTTACAGCGCATCTTGGGAATTACCGAATTAAGAGCGCAAGCGGGGATCAGTAGTCAGGCAGATCCGGTTCAGGCACGCTCTTATGTTGAATCGGCTCAATCGGCGCTAATCGCGCAGCGTTCATTATTGCGTCAAAATCAGCAACGACTGACTGTTTTACTTGGTTTTGACTCGATGGGAAAATCATGGGCGATTCCAGAAAATCTGGTTGAAGTCTCTGATTTATATAAAGAACCTGATTTTAATGTGATTCCAAATATGTTGGCCGCGCAGGCCGAAGTGGAAGTGGCCAAGGCAGATAAAAAAAGAACAGATTTAAGCCGTTATCCTACGCTTTCTTTGGTCGGTTCGGTGAGTCAGGCAGTCAATGGCACCAATCCAAATAACAACAAAGATGACGGATTTTACAGTTCGGTTGCTTTAGAGGCCAACACTAAACTGTATCAGGGTGGCGCAATTTCAGCTCAAATTCGCTCTGCGGGCTTTGCCGAAGAAGCCGCAAAATCTAAAGTCAATTCAGTTTATTTAGATGTCATGGATAATGTCAAAATTACACGTGAAAATATCGAAAATAAGCAAGAGCAAATTAAAGTGTTACGCGCCCGTCAAATTACGTCGGTGAAAACACGAGAACTTTACCAAGAACAATACAAGCTCGGCACACGATCTGCGCTTGATCTATTAAATGCTGAACAAGCGATTCACTCGTCTGCCAACGAGCTTGAGAATGCACGTTACGACATTTATTCAAGTCTTGTTCAATATATTTCGACCACTGGAAAAACACGAGATGCCTACGGCCTCAATAATATTTCAATCCAGGGCTTTGAGGTGCAACCATGACAAAAACATTTCAATATCAACCATGGTTGCAGGCTGTCCTGACCATTGCACGTCATTATCGAATTGAATCTTCTGAAGAACGTATTCGGTTGCAACTCGATTGGAATCAAAACCACAATCCTGAAGAGGTATTGTCGTTGATGTGCAGACAAATGGGGTTGAGCTTACGTGTTGCCAAGTTTGATTTAGACTTGATCAATCCATGGCGTTTACCCGTGATTGCCGAGTTTAAAGATGGCCAGATTGGTGTAATTGATAAAGCGGATGCGCAGGGTAATGTGAGCATTCAGCTTAGTGGTGATCATGGTTTATCACAAAGTTTTGCAATAGAAAGCCTAAAAGGACTGGTCAAAAATATCTATATATTACGACCAGAAACATCGATTGCCGATGCGCGTGTTGATGAATACATTAAACCTTATGAGGCGAGCTGGTTCTGGTCAATTGTACTCAAAGACTGGAAGCGCTATATCGACATTATGTTTGCATCCTTAATTGCAAATATTTTGGCGCTTGCAACGGTTGTATTTTCGATGCAGGTGTACGATCGCGTCGTGCCTTCCCAGTCGATCCCAACACTTTGGGTGCTGGCTGGCGGTGTGTTTATTGCTGCAATCTTTGAGTTTATTTTACGCGTCAGTCGTATCTACTTGTCGGATATTATTGGAAAGCGTGCAGATCTTAAAATTTCTGATCGTGTATTTGGTCATGCACTGCGTATTAAAAATAATGAACGCTCTAAATCGACAGGCACCTTTATTTCGCAAATTCGTGAATTAGAAGGTGTTCGAGAGCTAGTGACATCGACGACCATTACAGCGATTGCTGATTTACCGTTTTTTATTCTGTTTTTGGTGATCATGTGGATCATTGGCGGTCATGTATTTTGGGTGGTTGTGGTTATTGTGCCGCTCATGATTTTGCCGGGTATTTTGGCACAAAAACAGCTCGCTAAACTGGCTAAAGAAGGTATGCGAGAATCTGCGATTCGTAATGCTATTTTGGTTGAAGCCGTACAAGGCATTGAAGATATCAAACTGCTACGTGCAGAATCGCGCTTTCAAAATCAGTGGAACCACATGAACGAACTGTCTGCAGATTACAGTATGCAGCAGCGTAAAATTGTAGGTGTGCTATCTGCTTGGACACAAAAGCTACAAGGGCTGACTTACGCCTTGGTGATTTTGGTGGGTTGTTTTGCGGTCATGGATGGTGATATGACCACAGGTGCGCTAGTTGCGTGTTCGATTCTATCTTCGCGTATGCTGGGGCCTATTTCGAATATTACTGGAGTTTTAGGTCGTTTACAGCAAGCCAAAGTAGCCAAAAGCAGCCTTGATGAACTCATGAAAAAATCCGTGGATCAGCCAGATCGTGCCCATTTGGTGCATAAGCCAGTGATTCATGGCGATTATGAGCTAAGCAATGTGGTGTTTCAGTATGATCCAGAAGACAACAAACCGAACCTTACGATTTCAAGACTAAAAATTAAGGCAGGTGAAAAAGTTGCCATTTTAGGCCGTAATGGCGCAGGTAAATCGACCTTGCTACAGCTTTTGTCTGGTATGCAATTTCCGGTCAATGGAAAAATTACCTTGGATGATCTTGAACTTTCAATGATTGATCCGGCAGATGTACGTCGTGATATGGGGCTCTTAAACCAAAACGCTAACTTGTTTTATGGCACGATACGTGAAAACTTGACGCTAGGTGCTCCTTTGGCCAATGATGAAGATATCATCAAGGCATTACGTGTAACAGGTGCTTTGGCCTTTGTAGAAGAGAAAAAAGAAGGTCTCGATCATCTTATCTTAGAGGGTGGAATTGGTTTTTCGGGTGGTCAGCGTCAGGCATTGTTACTTTCACGTTTGCTCATTCGTCAACCCAACATTTTACTACTCGACGAGCCAACGGCTGCCATTGATGATGTGTCAGAAAAACAACTTATCGATCATCTAAAAGTATGGTTGTCGCATCGTACATTGGTGGTGGCAACTCACCGTAGAGCAGTACTTGAACTTGTTGACCGAATTATTGTGATTAACGACGGCAAGATCGTGATGGATGGTCCACGTGATCAAATCTTAAATCAATCAACTCAGGCTAAAGCAGTTGCGCCAGCACAGGGGATTAAATCATGAGCGATCAACAACAAACAAAATCCCGCTCATTAAATGTTTCATATAAAGAGCCACCTTTACCTCGTGCCAGCTTTGTCATCTGGATTGTGGGGATTGCCTTACTGATTCTAATTGTCTGGGCGTGGTTGTTTAAGCTTGAAGAAGTATCAACGGGTACAGGAAAAGTTATTCCGTCATCGAAAGAGCAAGTCATTCAATCTCTAGACGGTGGTATCTTGACGAAGTTGGATGTCAAAGAAGGCGATATTGTTGAGAAAGGTCAGATACTTGCACTCCTAGATCCAACACGTTTTGAATCCAATGTTGGCGAGTCGCAATCACTTTTGGTTGCCGCTCAAGCCACTTCGGCACGTTTGCGTGCTGAGGTGAATGGAACACCGTTATCTTTTCCTGAGCAGGTGCTAAAGGAGCCAAAACTGGTCCAAGAGGAAACTGCACTTTATAACTCGCGTCGTTCGAATTTAGAAGAAACGGTTTCGGGTTTGCAACAAGCCTTGCGTTTAGTTCAACAAGAACTGGTGATGACCGAGCCATTAGTGGCTAAAGGTGCAGCCAGTGAGGTTGAGGTGCTGCGTTTAAAGCGTGAAGCAAATGATTTACAAAATAAAATCAATGATGCGCGTAGCAGTTATTATGTAAAGGCACGTGAAGAGCTTTCAAAATCAAATACCGATGTTCAAACCCAGCAACAGGTGATTAAAGGGCGTACCGATACTTTATCTCGTACCGTATTTAAAGCACCGGTTCGCGGTGTAGTCAAAGAAATTTCAGTGACCACTTTGGGCGGTGTCATCCCTCAAAACGGTAAACTAATGACCATTGTGCCATTGGATGAAAAATTATTGATTGAAGCGCGTATCTTACCGCGTGATATCGCTTTTATTCGTCCGGGGCAAGAAGCATTGGTTAAAATTACCGCTTATGACTATTCGATTTACGGTGGTATGCAAGGCAAGGTGACGTTTATTTCACCAGATACGATTCGTGATGAAGTCAAGCAGGATCAGTTTTACTATCGTGTTTATATTCGTACCGATTCCGATAAACTTTACAATAAATCTGGCAAGGCATTTGGAATTACGCCAGGTATGGTGGCCACGGTTGATATCAAAACCGGACAAAAAACCATTATGGACTACTTGTTAAAACCATTTAACAAAGCGAAAGAAGCGCTGCGAGAGCGTTAAGTAAAAAAGCCCCGACACTGATCGGGGCTTTTTTCTATCGAAATTATATCTAGAAATTGCGTATAATTTCGGTCTTGTACAGTGTGTGATGGGTAATATGGCGTTTACGATTAGCGAAGTTGTTTCATATGAAGAGGAAATAAAAAAAAGTCGCTTTCAGGCAATCGCTATTCCTGTAGAGACTGAGCATCAGATCAAAGCATATTTGGATCAATATTACGATCACTCGACGGCACATCAATGCTGGGCATGGAAGATCGGTAATCAATTACGTTTTAATGATGACGGAGAACCTTCCGGTACAGCAGGTCGTCCGATTCTGGCGACAATTGAAGGAAATCAGCTGACGAATATTCTGGTAATCGTCAACCGTTGGTTTGGTGGCATCAAGCTAGGTACAGGTGGGCTGGTGCGTGCTTATGGTGGCTGTGCGGGGCAATGCCTGTCACGTGCAGAGAAAAAACCGCTTATCCATAAAGAATCTATTCACTTTAGTTGCCATTTCAATGAATGGTCGATTCTTGAATATGAACTAAAACAACATCAAATCGTGTATACCAGCAACTTTACAGCTGAGGGTGTAATCGTAGAGGCTGATGTCGAAATTGATCAGATTGAGCCATTATCGCTCAAGATTAATCATGTCACTCGGGGGCGAGAAAAATTAAAGAGAATACAACCGCAAGATGAACAATGATCCTTTACTCAAATATCGAGAGCAGCACAAACATCGTTTGAATTACATGCCATGGCTGTACTGGACTTTAAAACCCAAACATCGGGAATGGGCAGATGAATGGCAACGTGACTATCAGACTTATCTGATGGATATGGAAACGGTTGAAATCGGTCAAAACTGCTTTATATCGCCACTTGCACATATTTTTGCCGAGCCGGGACGAAAAATTATCATCGGCGATAACAGTTTTATTGCAGCCGATTGTGTATTGCATGGTCCATTGCATATTGGATCTGAAGTTGCCATTAACCATCATTGCATATTAGATGGTGGACGGGTCGGCATTACCTTGGGTGATCAAGTGCGTCTTGCGGCGTATTGTCATTTATATGCCTTTGATCATGGTATGAGTTTTGATCAACCCATTTATCAACAGCCAGTAAGATCACAGGGCATTCGTATTGAAAAGGATGTCTGGCTTGGAGCGCATGTAGGGGTGAAAGATGGCGTGACAATTGGTGCGCATGCAGTTGTAGGTATGAACAGTATGGTGACTAAAAATATCGACTCGCAGCATGTTGTTGCAGGAAATCCTGCTCGATTTATTCGATTACGACAATAAAAAAGACCCTATGAACTAGGGCCTTTTTTTCTCATGTAAAATTTAAGTTGTTAAACAGGAGAAAGAGTGCTGTTAATCAATTCGTCAAGTGCATTAAAGCCTTGTAAGCCTGTGCCTACAGATGCAACTGTACCTGAAACTAAATCTACTGCATCAGTTACAGTTTCAACTACTGCACCCAATACTGGTGTTGAAGCAGTAGAAGCAACCAATGGGTTAAGGTCGTCAGCAAGATCGGCAACAACACCTGCAACATCAACAACAACTGTGCCTAGTGTTTCCGCTGGTGCATTAAGAAGATCGCTGACCAATTGAACTGGATCAACGTCAGCAACATACTGGCCCACGTCACCAACGGTATCTACAACGTTGTCTACAGAATCTAGAACACCCGCAATTACACCGCCAAGTACAGGCACTTGAGTCACGTAGTTTGTAACAACGTCAGTGCTGTCAAGAACATCACCTACAGTTGTAGATACGTCAGTTACCAGATTACCCGCTACAGACGTTGTATCAGAAAGTAAATCGGTTACAGCACCCAGTAAATCACCTTCAACAAGGTTGCCATACAGATTTTCAGCAGTTGTAGAAACATTTTCTAAAGTTGAAGTCACAAGATTAGAAACAGATTCAACCACTTCACCGACTACAGGAATGTCTTGAGCCGCATCGACCAATGTTGTTGAAATTGAATCAAGTGTAGAAGCTGTGTCAGTCACTAAGTTAGTTACTAAACCAGTGGTGTCTGTGACAAGATCGCCAACAGTTTCAGCAAGATCGCCAGAAGTAATGTTTGCAGCGGTATTATGAAGTGTATCGAATAAATTATCAGTTGTAGATGTAACAAGGCCAGTGACTGAACCTACAACATCACCTAAAACAGGAACATGGTCTAAAACGTCAACCACAGGTGTAACGACTGAGTCGACCACAACATCAGTAATTGTTTCAGCTGCTGTTACAACAGCATCAACAATTTTGCCCACAGCTTGAGTCAGTCCTTGAAATACAGTTGTTAAAACACTGCTAAGTTTCCCGGTAAATAATGAAAACATGATAACCCTCTTTTTTATTTAGCATAAGAATAATTTGCATAACCTTTTTAATGAAAAAAGTGATAAATCTCAATAAATAAATTAAAAATGTCGGCTATTTTATGATTGTAAATTCTGCTTAAATTCTTATTTTTGATAGCTTTTCTATATTTTAGTTAAATTATGTGAATCTTATCACAAACATACCTTGATGGGCTTAAAGTAATATTAAAAGGATTATATATTCTAGACATCTAAAAAAATAACTGAAATAAATCCTATTCTGAAATAAATATGATAAGTTAAAAACATGTCAAAAAATCTCTAGGCACAAAGACCTTAAAGAAGAGAGGCAAGTATGAGTCGCGTAATCGCATGTATTGATTCTTCACCTTGCATCAATGCAATTGCAGAAGCAGCTGCGTGGGTAGCAAGAGAAACCAAACGGGAATTGGTGCTTTTACAAGTATTAGATTATTATCCTGCAAGCTACCATTTAGGTGAAATTAGTGGCGTCATTGGATTTGAAAGTAACGCGATGTTGCTCAAAGAGCTTGCAGAACTTGAACAAAAACAAAGTGAATTAGCAATCGATTATAGTAATAACCTACTCAAACATATCTCGGAAATGATTCTAGATAAGTATGGGTTGGAAAGTACAAAGATTCAGGAGAAAGGTGATTTCTTAGAGCAAAGTTTTAGTGTGCTCAGAGAAACAGACTTTGTCGTGATTGGTAAAGTCGGTGAGCGTGCCGCTGAAAAAAATAAGCCTATAGGAAGTAATGTAGAGAATTTTATTCGTGGAGCGAACTGTACCGTAATGACGGTGGGTGAGAACTTTAAAATTCCGACTCGGTTTATCTTTGCCTACGAGTATTCACCAACATGCTTAAATATCATGCAACGAATCTCCCAAAGTGATTTACTCAAAACTTTACAATGCCATTTATTGTATGTAGGGGATCATCCCGAAGTACTCAAAGACCCCGAAGAGTACCTTCGAACAGCAGGACTTGATGTGGTAACCGTGTATCGTTATGGCGATGTTGCTGAAAATATTCTTGAGTATCAGCAAGAGCTTGGTATTCAGATGATTGTACTGGGTGCATTTAGTCACAGTAAATTACATCAGTTCTTTTTGGGAAGTATTGCCACTTCAATTTTCAGAAATGCAAGTGTGCCGTTGCTGGTTGCCAAATAATGTAACAATAGTTATCCGCAAATGTTGTGGATAACTATATGGAAAAACATAAATATTGTATTTAAATATTTGATTTAAATACAAAAAATATTCAAGTCTGTTTTTTGATCGCTATTTGACTATCGCGATTGCAAAACCATCATGTCCTTTCGAACCCACAGTTTGAAGCGCTGTAGACGACAAAAGTCGCGGATGATTCTGCATGAGTTCAAAAGTAGAGCGGATACCTTCGATACTTGGACGCTGGTTTTCGGTATCGATAAGTGCGCCAGCGCGAATCACATTGTCTAAAACAATGACTGTACCAGAATGCGATAAGTTAAGGCTTAACTCTAAATATTCAGGATAACTTTGTTTATCTGCATCTATAAAAATAAAATCGAAAGGTTCGAAAGTGCTGGCGTCTATTGCCGCTAAAATTTCTGCTGCACGGCCCACCTTTAACTCAATTGGTACGGCTAGATTCGCCTGATCAATATTTTGCTGTGCTAGCGCAGCGTGATTGTCTCGCCCTTCAATAGTCATGAGATAACCGTCTTCTGGAAGCACCCGTGCCAACCATAAAGTACTATACGCTGCAAATGTGCCAAGTTCCAAAACGCGTTTGCATTTATTCATCTGAATGAGCATTTGCAATAACATGCCTTGATTGGGAGCAACAGCCAAGTGATCTGGAAAACCCTGAGCTGAGGTATTGTTCAGGGCAAATTTAAGATTTGCATCTTCTGGAATTAATTTTGATTCAATATAGTGATCAATGTCGTTCCACTGCTGTTGCATTGCAAGTATACCTTTAGTCCTAAGAGAGGGAAGTGTATTTAAAAACCTGACAATTCTATGAGATTTGGCAAGGAAATCAAAAAATAAAATAAAAAAAGAGATCAAATCGATCTCTATTGGGTGCCACTCGTATCAATCAATTAAAAATTACACATCGAACTGTTTCTGCTGTGGTCAGGCCCCCATGTACGATAGCCTTGCGTATCGATATGAATTTGTCCAGTACTGTACAAGCCTAGCCCCATATTCAAGCTTTGCCCGTGTTGTGACCAAAATTGACAGAGTTTAAATTTGGTATTTTCGATAAAAGCATAATCTTGCGGCTGAGGAATTTCCGGCCCAATTCTAAAATCAATTGCTGAATTGAATAGATGGCGAGAGGAATTTGCGCCACCTGCACACTGATTAAGTGGTAAATCGCGGTAGACCGATGTGACTTCAAAGTCTGTCAAAATTTTGGCAGCCACCAGATATTTCAAGACACGAAGTGTAGGAAGGGCGTTATTCCATAATTCACGATTAGGTACGGCATATTCTGAGCGACCGCATTTTTGCCAGTCACGTGCTGTACGGAGTAATTCGTAATTTGGCACAATATTGGCAACATCGTTGCGAGTTAAAAACGCCTGATAATCTTGAACTTGCGCACGATTTGTCGGGTTTTCAAGCCAGTATAAGTATGAACTTGGGGTTATTTTAGGACGAACAGGGCGTTCAATTGAAATCGTTTCTTGAGGAATGTGTATACGATGACCACGAGGAATGTCATGAATTGTCGCTTTTTTTTGAGAGGTTGTGGTACAACCAACCATCATGACCGGAATCAGGCTGAATGCAAGCAAACCTTTCAAAACCTTAGACATAACAAAATCAACAACTTATTTTAAAGTCGCTATTTTAATCTAAAATGGTCTTAGAATTATGAAATTTTTGCAATCAAATGTTGATTTGAGGTATAAAAAAGGACCAGACAGTGCTGATCCTTAATTGATTACTTCTCTAGATATTGAAGCTTATCTGCTTTGCCATTCCATTCTTCGCGATCTGCAGGCTGATCACCAATTTGGGTAATGTTTGGCCATTTTTGTGCTAATTCTGCATTAAGTTCAATAAAGACTTCCTGACCTTCAGGTAATTCATCTTCAGAGAAAATAGCGTTTGCAGGACATTCTGGCTCGCAAAGCGCACAGTCGATACACTCATCTGGATTGATGACAAGAAAGTTTGGACCTTCATAGAAACAGTCAACTGGGCAGACTTCTACGCAATCTTGATATTTACATTTAATACAGTTTTCAGTGACAACAAAGGTCATGGCGACAGCTACCTAAAATATGGTTTTCGTTAAAACTTGCCTATTTTAGGCAAAAAACTAGCAATCGAACAATTCCTTTTATTGATATTTGTTATTTAAATCCATGAAATGGATTTAAATAACTGATTTATAATCTTTTATTGCTTTTTTTGTTGCACACTTTTTATTAGTTGTACTCCTATTTATACCTGTAAAAACAAGTATTTAAATGATATCGATTCTTAATCAAGCTTTGTCGGTCAGTTGTTTATCCTGATTTATTTTTTAGCCTCAGTTTAGAGTTACCTATAGCAAACTTAATCTGAATAGCCATGCTGTGGATAATGCTGGATATCCTGATGAAGTTCTTCAGATAATAACTGAATGAAGGGTTCTGTGGTGTGATGCGTTAAAAGGTAAGGATTAAACTCATCAATATGGTGCTGTTCAAAAAAGGCCTTCATTTTTTTATTAATCGGCGCAAATTTCATGCTCCAGCGTTGAAATAGTGAATGATCGATATATTTCGACGCTAAAATTTCACAGTTTTGATGACGTGGATCTTTGATAATTTTGGTATAGAAAATATCGTGTACCGTCTTTTCTTCGCCTTCAAGGCACTGCACAAAATAACCATTACCATAATACAGCACACCCGTAATACCATTGCGTGAATTGTATTGAACAGCCTCAGTTAAAATTTCCATCAGGTCATTTTTGATTTGATGATGTTCACTATTGGTTTTGCTCACGTATAGTAGCTGAATTGCTGGCATAGTCTCACCTTAATGATTTTTAGAATTGTTGCCGCTTTTATAATTGATTGCCAAAATAACTATAACAGATTAAGACGTACTTGTATGGTTGTGAGCTTATACACTCACGTTTTTTAACATTTGTATAGGCTCATTTTACAAGCAGAGATAAAAAAGGGCATCCATAGCAGATACCCTGATTGGCTCACATTATAACGATGAGTGATCTAACTGTTCTTTCAAATGATAGAGAGCTTCTAAAGCCTGTCGAGGTGTTAAGCTATCCACATCGAGCTGCTGAAGATGTTCGAGCACAGGAGATGGTTTTTTAACCTCGATCATCTGTTCATCGGCCAGAGTATGTTCAACCGCAGCAAATAAATCAGTTTGAACTGCTGTTTGTGCGTGATCAAGCTGCTGTTTTTCTAAAATTTTAAGGCGCTTTTGTGCTTCTTTAATTACACTTGCAGGAATACCCGCCAGTTTTGCAACTTGTAGACCATGACTTTGACTCGCTGGGCCGTGCTGAACCTTATGCAGTAAAATCAGATTTCCATTAATTTCCTTTGCTGTTACATGATAGTTATCAATACCATGTTCATGGCCTAGCTCGGTGAGTTCAAAGTAATGCGTTGCAAATAAACATAAACATTTGATGCGTTTGGTTAGATCGAGTACACATGCCCAAGCCAAGGATAAGCCATCATAGGTACTGGTACCACGCCCAACTTCATCCATAAGTACCAAAGATTGATGGGTGGCATGATGCAAAATTTGCGAGGTTTCGGTCATTTCGACCATAAAAGTAGATTTACCTGTCGATAAGTCATCGGCTGAACCAATTCGGGTGAAAATACGATCAATTGGGCCAAGTTTTGCAGACTGTGCTGGCACGAAACTACCACAGTAGGCCAGTAAACTAATCAACGCTGTCTGACGCATAAATGTGGATTTACCGCCCATATTGGGGCCAGTAATAATCGCCATGCGATGCTGCGTATCTAAAAAGGTATCGTTAGGGGTGTATGGACTCTTATTGAGTGCTTCCACCACCGGATGGCGACCAGCCGTAATTTTAATGCCGGTTTCCGGCCCAAAACTTGGGCGGTTCCAATTCAGTAAACGTGCCTGATGGGCAAAGTTGCTTAACACATCGATTTGCGCAATTGCGGCACTCATCATCTGTAAATTGGCAATGTTTTGACGCAGTGTTTCTAGGAGTTGTTCGAATAAAAGTTTTTCTCGTGCCAGCGCACGCGATTCACTCGATAGCACTTTATCTTCAAAACTTTTTAGCTCAGGCGTGATGTAGCGCTCTGCATTTTTTAAAGTCTGACGACGGATATAATGACTTGGCGCTTGCTCTGCTTGCGCTCGTGTCAATTCAATGTAGTAACCACTCACCCGGTTGTAACCGATTTTAAGGGTAGGTATACCGCTCAATTCACGTTCTTTAATTTCAAGATCAATCAGGAATTGTCCAGCATGATCTCGAATTTGACGTAATTCATCGAGTTCTGCGTCGTAACCTTCTGCAATGACATTTCCATCACGCAACAAGATTGGTGGATTTTCTACAATCGCGGCATTAAGTAATTGATGCAGTGCTTTGAAATCACCTAACTGTTGGTCAAGATCATGCAACAATGCCGATTTTTGTTGTTGAAAAACTGGCTGTAAAGCATGTCGTAGAAAAGGAATTTGACCACAGGCTTGGCGTAACTGTACCAAATCGCGAGGGCGGGCACTGCCTAGCGCGACACGGCTAAGGACGCGTTCAATGTCTCCAATTTCTTTAAGCACCAGTCGAAGTGGTGTTTCATGATAGCCATGAAGCAGATGCTGAATGGCGTCGAGCCGTGCATCAAGAATAGCAGTATCACGAATGGGTTGCATGAGCGTGCGGCTGAGTAGACGTCCGCCCATTGCGGTTTGACAGTCATTGATAAGCTGAAAAAGTGATGTCCCATGTTCAAACAACGGATCGACAATTTCTAGGTTACGGCGAGTAATGGGATCTAGCGCAATAAAATCGGTGCTTTGTTCGAGCTGGATCGAACGAATATGAGGCAACGCCGTTTTTTGTGTTTCTTTTGCATAATGAATCAGCGCTGCTGCTGATGCTTTTGCAAGTGGTAAATGATCGAGTCCAAATCCAGCGAGCGTGCCAACAGCGAGTTGATCGCAGAGGGTTTTTTCGGCGTTATTTAAATTGAAATCAACATTTGGACGTTTGGTGATTGGGCATTCAATTTGCTTTTTAATTTGTTCAAGGATGTTTTGATCGACCAAATCCTCATCAACTACAATTTCACTTGGCATCAAGCGAGCAAGCTCAATGGCCAGTTGTTCAGCTTGAAACGCGTGTTCTTGTACCTTAAAAATCCCTGCACTTAAGTCCAGCAGAGCCAACCCGATCTTATTTTGATGAATGCAAACCGAGACCAGATTTGAAGATTGATAACTTCCGAGCAATGCGTCGTCGGTAATGGTTCCTGGTGTGATGATACGAACTACTTTTCGTTCAACTGGGCCTTTACCTGTGACTTCACCAACTTGTTCGCAGATTGCCACCGTTTGGCCAGCTTTAACCAACCGCGCCAAGTAGCCTTCAGCAGCATGGTAGGGCACACCCGCCATTGGAATCGGTTCGCCGTTGCTTTTTCCACGATGGGTCAGGGTAATGCCGAGCAGTTTTGCAGCTTTACGCGCATCTTCAAAAAAGAGTTCATAAAAGTCACCCATGCGATAAAACAACAGCGCATGTTGATGTTCCATCTTCACCTTAAAGTATTGTTGCATCATCGGTGTTAGTGTGGAGAGGTCAGGTGTTGAACTGTCTAATTTCAATTGTGTAAAGCCTTTTATTTCAGGTTTTTAAATCGGTTGGGGGATGCCATCATTAGGTTAAAGCCAAATACAGATAAAACCTTTGAGCCACGCGCATAAGATTTGTCTTGATATCTTGTTTACTGGCCAAATTTTAGCAAATCTACAGTCAGCATCTTAACAAATTGAGAAGAATTAACAAAAAGGAATACCGGAATGAATGGTGAAATAAAGACCAAAAACATAAGAGTGCTATAAACCTATGCCTTTTTTTATTGAGAAAAGATTTCGATTCTATTTTTACTTTTTAAGCTTTTGGGGTGAATGAATTCAATTGTGTAAACGCCAGCATGTCATATCACATCATGCTGGCAATTTAGTCGGGTTCGCTTATTTGTTAAATCCAAATCCTTGCTTGATCAAGTTAGGGAGTACATCGGGAAAATAAATGTGCTTGTAATAACCACTTACACTAGCGCTCCATGTATCACCATCGGTACGACCAGTATCTTTCCAATGCTCGACAATTTCTTGGTTGTACTTCGAGATTTTTTCTTCTAGACCATCTGTCTTATAGGTTTCATCATGACGGAAGGTTTCTAATGGAAGACGTGGTTTGTGATGTGACGGAACATCTACATGACCAATCACTACACCCGCGACAGGATAGGTATATTTGGGTAGCTTTAACAGCTTGATCATGGCATCGGAATCACGACGAATCCCACCAATAGGTACAATTCCAAGGCCTTCCGAGCGTGCAGCAGCCATCACAGAGCCTAATGCAATTCCCACATCAGTCGCGCCAGCGACAACACTTTCCACACTTTCATGTGCAATTTGCTGATCTCCGATTAATTCCAATCCGACATGACTCTTATACATATCTAGCACAAAAACCAGAAAAACGGGTGCTTGGGCAATCCAGGGTTGCCCACCTGCAATCTTGGAGATTTCAGCACGTCTTGCTTCATCGCGAATCACCACAATTGAAACTTGCTGTGAGTTGACTGATGTTGGTGCACGATAAGCCGTGCTAATGATCCGTTCTAGAGTTGCATCATCAATTGCCTCATCTGTAAAACTACGTTCACTCTTATGATCATTCAACAAATCAATCACGTTACTCATGAGATCTCCTGTATTTGGGAAACAATAGTCATCTAAAACTGACAATAATTTAAGCTCACAATATGTGAAATAAAGACATTTTGTAGCTTGGTATAGCCAAAACTTTACCATAGCGCAACATCGTGTATGTTTCAGTGGAGTTTCATATACGGGATTGAAAGTTTATACAAAAACAACTCACCATCTAACTCAGCGGTTTCAATTAGAGATACTTACAGATATAAATCAAATAAATTTCAAAATCTTGATTAAATTTTTTTGATTTTTAAATTTATTTGAAAGAAAAAACTTGCTCCGGTAGAACGATTGTTCGACCATCATTTTATGAACACAAAAAACACCAATACCCGGGAGAAGATCCTGAAAACTGCCGAGCAGCTGATTTATCAAAAGGGTATTCATGCCACGGGTATGGACCTTTTGGTTAAAACCTCAGGCGTGGCAAGAAAAAGTATTTATCGTTATTTCGCGACCAAAGATGACGTAGCTGCGGCAGCCTTAAATGCGCGTGATGAACGCTGGATGTATTGGTTTCGAACCGAATGTGACAAAGGGGAAACTCCCGCTGAGCGTATTTTAAATATGTTTAGCACACTCAAAAACTGGTTTCAGTCTGAGGGTTTCCGTGGTTGTGCATTTATTAATACTGCTGGAGAAACTGGTGATCCGGAAGACCCTGTGCGGCGTATTGCAAAGCTGCACAAGCAGAAACTTCTGGATTATATTTTTGAGCTCACTAGCCAAATGAATGTTGAGCAACCCATGGTCTTGGCCAAGCAGTTGCTTATCTTGATCGAAGGAGCAATTACCACCTCGCATGTGATGGGTGATATGAGTTCTGCCGTTAGCGCAAAAGATGTCGCACAATTGTTGTTAAATCAGGCCAGTCAATCAGTCTAAAGCTTAAAACAGTGAATTATTTTTTTATCTAAATTTTCTGGAGGATCTCCCGTGTCCCAAGAACAGAATCGACCACCACTGCCGCCTTTCACACGTGAAACGGCAATTGAAAAAGTGCGGCTTGCAGAAGATGGCTGGAATAGTCGAGATGCCGATAAAGTATCACTGGCATATACCCTAGACACAAAATGGCGTAATCGTGCAGAGTTTGCGACAAACCGAGAAGAGGCAAAAGCATTTCTTTCTCGTAAATGGAAAAAGGAACTTGAATATCGTTTGATCAAAGAACTATGGGCATTTACCGACAACCGTATTGCGGTTCGCTATGCGTATGAATGGCACGACGATTCTGGCAATTGGTTTCGTTCATATGGTAATGAAAATTGGGAATTTGAGGAAAACGGTTTGATGCATCGTCGTTTTGCTTGTATCAATGATATGCCAATTCAAGTGAGCGAACGTAAATTCCACTGGCCGCTCGGTCGCCGACCAGATGATCATCCGGGATTGTCAGATTTAGGGCTTTAAATATTTCTCGTTTGCCTCGGTTAATTTTTCCCAATTGATTAATCGAGGTTTTTTTATAGGTGTCCAGATTTAATATAAAGCTCAGCACCTGCGTCTGAAGCGATAAGTGTATGTGTTGCGTCGGCTGGAAATCGAATCCAAGTTCCTTCCGGATAATGATCATCATCATTCAGCAGTTCACCTTGAATCACCAAAATTTCTAGACCACTGAAAGACTGTTGCTGGAGTACATCTTGTGCAGAAAGTTTTTCTAAATACGTATTTTCTGTCAAGGAACTGAAAAGTGGACAAATCGTGCGACCTTCAACGACGATCCAATTATCGGGGTTATTGGTATCGATCACCAGTTTTTCGGTTTCGTTTTCGCCCATTTGCATCAGTTTGACAAAAATCAACGCACCTTCGTTGCTAGAAGGAATATGCTTCGAATTATGTGGATTACGGATATACCAACCCCTTGGATAATGCTGTTCTCCATTTTCGGTAAATGTGCCAGATAGGATAAATAGCTCTTCACCCAATGGATGCGAATGTTCTGGAAATACCGTTTTTGGCGCATACTTAACTAAACTCGTCGCACGTGCTTTTTCATCACCAATTCGATCAAGCATCATACGTTCGACTTCACCATTTGGCGATGGAAGCCATGCGTAATCATCTGGTTTAATAATGACCTTTTTGGAAAAATCGGCATTAATCATTTTCATGAGACATTTTTCCCTTGTATATCTTTCTTACTCAACCATATCATGCAACATTTGTTTAAACTGTTGTCGTAAAGATCAACAGAATAATAAGTTTACATCAATCGATTATTTGACGTTTATTCCTGTTCCATCAACCCATTGATAGTGTAAATGAAACTGCCAGTCAAGTTGATCGTCCTTTCGTAATTCAATCAAGCTCGAATAATCTGGCATATCATGAGCATTGACTTGATTACTCAATTACATTCTAAAGACTCAAAAAAGAGCTAAAAACATTAACTTTAGGTTAATGAATTTGCATTTTGCTTGATTGATTCAAGCGCAAAAAAAGCATTTTATAAGAACAGATCAAGACATGACCATTAAGGAAAATTACATGGAAGGTTCTGTTCAGCATAAAGAACGCCTATGGACAAAGCGTCGTCACAGTAAACAGCTCAAACTAGAAATGGCACAGCAATATACTGACGGTGTCGTGATCCCAACCCAAGATATCATTAAGGTACTTGAAACCTTGATCACACCGGGCGACCGAGTGGTGCTTGAAGGTAATAATCAAAAACAGGCCGATTTTTTATCTCGTTCACTTGCACAAACTAGTCCACAAGTGTTGCATGATTTACATATGATCATGCCAAGTGTGGGACGTCCAGAGCATCTGGATTTATTTGAAAAAGGCATAGCACGAAAGCTCGATTTTTCTTTTGCAGGTACACAAAGCCTTCGTATTAGCCAGTTACTTGAAGATGGTCTACTCGAGATCGGCGCCATTCACACCTACATCGAGCTTTATTCGCGTTTATTGGTCGATCTAATTCCCAATGTGGTGCTGTCGGCAGGCTTTATGGCGGATCGTCAGGGCAATATTTATACCGGACCGAGTACCGAAGATTCACCTGCATTAATTGAACCTGCTGCATTTAGTGATGGAATTGTGATTGTACAGGTCAATGAACTGGTCGATGATGTACAAGATTTACCGCGTGTGGATATTCCGGCCTCTTGGATAGATTTTGTGGTGGTGGCTGATCAGCCTTTTTATATTGAACCGCTATTTACCCGTGATCCCAAACATATCAAACCCGTACATGTACTGATGGCGATGATGGCCATCCGCGGAATTTATGAAAAGCATCAGGTTCAGTCATTGAATCACGGTATTGGATTTAATACGGCTGCGATTGAATTGATTTTACCTACCTATGCCGAGTCTTTGGGCCTCAAAGGCAAGATTTGCCGAAACTGGACATTGAACCCACATCCAACTCTTATTCCAGCCATTGAAACTGGTTGGGTTGAAAGTGTGCACTGTTTCGGTACCGAATTGGGAATGGAAAAATATGTAGCTGCGCGTCCAGACGTATTTTTTACCGGTCGAGATGGCTCACTACGCTCTAACCGGATGATGTGCCAACTGGCAGGGCAGTATGCGGTTGATCTATTTATAGGGGCAACCTTACAAGTGGATGGTGATGGCCATTCATCGACCGTAACCAAAGGTCGTTTAGCAGGTTTTGGCGGTGCACCCAACATGGGTCATGATCCGCGAGGTCGTCGTCATGATACACCAGCATGGCTGGATATGCGCCAGCAAGGTCATTCGGATACCGATACCTACCTTGCGCGAGGTAAAAAGCTGGTGGTTCAAATGGTCGAGACCTATCAAGAAGGTGGAAAACCTACATTTGTAAACACACTTGATGCTGTCGAGGTGGCAAAAAAAGCGGGTATGCCGCTGGCTCCTGTCATGATTTATGGTGATGACGTCACGCATCTATTAACCGAGGAAGGCATCGCCTACTTATATAAGGCACGTAGTCAGGAAGAGCGTCGTGCCATGATTGCAGCAGTGGCTGGCGTGACCGAAATTGGCTTACAGCAAGATCCCAAAAAGACCCAGCAACTTCGTGCAGAAGGACTGGTCGTATTTCCAGAAGATCTAGGGATTAAGCGTACCGATGCGACACGTGAATTGCTGGCCGCGAAGAATATTGCAGATTTGGTGACTTGGTCAGATGGTTTGTATCAGCCCCCAGCGAAATTTAGGAGCTGGTAATGAATGCCATATTAAACAAAACACCCGCACTTACACGGGCAGAGCAAATTGCAAATCTAGCAGTACAAGCACTAATCGATGAAGTCAATCTGACACCTAAGCCGGCATTGGTGGATCGTCGCGGTAGTGGCGCTCATCACGATTTGACACTTCAATTGATGGAGCAGTCTGCAAATAGCCTTTACCCGATGTTTAAAGCCATGGCAGAAGCAGCCCAAGCGCATGGTCACGTTTCACAAGCACTGCGCGAACAGATAGGGCAGCTTGGACGTGATGGCGAGCAGCATATGCTCAAGATAACAAACGGTGTAAATACGCACCGTGGTGCAATTTGGTCGATGGGCCTCATGGTCACCGCAGCCGCACTGGAGCTGTCGCAGCAGCATGCGCATGATGTAGAGCATCTTTGCCAGATTGCAGCACAGATTGCGTGCTTAACAGATCGTTTTGTGCCAGCTCAGGCTGTGTTGAGTCATGGTCAGAAGATCCAGAAAAAATTTGGCATTCAAGGTGCAAAACATCAGGCACAACAGGCATTTCCTGTGCTCACCACCTACGGATTGACCGAGCTGCATCGTAGTCGGGCACATCACATTGAAGAAAACAAAGCCCGGATTAATGCCTTACTGGCCATGATGGCACACTTAGACGACACCTGTGTGATTCATCGCGCAGGACTGGATGGTTTGAATCGTGTCCAAACCGGCGCGCTAAATATTTTGGCATTAGGTGGCTGTTCGAGCCAACAAGGATACCGTGCGCTGCTTGATTATGAACAAGCGCTGATGATGATTCGCGCATCGGCAGGAGGTGCCGCAGATTTACTGGCTTCGCTGTTGTTTCTCGATCAAGTCGAGCAGATCAACTGGAATGAAACGCAAGGATTACAAGCATGGAAATATTAAATTTTGAATTTTCAGCCAGCGAGGCGGCAGCGAAATCCGCATTGGTGGGGTGTGTCGGATCGGGAGATCTTGAAATCTTGATGGAACCGAGTTCGTCGAATGTCACCACCATTCAGGTGATCACCTCAGTCGATGGTAGTGAGCAGCGCTGGAAAAATTTATTTGAACGTATTTTTTCAGAGTCGAAGCAATGTGCAGTCAACATCGAAATTCATGACTTTGGTGCAACACCGGGTGTTGTCCGTTTAAGACTCGAGCAGGCTTTTGAAGAGGTGCAACATGGCTGATATTGATTACTTACTGAAAAAACAGAGTTTTATTGAGCTTGATGCTCGCCAGCGTGCCAAAAGCCTACTCGATGCAACATCTCAAAAAGAACTGCTCAATCCTTTTGCACGTGTCATGTCGCCGTGGTTAATCAAACAAAATATCGTGCCGCAAGCCGATGACGGCGTTGTAGTGATCAAGGGGACGCTTGATGGTCGGCCAGCGGTGGTCATTTCAATTGAAGGTGTGTTTCAGGGAGGAAGTCTTGGTGAAGTTGGAGGCGCTAAAATTGCAGGCGCTTTAGAGCTTGCCGTCGAAGACAACCGCAATCACATTCCTACCGTCGCGATTTTATTGCTCGAAACGGGGGGTGTTCGTTTACAAGAAGCCAACCTTGGATTGGCAGCAATTGCAGAAATTCAGGCTGCAATCGTTGCGTTACGTCAGTATCAACCTGTCATCGGGGTGGTTGCCGGAAGTGTTGGTTGCTTTGGTGGTATGTCAATTGCTGCAGGTTTATGCAGTTACCTGATCATGACCCAAGAAGGGCGCCTGGGACTAAATGGTCCGCAAGTCATTGAGCAAGAAGCGGGTTTACAAGAGTATAACGCCAAAGATCGTCCATTTATTTGGAGTATCTGTGGGGGTGAGCAGCGCTTTAAAACTGGTCTGATCGATGCCTATATCGATGACAACCGCGAGCAAATTAAGGCACAGATCATCGAATTTATTCAGCAAGGTTCACCACAACGACCTCGTTGCATGCAAGCAGAACACTACTTAGAAAAGCTTCAGCACCTAGATACCACGCAGCAGATCAGTCCGGCAGAAGTACAGGCATTGTATCAGGGAGAAAAAGCATGAATATGGATGTTAATGCAATCAAACAGGCTACTCGAGGGAAAGTATGGTTTGATCGACTGACCCAGAATTTTGAGCGAATCGAAAGCGGAATTGAATCGTTGCAGATTGCCGAAGGCAAGATCAATAACCAGATCGTTCGGGTATTTTGCATAACGGCAGACACTCAAAATCGTTTTCCACGCGCGCGTAATGGGGAGGTGGGACTACTTGAAGGTTGGGGGCTTGCCCATGCAGTAAACCAGCTGATCGAACAAGATCAAGATGCATCTAAAAAGCGCGGCATTCTTTGTTTGGTAGATGTACCGAGTCAGGCATATGGCAGACGCGAAGAAAGTTTAGGAATTCATCAGGCCTTGGCCGCAGCCGTAGACAGCTATGCACGTGCTCGTCTTGCAGGACATGCAGTAGTGAGCCTGCTAGTAGGTAAATCAATGTCTGGTGCTTTTTTGGCGCATGGTTATCAGGCCAATCGGATACTAGCACTCAAAGATTCTGGCGTTATTGTACATGCTATGGGCAAAGAATCTGCTGCGCGCGTGACCTTGCGTACGGTTGAAGAACTTGAGCATCTGGCTCAGCGTATTCCACCCATGGCTTATGATATCGAAAGCTATGCCTCTTTAGGATTATTATCGGGTCTAATTGAGGTGGAATCGGCTGAAGATCCAACCCAACATGACTTAGAGTCTGTGACTCAGTCAATCGCAGGAGCTTTTGAGGATATTCAGCAGCAGGGGCGCTGTGATTTATCGCATCGCTTGCAAGCTCAAAATCGTCAAGCCTCTTTGCGTGTTCGTGAGTTAATGAAGGCGCAGTGGTCATGATAAATTCGATACAGCCACATGATTTACTCTGGGGTATAACACCGCAAATGCTGGGTCATGATATACCTCAATGGGTGATTGCGGCTGTATCACATGGCCATCCTGTAGTGGTTCGACGTGATGTGATGATCAATCAGATGATTCCCGTCGGAATTCGAGGAAGATCACGCGGGGAGCGCTTTGCTACACATTTGCATTACAATGTAATTACAAAATGTGTGCAACCAGAACAATTGGCACACGTTGATTTAAATCTATTTCCACATTTAAAAGATCGGCTTGAGCAAATAAATATCCTGATGCACCGATCAGGTTGGGCTTGGGGATATACCGGGAGCGTCGGTTTTGAGCTGGCAACCGGATTGAAAACCGTTACGCCGCAAAGTGATATTGATCTGATTATCCGTACACCGGAAGCGATGTGCAAGAAACAAGCAACATGGTTGTTAGAGCAGTTAGATCAATTGGCTTTGAAAATAGATGTGCAATTACAAACACCGCGGGGTGGCGTTGCCTTAAAGGAATGGGCAAGGGCGACTGGCAAAGTACTGCTCAAGCAATCGAATGCTGCGGTATTGACTCAGAACCCTTGGCTGTAAGGAAGAATCGATATGAGCACAATTTGGGTATTTCCGGGACAAGGCGCGCAGCATCCGAATATGTTGCACGACCTGCCTCAGCATCATCTTGTGCAACATTATATTCAGCAAGCTTCTGATGTATTAGATCAAGATGTGCTGTTGCTTGATCAGCCAGATGCACTGAAATCGACCTATGCCGTACAGATTTGTTTATATATAGCCGGCGTGGTGAGTGCGGCACTTTTACAAGAACATGCGGGCCAGCCCCAATTTGTTGCTGGACTTTCAATTGGAGCTTGGGCCGCAGCCACGACTGCCAAGATGATAACATTTGAAGATGGATTAAAACTGGTTGCGAAGCGCGGACAACTCATGCAGGAAGCATATCCTTCTGGATATGGTATGACGGCCATTTTGGGTGCAGATCAAGCGCGTGTCGAGATGTGGGTAAACGCCGTAAAATCAACACACGCTGAAGTTTATATTGCCAATATTAACACCGAAACCCAAATTGTAATTTCGGGTGAAATAAACGCCATGCAAGCAGTGGGTTCACTTGCTCAGCAAAATGGCGCTGTATGTAAAAAAGTCGAAATCAGTGTGCCATCGCATTGTGAATTACTTACACAACAGGCACAGCAACTGGCGACGATGATGGAGGGAATTCGTACACAACAACCCAGCATTAAATATTTAAGTGGTACAAGCGCCAGAATATTGCCTACGGATCGGCAGATCGTAGACGATATCGTGTTTAATATGTGCCGGATGATTTGTTGGGACAATACCGTGCGCGCTGCATGGGAGCGAGGCGCCCGATTGCACATTGAAGCATTACCAGGAAATGTCTTAACTGGCTTGGCAAAAAAAACGTTCAAAGAAGGAACCGTATTGTCCTTTCAGAATACACAGTTGGAAAGTCTGATGACGGCGATGCACATCCAGCAAGGATGCATTTGAAGTTATCAAAAAATGAAGAAACTCAATGGATAGAGGACGTTAAAAATGATTATTTATGGAACAGCGATTTTAGCGATTTGTCACTTACTCGGCGATTATCTGGGTAATACGCTTGGAATGTTACTTGGAGTAAAAGCCAATGTCGGTGGTGTAGCCATTTCAATGATCTTACTTATTCTGATGAAGGAGTTATTGGCAAAAAAAGGCTATCTACCTCAAGTGACACAGTTTGGTGTGTTGTACTGGTCTGGTATGTATATTCCGATTGTTGTGGCGATGTCCGCGGGACAAAATGTGGTGGCTGCACTATCAGGCGGTGTGCTCGGGATTATTGTTTCAGTGGCTTCATTGGTCGGAACCGTATTGGTGATTCGCTATCTCAATCGTATTAGTGGCGACTATGAAACATATGAATGGACAATCGAAAGAGTCGAAAAAACAGCATAAAAAGAACTGAATAAAGAAAAGGAGCTTCAACATGGATACATTAATTGCAGTACTCACCAAGAATGCGCTAGTGACCGCCTTGGCGATCACAGGTTTGATGATGTTTGTCTCACATCTTTTATCTAAATATCTGACCAAAGGTAAATTACAAAGTTCAGCGATTGCAATTACTTTAGGGTTGGTGGTCGCATATTTTGCTGGCGTGTATACACATGGCACCAAAGGTATTTCTGATATTGCAATTTTTTCAGGATTTGCACTATTGGGTGGTGCCATGATTCGTGATCTTGCGATTGCTTCAACTGCGTTTGAAGTAGATGTAAAAGAAGTCAAAAAAGCCGGCAAGATCGGTTTAATCGCACTGATGCTTGGATGCGTTGTACCTTTTGCAATTGGTGTAATTGTGGCATGGTGTTTAGGTTATAAAGATCCTGTTTCAATGACCACGATCGGTGCGGGTGCGATGACTTATATTGTCGGGCCAATTACGGGCACTGCAATAGGGGCAAGCTCTGATGTGATTGCGCTTTCAATTGCGATTGGCTTAATTAAATCGGTGTTTTTTATGGTGGGGACACCGTTACTGGCAAAATTCATGTATTTGAAAAGCCCACGTTCAGCAATGGTATTTGGTGGCTTGGCCGGAACAACCAGTGGTACAGCAGCAGGTTTAGCAGGTACAGATGTCAGATTGGTTCCATATGGCGCATTGGTCGCAACCTTTTATACAGGACTCGGATGCTTACTCGGTCCGTCAGTTTTTTTCCTGACAGTCAATGCAATTTTTGGTTGATGCACTTAAAAAGAAACTTCGGCAAGTGGTTTTTATTGACCAGTTGCCGACAATTTATGAATGTAAGAATTGTTTTGCAAACATGCGACATTCTGCAATTAAAGCCAGCAGATTTGGATCACGCTCCTTACTTTTTAAAAAAACCAAACCAATTTCTTGTTTAATCTGTTTTGCACCTTTTAATGGAATGAGTTTCACTGAGCTTTCGTGAATCGTCGAGATTCGACCAGGTAAAAGGGCGAGTCCAACGCCGGTACTGACCATACTAATCAGAGTAAAAATATCGCTCACTTCCAAAAACACTTTAGGGTCAATTCCTGCATTTTCGAAAACTTCATCGCTATCACTGCGTGTAGCAAATCCTTTTGACAAAGTTAAAAAGGTTTCATCTTTTAAGCTAGCCAAATCCACTTCATGCGTATTGGCAAGCGCTGAGTTTTTATTGACGGCTAAGAAAATTTTATCCTCAAACATCGGTAAACTTTCAAAATCTGGATCGTCTGTGGTGGCGTTCAAGGCCACGATAATTGCATCGAGTTCAGTCGATTTCAGCTTTTTAACCAAATCTAGATTCGAACTTAAGAGCAATTGAATATCGAGTTCGCCTCGACGCAGCTTCAGACGACTAATCACATTTGGAATCGTATTTACGGTGAGCGAATATAACGAACCAAGATGCAAAACCTTTGCTGCAAAGCCAGCCGCTTCACGGGTTTTATTCACAGTCGTAATCATGTCTTGGACTAGTTTTTGTGCATTTTCTTGCAAGACATAAGCACTTTTGAGAGGAATTAGGCTTCGGCCTTCATGTTTAAACAAAGGACAACGTAGCGCACTTTCCAAAGAGTGTAATGCCTTATGCACACTGACATTGCTGATCTGCATTTCAGTTGCAGTTTTTGTTAAATTTCCACAGCGCATAAACGCTAAAAAAATCTGAATCTTTTTAAGCGTTAGCTCATCATCAATATCCATAATGTATGCATATGTCCTTATGATTTATCCAAATACTCAAAACATGAGTATCTCTTTGTGAGTGTAGTACAAATGTGGATGCTTTGGCGAAGATAGTTTTTCATTAGCTCGAGCAGAAGTGTTTGTTTGGTGATTTTTCTTTAAAATCTTAAAATTTAGATTTATCAGTTGTTTAAAATGCTTTAAGCTAGTTACAATACCTCATAAATGATGAAAATGTGATGCCACAAACATAAGTGATGTTGTACATTTCACGCTTTATTCACACACACATACAGTATTTTAAAAATATAGAAGAAACATAAGGTGAATTTCATGAAATCTTTGAGTAAAACATTAGCCATTTCAACTGTTGTATGTTCTAGCATTTTTGGCGCCATTGCAGCGCACGCTGAAACGCAAGCACCGAAAGCCGTAGAGCAGATCGATATCAATAAATATACCGGAAAATGGTATGAGATCGCGCATTTGCCAGTCTATTTCCAGCGCAAATGTGCCAGTGATACTTCTGCAACCTATGCACTCAATGCAGATAAGACTGTTGCAGTCATTAATAGCTGTCGCACCCAATCTGGCGAGATGATTCGTTCGGAAGGTGTTGCATATCCTCAAAATGCAGGTAACAGCAAACTTAAAGTAAGTTTCTTACCAAAAGGTCTACGCTGGATTCCTTTTACCAAAGGCGACTATTGGGTACTTCGGATTGATCCGGATTATCAAACGGTTTTAGTCGGTGGCCCATCACACAAATACTTATGGCTTTTGTCACGTAACCCACAATTAGATACAACTACCTACCAATCTTATTTACAAACCGCGCGCGATTATGGCTATGATGTAACCAAGTTGGTCAAAACTCCACAAAAATAATGAGTCATGCATAGGTCAAGCCGAGTCACTGACTCGGTTCGACTCTTAAGAGAAATGCTTCACATAAACTTCATATCGCATCTCCTACAATGACACCATAGAGAGAAATGCTGCAGATCAGGAAGAATCAATGTCTAAATTTTTTCTACGATGGATCGATAGCTGGTCGACGACAGACAACACACAAGAAACAATCACGTCTAATTTAAGTCAACGTCATCAAACTCAATGGCTTAGAATTATTCCGTTTATTGTTTTGCATGTAGCATGTCTGGCGGCTTTCTGGGTCGGTGTGTCATGGTTTGCCATCTTATTTATGGTGTTTTTCTATTTTATTCGTATGTTTGCCATTACGGCATTCTTTCACCGTTATTTGTCGCATAAAACGTTTCAAACCTCGCGTCCGGTTCAATTTCTGTTTGCTTTAATTGGGACCATGAGTGCACAGCGCGGGCCTCTTTGGTGGGCGGCGCACCATCGTTATCATCATCGTTTCACCGACACCGACCAAGATCCACATTCATCGACCAAAGGCTTTTGGTATAGCCATGTGGGCTGGTTTTTAAACGAAGAAAATTTTGGTACACGTAAAAACATCATTAAAGATTGGCTCAAGTTTCCAGAACTCATCTGGCTAGATCGTTTTAGTTTACCTGTCGTGGTGTTTACTGCGATTGGTATCTATGCATTGGGTGAAGCACTGGCAGTCTATGCGCCTCAACTTGGTACCAATGGCCTACAGCTCTTGGTCTGGGGCTTTGTGATTTCAACAGTACTGCTCACGCATGCGACCTTGTGTATCAACTCCATGGCACACCGCTATGGTTCACGTGATTTTAATACAGACGATGAAAGCCGCAATAATTTGTTCTTGTCCTTGATTACTCTAGGTGAAGGTTGGCATAACAATCATCACTATTATGCAGGAAGTACACGCCAAGGCTTCTTTTGGTGGCAAATAGATATTACTTATTACCTGCTTAAAATCATGTCTTGGATGGGGCTGGTGTGGGGCATTAAAGACGTCCCAGAGCGTGTTTATGCAGCGCGTCAACATGTCTCGTCTCGTGAATTTAAACAACTAAATATAGAAAAAATTGAGAGTGAAGAAGTTCGATGAAAATCGCCATTATTGGGTCTGGTATTTCCGGCATGTATGCCGCATGGAAACTTTCAAAACATCACGACGTAACGATCTTCGAAAAAAATGCGTATTTTGGCGGTCATACCGATACTCATGACTTATTTGTCGATGGCCGCCATGTGGCAGTTGATAGTGGATTTATCGTTTTTAATGCCCATAATTATCCATTGTTTTGTGCGATGCTGAACGAACTCGGCGTAAGTGCTCAAGACAGTGACATGAGCTTTTCAGTAAACAATCTGGTGAGTGGTTTACAATACAATCCTTCTAAAAAATGGTCGTTATTTACCCGGCCACAGAATTTTGCAAATTCGCGTTTTAGAAGCATGATCTCGGATTTACTTCGTTTTTATGAAGCCAACAAGGCGTTAAACATAGATGAAGTCGATTCTGAAATGACGATTAAGGCATATCTCGATCAGCATGGTTATTCAGACGCATTTCGTGAAGAGCATTTATATCCGATGTGCGGTGCGCTATGGTCGAGTCCGGTTGAGCAAGTCGGTGAGATTCCGTATAAATTCGTGGTCAGTTTTTTTCAGCATCATCGAATGCTACAGCTTAAAGACCGTCCACAATGGAAAACAGTGAAGGGTGGCTCTGCAACGTATATTCGAGCCATTCAAGCGCAGTGCAGCAATATTGCTTGGCAGCATAGGGCTGTACAGCAGGTAAAGCGTTTTGACGATCATGTCGAAATTCATACAGATGATCAGGTGTTGAATTTTGATTGGGTCATCTTTGCGGCGCATGCAGACGACTGTTTGCCGTTGCTGCATGACGCAACGCCGCTCGAGCAAGATATTCTGGGTAGTTTTAGTTATCAAGACAATACCATGGTGGTGCATCGAGACCTTTCGATTATGCCGAAATCGCGCAGTCAGTGGGCCAGTTGGCATGTCCACGTGACGCCTGAGCATTCAAAAGAATCAGGTGCCAAAGTGCACTATGGTTTTACTTACTGGATGAATAGTCTACAAAATTTGTCATGTTCATCTCAGATTTTTTCTACACTCAATCCGAACATGCCGATTAACCCGAAACAGATTTTCGTGACACGGCACTACCGTCATCCGGTATTTGATCGACCTGCGATTGATGCACAGTTACGCTGGTCAGAAATTAGCGGGGTCAATCGAACGTCTTTTTGTGGTGCCTACTGGGGCTGGGGCTTTCATGAAGATGGTGCCCGAAGTGCTCAGCGTGTTGTCGATCAAATTCAGGTTGATGCTTAATCGCACAAGGAGTTACAGATGCTCTGGACCCCACTTGCACGTGCGCCTGCAAAAATTCGCCACCGCCGTTATTCACCAAAATCACATGCTTTTGAATCTGAGCTGACCTATCTGTGGTTCAATCCAGATCAAATTGAACACGACGCTCAAACATGTAAATTATGGTCGGTACGACGCTGGAATATTTTGAGCATAAAGCCTAATGACTTCTTGACGATGTATAGCGGTAGTATTCGAGAACGAGTCAAAAAAGCAATTTTGGAACATGCCAATTTCGTTGCTCGGGCCGACTGGGAAATTCGGGTATTGGCTTTACCCCGTTATTTCGGATTTCGGTTTAATTCGGTGGTGTTTTATTACGTTTTTAATCGTGATCAACAGCTTCAATTTATTTTGAGTGAAATTACCAATACGCCTTGGAATGAGCGTAAAGTTTACGTGCATGATTGCCGCGAGCAAGACGCACAGATTCAGCATTTTAAGAGCTATCAGTTTAAGTTTGATAAGGCATTTCACGTGTCGCCGTTTATGCCTATGGCACTAGCATATCAGTGGAAATTCAGCCATTCAAATATACAAAATGTGATTCATATGCAGCTTTATGAACAGCAACAACTGATCTTCGATGCCACGATGAATTTCACCTTAGACCCCATCACGTTTCCTTCACAGCAATATCGATATGCTCTTCGTTATAGTGTGGAGCCTTTTAAAATGTTAGCTTCGATTTATTTACAAGCCTTCCAGTTGTGGCGCAAGAAAGTTCCATTTTATCGTCACCCAAAAAAGAATAAGGATATATAACCCATGATTAAGACATTTCTTTACGGTGAACAAGATACATTACCGCTGATTTTAAGAGGGCTTCTTAAAATACAGCACGGTCAGATTACTTTTCGCGGTGTGTGGAACGGAACTGTGGGTGAGCCCTCAGATCTTCATGCCACCATTGAGGTGCATAATCCGGCACTGATTGAACTGATATTTAAAAATGGCGTACTTGGTGCCGCCGAAGGTTATATTCGCGGTGACTGGACCACCGACCACTTGGTCGAGCTCATTCAGATTTTATCGCGTAACCGACATGTACTCGATAAAATCAATCAAAACGTGGTGGCACAAGCAAGCCAAAGCTTATTAAAACTCTGGTACAAATCACGACAAAATTCAATCACGGGTAGTCGTAAAAATATTGCCGAGCATTATGATCTAAGCAACGACTTCTTTAAGCTATTTCTCGATGACTCGATGATGTACTCAAGTGCGGTATTTACCGATGAGCACATGACGCTTGAAACGGCATCTGATTTGAAAAAAGAGCAGATTTGCCAAAAACTCCAGCTTAAACCGCTCGATCATCTGGTCGAAATTGGAAGCGGTTGGGGGGGCTTTGCAATTTACGCCGCTCAAAATTATGGTTGTAAAGTCACCACGATTACCATTTCACAAGCGCAATATGATGAAGCAGTGGCACGCGTTGAAGCGGCTGGTTTAAGCCATCGAGTTGATGTGCAGCTTAAGGATTATCGTCTTCTTGAAGGCAAATTCGACAAACTGGTTTCAATTGAAATGATTGAGGCGGTGGGCGAGCAGTACCTGCCAACTTATTTTAACCAGTGCCGCAATCTTCTTAAACCGCATGGTCTGGCCCTGATTCAAGCAATTACCATTGAAGATGCACGCTATGAAAAAGCCATTAATACAGTCGATTTCATTAAGCGGTATATCTTCCCGGGCAGTTTTATTCCGTCTATCAGCGTCATGACTTTGGCAGCATCAACCCAAAAACTGCGTCTGAAACAGCTCGATGATATTGGTTTAAGCTATGCCCAAACCATTCATCATTGGCGAGCACGCTTTTTAGCAGCTAAAGCAGACGTACTTGCACTTGGTTTCGATGAAAGCTTCATTCGTATGTGGGATTTTTACCTCTGTTACTGCGAAGGGGGCTTCAGAGAAGGCGTTATTAGCGATGTGCATATGCTATTTGAAGCCAGTCCATATTGAGATCGATCTGGAAATGAAGGAGATCAGTGATGCTATGGAATCTGGTTATTCTAGATGTTGCGATCATGCTGATATGTTGGCTGGTTGCAACCTTCAATCGTCGCGTGGGAATTGTTGATGTCGCATGGAGTTTTTGTATTGCGATCAATATCCTACTTTCGGCTTGGTTGATTGATACCGCACCACTTGCTATTCGTTTATTTATTGGTGTGTTAAGCGGTGCATGGTTTTTACGCCTGTTTCAGCATTTGTTTCGGCGTTATCTTGCCGAGACTGAAGAAGACACACGCTATGCCAATATGCGCAGAGCCATGGGCAAGTTCCAGCATGTCGGCTTCTTACTTTTTTTCTTGTTTCAGGCAGGTCTAGTACTGCTATTTTTCGCTCCAATGTGGGTGTTGCTCAATCAGCCTGCTTCCGCCTGGTCAGGCTTTATGTTGCCCGCGATGTTGGTTGCCGCGCTTGTCATACTGGTTGCTTTTGCCGGAGAAAGCATCGCAGATCAGCAGCTTTACCGTTTCAAGCAAGACAAGGCCAATCGTGGCAAAACAATGGATCAGGGTTTATGGCGATACTCTCGGCATCCCAACTACTTTTTTGAATGGTTGCATTGGTTTGCTTACCCGATTTTAGGCTTGGCAGTGGGTGTATACGTGCTGTGGATTTATCCGCTGCTGATGTGGTTATTTTTGTATTACATCACAGGTATTCCATTTAGTGAGCAACAAGCGTTAAAGAACCGTGGTCAAAATTATCGTGACTATCAGCAACGAACTTCAATGTTTATTCCTAGAAAACCAAAACAATAGGTCAATATATGGATTTTATCATTCAACAATCGCTCAAACTGGTCGAGAGTGGCCTTGTACCCGATCAGGCCATTCGTGCGGCTATTCGTGCGCTCAGTAAAAAACGTTTGATTCAGGAAGGTCGTTATGATCCTGAACAGGCTGCCCAGCGTTATATGGATGTGCTGAATACCCTCAAGCACAGTGAAATTGCCATTGAAACCGACAAAGCCAATGAGCAGCACTACGAACTACCGACCGAATTTTTTCAGGCCGCATTGGGCAAGCGCTTAAAATACAGCGCATGTTACTTCCCGACTGCCAAAACCACCCTAGACGAAGCCGAAGAGTTTGCTTTACAGATATACTGTGAACGCGCTCAGCTTAAGGATGGTCAGCAGATTTTAGAGCTGGGCTGTGGCTGGGGTTCTTTTACACTCTGGATGGCAGAGCGTTACCCAAATGCCTCAATCAAGGGCGTGTCTAATTCGGCCACACAACGTCAACACATCTTGGCTCAAGCGAAACAGCGTGGACTCAATAATATTGAAATCCTGACCTGTGATGTGAATGTACTTGAACTTGAAAAAGGGCAGTTTGATCGCGTGGTATCGGTCGAAATGTTTGAGCATGTGCGCAATTACCAGCGTTTATTTGAAAAAATTCAAACATGGCTGAAAGATGATGGCTTATTATGGTGTCATATTTTCTGTCATCGATTCTTGCATTATCCATTTGAAATTAAGAACGAATATGACTGGATGTCGAAATACTTCTTTACTGGTGGTCTGATGCCGTCGGTCTCGACATTCTTACATTTTCAGGATCATTTAGAGCTCAGCCAGCAGTGGCAGTGGTCAGGTGAGCACTATGAGCGTACTGCCAATGCATGGCTTGAAAACATGGATGCGCATGAAACTGAACTCAAACCGTTGTTTGAAAAAATTTATGCACAAGATGCAGATGCATGGTGGCAGCGCTGGCGCATATTCTTTATGGCCTGTGCCGAGCTGTTTGGATTTGACCAAGGTCAAGAGTGGGTCGTTGGGCATTACTTATTTAAAAAGAAGGCGGCCTAACCCACAAATTGGCTGTTATTGAGTTGTAAATATGTTGAAGTTCTACCGCAACGACCATTCCAATCATCCTGTGGCTGATGTGTTTAATCGATACTATTGGCTACAGATTGTTTTGATTGCAATGTCGATTGTGGTGGGCTTGGCATGCAGCGCATGGGTCATTAAAGGCTCTTTATTAAAAACTGCCCTTGAGCAGGAGATGGAGCATTACTGGATTCGCGTTCAGCGTAACCCGAATGCGAATTTACCCGATACCAAAAACTTGTATGGCTATCGATGGCTCACCAATAACCCACCGCCGCGTTTTAAATCTTATACCTTCAAGCCTGGTGTAAACCGGATGTTTATTGATGGTAAAGATCGTATGACAGTTTATGGTGAGAAAAATGGTCAGCATGTCTTGCTGGTTTTTGGTGAAAGCAACGTCAATAAATTGATCTGGCTGTTTGGTCTTGCACCACTCATGTTTAGCTTATCTGTTTTATACAGCTTTTTGTGGTGGTCAAACCGGCGGGCAAAGCGCTATTTTTCTCCTATTACACGATTGGCCAATGCGCTTGAACAAATCGATTGGGCGCATCAAACTGAGCAATCGCCATTTGCCCAAATCAGTACCAATGGTAATTTAGAAGCAGAATACCTTAAGCAGGCGCTAGAAAAGTACCATCAAGTTTTGACCGAATTTATCCGCCGAGAGCGCGAGTTTACAGGGGATGTAAGCCACGAGCTGCGCACACCGCTGACGATCTTAAAGGGCAATTTACAGTTATGCCAAGTTAAGTTTGGCCAAGACAAATCCTTGCTGCGTATGCACAATACCATTGAGGACATGCAGCTTTTGGTCGATACACTTTTGGCAATAGCGCGAAATACCACCAGTAATCTAAATACTGAACATCATTATTTGTCTAAAATCATCGATGATCTGGTGATGGATCTGGCCGATATGAGTCAGGTCAAAGGCATTGATATTGAAATTCAGTACGAAGAAGCCGAGCAAAAGCGCTGGCTATATCCTTCCATGACCAAAATGGTGCTCAGTAATATCTTGCGTAACGCTTTAAATTATTCGCAAGGTACCCAGATCGATATAATCTTGCAAAAAAACAGCCTTATTATTGCCGATAATGGAATTGGATTGGATTTACCCAACGATGCCAAAGTGCAAGAGCTCAATGAATCTCAATTGAAGCTCGATGTAAAAGGGCATGGAATTGGTTTACAACTGGTGCAAAAACTGTGTAAACAGCTCAACTGGCGAGTAGAGCTGTTCGACCGTCAATATTATCTTTTAACCCATCCAGAGTTAATGCTACAAAATACTACAGGTTTGATTGTTGTGGTTTATCTTTGTTAAGAGGTGCTTTGTTCAATCGCAATCTTTAAACCCACTCCTGAAACGGTGTGTAATAGTTTTTGTTCAAAGGGTTTATCAATCATTTTTCTTAGATTATAAATATGGCTTCTGAGTGCATCGCTCTCAGGCTCTTCTTCACCCCATAATTCCATAATCAGTTCTTGCTTGGTCACTACTTTAGGTGACTGACGCATTAATGTTTTGAGTAATTTAAACTGAATCGGTGGCAGTTCTATTGAATGACCGTTTCTTATGACGCGCTGAGTAGATGTGTCTAATACAAGATCGTGTATTTTGATTTGGCTATTGGACACCTCGCCAGAAGCACGCTTAATGAGGGCACGAATGCGGGCAACCAGTTCGTTGAAGTCAAATGGCTTGATCAAGTAGTCGTCTGCACCAGCAGAAAACCCCTGAAGTTTATCTTCAACAGTATCACGCGCTGTGAGCATGAGTACAGGTAAATCCAGTCCTTGATCATTTCGCACCCAGTCACAAAGCTGGTAGCCTGTACCGTCTGGTAAGTTCACGTCTAATAAAAGCAAATGAAAAGGCTGTGACTTTAAGAAGTTTTTGGCAGCGTCAAGGTTACGCGCATGATCAACCACGTAACCATGCGCCTCTAAAAACTCACAAACCGTTGCAGCCAGCTCAAAATGATCTTCGACCATGAGTATAAAATGATGGCTCATAAGATGAAGCGAATCCATTAATTGAGAAGTTGTTGTTTTAACTTAGCATTAAATGGCGCTGCACCAAACCAAATTTTAAAATAATCATTGGCATGCGGATCGGTAATTGAACCAAGCGGTTTATTGTTTAAAACCAGATCCAGTTTCTGATTTTGCATTTGATAGCCAATGCTATATAAATCTCCCGATTTTACTGGCCGATAGAGCGCGGTAATCTGGTTCAAAGGGGATTTACTGCTAAAGCCAGAAATATTTTTTTCCAGAAAATGTGTGGCCGCTTTTTTAAATGCCCATTCTGGAATATCACGGGTGTAGTAGAAGTCAAGCCGGATATCCTGCGTATTCCATGCCTTGGCACAATCTTGCGCATAGTAGCTGACTTTACCGACATTTTTGAGCGTCACCACAATTGGTGCTGTACTGCATTTTTTTAATTCGCTGGCCGATGCTGTTTGTGTCATCCATAATGATGACACGCCCAACACACTACCAATTACGATTTTTTGAATGGTAGTACCCATTTGTAAGCTCCTCCAAATACAGGTAATGAACGGAATAAGCCGTTAGCAGGGTCCCAGAAATCTTGCTGGAAAATAATCTGTTGTTGCGGATTCACTTTAATTTCGCTGATACCGTAGGAGTCCATAGTTTTGGTACTACCGAACATCTTGAAGTCATAAGCCATGTGCCAGTGAATATATGCGGAGTCTTCATGATGGGTCGCGCTGATGAGTTTTACGGTCACGTTGCTCACGCGTTTGTTCATGCCTTCAAAATGCTTCACCAATTCTTGCTTATTGGAAAACTGAGATAAAGTATCGTTGATGTAAAGCTGATCGGCATATAGATTACTGGCATTTTTCACAAATGACGGTGTACCGAGGGTATTAAAGGCACCCACAAATCGCTGGCCGATGTCCATAGCTTTTTGATCATCCATCACTACACCATTCACTTGCTCACGCGCTTTAGTGTAATCACTGGTATATGCTGGCATGCTTTTACAGGCACTCAGACTCAAAATCGTAATGGCCGAGACGGCAAGTGTCGTGATTCTTTTCATCATTGGGTTCACCCTTAATTTATCTTTATCAATCAAAGGTAGGTGAAAAGGTGTGAACTGGGCGTGAAATTTATACGTCAGATCGTGATCAAACGTATAGCTTGCGTTATTGAATATTAAGTTAAAAAACGTTAAACATCATCGTATGGTTCAACTGGCGTCTCTAGCGTGAGCTGATAAAACGCGGCATCGAGCCAGCGTCCAAATTTAAATCCCGCTTGAGTGATAGTGCCCGAATAACGAAATCCGAGTTTTTCATGCAATTTAATACTGGCTACATTGGTTGCATCAATACATCCGACCATCACGTGCACATCAGCGGCTTTCGCTCGTTCGATCAATGCTTGCATCAGCACGGTGCTCAAGCCTTGGCCACGAAAATCTTTATGAATATAAACGCTGTGTTCGACTGTATATTTATAAGCCGGAAATGCCCGAAATGTGCCAAAGCTTGCAAAGCCCATCAATTGACCTTGCGCATTGACTGCGCCGATGACAGGAAATTGATGTGTACGTTTGGTTTTAAACCATTGCACCATACTTTCTTGCGTGCGGGGTTTGTAGTCGTACAATGCAGTTGAATGCACAATCGCATCATTGAGAATATCCAGAATCTCAGTTGAATGTTGTTCTGTACAATCCACAATACGTAATGCTTCAACAGATGGCTTCGACATCAAAAATTATCCTTATTGACAGACACGATAGCGCTTTATTGCAGAACAAATCGCGCTAGGAGAAAAAAGCTGCAAAAGAGTAGCAGAAAATCAGCAAAATACCAAAATGAGATAAAGATGAAGTTTTAAGGCGCAACAGGTTAAATCAACAAATCAAATAAACGGCTTTCATCGAATTGTTTTAAATTGTCATCACGCTATGAACCATTTTCAATTTAGTACAGAATACAAAAGAAAAGGAGTGAAAAAAATGGGTAAATCTGAATGAAAACAACAGTCAAATATGTAGTACTTAAAGGGGACGATTATCAGCTTGGAACCCCTTTGCATGAAGAGCAGCTCGATGCGCCAGCAGATTTTTTTGACAAAATCCCTGATCAGTTAACATTAAATCAGCGCAATTTTCGTTTGAAGTATAAAGAGTTGAATCGCAAATATTCGCATTATGATGAAATTGAAGAGGCGCAGCACATTGTAGTGAAGCTGATCGCAATTTAAAAAAAAAGCTCAGAGCATACTCTGAGCTTTTTTATATTTAAAACATCACCAGCATGATGATGGCACCGAGTGCAATCCGGTACCAAGCAAATACGCGTAAAGTATGCTTCTCAACAAATCGAACCAGTGCTCTGACCACAAACAATGCAGAAATGAAAGCTGCAACAAATCCAAGCCCGATATTGAGCATATTGTCTGATGTTAAAATACTGGCATTACGCATGAGGTCATAGGTGGCTGCACCCAGCATGGTTGGCATGGCCAAGAAGAACGAAAATTCGGTCGCTGCTTTACGAGATAAACCTGAAAGCATACCACCAATAATCGTTGCACCTGAACGAGATGTGCCTGGAATCATGGCAATACACTGCACAAAACCCACAATGATGGCTTGCTTGAAAGTAATGCGTGTGGCTTCGGTAGTAGATGGCTTAAAGTCACGAGACTCAACCCAGAAAATAATGAGTCCACCTACAATCAGCGCCACCGCCACGACCATTGGGCTAAACAACACCGATTTAATAAAATCGACGGCCAATACGCCAATAATCACCGCGGGGAAAAAAGCAATCAGAACGCTAAACGTAAAATGTCGTGCTTCTGCATCACCGCTAAAAAAGCCTTTCACCAAATCGATAATTTTTTTTCTGTACAGCCAGCACACCGCGAGAATGGCACCTAACTGGATCACGACTTCAAATGCTCGACCGCTATCGGAATGAAAGTCAATTAAATGACCAAATAAGATTAAATGTCCTGTACTCGAAATCGGTAAAAATTCTGTTAATCCTTCGATAAAACCTAAAAATAACGCTTTAAAAGCTTCAAGATTTCCCATGAAATATTGTACTCATCTCTAAAATCGTTGAGTGGAAGATGTTTTTTAGAATAAAAACGTACCTTATCTTAAAGTAAACAATTCCTTGATCAATAAAAAAGATAAAATAATTTGAATTTGATAATGAGAATTGTTTGCGTTTATTGTTTTTTTGTTATATGATGATTTCCGAAGAGTTCGAGAAGGCTCTTCAATAAAACAATAATAATCATCACTACCAGAGGTAGTATTACAGCGTGATCCTCAAAACCCATAGCCAGTGCTATGGGTTTTTTTATTTTAATGTGGTTTAGATGCAGCTTGCATTTGCTGCTTCAGATACAAGTCGACATAATACTTCTCGACATAATCATCGGCATATTGATTTGCGACACAGCGTGTCTGTGTTTTTTCTACTTTTTTTACTGCTACTGTTGGATCTACTTGTTGCACAACCCACCATTCGCGATCAATTCTGCGTACAGAAAAAAGTTCTTTCTGGTATTTACGTTTAGCCATTAAAGATCCATAAACATGAACAAAGTGAGTGATTTCTACGTGACCCTGCTCATGAAGTCAAGTCGACTTTGATGAGCTTGTATATTTTAAAATCATTAAACAAACGCCTAGAAAACAAAAAAGCTGACATCTGTTTAGATATCAGCTTTTTTGGATCATGCAATCAATTTACACAGGTAAAATGGCTATTGCACTGGACGATGATTTATTTCATTCAACTCTTTACGGCTGTAACCGCGAGACACCAAAACCTTTTTAATTCCTTTGATGATATCTTCATCAGTTGCTTTTGCCAAAGCAGCAACGAGCTGCTCGTTTGTTTTGCAAGAACAATCGTTTTCAACACAAGCAATTTGGTTTTTATGCTCGTTATTGATCTCATCTGATGAGAACAGTTTATGCCAAAAACTCATAGAGCCTTCATAATCAACTTAACATAGCTCGAAATATAGCCAAATTAAATAAAAATACAAGATGATCAAAGTGATAAAAGCAACAATCAAACTCTAAATTTTCCGATGATAAATTTAAAATTTAACGAAATTATGACAAGGCTAGGGGCTTGATCTTTGATTTAATTTGATTTTTAGCTATAAAAAATGATTAAAGAAGAATAGGTTACATCTGTAACCTATTCATTATTCTTTACAATGCAATAAATTGTTTAAATTCTTTCGAGGAATACACCCGATTCAACATGATGGGTAAACGGGAATTGATCAAACAAAGCGAAGCGGCTAATTCGATGTGTTTGAGTCAGGGTTTTTAAGTTGTCGTATAAGGTATCCGGGTTACACGAGATATATAAAATACGCTCAAAACCTTGCAGAAGTTTTAGGGTCTCATCATCAATTCCGGCGCGTGGTGGATCGACAAAAACCGTATCAAATTGATAGCCATCAAGCTCGATTTGCGCCTCTTGTAGGCGTCTGAAACTACGTTCACCGCGATAGGCTTCAGTAAACTCTTCGGCCGAAAGTCGGGCAATTTGGATGTTATTAATCTGGTTTTGTGCAATATTCCACTGCGCAGCATAAACAGAACTTTTTGCAAGCTCAGTGGCCAACACACGATTGAAATGTAATGAAAGCGGCAAGGTAAAATTACCGTTTCCGCAATAGAGTTCAAGCAAATCCTGATTTTCACCCTGAATGGTATCGCAGGCCCAAGTGAGCATCTTTTGACAAACAATAGCATTTGGCTGGGTGAAGCTGCTTTCGATTTGTTTGTATTTAAAAGTGCGGCCATGAACCTGTAATTGCTCTACCACATAGTCATCACCAATAATGACTTTCTGACCACGGCTACGTCCCATGATCTTGATATTGAGTCGATCTGCCAGTGCTTTGGCCGCAGCTTCCCAGTCAGCGTCTAGTTTACGATGATAAATCAGCGTAACCAGCATTTCACCACTCAGTGTCGCCAAAAAATCGACTTCAAAAATACGCTGTGATAGCACAGCATTCGCCTTAAGCTCTGCCAGTAAAACAGGCATGAGTGCATTAATGCTTTGATCAGCAATTGGAAACGTATCAACACGTACCACAGCTTTATTTTTGCCTTCGTCTGCGCGTTCAAACATGGCATAGAACAAATCATTTTCGGTATGCCAGATACGAAACTCGGCACGCATACGAAAATTTTGCTCTGGCGAGTCAAATACTTCCAGTGTTGGCGCATTAAATTCCTGAAATTGGCGGGTGATTCGTTCAATTTTATCTTGAAGCTGTTGCTGATACGTTTGAGACATAAATATGAAAAATAACAAGAATCGTCAAAGCGCAAATAGTAGCAAAAAAAGCAACTATCAGGGAGAAAACTTATCATGGCTTTAAGCACAGCCATAATATTTTTAATGCGCTCAATGTAAAAAAGCACGCCATGTTTCTCACTTGGCGTGCTTTTTGTGAAAAGACCTTTATTTTGAAATAATCATCTATTCCGAAATGGTCATCAAGCTGGCATTACCTCCAGCAGCAGCCGTGTTAATACTGATTGCATGTTCAATCAAGAGTCGCTCAAGTGGGATACGGACACTTGAATCTTGCATATGCGTAATACCCACAATAGCTCCTTGACGTGCTGCAACTTGTGTTTGCAATTTTTCCAGTTGATCGGCAGTACCATGATGCAAGACAGCATCGAAATCCCCATGCTCGACATGACCAATTTCAATAATTGCCTGACGAATCGCCTGAGGCAATTTTGAAGCATAACTTTGCATAAAACTGTGACCTTGCAAAATGGCCACTTCGCTTTGTACTGCAAAAATCGCGAGCATTTGATGCACGACATCGACATGATTCGTTGCAACCGTCAAAACACGCTTGCGCGGTAGCATCATATAGCGGTTGATTTCGCCAGTCGGGCCTTGCAGATCAAACGCGTGACCTACGCTAACTGTATCAATTGCAGGGAAGTTCGCTTCAGGTAAATGCTGTTTAGCCCAACTCAGCAGCTCATTAAACAGTTTTGGACGTTCAGCGCGAATATGATGGTCTGGCTGCACACCAAAAGGCACATTTAAGCTTTTTTCTGAACAGCTATTCATCAAGCGGTATACATAAAGCGGACCACCGGCTTTAGGCCCAGTACCCGATAAACCTTCTCCGCCAAAAGGTTGTACCCCCACCACAGCACCAACGATATTACGGTTGATGTATAGGTTGCCGACTTCTGCATGTTCCACCACGGTATTGATTGTTTCATCAATTCGAGTGTGCAGTCCCATGGTTAAACCATAGCCCTTGGCGTTGATCCGCTCAAGTAAAGCCTGAATTTCGCCATGCTTATAGGTAATGACGTGTAATACCGGACCAAATACTTCGCGTTCTAAATCATCGAGATTTGGAAGTTCAATTAGGGTTGGCAGTACGAACGTTCCGTTTTGTAGCACCAATTGGCTTTTGGCATCTTGATTTAAAGCAAGCTGATGAACCGGATAGCCTTTGCTGCGCATTTTTTGGATATGCTGATCGATGGTTTGTTTGGCTTCGCCATCAATCACAGGGCCAATATCCGTTTTCAAAATAAACGGATTACCCACCAAAAGTTGTTGCATCGCACCTTTGAGCATGTCAATTAACACTTTAGCGTTGTCTTCTTGCACACATAAAATACGAAGTGCAGAGCAGCGCTGGCCGGCGCTGTCAAATGCCGAGTTGACGACATCTAGCACCACCTGTTCGGTTAAGGCCGATGAATCGACAATCATCGCATTTTGACCGCCCGTTTCCGCAATCAGCGGAATAGGCTCGCCAGTCGTTGAAACGCGTTTGGCAACTGTCTTTTGCAAAATTTTCGCGACTTCGGTCGAACCGGTAAACATGATGCCCTGAACACGATCATCTGAACTAAGCTTAGCACCAACCGTTTCACCACGCCCTGGCAATAGTTGCAGTACAGCACGTGGAACACCCGCTTCATGCAAGATGCGCACTGCTTCAGCAGCAATTAAAGGCGTTTGCTCGGCAGGTTTTGCAATGACACAGTTACCAGCCACCAAGGCAGCTGCAATCTGACCTGAAAAAATTGCTAAAGGGAAGTTCCAAGGGCTAATACAGAGCACTGTGCCAAGTGGGCGAATCGTTGTAAATTCATTGATGCTCTCGATCTGAGTCGCGTAGTAACGTAGAAAATCGACGGCTTCACGTACCTCGGCAATCGCATTGGCATACGTTTTACCGGCTTCACGACATAAAAGGATCATGAGCGCCTGCATGCGGTCTTCCATTAAGTCTGCTGCACGCTTTAATGCTGCTGCGCGTTCACTTTTATGGGTGCCTGACCAACCGATTTGTGCTTGTATTGCTGCCTGTAAAGCAATCTCAACATGTGTTTCAGTTGCTTCTTGTACATAACCGACCAAGTCTGCATGAACAGCAGGGTTTAAAATGGCCTGTGATGTAACGTCAAACTCAAGCGATGCATCTGCAAGCAAGGGCTGACTGTTCCACACCTGATGCTGCAATGCCTGTGCCGTTTCATTTAAGGCGATCAGGCTGCTGTCATCGGCAAGATCAAAGCCTTTCGAATTCTGACGTGCATCGCCATATAATGCATATGGCAGTGCAATAGCAGGATGTTTGAGACCAATGTGTTGTTCACGTTTGGCAGTGGCATGAATTTCATCAAATGGTGATTGAATCAATGCTTCGATTTTTAGGTTTTGATCGGCAATACGGTTAACAAAAGAGGTATTGGCACCATTCTCGAGCAAGCGGCGTACCAAGTAGGCGAGTAAGGTTTCATGGTTACCCACTGGTGCATAAATACGACATGGAATACCGAGTTTATTGTCGCTACGCGAACCTACGACTTGCTCGTATAACGGCTCTCCCATGCCATGTAAACATTGGAACTCATACTGACCTGCATAATACTTGCTCGGGTCTGCCAGATGGTAAATGGTGGCTAATGACTGTGCATTGTGTGTTGCAAATTGCGGATAAATATAGGCTGGTGCGTCCAGCAATTTTTTGGCACACGCAATGTAAGATAAATCGGTGTGAACCTTACGTGTGAATACAGGGTAGTCGCTCATCCCGTCGATTTGCGCTTTTTTGATTTCGCTGTCCCAATAAGCACCTTTTACCAAACGAATCATCAGACGTTTCTGGCTACGTTTGGCCAGATCAATCACGTAATCAACCACGTAGAAACAACGTTTTTGGTAAGCCTGAATGACAAACCCAATACCTTTCCAGCCTGCAAGTTCTGGCTCAAAGCACAATCGTTCTAAAAGTTCGAGTGAGATTTCAAGACGATCGGCTTCTTCTGCATCAATGTTGAGTCCAATGTCATAGCGTTTCGCCAGTTGTGCCAGTTCAAAGACTTTTCCATAAAGCTCATCATGTACACGTGCAATTTGAGCACGTTGATAACGAGGGTGCAGTGCAGATAACTTAATCGAAATTCCTGGACCATCATACACGCCCTTACCTTGAGCGGCTTTGCCGATCGCATGAATGGCTTGTGTGTAATCGTTAAAATAACGTGCAGCATCATGATCGGTGAGAGCAGCTTCGCCCAGCATGTCGTATGAATAGCGAAAGCCTTTGTGTTCAAGCGGTTTAGCATGATTCAGCGCTTCTTCAATGGTTTCACCAGTCACGAACTGTTCGCCCATCATGCGCATCGCCACGTCAACTGCTTTACGGATGACACCACGACCACTGCGAGCAATGATCGAGGTGAGCAAGCCCGATAAACTTCCTTGTTTAGGCGTTTCCATCAGCTTACCGGTCAGCATTAAGCCCCAAGCTGCTGCATTGACAAACATCAGGCTACTTTGGCCGACATGGTCTTTCCAGTTACCTTGATTGATTTTGTCACGAATCAGTAAGTCACGTGTTGCTTTATCAGGAATACGTAAAAGTGCTTCTGCCAAGCACATGAGTGCAATTCCTTCTTGCGAGGACAGCGAAAATTCCTGCAATAAACCCTGCACAATGCCTGCCTTACCAGCAGAACTCTTACGCTCACGTAATGAGTTGGCCAGATTAAACGCAACTTCGTGAATCTGATGATTCAATTCATCTGAAATTGTCGCGGCATTCAATAAGGTTTCGACGACTTCTGGTTCTGCACGGCGCCAAGCACTGTTAATTCGTTCTTCCAGCTCGGTTTTTTGTTTAAATTCCGTGATGTAACCAAAGTTAGGTTGTGCTTCATGCATTTTCGGGTTGCTGTCCATCATGTTCATGTCAAATTCCAATGACGATCTCTAAAGGATATTGTCTAAAGAGGTTTAGATAATTTATGATTACAGAATAATTACCGAATAACTCGCTATATTCTTGGCATTTTTTAGGGAAAAATTTTGTATGGATGGGGCAATTTCAACATTAGATCGGGTTGATCTGAAAATTCTCGATATTCTTCAAAAAGATGGTCGAATTTCAAACATAAAACTCGCAGAAGAAGTCAGTCTGTCACCTACTGCGGTCATGGCGCGTGTACAGAAACTAACTAAGGAGAATTATATTCTGGGCTATCAAGCCAAGCTCAATCCAGAAAAGCTCAATGCGAGTTTTTTAGTATTTGTGGAAGTATTACTCGATAAAACCACATCGAATGGACTCGACGAATTTATTGAGGCTGTATCGGAATATCCTGAAATTATTGAATGCCATATGACCAGCGGCGGTTTTGATTTCTTAATGAAAATTCGCAGTGCCAATATGGAAGAATACCGAAAGTTTGCTGGGCAAACGTTGTGGCAATTGCCTGGGGTCAAGGAAACGCGAAGTTATCCGGTCATGCAAGTGGTCAAAGAAACCTCTCGAATTAAGCTCAATAAGCGCACTACAAAAAAGGGGGCATAACGCCCCTTTTTTTAGATCAAATGATGGATTATTTCGAGCTATGGTAAAGACGATCGGCTTCTTCAAAGCGATCCGTTACTTCACGTGTTGGTGGTTTGCCCATGAGGCTCACAACCACAATGGTAATTGCAGCCAAGACAAAACCAGGAATAATCTCGTAAATACCCGTTGACGCAAATAGGTTTTTCCAGCCAATCACCACCACTGCGCCTACAATCATACCTGCAACCGCAGCGTTTAAAGTCATGCGTTTCCAGAACAACGAGAAAATAATTAACGGACCAAACGCGGCACCAAAGCCAGCCCAAGCGTACGCTACAAGGCCCAAAACTTTACTTTCCGGGTTGCTTGCCAACCAGATTGCAAATACAGAAATCGCCAGAACCATCAAGCGACCAACCCAGACCAATTCTTTTTGAGAGGCATTTTTGCGAAAGAATGGCTTATAAAAATCTTCGGTTAAGGTACTCGAGCAGACCAGAAGCTGACAGCTCAACGTACTCATCACAGCAGAAAGAATACCTGCCATCACAATACCGGCTACCCACGGATTAAACAAAATCTGTGCAAGCTCCATAAATACCAATTCAGAGTTTTTACTCACATTTCCGGCAAGCTCAGGATGACCTTGGAAGAACGCAATACCAAAAAATCCTGCTCCGACAGCGCCACCTAAGCACAGAATCATCCAAGACATACCAATTCTACGTGCAGCTGGAATTGATTTGACCGAGTCTGCTGCCATAAAACGAACGAGGATATGCGGCTGCCCAAAATAGCCTAAGCCCCATGCCATTGCTGAAATCATGGCAATAAAACTCACACCAGAGAACATGTTCATGGCATGTGGACGAGCTGTTTCAATGAGCTGCGTAAATTGCTGCTGACCGTCTCCAATCGCTAAATACGCAAAAATAGGCGTGAGCAATAAAGCAAATAGCATCATGGCAGCTTGAAACGTATCGGTCCAGCTAATGGCAAGGAAGCCACCAATACACACGTAACTGATCGTGGCAATCGCACTGATCCAGAGTGCCATGGTGTAATCCATACCAAAAATCGTTTCGAACAAGCGTGCGCCTGCAACCATGCCTGAAGCACAGTAAATCGAGAAGAAAATCAGAATGATCAGCGCAGAAGATACGCGAAGTAATTTTTTCGTATCATTGAATCGATTGGTAAAATAATCGGGGAGAGTGAGTGCGTTAAATTGCACCTCAGTATGCACGCGTAAACGGCCTGCGACAAACAACCAGTTTAACCATGCGCCGATAATCAGACCAATTGCGATCCATGCTTCGGAAAGACCCGATAAGTAAATCGCACCTGGTAAGCCCATGAGTAACCAACCACTCATGTCTGATGCACCAGCCGACAATGCTGTAACAAAACTTCCTAAGCTGCGTCCGCCCAGAATGTAGTCTGAAAAATTTGTTGTGGCTCTATACGCATAGAGACCAATACAGACCATTGCCACGATGTAAAATACAAACGTGATCACGGTTGGATTGATAGAATTCATGAATGGGACCTATCCTTATGTACTTTTACGTGTGTAATTCAACCAGTCCAAATAATAATTTGGTTGCCTAAAAATAAGGCTGAGATATAAACACGGATGCCAAAATAATAACTGTTAACTTTAAGTATACAATATGTAATTTTATGTAAAAATATCTTGTGTGTAGAGATTAATTAATAACCTATAAAATTCAATGTATTATTTATAGAAAATAAAAATAAAAAGCCATCTGATGGATTTAAATACAAAAAATGATGGTATTTAAATCGAAAGGATGAAAATCAAAGCAGTTTTGTAATTTTGTGTATCTTAAAAATTGAGCAATTGTGTAAGCATTGAACAAATTAAAGGTGATGTGTGGTTAAAAAGCACCCAAAATGGTCAAATTATTTACTTTTTAATGTCTCGGATAGTGTTTTTACACCCTCAGATGCTGTCATTTTGAGCAACTGATACTGCTTTGGAACGCGATGATAGTCGGCTTTTGGATCGATATAATACGCTTCACATGAGCCTGATATTTCGTGGATTAAACCCGCGACTGGATAAACGCTTAAGGTTGAACCAATCACGATAAATATATCGGCTTGACGAATTTGATGGATTGCATCTTGATAAGCAGGTACAGATTCACCAAACCAGACCACATGTGGCCGAAGTGGATAGCCATCTTTACAGTAATCCCGATCTAGTTTTAATTCGCAGCCCCGAATAGGATATAGCTCTTGAGTGATTTGTGCATCTGGACCACTGGTTTTGGCAAATCGAATATTGCCGTGCAAATGTAAAACACGGCTAGAGCCAGCACGCTCGTGCAGATCATCAATATTTTGAGTAATCACGTTCACATCAAATTGATGCTCTAGAGCGGCAATCGCCAGATGTGCCGAGTTAGGGGTGGCGTTTAAAATATTTTTACGCCGTTCATTATAGAAACGCTGTACAAGTTCAGGATCTTTTTGCCAAGCTTCTGGCGTTGCCACATCTTCAATTTTGTAATTTTCCCACAGTCCATCACTATCTCGAAATGTATGAATACCACTTTCGGCGCTCATACCAGCACCAGAAAAAACCACTAATTTTTTCATGTTGTTCTCCTTGATATAAAAAATCCGCCCGAAGGCGGATTTGAAATTTATTTGTCGTGATGCAAATATTCTGGTTCTTTCGGTAATTTAAAACTACAGAAGAAACAGATGGCAAGCATCACCATCACATAAATGAAGAATTCGTTTTCAATACCTGCCTGTTTAAATTGCAGGGCAACCGCTGGCGCTGAACCACCAAAAATGGCATTTCCGACAGCATAAGAAAACCCAACGCCCAATGCCCGTACATGTGGTGGAAACATTTCTGCCTTAATTAAACCACTAATAGAAGTATATAGGCTCAGAATCATCATCAGAAAAACCAGTAAAGCCGTCACGATTACCGGTGAATCACTAAACTGACGCATTCCAATGACCATAACTGGATAAATAAATACAATGCTCAATCCACTAAAAAGCAGCATGGATGCACGACGACCAATCCGGTCAGAGAGTGCTCCAAACAGTGGTTGAGCAATCATATAAATAAACAGTGCACAGGTCATCATGTAGCCAACAGTTCGGCCTTCAATACCCAAGCTGGTGATATAGGTTTTTGAATATACGGTTAAAACATAAAAGGTTAAAGAACCTGCCGAGGTATAGCCCACCACCAGTAAAAAGGTAAACCAGTGCTTTTTAAATAGCTCGCGCAATGAACCCGATTCTTTTTTGTCGCTGTCTTCATGCGACAAGGTTTCTTCAAGTTTGCTTCGTGCTAAAAGTGAAATAATTGCTGCGATGCCGCCAATCACAAATGGAATTCTCCAGCCACCATCCATGAGTTGTTGTTCGGTCATAAAGGCCAGCATGATCACACCGAGCAAGCTTGCCAAGAGCTGGCCGCCTGAAAGGGTCACATATTGAAACGACGCATAAAAACCGCGTTGACCTTTAAGCGCAATTTCACTCATATAGGTAGCAACAGCACCGTATTCACCACCAACCGATAAACCTTGTAGCAAGCGTACCATTAATAATAAAAAGGGCGCTGCAATACCAACCTGATCATAGGTCGGGAGTGCGGCAAATAAGAAGGAGCTGACCGCCATCAGGCTAATTGAAATCACCATCGACTGTTTTCGGCCATGTTTATCGGCAATTCGACCAAATAACCAGCTACCAATCGGGCGCATAAAAAAGCTGGCTGCAAAAACGCCCCAAACATAAATACCTTGAGCGGTTGAACTCATGTCGGGTGCAGTCAATGCTCGCTGAAAATACATGGCAAAAACGGCGTAGATATAAAAGTCAAACCATTCAACTAAATTCCCTGAAGATGCTCCGACAATTCCCATAACGCGTTTGCGTTTTTCTTCTTTGCTATATACCACTTCACTCATCTAATAAATATCCTTATGGTCGGTCTAGTTATGGTCATCATATATTTTTTGACGTGATCAGATACGTTTGTACCTGTTGTCTAACAAAAGCATCAAACTACAGCAGGACGGGACTGTCTAGGGTAAAAAATCAGAATTCTATTAATTTATACAGAGTTTTAAACAATACTTTTCACGTTAATTTTATTAAGTTTTTGAATTTATTCTGTAAATCCTAAAAATGCCAACATCATTTATTGTCCTTTTTATAAGCATGAAAATATTAACATAATTCTATGTTTTTATTGATAAAAACGATTGAGACGAAGTTTTTCTAAAACTAGTGTACTTTCTTCAAAAAATGCCCAATCTCGGTTCTAAATTTTTTTGGCTCCGTAATGAGCGGTGTATGACCAGACTTTTCAAAATAAATAGGCTGAGCATTTTTTAACTGATGAGCAATTAATGTCTGACCTTGTTCTGGATAAAGTGTCGACTGTTTTCCAATGAAAAATGTGGTGGGGCATTCAAGTGCCTGTAAAGCGGTTCGATAATCTTCGGTATGATTCAAATAATTTTGTACATACCATCTGAGGTAATCTAAGCGCTGAATCGGAAGTACATGTTTTTGAAGTTTTGGGTATTGCAGAGCCAGCTTGAATATTTTGGGTATAAATGAGTTGCTGCTTTGAAACTCGATAAACTTCAGCCATGTTTCAACCAGCTCCTGTTGGTGAGTCAGCGGAAGTTCCTCTAAATATTGAACGGTTGCATGTGATTGTAAAAGTGCGTTAATCAAATGAAGAAAACGTCTAAATTCGGTATAACGTTCACCAAAAAGACCAAACTGCCACGTGCTATCGACACGTATTTTTGGAGTTTGATCGATATGTAAATAACCTTTTAATTTCTGTCCTAAATGACCGTATTGCATACCATGCATTGCGGTGGTTGCACCCATCGAGTATCCGATAAGGGTAAATTGTGTCAGTTTGAGCTCATCAATCAAGTGTTCAACATCACGCCAGTGGCTAGAAATAGAATCTAGCTCTTGCGGTATCGCACAATGTTGTGATCGACCAAAACCACGCCATTCAGGAATAATAAACTCAAAGCCTTTGGTATATGAAAGTAAAAAGGGAAGCCATTGCCAGCTCAACATACCTAAACCAGAAAGTACCAACACTGGCTCGCCTGATCCAAAACGTCTGACAAATAATTGCTCTTGATCCGGCATAGTATAAAAAGGCATGGCTGGTCCTATTGGTTAATTAGTTCGTTTAATTCAGGAATGACTTCATCGAGCCATTTGATCCATTCTTGCTCCATGGTAATGCCCAATTCTAAAATTTTTCGATGAATAAACAATACCCGGTTTTCTGATGTGTTGTGTTTAAAATCTTTATCGTAGATGGTTTGGTAGAGCTTTAGTTTTTCTTGATGAATTGCCAAGTGTCGCTCGAGTTCAGGCAAGATTTGATTGCCACCCAGTTGAGCTTCTGCACGTAAACGAACCATCAAATCATCACGGAGTTGAGACGGTTCACTTTGCAGGAGCAACCAGCTTGAAAGTTCTATTCGACCGAGCTGTTCCACCTGATAGGTTTTTTTACGCGTGTGACTTGAGGCTTCATCAATGGTTGAAATCCAGCCTTTAGCCAGCATCGCACTGAGTTCACGATAAATCTGTTGATGACTGGCATTCCAGAAAAATCCCATCGAGCGATCAAAACGTCGGGCGAGTTCAAATCCGGAACTGGGTTTCTCCAATAAGCTGGTCAGTAAAACATGCGAAAGCGACATAGCCATCCTAAAACTCGATGTGACGCTTCAGATTATGCAATAAGTTGCATAGAAAGCAAATTTTGTTTATAAGTTTATGCAACATATTGCATAAAGCGCGCTTATGCCAGCCAGGGAGATTATATGTCAACGCACTATCCGCATTTATTGGCACCATTAGATTTAGGATTTACTACATTAAAAAATCGTATCTTAATGGGATCGATGCATATTGGACTTGAAGAAGCACCGGGTGGATATGCGCGTATGGCTGCATTTTATGCAGAGCGTGCTCAAGGTGAAGTGGGGCTTATTGTGACGGGTGGTATCTCGCCAAATGATGCAGGCCGAACTTTTGCACATGCTTCAAAACTAGATACGCTCGAAGAAGCGGAAAAACATAAAGTTATCACACAAGCTGTGCATGACGCTGGCGGTAAAATTGCCATGCAGATTTTACATACCGGTCGTTATTCTTATCAGCAAGAAATTGTCGCGCCGTCCGCCATTCAGGCACCCATCAACCCGATCAAGCCGCAACAACTTAGTTCAGCTGAGGTCTGGCAGACAATATCCGACTTTGTCAATTGTGCCAAGCTCTCACAATATGCGGGTTATGATGGCGTAGAAGTTATGGGATCAGAAGGTTATCTCATCAATGAGTTTATTGCTGCTCGAACCAATCATCGAGATGATGAATGGGGCGGTCAGTACGAAAACCGCATTCGCTTTCCAATTGAAATTGTAAAGCGTACTCGTGAAGAGGTTGGTGAAAATTTTATTATTATTTACCGACTGTCGATGCTTGATCTGGTCGAGGGCGGCTCAACCTTAGATGAAGTCATTCATTTAGCCAAAGAAATTGAAAAAGCTGGTGCAACAATTATCAATACCGGAATTGGCTGGCATGAGGCACGTATTCCCACCATTGCCACTAAAGTGCCGCGAGCCGCATTTACATGGGTGACCGAAAAAATTCGACCTCACGTGAAAGTGCCACTGATTACATCAAACCGTATTAATACTCCTGAAATGGCAGAGTACGTACTTGCAAGTGGACATGCCGATATCATCTCAATGGCACGCCCGATGCTGGCCGATCCAGAATTTGCTTTAAAAGCCCGCGAGGGACGTAGTGATGAAATCAATACCTGTATTGGTTGCAATCAAGCCTGTCTGGATCATATCTTTAATGGTAAAGTGGCCTCGTGTTTGGTCAATCCACGCGCATGCCATGAAACCGAACTCAATTTTAAAGCAGCGGCTACACCGAAAAAAATCGCTGTCGTTGGCGCAGGCCCGGCAGGTTTAAGTTTTGCCATCTATGCTGCTAGTCGTGGTCATAAAATCAAATTATATGAAGCCGCTGAGCAAATTGGCGGCCAATTTAATATTGCCAAAACCATTCCGGGTAAAGAAGAATTTTACGAAACTCTGCGTTACTTTAATCGCCAGATTGAACTGCAGCCGAACATTGAGCTGGTTTTAAACTACAAAATCGATTATGACGAATTAGCCAAGTCAGACTTCGATGAGATTGTTATTGCAACTGGTGTTACACCACGTCATCTCAATCTCGAAGGTATCCAGCATCCGAAAGTGTTGAGTTACCTCGATGTACTTAAAGCCCGTCAGCCAGTCGGTCATAAAGTTGCGATTATCGGTGCGGGTGGTATTGGCTTTGATACCGCAGAGTTTCTTACCCATGAAGGCGAAAGCGGCAGTATTCACCCTAAGAAGTTTTATGACGAATGGGGAATCGATACCTCCTATAGCCAAGTCGGTGGCTTAAAAACTGCGGCGGTTGAGCACAGTGCACGTGAAATATATTTGCTACAACGTAAAGCCAGTTCGGTCGGAGCAACACTGGGCAAAACCACGGGTTGGATTCATCGTACAGGTTTAAAAAATCGTAATGTGAAAATGATTGCGGGTGCACAGTATGAAAAAATTGATGATCAGGGTTTACATATTCAGATCGGTGAAAAGACCACAGTACTTGATGTCGATCATGTCATTATCTGTGCGGGACAAGAATCGTTTACGGCGATGTATGAACCACTCAAGCAGCTTGGCAAAAATGTACATTTGATTGGTGGCGCCAAAGAGGCGGGTGAGTTAGATGCTAAACGTGCTATCCGTCATGGTGCAGAGCTTGCGGCTATGATTTAAGTTTTTGTTCATCCTTAAGGTTTAGGCTATCGATTGGTCTAGGCCTTTTAAAATATCGGTTCGCTAATTTTTCGAATGTTGTTCTAAATTCCTATAAAGTTGATACATTTCATGAAAAAGATAAATGTGCTAAAAAAACTAACAGATACGCTTGATCGTTTGACAGGAGCAGATTATCCCCAAATCTATCTGCATCCTGAGAGCGGTCTTCATCAGCATATGCAAAAGCTCACCCAATTAAATGCTAAGTATCGCCCGACACCTTGGCTCTTTAACGAGCATCTTCAGCTTCTTTATTTTGATTTGGTTAAAAAACGCTTTATCCGCCAGCAATATGATCATATCGATTATTTAAAGATGCAAGACGGCGGGGAAACTGCAATTACATGGGTCGGTTCGCACTTACCCGCAGACACGCCGACGATTGTCATTTTGCATACCATTACCGGTTCTCCGTCTAGTATGCGCGAGTTGGTTCGTGACTTACACCGCTTTACTGGCTGGCGGATTGCACTTTGTGTGCGCCGTGGACATGCCGATTTAAACTTTTCTATACCGCAATTTAACTTGTTTGGCTCAACTGCAGACTTAAAAGAACAACTTGATTTTATTCGTCTTAAGCTCCCCCAATCAGATTTGTATGCTGTTGGATCATCGGCTGGATCGGGTCTACTGGTGCGTTACTTGGGTGAAGTTGCAGATCAGTCATGTTTTAAAGCCGCATTTGCATTTTGTCCGGGTTACAACATTGAAACGGGTTTTGATAAAGTTCATCCGGTTTATAGTCGATATATGGCAAAAAAAATAATCAATCGCTTTGTTAAGAAACACCTGCAAGGTTGGTCACATATCGATAATTTAAAAGAACTCCTGACATCTAAAAATTTAACCGAGTTTCATCTTCGCTACTATCAGCTTGCTGGTTTTTCAAACTATCAAGACTATACGTTGGCCACCAATCCCATGCACGTTTTTAAGCAAATCAAAGTGCCACTGATGGTACTTAACTCACAAGATGATCCAGTGTGTCATATCGACAACTTTGCACCTTATCTGCCTGAAATTCAGGCTATGCAGAACATTGCCGTCGTGACCACCAAGAAGGGAAGTCATTGTGCGTTTTATGAGGGATGGCGCACACAGTCTTGGGCCACCAAGCTCATGGCAGATTTTTTTCTAAGTCAGAAGTAAGTCATTTTTGCTTAAGCAAATATCAGCGCTCGGTTAAATGCTCAACCAAGTAATCGATAAACACACGAACAGCGGGCAGTAATCCACGACGTGAAGGATATACCGCATGAAAGACACCATGCGGTGCTTTCCATTCAGGCAAGACGCGAACCAATTCACCCGATTTAACATAGTCGCTGGCAATGGTATCGGGAAGTAGCGCGATACCGCAGTTTTGTGCGGTAATATTGGCAAGTACTGAAAGGTTAGATGCCATCACCACCGGATTGACTTTGATTTTCTGTAGTTCATTGCTTTGGCTGTACAAGCTAAACTGCTGATCTAAATGCTCATCCGATAAACTCAAAATCCGATGATGATGCAAATCTTCGGGCGCTTTAACAGAGCCGTATTCGTTTAAGTACGCCTGACTGGCAAAAAGATGTTGCTCGATGATGGAGAATTGACGTAACACCAGACTCGGATCATCATCAAGATTTGAGCGAACGCGAAGCGCAATATCTATGCCTTCATTGACAATATCAACACGTCGATTACTAATGATCAGTTGAACTCGAATTTCAGGATACTGTTTTAAAAAATTCGGCAGCAGTTTCGACATCTGATTTTGTGCAATATCGACAGGAACACTCACTTTAATCACGCCACGAGGCTGGATACTCAAGTGATCTACCAGATCATGTGCGGCTTGTGCAGCATTCATCATCACTTGTGCATGCCGATAAATATTCATCCCGATATCGGTCACTGCAAAGTGTCGAGAGCTACGCTGAATTAAGCGGACGCCTAAATTCTCCTCAAGATTGTATACGCGGCGACTTAATTTTGACTTTGGAATATCTGTGGCACGCTCGGCAGCACTGAAACCACCGTGTTCAACCACAAGAGCAAAGCAATAAAAATCGTCTAAATCTGTGAGCATGATGCATGTCCATATTTCTAAAAATAGGGGGTTTCAAATTTTTTCAGAGTATACCCAATATTTTTCTGAGGATATGTGATTACTCAGTAAATCATGCAATTTAGGCCAAAATAGACGAATTTGGATCAAGTAAATAGGCTTGCACTTTTTTATACTCTTCTAAACGCGCAAAATCACGGGCTGTAGGGTGACTAATTCGTTTTAAATCCATATTGTCTTTTAGATCGGCCAGTTTGACTGCTTTGGCCAATGGGTTATTTACAATTCGCTTTGCGGCTGTAAATCGGCTCTCGCCGGGTTTTTTGGTGAGCGCAATGACTGCATCAATAATATCTTGGCTAAAACCCAATGAAATTAGATCGACAATTGTGGTGTCGGTGTCTTCAAGTAAGTCGTGCATCACTGCAACAATTTTTTGTTCTAAAGTATCCAGATGAAGCATAAGTCGTAATGGATGTAAGATATAAGGTTGTCCAGCTTTGTCTACTTGTCCCGCGTGTTTTTTTGCTGCAAGTCCGATTGCTTTTTCCAAAGTTGACATGAATGCTCCAGTATTGAATGACATGACATTAGTAACAGCACTGCGCTTAGTACTCACTTAAGCACGCTACACTGGCAAGATCAATCCGACATCAGTCGATTTAAAACGATTAGATGCAAACAAATATTTCTTTTACACTATGTGAACCCTTTAGAGAATGAAATATGACTTATCAATTAATTCTTCAACCAGATGCATCAGTGAATATCGATTGCCCGATATGCAAACACCCAGTTATTGACTGGTCGCAAGAACAATATGTTCAGCCCTGCGAACATACTCTCTTTGTCGCGATGGATTTAGGATTCGAGTTTGTTTCCGATCGGTTTGAAGCGCAGATGCAACAACCTGTAGATGAATTACATGAAGATCCAGATATGAATATTTTTCATGCAATTACTTCAACTACATATCCTGTTCAAGTGATTGTCAAAGCCGATTTAGGTGTGCAATCGCTTTCACGCTACGTAGGATTTAGCGATCAACTTTAAAACGAAGAATTTAGAGAAACTGAGATTCAAATTCTCTGACTTCATGTTCGAGCCATTGAGTAAATTTTACAATCAATGCGTTTTTATGTTGCTCAGACGAAACAAAGTAATATGAACGAGTACCAACAAGTTCCACACGAGACACTCGTATCAAGTCACCCTGTTCAAGCTCTTTTTCAAGTAGCAAAGGCGGTATTAATGCAACGCCTAAATGATGCATCGCAGCGACAGCCAGCATTGAGAAAAGTTCATGGCGTTGCCCGTCCATTGCATAAGGATGGGCATACCCTGCTTGAGCAAACCATTCATTCCAGATGTAGGGGCGAGTGGTTTGCTGAAGTAAAGGGAGCTGACTGATTTGTTCTGCAGTCAAATCCAAACTTTCATTCTCGCTTGACACGCACTCTGGAAAATATTTTTCAATCAGTGTTTTAGAGCAGACGGGGACTAACGCTTCTTCCATAAGAAACTGGATTTTGGCATCGGGCCAGTTTTCAATTTGTGCAGGAGTGCCAGCATAAATTGCAGCATCAAAAATATGCTCACTAAACAAAAAAGGTTTGGTACTGGTTTCTAAATGAATCGTAATCTCAGGATACAAACGATTAAATCGATGAAGTCGCGGCAGTAACCATCGTGTTGCGAAGGTTGGAACAACGCCCAGTTTCAGTGTTCCACCTAATCCCTTGTGAGCCATTAAATCCAGTGTGGCATGTTCGATACCGAGTAAATGTGATTTGATCGTTTTTAAATAACTCTCACCCGCTTGTGTAAGCTCAACTCCATGACGCGCTCGTACAAAAAGCGCCACAGCAAGAAAGTCTTCAAGTTGCTGAATTTGCCGAGAAACAGCACTTTGGGTAATCGATAATTCTTGGGCTGCTGCTGTATAACTACGATGTTTGGCGGCCGATTCAAAACATAATAATGCCTGTAAAGAAGGAATCATTCGTCGCATATTATTTATCCTAGATCATTCTTTTAAATATTGAAAAATGGCTTCTTAAATAAATCCATCTGAAACTCGAAAAGCACTTTTATTCTAAATCAGAAAATTGAAAAGCAAAAAATAAGATATGAGAAAAATGCATGACTACATGCGAAATTATCGTTTGTGGTACTCGTTAACACAGCCTAAGATGAAGAAATAACAGTTCAATCATTAGGCTAGGAAAGCAATGAATCATATGGTCGATCATACAAAAAAAACAGCACGCGTCCACTTCAATTGGGATGATCCTTTCTTAATTGAGCAACAGCTCACGGATGAAGAGCGCATGATTCGCGATGCTGCGCATGCCTATTGTCAAGATAAACTCATGCCTCGAGTGTTAGAACAGTTTCGTCACGAAAAAACTGATCCAGCTATTCTTCGTGAAATGGGCGAGTTAGGTCTTTTGGGCCCAACCATTGATGAGCAGTATGGTGGAGCCGGTCTGAATTATGTCAGCTATGGATTAATTGCAAGAGAAATCGAACGTGTAGATTCGGGTTATCGATCTATGGCAAGTGTACAAAGTTCATTAGTGATGGTGCCAATTTCTGAATTTGGATCTGAAGCACAAAAACAAAAGTATTTACCGAAGCTCGCTACAGGTGAATATATTGGATGCTTCGGTTTAACAGAGCCGGATCACGGTTCAGACCCTGGAAGTATGATCACACGTGCAAAAAAAGTTGATGGAGGCTATCGTCTTTCTGGTGCAAAAATGTGGATCACGAACAGCCCAATCGCCGATGTATTTGTGGTTTGGGCCAAAGAAGTATCGAGTGAAGGAAATGTTGGCGAAATTCGCGGATTTATTTTAGAAAAAGGGTGGCAAGGTTTATCGGCACCAGCCATACATGGCAAGGTTGGACTACGCGCCTCTATCACCGGTGAAATTGTGATGGATAATGTTTTTGTACCTGAAGAAAATGCTTTTCCAGATATTAGAGGTTTAAAAGGTCCATTTACCTGCTTAAACAGTGCCCGTTACGGCATTGCTTGGGGTGCGATGGGCGCGGCAGAATTCTGTTGGCACACTGCACGTCAATACACACTGGATCGTAAACAGTTTGGTCGACCGCTGGCTGCCACCCAGCTTATACAAAAAAAATTGGCCGACATGCAAACCGAAATTGCATTAGGTTTACAGGCCGCACTTCGATTTGGCCGAATGAAAGATGAAGGGTTGGCGGCAGTTGAAGGCACTTCACTCATCAAGCGCAACAACTGTGGCAAGGCGCTCGATATTGCACGTTTAGCTCGCGATATGATGGGAGGCAACGGAATCAGTGATGAATTTGGGGTTGCACGCCATCTGGTGAATCTTGAAGTAGTCAATACCTATGAAGGTACACATGATGTACATGCTCTTATTTTGGGGCGTGCTCAGACTGGTCTTGCAGCATTTTAGTTCTTTAAAAAACGCAGCTTCTAAAGAGATCATAATCATTAGAAATCACATGGCTTAAAATGCTCATTAAGCCGTGTGCTCATTTATTTTTTCAATTCGGAGAATACGTTCTACATATTATGAGACAATAAAAAGTAAATCTGATCTAAATTAATTCAATGAATCGGGTATAATTGACTATTATATGATCGATATTGAGCTAAATCATATAATTTTGATTAAAAAATAAACCATTGTTTGTTTTTTTTTAAATAATACTTGCGTTGGTTGGTTTTTTGCTTAGAATACGCAGCATCCCGACGCGATACACGAAAGCAACTTAGCTTACAGGGTTAAGTTGAAAGAAAA
>NZ_BBNM01000017.1 GCF_000760595.1 Acinetobacter soli | reverse complement strand
TCTCCAAACCCACAACCTAACCAATCAAGCCAAGTTACTGTTTTTCAACAAGTTTCTATTTGCATCACCGCCGATGGATGTGCATTCTACACCATCCCCATTCCTTTACAACCCCTTTTTTAAATTATTTGCCATGATCGTTTGTTTTTAAAACAAAATCGGCTTTTTTGAACAAACAGCAGGCGATTTTAATCATCTGCTGCTGTTTATGTGTGCATGAACACATACTGAATATGTGGATCGAAGCGATAAATATTGGATTTAAAGCGGACGATCTATAAATTGCTGTGTACTGTATTGCGCTGTCGCCAATTTATTTAGGGTTGGGCGTACATCATGGTTGCGTTTTAAATACTGTAAAAATGCATCGGCATATTCAAGCCCCACATCAATTCGATGTTCGCCTTTAATCGTAGCCAGTGTGTGGTAATAATCTGAACCATTGGCGAGAAAGTCTAAAGTAACTACACGATAGCGCTGCTCCATGTGTAATGGCGTATAGTGCCCTGACGGCATTTGTAACTCTAGATTACCAATACGTTCGCCTTTGTTCTGATTCATATCGACTGTCCAGCGTAGGCCAGCACTATATGGATAGCTTCCCGTGTTGTTAAGGTGAATAACTGCATCTAGTGCATCTTCTAGTGCTGCCTTGATTTCACTTCCGCGCATATTGAGCTGCACTAAAGTGCTGTTATAGGGCAGAACCTGATAGACCCTTGCCACGCTTATTTCGCCTCGATCAAGATCGGTTCGTACTCCGCCACCATTTAATAAAGACAGGTCTGCAGCAAAATAGCTTATACCTTGCTGTAAAAATGCTTCTGCAACCAGTTGTTGAATATCACCCCCATACTGGTTCACGTGCGCATCTTGGTTACAGATATCGCCAAGTCCTGAGCGGTTGATATCACGCTGTGTTCCCGGCACACGGCGCAGGCAAAAGATCTCATCGGCATAAGCCACCAAGCTTTGGCTAAATTGAGTTTTCCTTTCGCGATAGGGCTTTAAAATAGACAGCGCCATCGCATCGGGCTGTATCACACGAAAGGCTGGAGCACGCTGCATTAACGTCTCACCGAGTTGCGTTTGTTGCTGTGTCGTCAGTGGAGCAAGACCACGCTGTTTGGGCTGAAAATCATTGCCAATCAGTATATGCGGCGTACCTTGGCAGGATTTAACCCGCCCCTGCGCATCAAAGTTGACGTTCAGCTCCCCAACCACATAGCTATATTGCCACGCCTGTACGATACAAACCGGATCACCATCACCATTGCGAAGCTGCGTTGGATAGGAGGCCTCTGGCGTAATGCCATAGCGACTCAGTTCACTTGGCCCCAATAGGGTATGCGAATCTCCTCCTACGATCACATCGACGCCGCGTAACTGTGTCGCCAGCACTTTATCCATTTCAAAGCCAACATGGCTTTGTAAAACAATCTTATTAATACCCGTTTGCCTTAAACGGTCTATTTCCTGTTGTGCGCTGCTGAGCTCATCTAGAAATAACGTGTCGGCATTGGGCTGCGATGCATTCTTGGTTTTTTGTGCAATGGTGAGTCCAACAAGGCCAATTTTTTGCCCCTGTGTTTCAATTACAGTCGATTTCTGTACACGACTGCTTTGGTACAACACCGAAGATGGACCAAACTGAACATTTGCAGACAAAACGGCTGTTGGCTTAGCACATTGACCCCGATCCAACGCATCGATAAACGTTTTCAGTCCTTCATCTTTGCCATCAAACTCATGATTGCCAATGGTAAAGGCATCAAAACAAACGGTATTCATCAAGTCCGCATCGGCTTGGCCCTTACTCAGGGTGTAATAAAGATCCCCTGTGGTGGCATCACCTGCATGTAGTTTCAGTTGTGGTTCAGTTTTTGTTTCGAGCTGTTTGATCAATGCCGCGACACGTGCAAACCCGCCACGACTCACGGTATAGGTTGTACTTTGTCCTTGATCGTTGTCGATGCTGAGTTCCATCTGTTCTTCATCTAAATGTGAATGATGGTCATTGATATGCAAAATTTTAAGTGTGCTAGGCGCTGTGGGTGTGGTTGATGTTGTCGCATCAGATGAATGCTGATCACGGCAGCCGACCACTCCTAAACACATGGTGAAGGCAAGCGAAATAGAAAGCAAAGATTTTGCAGTATAGGAAATCGACTGCACATATGAAGATAAGTTGGGCATAGTTTTAACTTTTATCGATAATCAATGTGTTATGAAGACATGATCCTGTAATGAATCAGGATTCTGTTTTTATTATGCAATTCTGACACCATTTTTTAACAATGTTTTTAATCTAACTTCACAATAATAATGATTATTTGAATTTAATAATTTACTTAAGGCTATATTGTTGAAAAGGCCCAGATCATTCTGATCTGAACCCCTGTGTAATTGGTGATCTGGATATAGGGTTAGAATGGACAGCGTACGTCGACTACTTCTCGAATCATCTGCTGTTTACCTTTGTAACTTTCTTCTAAGAAAAACAGTTTCGCGCGCTGTGGTAAGCGTGCAAGTACCATACTAAATAATTGATAATTTTCTGCTATATCGAGCTTATCTAAATAATAATGCGCGAGATGATAGTCTTGCTGTTCGATTGAGTCTGGAGAGGTATTGAATAGGAATGTGATAAGCCAGTTGAGATGTTGTTGATCAAAGCCCATGCTGGTCGCTCCTCTTGGTTTTTAATTATCAAAGTCATGTCAAAGTTAAAATGAAGATGTATAGATTAAAATGTCGATGGCTCAATCGATGCGATATATTTATTTGTGGTATTTGGCCTCCTGTGAGCTAATCAATCTAAATCAAAAGCGTGTAATTTTAAAAAATATCGAATAAACGTCGTTGGGTGAATTGCTAGAATATATTGGTACGCAGTTTCATCTTGTGGGTGTTGTTGACTTCTTTATTAACTTAATTTTGCCGATCTGTGTAGCTTTAATCACCATTCAACTACAACCGTTTTAAAATAATTACAATCGCTCAAACACGATCAGTTTTACAGGCTTAATTTTAATATGCGTTTGTGTCACTGTTTCCACTTTTATAGCATAAATTGATCTGTTTAGAAGTGCCTTGAAGGGTTATTTTTAGCTTTTAAATCCATAGCGTGGCACCGTAAAATCAACAAAAAAAAGCAGATCCTAAGATCTGCTTTTGTATATGCTTAAATTAAATTAGTCGATAAAGGTGACTTGAGCGATGGCCTTTTTACCTGCCTGAATCAGATAGGTTTTATTTTCTTTGACCGAGAAATTTGCATCAACCACTTGCCAATCGACTTTAACGGCTCCACGTGAAACAGCGTCTTTTGCCTGTGCAGCATTTTTGGTGAGCCCAGCTAAACGCACAATCGAAGCGATAAAGATTTCTCCACCGAATTCGCCACGTGAAATCGTGACTTCCGGCGTACCTTCAGGAATTTCACCTTCTGTGATGATATTGCCTGCACCTTTGTGGGCATTGGCAGCAGCATCTGCATCATGGAAGCGCTCCACCAGCTCGAGTGCCAAGATTTTTTTCAAATCTTGCGGGTTACGGCCATTGGCCATTTCATCGAGTAAACCCTGAATCTCTTCAAGTGATTTAAAGCTGAGTAGTTCAAAATAGCGCTCGATTAAGGTATCTGGCATAGAAAGGACTTTTTGATACATCGCACCCGGTGCATCAAATACCCCAATATAGTTACCCAGAGATTTAGACATTTTGTTGACACCGTCCAAACCTTCTAGAATCGGCACCGTAATACACACTTGCGATTCTTGACCGTAGCGTCCTTGCAGAGTACGCCCCATCAGTAAGTTAAAGGTTTGATCGGTACCCCCCAACTCGACATCGGCTTCAAGCGCAATAGAGTCATAACCTTGTACCAAAGGATACAAAAATTCATGAATGGCAATCGGTTGATGATTGTTGTAACGCTTGGTGAAATCGTCACGTTCAAGCATGCGTGAAACAGTTTGCTGGCTGGCCAGTTGAATCAGATCTGCCGCAGTACGCTGGTTAAACCACTCCGAGTTAAAGCGAACCTTGGTTTTGTTTGGATCAAGAATTTTAAAGACCTGTTCTTGATAAGTTTTGGCATTGGCCTCGACCTGCTCACGAGTAAGTGGCGGACGCGTCGCACTTTTTCCGGTTGGATCGCCAATCATGGCAGTATAATCGCCAATCAGGAACGTGACCTCATGGCCCAGATCTTGAAATGCTTTTAATTTGTTGATTAGAACCGTGTGACCCAAATGCAAATCTGGTGCAGTTGGATCGAACCCTGCTTTGATTCGCAGTGGGCGATTTTCTTTGAGTTTCTTGAGCAGATCCTCTTCAGAAATAATTTCATGAGTGCCTCGTTGAATGAGGGCAAGCTGTTCTTCAGCAGGCAAGAAATTTGACATCACAAAACCTAAACACATCAGTTATTCAATTTGTGCGATATACTAACACTTTTTCAGCATATTGCAGGCGAAGTTGCTCATGACAGCGATCTATATTGGGGTAATGACCGGCACCAGCATGGACGGTGTCGATTTTGTTGCTGCTTCATTTGATCCCCTTTATCTACATGCGACCCTGACACTGCCTTTTGATCCAGAGTTACGTGATGAACTGATGGCACTCACACTGCCCGACGACAACGAAATAGATCGTATGGGTAAAGCCGATGTAGCACTGGCGACCATGATTGGACATGGTATCAATACGCTGATTGAAAAAAATCATTTAGATCGGAGTCAAATCAAGGCGATTGGCTCACACGGGCAAACCATTCGACATCGGCCTGAACATGGCTTTACCCTACAGATTGGTGATCCGAATATCATTACTGAGATCACCCAGATTCCCGTGATTTCAGATTTTCGCCGGCGTGATATGGCAGCCGGAGGCCAAGGGGCGCCTTTAGTTCCAGCTTTTCATCAGGCAGTGTTTCAGCATCCTACCATTCATCGGGTGATTTTAAATTTAGGTGGCATTGCCAACGTCAGCTTATTGCCGGCAGGAAATCCGAATGGGGTATATGGTTTTGATACTGGCCCAGCCAATATTTTGATGGATGCCTGGTGCGAGCGCTATACCGGACATCCATTTGACGAAAATGGCAATTGGGCTGCTTATGGTCAACCTATTCGCGGTCTGCTCGAACGTTTACAAGCCCATGCCTTTTTCTCAAAAGAGCCACCCAAAAGTACGGGCCGGGAAGACTTCAATCTGGACTGGCTTGACGATCAACTGGCCGATTGGCGTAATGACGAACTTGAATATCAGGAGCTTGAAGACACGCCAGAAAATGTTCAGGCCACCTTACTCAAGCTCACCACCCGAGCCATCAAAAAAGCCATTTATCGTTCAGATTTAGATACGGGTGAAGTCTATGTATGTGGTGGTGGAGCATACAACTCGCATCTTTTAGAACAGTTGCGCTGGCGTTTGCGCAAGCACCACTGGTCGGTACAAAGCACCAGTGTACTTGGACTCTCGCCAACGTGGGTCGAGGCCACTGCATTTGCATGGCTGGCCATGCGCTTTATGCATCAGCAAGCGGGGAACTTACCCTCAGTGACGGGTGCAGAGGGCTTTCGTGTACTGGGAAGCATCACCCAGCGTTAAACCCGATCGCATAAAAAAATCCCCGTATTGGGGATTTTTTTATGCTGAATCTGGATGGGTTTAAATTGAAAACGATGATCCGCAACCACATGTAGTAGTCGCATTCGGATTTTGTACAATAAAGCGTGACCCTTCTAGTCCTTCAATATAGTCGACCACCGAGCCAACCAAGTACTGATAACTTAGCGAGTCGACCAGCATTTTGACATCGCCATTTACAAATTCGGCATCGTCTTCATTTGGGCTGTCGGCAAAATTAAAGCCATACGAGAAGCCCGAACATCCTCCACCGGTAACGTAAACGCGCAACATGAGATCCTGATTGCCTTCGCTGTCGCGGAGTTGGCGCACTTTATTTGCAGCATTATCAGTGATAACAAGAGCTTGAGCATTCATGACAGGTGTTCCTCAGACTAGATTCAGACATCATCTTTTAAGCATGTGACAGTATAACATATTCAATATGGGGACTGTCTTTGAAGTTTAAACTATATTCTTGCTGTGATGCTATCCTGATCATGCGGGCTTAAGAGCTATAGTTTTCGTCTTGCAAACCACATTCAAAGTTGGCGCGATCTTCTTTACAGCGAAATTGCCATAACAGCTTCATCATGCGTTTATCGTAAATGCCGCGTTTGGTAAGATTTATACGCGCCTCTCGCATCATTTTTTGATAACCCGGTTTGTCGGCAGCAGGCACGTCCATCCAGTATTTTTGTGGAATATCGGCTTTCATCTTGCCCAAAATACCAAATGCACGCGGTAACTGCCCTTTTATCCATTCTCGAGATTTTTGGCCAAAGCCATCAGGAAACTTATCTTTACGAATAATAATGTTTCCGGTTACTTGCAAGATCGGGTAATTCACAATTGCGCCCGTGCTGCCAAGCCCCTTGTGTAGCTCAAGTGGTTTAAAGGCCGCCGCCGGGGCGCCAATAATATCCACTTGATGGTTGTTGAATTTGGCACCAAAGTTGGTGACATCTGCACTCACGGCCTGCGCACCAATTTGCTGCACCATAATTTTTTGAGCTTCGTCATAATCGAGCACTGCAATTTTTTTGCCTGCAGCTTTGGCAACGGTATTGATACTACGGTCATTGACCAGCAAGTACGCATCACCAACAGGAATCACCCCTGCGACTTCATATTGACCATTCACCATGTATTTGGCAAAGGTCGGGCTGGCGAGTCCCTGCATGATTTTAACTGCCAACTTCAGATCTGTAATTGCCCCAATGGCATCGAGCGAGCCGGTAAACCCGTTAAATTGGCGCCCACGCATGCCGGTAATACTGACCGCATCACATTTGCCCGCCTTAAAATCATCTGCAATCACGGCTTCATTCTGCGCGACTCGAAGTTCAATATCGGCACCCCAGCTTTTAGCTGCCAGTTGGTAATCTTTCATTAGGTTGTATACATCGCCATTTTTTCCGACCAAGTCGAACACACAGACGGTTTGTTTGGCATTTGCTGCACTGGCACCAGTCATAACGAGGGCTGCACAGAAGGTTTTGGAGATCCAGTTCATCATCATGTCCTTTGATGGTGTTATTGATTGCTCAAGACGATTCGGTTTTATAGTCATGTCTTAAGTGGTTGTTGTTATCTGCTCGACACGGTGCAGGCAGGTATGGCACAAATTCAAATATGCGCACGGCACTGGGTCATGATTAAGCTTAGCGTTTCTGTTGTGTGAAACAATGGCTGAAATGACAGCAAAAAATACATAAAAAAAAGCCCGGAAATTTCCGGACTTTCTTTTTTAAATCAAGCTTATTCGCCAGGCATTGCACATTCGAAATTGGCTTTATCAACCGAACAACGCGCTTTTTTCAATACCGACATCATTTCGGCATCGTAAATACCACGTTTAGTGAGGTCCATACGGCCATCACGTAAAAGTTTCTGATATTTCAGCTTGTCATCGGCGTTTAGATTCATTTTGTACTTGGCTGGAATTTCAGCCTCTAAACGATTGATCATGGCAAAGCTCTTCGGCAAGCGTTTAACAAACCAGTCACGTGATTTTTGTCCAAAGCCTTGCGGGAATTGATCTGGACGAATCACCAAATCGGCAGTCACCTGAAGAACCGGGAAATTCCACATCACCCCGTTTGCACCCAAACCTTTTTGTAGCTCTAATGGCTTATACGCATAGGCTGGGGCACCAATAATATCCACCTGACCATTGTTAAATTTAGCCGCGAAGTTTGAAATATCGGAAATTACCGCCTGTGCACCCACACGCTGCACCATAATTTTTTGTGCATCGTCATAACCGAGTACCGCGAATTTTTTACCCGCTGCTTTTTCAATCGAGTTAATATTTTTATCGCGGACAAAAATGAAAGCCGAACCTAATGGTGAAATACCAGCCACTTCATATTTTTTACCACCCAGATTGGTGGTCATTTTGGCGGCATTACGACCATCGAGTACATAGCTGATCGCACGCTGGGCGATCTGGTTATTCGGAACACCGCCTAGTGAATCGATTGAACCAGCAAACTTATTGTACGGACGCGCACGCATGGCGGTCATGGCCACGGCATCACATTTGCCGGCTTTGAAATCGTTGTCTGCAACGGCTTCATCCTGACGTGGCACCAAATTGATATCGGCGCCCCAGCCTTTGGCAGCCAAAGCCCATTCTTCCATCATTTTGTATGATTCACCCGATTTACCCAGTAAATCGAAGACACAGACATCGACCTTCGCAGCTTGTGCTGTTGCAGATAGGCCACAAATTGACGCAGCGGTGAGCGCGAGTGCAATTTTCTTCATCTTATGATTCCTTTAATTGACTTTTTTTAGTTCAGGGTATCCTTTCACCCCAAATATTAATGTTGTTGTCTGAAAAAAAATAGAGCTTTTACTCCATTTTTTTGTGGCAAAATGAATAGTTTTACGAATTAATCGTGTTTTATCGCACATTTTTTATTCATATTGTTTCATTGCCATATTATTCATTTTCTTTAATTATTTGTTTTTTAATGGATAAATAAATTATTTGATCATTTCGATTCTTTTTTCCTATGGACTGCCGAGTCACCTTTTGACTTTAAACGATCTCGCGTATTGTTGTCGAGATGAAATTTTTGTCTTCATCTGCGGATGTCTTTAGAATAGCGCTACTGTTTTCTGCATAGCGTCACTTTCTCCATGATTCAACTTGATCAATTTTCAGTTCGCCGTGGCGGACGCGTCTTATTTCAAAAAGCTTCAATGCAATTGCATCCGGGCTGGAAAATTGGTCTCACGGGGGTCAACGGGGCTGGAAAATCCACCCTGTTTGCTGCGTTGTTAGGCGGCATAGAATCGGACAGCGGCAGTTTAACCCGCCCGAATGTCTGGACTGTGGCGCACATGGCACAGGAAATTCAAGCACTGAACATGAAAGCGATCGATTTCGTGTTGTCGGGTGATGAAGAATACTGGACCATTCAGCACCAACTTGAGCATCCAGATCAACTGAGTAACGACGAGCTGGCACACCTATACAGTCGTTTTGATGAAATTAACGGTTATGCAGCCGCGGCCAAGGCATCCCAGCTTATGGCTGGTTTAGGATTTTTCGACTATCAGTCACAATACGATGTCGCAAGCTTTTCAGGCGGTTGGCGAATGCGCTTGAATCTGGCACGTACACTGATGAGTCGCTCAGATTTACTCCTGCTCGACGAACCAACCAACCACTTAGACTTAGACGCGATTTTGTGGCTGGAAGACTGGCTCAAGGCGTACGAAGGTACTTTGGTGTTGATTTCGCATGACCGTGATTTCCTCGATGCAATTACCGATCATATCCTGCATATCGAAAATCAACAGCTCACGCTATATACCGGTAATTACTCCACCTTTGAAACCACACGTGCAGAACGTCTCGCCCAACAACAACAGGCTTTTGAAAAGCAGCAAGAAACTCGCGCACATCTACAAAAATATATCGATCGTTTTAAAGCACAGGCCACCAAAGCTCGTCAGGCACAAAGCCGTATTAAGCAGTTAGAGCGGATGCAAGAACTCGCACCTGCCCATGTAGATACGCCGTTTACCTTTAGCTTTCGAGAGCCATCGAAAATGAGCTCACCACTGCTGGCACTTGAACACGCCGATATTGGTTATGGCGATAAATTGATTGTGACCAATGTCAATTTACAAATTACCCCGACCAGCCGGATTGGTCTACTGGGTATGAATGGTGCCGGAAAATCGACGCTGATCAAATCGCTAGTGGGTGATTTGGCGCTACTGCGGGGCACACGTTATGCCTCAGAGCTGCTCAATATCGGTTATTTTGCCCAGCATCAAATGGATGCCCTAGACGGTGCAGCCAGCCCAATGTTGCAATTGTCTCGTATTGCGGATAAAAAAATCAGTGAAGCCACACTGCGCGCATTTCTAGGCAGTTTTGGGTTTAGTGGTGAACGTATGGATACGCCGAGTGAGAGTTTTTCAGGCGGCGAGCGTGCGCGTCTGGCATTGGCATTGATTGTATGGCAGCGCCCTAATGTGTTGATTTTGGACGAACCTACCAACCATTTGGATCTGGATATGCGTCATGCCCTGACCATGGCATTACAGGACTTTGAAGGTGCCGTGGTGCTGGTGTCGCACGAGCGTCAATTGATTGCCAGTGTATGTGATGAATTGATTTTGGTTCATGCAGGCAATAGTCGTGATTTTGATGGGGATTTACATGATTATGCCGACTGGCTTCGTCAGGCCCGTAATGATCTGATGAAACAAGGTCAACAGCCGGCAGCGCCAGTTCAATCCAAAGTTGAGGCACAACCGGTTATTTCAAAACTGGACAAAGAAGCACAGCGTAAAGAAGCTGCAAAACGTCGTGAACAGACGCGTCCGATTCGAAAAAATATTGAGAAGCTTGAAAGCCAGATCGGTCGCTTGCAGCCGCGTTTGGCTGAAATTGAAATCGCACTGGGCGATAGCTCAATTTACGATGCGGCACGTAAAGATGAGTTACTCAAACTCATGAACGAACAAACCGAGCTTAAACAACAGCTTGAACAGGCGGAAGAACAAATGCTCGGGCTCATGATGGAGCTGGAAGAACTGGAAAGTTCCTTTGATTAAGCCAAGCACACTGAAATAAAAAAAGGCGCCTTGAGGCGCCTTTTTTTATTGAGCATTAAGCATCGATATCGGCATTTAATGCATTTTCTTCGATAAACGCACGACGCGGTTCTACGTCATCACCCATCAAACAGCTAAACATACGATCTGCTTCAATGGCATCATCGATGGTCACTTGCAGCATATGACGGTTTTCTGGGTCCATAGTGGTTTCCCATAACTGCTCAGCATTCATCTCGCCTAATCCTTTGTAGCGCTGAATCATCATGCCACGACGCGAGTCTTGCAAAATTTGCTGCCACACCTGATGGAAATTACTCACAGGAATGCGTCGCTCACCTTTTTGCAAATAAGCACCCTCTTCGATCAACTTGAACCAGCTTTTCGAATTTTTTAGCAAACGTGCATATTCGGCTGAATTGAGTAGACCGGCATCGAGCAGGTAATGATGCGGTAAATTGTGGACATAGACCGTGATACGTGGCCAGCAATGAATCGATTTTTCGCCTGTTGGAGATTCACGTTCAAAGCTTTCCAGACTCACTTCAGGACGCAAGCTTGGCTGTAATTTTGCAATCACTTGACCCAGCTGCTCAGCCCATTGCTCGACATACGGACGATCATGGCTTTGATCGGCTTTAAATGGCTCTACTTCAAGCAAGCCATCGAGTAAGGTCGCAGGATAACGCTGGGTTAAACGTTGCAAGCTCTTTTGCGATACCTTGTAATCGTCAATCACGCTTGCCAAAGCTTGACCCGTAATGGCTGGTGCATCGGCGCTGATGTGTAAGGCCAAGTCATCGATGGCATTCGAGATTAAGAAGGTTTCGAGTGCATCGTTGTCTTTGAGATACTGCTCTTGCTTGCCTTTTTTGAGTTTATATAGAGGTGGCTGCGCAATATAGATATGACCACGCTCGACCAACTCCGGCATTTGACGGAAGAAGAATGTAAGCAGCAAGGTACGAATATGCGAGCCATCGACGTCGGCATCGGTCATGATGATGACTTTGTGATAACGCAACTTATCTGGGTTATATTCTTCGCGGCCAATACCACAGCCCAAGGCCGTAATTAAAGTACCCACTTCCTGACTTGAAATCATCTTGTCGAAGCGCGCACGTTCCACGTTCAAAATTTTACCTTTGAGCGGCAAAATGGCCTGCATCTTGCGGTTACGACCCTGTTTGGCGCTACCACCTGCCGAGTCACCCTCGACCAGATACAGCTCAGATAATGCAGGATCTTTTTCTTGGCAGTCGGCTAATTTACCCGGCAAACCTGCAATATCCAACGCACTTTTACGACGCGTCATCTCACGCGCTTTACGCGCCGCATCACGCGCACGCGCCGCATCGATAATTTTTCCTGCAATTGATTTCGCCGCTTGCGGATTTTCCAGCAAATAGGCCGAGAATTCCTTGTTCATGGCTTGCTCAACCGCAGGCTTCACTTCACTTGAAACCAATTTTTCTTTGGTTTGTGATGAAAACTTAGGATCTGGCACTTTAACCGAAATGATGGCAGTCAAACCTTCACGTGCATCGTCACCAGTCACACTGACTTTTTCTTTCTTGAGAATATTTTCACTCTCAAGATAGCTGTTTAATCCACGTGTCAGTGCGGCACGGAAACCTGCCAAATGTGTTCCGCCATCTTTTTGCGGAATATTGTTGGTAAAGCAGCGAACATTTTCCTGATAGCTGTCGTTCCACTGAAGCGCAACTTCAACCCCAATACCGTTATCGGCATCGGCAGTAAAATGAAAGATATCGTTGAGGTGGGTTTTGCCTTCGTTGATGTATTTTACAAACTCTGACAAACCGCCTTCATAAGCATAAATATGCTCAAAGTTCACACGCTCATCACGCAATACAATTTTTACACCAGCATTTAAGAATGACAACTCTCTTAAACGACGCGCTAAAATGTCGACACTAAAAATAGTTTGGCTAAACGTTTCCGCACTTGGCCAAAAACGCACTGTTGTTCCTGTGGTGGTGGTTTCACCGACCACTTTAAGCGGATATTTTGGATCGCCGTGCTGATATTCCTGCTCATGAATCTGACCGGCGCGATGAATCGTTAGCTGCAATTTGCTAGATAACGCATTCACCACCGACACGCCTACACCGTGTAAGCCACCAGACACTTTATAGCTGTTGTCGTCAAACTTACCGCCGGCATGCAAAATGGTCAGGATGACTTCTGCGGCAGAAACCCCTTCTTCTGGGTGAATATCGGTTGGAATTCCACGGCCGTTATCCGAGACACTAACCGATTCATCTTCATGAATGGTGACAATAATTTCGTCACAATGTCCAGCCAACGCTTCATCAATCGCATTATCGACGACTTCAAACACCATGTGGTGCAAGCCAGTCCCATCGTCAGTATCACCAATATACATGCCCGGACGTTTACGAACAGCATCCAGCCCACGTAATACCTTGATACTAGAGGAATCATACGCCTTTTCAATTGTTTGTTCTGTTGGAGAGGCAGATTGCGATTCTGAACTCATGGTTTCTCCCTAGCAAAAATTAGGTCTATCCAAAGATGGGTAAAAAATCAACGTGAAACAGCATGAACTTGACCATGGTCAACATTGTATAATTGATAAGAAATAGACAGATCATCTAAATGTTGAGTCACAGCCTGATGATCTAAAGTGGTAATAAAAACTTGACTACCCAATTGGCTCAATCGTTCAATTAAACGTCGTTGCGCGTTACTATCTAATTCTGCTGTCAGATCATCTAATAATACCACAGTTTCCTTATTACTCGCATGTAACATTGCAATCTGTGACAGTTTTAGTGCCATCATGAGCAATTTCTTTTGCCCACGTGACAAGACATCATCCGCTGCACCGAGTGGCGTTTTTAAGCGTAAATCGGCACGGTGCGGACCGTATTCGGTGTAGCGTCGTTCAAGGTCTTTTCCATGATAATTGAGCAGATCCTGCCACAGCCCGACCTCAGTATGAAATCCAGGACTGTATTCCAGCTCGATCTCAAGCTCAGGAAGCAAATGCGCAAGATCTTGCTGAAAAAACCCTTTCCAGCGCTCGACTGTGACCAGACGCTGCGAATGCAGCATTTCGCCGTAATCACTGAGCATTTTGTTCCACGGTTCAAGTTCAGCCAGCGTGAGCTGCCGCTTGGTTTTGAGCAGCATATTACGCTGCTTGAGTGCGCGTGAATAATATTGCCAAGCAAAATAAAACTCGGGTTCCACGTGGAACATCAACCAATCGAGTAGTTGTCGACGCGGCTTGGCGCCGTAATCGATAATGTCAGTACTTTGTGGGTCTAGATGTTGTAAAGGCAATAGTTTGGCCAATTGACCTTGAGTGGCTACGGTGTCGCCATTGACCTTGATCAATTGCTCACCCGATGCCAGCTTTTGCATACCAATTTTTTCAGATATCGATTGGGCAAAAACAATGGCATCCTGCGCATCGTGCTGAATATAATGCTTCGGCATATGCGTTCGAAAAGAACGCCCGGTCGCCAAGAGATGTATCGCCTCTAAAATCGAGGTTTTTCCAGAGCCGTTTGCGCCGTAAAAAATATTAAACGGTTGCAATCCACAGAGAGCAACCGTTTTTAAATTGCGCACACGTTCGATGTTTAAACGCGTAATTTGCATCAGCGGATCGGCAGGTTATACGCGCATTGGCATGACCACATAGGTCTGATCTGGATGCGCAGCGTCTTGTACCAAAACCGACTGATTGGCTTCAGTCATACTCATACTCACATCGTCGCCATCTAAAACATTCAGTACTTCGAGTAAATACTGCGCATTAAATGACATTTCGAGTGGCGTATTTTGATACTGAATTGCTAAATCTTCAATCGCTTCATCTTGCTCTGGATTATTCGCACGCAGTTGTAAAACGTCTGGATTAAAATTCAAAAACACGCCACGCAACTTTTCATTACTCAAGATTGCCACACGCTGCAACGACTGCTTAAAGACATCGTGAGCGATTTGCACATGCTTGTCGCCACCACGTGGAATGACGCGGCGATAGTCTGGAAATTTGCCATCAATCAGCTTGGTGGTAAAGCGTACCGTAATCGGATGCTGCTCTTTGTCACGATTGGCAATATGAATGGTCACATTTAACAGTTCACGCCCAATCAACAGGCTCAGTTGATCATCTTCAATACTTAATAGACGCTGTAACTCGCCCACTGCCTTACGTGGCACAATCGCCTGTACCGCTTGAGTCGCTGTTGAGGACGCCTGAACTTCACATAAAGCCAAACGGTGACCGTCGGTGGTCACTGCACGTAATTGATTTTGATCAATTTCAAGCAAAGTGCCTGTTAAATAAAAACGTACATCTTGCACCGCCATGGCAAAAGATGTTTTTTCAAATAATCGCTTTAATTCACGCTGAGTCACCTGGACCTGTGTGCCCTGACTGCTTTCTGTGGTCAGCAGTGGATAATCTTCAGCAGGTAAAGTTCCCAGCACAAAGCGGCTATTGCCCGACTTTAAAATACAACGCTGATCTTCAGTAATTTGCAGATCAATCAGTGCCGCAGAAGGAAGAGATTTACAAATATCGACCAGTTTACGTGCTGGAACTGTGGTTTCACCGACTTCAAGGCAAGCTCCCTCTGCCAGTGTGGTGCTGGCCACCAATTCCACTTCCAGATCAGATCCAGTGATGGTCAAAGCCTGCGCATTAGCCTGAATTTTCACATTGGAAAGAATATTCAATGTATGGCGACGCTCCACGGCACCGACCACATGAGAGAGAACATTGAGTAAACTTTCTTTGGCTATTTTTAGTCGCACGTTTTAACCCTTAAACTCAAAAAAACTAAAAAGTATTCTAACCTAAATTGTCTGAAAAGATAGGATGAAAATTGCGATCCGATGTTGACGGTTAACACGATTACGAAATGGCCTGAATCACTTGATCAGGCCATGCAGCGATAAAAAGTGTATGAAGAACATCTAGCTTTGCAACAAACGCAGCAAATTCTTGTAATCTTCATTAAAAATAGGATCGTCCTGCCTTAAGCTCTGCACTTTTTCGCAGGCATGCATGACCGTACTATGATCACGCCCACCAAAAGCCATGCCAATTTCAGGGAAACTGTCGCCGGTGAGTTCACGTGCCAAGCCCATTGCCAACTGACGTGGACGGGCATAAATACGGGTACGTTTAGGTCCAATTAATTCTTTTAAAGGTATGCGGAAATATTCACTGACCACACGCTGAATATTTTCCACACTGATGGTTCGCGCACGAATCGCCAGCACGTCTTTGAGTGATTCTCGGACCACATCCAGATCGATCTGCGAGCCTTTAAAGCGTGCAATCGCGACCACTTTATTTAATGCACCTTCAAGCTCACGCACATTGGCCACCACTTGCTGTGCAATAAACAATGCACAGTTACGCGGTAAATCCACGCCGCTGTTCTCTGCTTTTTTAAGTAAAATTTCGATACGTGTTTCAATATCGGGTGGCTCGACGCCCACCGATAATCCCCAAGAAAAACGTGAAACCAAACGCGGATCGAGTTCGGTTAATTCTTTTGGATAACGATCTGAGGTCAGAATAATCTGTTTTGACTCATCAAGCAGCGCATTAAAGGTATAGAAAAACTCAACCAAACTGGCTTCTTTACCGGCCAGCAAATGGATATCGTCGACTAAAAGCAAATCCAGTGAACGACAATTTTTCTTAAATTCTTCTACTTTGCCTTTTTGCAATGAACTGACAAAGTCCTGTACGAAACTCTCTGCCGTCATATACATCACGCGTGCATTTGGCTTGGCTTGTAAGAGTGCATTGCCCACCGCTTGCATCAAGTGAGTCTTACCCAATCCGGTCGGGCCGTACAAAAATAACGGATTATGCTGAGAGGCACCTAACTGTGTGAGCACTTTACGACAAGTTTCGGCAGCCATCTGGTTAGAGCGGCCTTCAACAAATAGCGAAAAGGTAAACAGTGGATTGAGTAAACGCTTTTTTGAATTTAAAACTTTCGCATTCGATGCAGGTGCGGTATCGGTGCTGTCTTTTTTGACTTTATTGATTACGGGTGCTGTGGATAACGCTGCCGTCGTGGTTGCGGGTTGTTCAGCTGGGGATAAAATTGCACCCGGACGTGAGTCGACCAAAATCTCGACCTGACGGATTCGGCCTTCAGACAACTGTTCGGCCAAAATAGAAATTAATTCAAGGTGATGTTCTTGTATATAACGCGTCCAGTAAGGATTTGGCGCGTATAGACGTAGACGATCCTCCATCTCTTCGGCTACCAAAGGACGAATCCACATCGCAAAGACATTATCAGAGAGCTCTTGTCGCAAGCGAGTTAAGCAGTCCGTCCAAAGCATGTGAATCCCCTTAATTTAAATTCAAAAACCACAATATCCACCCACCCTTCTTGAAAAGGGGTGGCCATTCTAACCAAGTTATCCACATCTGTCATGAAGGATTATCTTGATTTTGTCTAAAAAGAAAACGCTTACGCTATAAATTTAAATTCAATTGACTTGTGGATAAGGTTTTCCACATCCTGTGGATAGTTTTTAGGGATAAGTTATCCACAATCTGTGAATGTGATTAAAACAAGCTTATCCACAACCCATCTTATTGGTTTTTAAATTTAAAATAGGCTATTCCACAGAAAAAGTTATCCCTAATAAGAATAAATTTAAATTTTAAAATTTGAATTTATTTAATAAGCGTTCATGTCTTGTGGATAATTTAGCGAGATATGAATTTAAATTCAAATCAAGAGGATGACGCTATCGATCAAGTTAAAGCTGTTGATAAGGTTGAGAATAAGTACCAAATATACAAAAAAATGCCCTAAATCTAAAGTATTAGTTTGTGTATAACTTTTGTGTGATCTTTCAAGTACTAGTTTTGCCAGATATGATCTGAGCTCTCGACAGACATTTAAATGTAAAGATTCCTGTTTTTCATTGACAGTGTAAAGATTGCACAATACAATCGCGAACCTTTACAGAAAGATCAATATGGGAGTTTCGACATGAAACGTACTTTCCAACCTTCGGAATTAAAACGTAAACGCGTTCATGGTTTCCGTGCTCGCATGGCTACAAAAGCTGGTCGTCAAGTATTGGCTCGCCGTCGTGCAAAAGGTCGTCACAGCTTAACTGTTTAATCACAGTTAGCTGATACGATCGGGTGATGACACTTTATAGCTTCAGCACAGAGGTAAGATTACGCTGTGCTGCAGATTACCAAGGTGTGTTTAATGGTGCGCTTTTTAAAGTGCATCAGCCCCACTTCTTGTTTCTTGCGAAACCGTCCGAGCACGCAAAAAGTCGCTTGGGGGTGATTGTCGCCAAGAAAAAAGTGCGCCGTGCGCACGAACGAAATAGAATAAAACGACTTGCTCGTGAAAGCTTTCGCTTGCATCAGCAACACGTCGGTTTACTTGATATTGTGGTCATGCCTAAGATAGGTATTGAAGCGGTATCTAATGCTGATTTGCATCAGCAGCTTGAGTTTGCTTGGCAAAAACTTCTTCGTCAGGCTAAAAAATATCAAAAAGTAGCTGTTTCTCCTTCTTTGCATTAGAGATGCGCCAATGGTTCGTATCCTTCATTGGTTGATTCGTTTTTATCAAATCGCAATTAGTCCGATGCTTGGTCCTCGTTGCCGGTATATTCCGACCTGTTCTCAGTATTCCCTCGAAGCAATTCATACGCATGGTGCAGTCAAAGGCACTGGACTGGCTATTCGCCGGATCTGCCGCTGTCATCCGTGGGGTGGATCGGGTTATGACCCCGTGCCGTCAAAAGCAATTCATTTTATTTCGTTTCAGCAAATAGATTCTCAAACGCATCACGTTGCTGTACCCTTTCGTGATCGTTTAATGAACCTAAATCACTCTAACCACTTGGGGTAATAGATATGCAACAATGGGCCAGGTTTGCAATTCTCGGGGCCATGTTTGTCACGGCATATTTGCTCATTTTGGCTTGGCAAAAAGATTATGGTCATGCAAATACACCCGTACAGCCACAAACGGCTGCTGCAGTGTCGCATGATGTGTCTGCTGATTTGCCAAATAGCCAAGCAGCTGCTACGTCTTCTGACGTACCGCAAGCAAATATTGCTGCCCAGCAAACACCGACAGCTGCTCCAGCATCTGTAAGTCAACAGCTTATTTCAATACAGACTGACCTTTATCACCTTTGGATCAATCCAAAAGGTGGTGATATTGTGCGTATTGAATTACTTAATCATGATCAAAGCAAAAACAGTGATCAACCGTTTGTAATGCTTGAAAGTGATGCCAAACGTACCTATGTCGCACAGTCGGGTTTGATTGGCTTAAATGGTCCTGACAGCAGCCGTGCAGGTCGTCCGGTGTATGATGTAGAAAAATCTGCATACACCTTAGCCGATGCTAAAGAAGTGAAAGACAAAGACGGCAAGCTGGTTAAAACGCTTACTGTTCCAATGGTCTACAAAACAGCAGATGGTGTGGAAATCATCAAGCGTTTTACTTTCAAGCAAGGCGATTATCCAGTTGTAGTGAGCTATCAGGTGGTCAACCGCAGTCAGCAAAACTGGCAGGGTCAAATGTTTGGTCAAATCAAACGAGACAACTCTGAAGATCCAGGCAAGTCTGATCAAGGTATCTTTACACTTGGCACTTTCTTAGGCGGTGCATGGGGTTCTCCTGACGAGCACTACAACAAGCTGAAGTTTGCCAACTTCTCAGACGAGAAGTTAAACGTAGAAGCCAAAGGTGGTTGGGTGGCGATGGTTCAGCACTATTTTGTAAGTGCATGGATTCCAGGTCATTTTGGTGAGCAGGCGTATACCGCCAAGCTTGAGTCGCGCAAATCTGCCGATAACATGAACATTATTGGTTTTACTTCTCCAACCATTAATGTGCCTGCGGGCAAAACCATGACCGTGGATGCGACGTTCTATTCGGGTCCAAAAATCCAATCTGAACTCAAAGATCTGGCTGTCGGACTCAATCAGACTGTCGATTATGGTTGGTTATGGCCAATCGCAAAACTACTGTTTATTGGTTTGCAATTCTTCCATAACATCGTCGGCAACTGGGGCTGGTCAATCATTTTATTGACCGTTTTAGTGAAACTCATCTTGTGGCCGCTGTCGTCGAAGAGCTATCGCTCGATGGCCAAAATGCGTGTGATTGCACCTGAAATGCAGCGTATGAAAGAAGAGTTTGGCGAAGACCGCATGCGTTTCTCCCAAGAAATGATGGCGCTTTACAAGCGTGAGCAAGTCAACCCGTTGTCTGGATGCTTACCGCTGTTGTTACAAATGCCAATCTTCTTGGCCTTGTACTGGGTGCTCATGGAAAGTGTCGAGCTTCGTCATGCACCATGGATGCTCTGGATTCAAGATTTGTCTGCAATGGACCCATGGTTTATCTTGCCGCTTTTGATGGGCGCGACCATGTTCATTCAGCAAATGCTGAACCCGCAACCGGCAGATCCAATGCAGGCTAAAGTGTTCCGCATTATGCCGATCATTTTCACGGTATTCATGTTGTTCTTCCCTGCTGGCTTGGTGTTGTACTGGATTGTCAACAACAGTATTACCATCACACAGCAATGGTTTATCAACAAAAGCGTTGCTAAATCACGTGAAAATAAAGTTGAAACGACCTCGTAATTGAGCGAGACGCAACAGCTGAATAAATCCGCTTAAGATGTTACGCTTAAGCGGATTTTTTATTGAACCGCCTTCTTTTTGTTTTTAGGTTTTTGTATGCACTATCAAAGCACAATCGCCGCAATTGCCACTGCACCCGGGCGTGGCGGTGTGGGTATGATCCGCTTGTCAGGCCCTAAAGCCTACGCAATTGCCGAGCAGTTGACCGCTAAGGCCTTGCCCAAAGCTCGAATGGCTGGCTTTCGACAGTTTTACGATGCACGGGCACAGGTGATGGATGAGGGATTGCTACTGTGCTTTCCAAATCCTCACTCTTTTACTGGCGAAGATGTCGTGGAGATTCAGGGACACGGCGGGCCGGTGATTTTAAATGCCATCTTGGGCCGGCTACTCGAACTTGGAGCACAAGCTGCCAAAGCGGGTGAATTTTCCATGCGCGCCTTTGAAAATGGCAAACTGGATCTGGTGCAGGCCGAGTCAATTGCCGATTTGATTGATGCCACTTCACAGGCCGCTGCACGTTCAGCAGTACGCTCATTACAAGGCGCATTTTCAGTTAAGATCAATGCAGTACTGGAAAAGTTGATCCATTTACGCCTGCATGTAGAAGCTGCGATTGATTTTCCTGAAGAGGAAATTGATTTTCTGGCCGATGGTAAGATTTTGGGATTACTCGATGATGTCTGTGATTCGGTGTCTCAGGTTCAGCGTTCTGCACGTCAGGGACAATTACTACGTGAAGGTTTACAAGTGGTGATTGCAGGTAAACCCAATGCCGGTAAATCGAGTCTGCTCAATGCTCTGGCCGGAAATGAACGTGCTATTGTGACGGATATTGCGGGTACCACACGTGATGTGCTGCATGAAAAAATCAGTCTGAATGGATTGCCCATCACCCTCACCGATACGGCGGGACTGCGTGAGACAGGTGATGTGGTCGAAAAAGAAGGGATTCGCCGCGCCATCAAGGAAATCGAGCAAGCCGATCTGCTGTTATTGGTGTATGACTTGAGTCAAGGTGAGCATCCACTGGATTTGGCGCGGGAATATTTTGCTGAGCATTTAGATCCGCGTCGGCTGGTGCTCATTGGTAACAAATGTGATTTGATCGATACCCCTTCGCATGCCGAGCAGTTTGAAGGCTTTCGACATGTATGGGTTTCGGCCAAACAAGAAACCGGTGTTCAGGCGCTCATAGAAGCGATTACAGCGCATGCGGGCTTTCAACCTGAAGAAGATACCTTTATTGCCCGTACTCGTCATATCGATGCAATGAAGCGCACTCAGCTACATTTGCATGAGGCACGTGAGCAACTGGTGGTGTATCACGCAGGTGAGTTGGTGGCCGAATCGTTGCGTCTGGCTCAAAACGCTTTATCGGAAATTACCGGTGAATTTAGTGCCGATGACTTGTTAGGCAAAATTTTTGGCTCATTTTGTATTGGCAAATAATAGTCATTCTCATGTATAATTCAAAGCATTTCCCTTTGTTTAGGGAAATGCTTTTTTATTTTTTTTATCATTGATTTTCAATCATTTTTTTAATTCTTCTTTTTAATATTTTCGCTTAACTTGAGCAAATTGCACCCAAAATAATGAAAAATTCGGTAAATCAGTTAATTTTTCATGTAATTGACACGATTCACAATACACACTATTGTTTGTGACCCAGGGGTTTAATGATTATTAATTTGACAATTTACGCACTTCATTTGGGTTAATGTGTCAAATAGATAATAAAATTTAGATGAAAAATCACTTAATAATAATGTGTAGTTAGCGGGAAAGCATACGATTAGGGCAGCCGCCTGTAGGGGAATCGTGCGACCTGTTTTTTCATTCTATTCAAGCTCCTCACCCATGATGCATTGATGCATGTTGCTGTATAAAAAATAAGCATTTAAATTAAAGTGTTATAAGGTCAGACACAATGGATGAGCTTCCTGTTCCGCATGATCAGCCAGAACCTGATTATGCTCGTCGGAAAAAAATCGCTTGGGGGATTTTCACCCTTTTGTTTTTAGGCATTCTGCTGGGGGTGTTGTATTACTGGTTTGTGTATCGTTTCTATGAGTCGACCGAAAATGCCTATGTTAAATCAGATTTAACTTGGATTATGCCCAAGGTTTCTGGTGAAGTGCTGGCACTTTATGTTCATGAAAATCAAACGATTGAAAAGGGTAAGCCACTGGTTGCACTGGATAATCGCGATTTACAAGCCCGTGCAGATCAAGCCAAAGCGATGGTGAATCTGAAACAAGCTGGTCTTTCAGTACAAACTGAAAATGAGAAATCCGCACAGGCCAGCATTCAAGAAGCCCAAAGTGCACGTGATGCGGCAGCGGCAGATGTAAGCCGCTTGAGCGCAGATTTTCGTCGTTATCAGCAATTACTGAAAGAGGGCGTGATTACACGTCAGCGTTTTGAAGCCACTCAGGCTGAATATTTGACTGCACAGGCACAGTTAAATAAGGCACAGGCAGCGATTCAAGCTGCACAGGCTCAGTTTTCCAGTGTTCAGGCGGGACGCACACAATTGTATGCCGATCTAGACAACGCCAAAGCCACCGTCAAACTTTACGATATCGATTTAAATGCTTCTGAAATTGTCGCGCCAGTATCTGGAAAAGTCGGCAGTCTCGCTGTTCAGATTGGTTCCAGAGTTAATCCACAAACTCGCCTGATGGCGATTATTCCCAAAAATAGCCTGTATGTAGAGGCCAATTTTAAAGAAACCCAGATTGAAAAAATGCGCGCAGGACAACGCGTGAGCTTGGTACTCGATGCCTATCCGAGTCTGACCTTTAACGGTCAGGTACAAAGTTTCTCTCCTGCTTCTGGTGCAACCTTTTCTATGATGCCGCCAGATAATGCCACGGGTAACTTTAACAAGGTGGTGCAACGCATTCCAGTGCGTATTTCGATTCTTCCACATCCGCAGATTGATCTGATCAAACCGGGGATGTCGGTGGTGGCCAAAGTGGATTTGAGAAGTTAACGAGGCTCAAACCATGATGCATGAGGATCGAACCACATGACCGTTTCAGCTCAGACTAACCAGTGGAATTTTGCACCTCGCGTGGCGTGGGTGATTTTTGTTGCCATGATTTTTGGCAATTTTATGGCCATTTTAGACATTCAGATTGTCGCCAGTTCACTCAACGAAATTCAGGCAGGCATGAGCGCCAGTCGCTATGAAGTCACTTGGGTGCAAACGGTCTATCTGATTGCTGAAATTATCGCGATTCCGATGTCGAGTGTTTTGTCGCGAATCCTTTCAACCCGTGTTTACTACACCTTGTGCGCGGTCGGATTTACCTTCAGTTCACTATTATGTGCACTGGCATGGAATCTGGAAAGCTTATTGGTGTTTCGCGCCTTACAAGGCTTTATGGGCGGCGGGATGATCCCGACATCTATGACCGCGCTATTTTTACTGTTTCCCGAAGCCAAACGTGCAGTGCCATTGGTGCTGTTTGGAATGATCAGTACCTTGGGGCCCGCGATTGGGCCCACGATTGGTGGCTGGCTCACCACCAATTTTTCGTGGCACTGGATGTTCCTGATCAATATTATTCCGGGGATTATTATTTCGGTGGTGGTGTATGCCAATCCCGCGATTGACCGTGCCAATTATAAATTGGTTCGAGAACTGGACTGGTTTAGCTTGGTCGGCATGGCCATGTTTTTGGGAGGACTGGAGTATTTCCTCGACGAAGGTGGTCGCTATGACTGGTTTGCCGATGTCGGTGTACGGGTCGCGTTTTTGGTGAGTCTGTTGGGCGCGATGATTTTCTTTTATCGCAGTTTTGTGACCCCCAAACCTTTGCTGGACCTCAGTGTATTTAAAAATAAAAACTTCACCTTAAGCTGCATGATAACGTTTGTGATTGGCATGGCCTTGTATGGTTTGGGCTACATGATTCCAGTCTTTCTAGGGCAAGTGCGTGAGATGAATAGCAGCCAGATTGGTCACATCATGATGGTCACCGGCATTGTGATGTTCTTCTTCGCGCCAGTGCTGGCATGGTTAATTCCAAACTTTGATGCGCGTAAAACAGTTTTTGTGGGCATGTTGATGGCGGCATTTGGTGTCTGGCTGAATGCGCATTTAACCATTCAAAGCGATTACGATTTTATGTTTTGGCCGCAAGTGTATCGGGGGATTGGCCTGATGATTTGCCTGATTGTGATTTCACAGTTGGCCATGAGTACCCTGCCCGAACACAAGATTGCCGATGCCAGTGGAATTTATAACCTGATGCGAAACATTGGCGGAGCCGTAGGGCTCGCGCTGATCAATTCACGTATCGACTGGCTGACGGCATGGCACAGCAATGAACTCAATAGTGGCCTCACTCCAGACAACTGGATTTTTGTCGAAAAGATGGCGCAATTGAAGGCGCAGTATGCTGAATTGGGCGATCTTTCCGAGCAGTTGGCCACGCAAGTCATTTACAAGCAGGTTCATTATCAGGCTCTTGCATCAAGCTTTAACGATTTATTGAAACTACTGGCCATGATCATGCTGGTGATGGCTTTTCTTACCTTTTTTATGGATCGGGGGAAAAAAGTCTCACTCTAAATGTTCAGGTTAGTGACCTATGGGGAAAAATATTGTTGCAGTAAAAAATAAGGCAATCCGGCCACTCGCTCTCAATGCTGGATGCCAGTTTAAACAAGAAATGTTTATTCATTATCAAAAATAATAGGGGTCAGTTTGATGTCATCTATCGAATTAACACAAGCCACCGAGGTGGTGAGCACAAAATCTAAAGCAAAACCACGCGGGCGTTATATGAAGCGTGAAGATATCTCTTCAGAATATCTAGACCAGATGTATGAAATTTATTCAGAGTATTATGCCAATACGCGTAAGTCGATCTTTTTGGAGGATTTTAAAAAGAAACACGGCGCTATTCTAATTTTGCACCCGAAGCGCAATGAAGTTGTGGGTTTTTCAACAGTAGCGCTCCATCAATTTACCCTCAACAATAAAAACTATACCTTCTTGTTTAGCGGCGATACCGTGATTCAAAAAGAATTCTGGGGCTGCCGCACCCTGCAAACCACCATGATGAAGCTGCTGATCAAACTGCGCTTTCGCTTTCCGTTTGATGAGCTGTATTGGCTCCTGATTTCGAAGGGCTACAAAACCTATCTACTTTTGGCCAATAACTATTTTGTTTACTACCCGCACCATGAGGGTAAGCACGCGCACTTGAAACCGATTGTCGAGCATTACTGCAAAACCTATTTTAATGAGTATTTTGATCACGACAGTGGTTTACTCAACTTTGGTAGTGACTATCAGCCCCTTAAAGCCGATGTTGCGCCAATTACGCAGCAGATGCGTCAGGATAATCCTAAAATCTCGTTTTTCGAGCGTGAAAATCCGACTTGGGTTCAGGGCACAGAATTACCATGTATTGGCCGTCTGGCATGGCAGGATGTACTTCGCTTTCCACTACGTATGCTGACCAAACCGGCCAGCAAGGGCAAACAAAGCAGCAAATCACGCCCATCCTACAATACCCCAGAAGGGGCATCTTCATGATGAAGTCCATGGCAATCACGCCGCTCTCGCATCAAGTGCTCAAGCTGTTCTGTCGTCAGACCGATCAGCGTTTTCAAAAGCAAAAAAATGCGCTTGAACAGGTGCAGCGTGAAAAACTTGAAAAGATTTTACAGATGTCTACACTCGCCCAGCAGGCGGGTGTGACCGACTATGAAAGCTTTAAAACACGTTTTCCGGTCACGCGCTATGCGCAGTGGCGTGACCAGATCACGGCCTGTCGAAGCAGTAAAACCGCGTTGTCGAGTAGCAAGTTGGTGCGCTATCAGCCGACCAGCGGATCGAGTGAGCAGATTAAGTTTATCCCTTACACACAGGCATTTTTAGATGAACTCGATGCCGCAATTGCACCGTGGCTGTCGAGCATGTACCGTAAATGCAATCAACTCGATCGCGGCACGCATTACTGGTCGGTATCATGGTTACCCGAAAGCCAGCGTGAAGTACTCAAAGATGAAAATCTCAATGACGACAGTGCATTGCTTGGTTTAGGAAAACGCATTTTATCGAAATTTACCCAAGCCGTACCGAGTGATGTCTCCTTTGCTGCCCAAGCCGATGATGCACTGTTTGCGACTTTATGCTATTTGGTGGCAGATGCAGATCTGGCCATGATGTCGGTGTGGAGTCCCACCTTTGCGCTGCAATTGCTTGAAAAATTAAACGAACAAGCCGAAGAGATTGTTCAGGTCTTACAAAGCGGAACGTGGCAGCAGCGTGCAGCCTCACTGAGCCAAGTCAAAGCACCGCACCAGCCGCAGCGAGCGCTGTTGCTGGCTCGCCTGATGCAACAGTCACCACTGGATTATCAGCAGTTGTGGCCAAAACTGAGTTTGGTGTCGAGTTGGGATACCGCAGGCTCAAAACAATGGGCAGCCAGCTTACATGCAGCACTGCCGTTTGCGCAGTTTGAAGGGAAAGGATTGTGGGCCACTGAAGGCGTGGTGACGATTCCCTACGACGATTGTTACCCTTTGGCCTATCACAGTCATTTTTATGAGTTTGAATACTTAAGTGGGCCGCGTCAGGGCGAAATCGTTGCTTCATGGGAACTGCAATTGAATGATCATGTCAGTCCAGTCCTCACGTCGGGTAATGGTTTATTACGTTACTGTCTCGACGACAGCCTGCGTGTGACCGGTTTTTTTGGTCAAGTGCCTTGTTTTGAGTTTCAGGGACGCCGTTTTGGTGTCGATCTGGTGGGGGAAAAGCTCTCTCCAGATGTCGCTCACAGCTTGATTACGCAGCTTAAACAGCAACAGATACAGGCCGTTTCTCTGTTTGCGGTAGATACCCAGCAACAGGCCAAACCATTTTATTGTGTTTTGGTAGAGGGTGAGACGAGCCAGCAGGTGTGTGTCCAGCAGATCGATCAGGCGCTTCGTCAGCACTTTCACTATGAGCTGGCACGTGACTTGGGGCAGCTCGATCAGCCACGCGTCTGTTATGTCGACAATGGCTGGGAAGGTTATAAGCACGTGGTCATGCGAGAAGGAATGATCGAGGGCAACATCAAGCCCGAACCGTTAAAAAAAGTCACTTTATCGAGCCTTGAACACATGTTATGTGCCGAGCCTGTCTAGCGGGATGTTGTGGAATCTGTCATGAAACAATTACATTGGTTGGGTTTGCTGGGAGTATTGATTGCGCCGAATGTCTGGTGTATGACCCTGCAAGATGCCGTGCAAAGTGCGCTGAGCTATGAGCCACAATTGAAAATTAGTGATTTAAGAGTGGGACGTGCCGAAGCCGAATTACAACAGGCCGAGCGTCGTTATGGGCTTAATGTCAGTGTAGAAGGACGTTTAGGCGTAGGACAAGTCGATAATCCACCCAATTACAGCCCGTTATTTTCAATTGATGAAAGTTTTCGGCGCACCCGTAGCCTGATGCTGAAATTTGATTATCCCCTCTACACGGCGGGACGTGAACGCCTCGGAATCGAGCTGGCCAAAACGCAAATAGCTGCGCAGTCACAGGCCTTGAATGCACAGCAATCGACTACGGTTTTACAAACCGTGCAGGCCTACAGCGAGGTACTCAAGCAAGAGGCGATCCGTACCCTCAAGCTGAATGTGCAAAGTACGCTGCAACGTTCGTTCAGTGATGCACAAAAGCGCTTGAATGCGGGGGTGATCACGCGTGCCGATCTGGCCAAGATCGAGGCGCAGTTGGCACAGGCACAGGCCGATACCATGCGTAGCGAGGCGCAGCTCAAGATCAGTCAAACCCGGTTTTATCAACTGACAGGTCAAGCTGCAGATCACTTAGAAACACCCATTGAATTACCGCCAATTCCTGGCTCAATTGACGATATTGTCTATTCGATAAAACAGCACCCGGCATTGCAACAAGCCAGCTTAGAAGCGCAATCTGCGCAAAAACAATATCGTTTAAGCAAATTGGAACTCAAACCGTCGATTGGCCTGACGGGGCGAGCGGGAATGCAATATGAAGAAAAAGATGGTGAAAGTAAGGGCTATCTGGTGGGATTGCAGTTTAATGTTCCGCTTTATGACAGTGGCTTAAACAAGGCCAATCGACAAAAAGCTACCGTGGATGTCGCGCTGGCCAGCCAAAAAATGAATGCGCTGCAACAGTCGCTTCAGCAGCAGGCACAAACCACATACTTACAATTACAGGCCGTACGACAAAACAAGCGTGCACTCGATCAGGCCATTCAGTCGGCCACGATTGCGTTACAGTTCACCAAACGGGAGCTGGAATTTGGCACCAAAACCAGTAGCGATGTACTCAATGCCGAACAAAGCCTACTCGATGTCAAAACGCAAAAAATCCTCAATCAGCAAGATGAGCTTGTTTTAACGTATCAATTATTGGATCAGATGGGACGCCTCTCCAGCGTGTTTACAGTCGCATCGAATGATGCTCCCCCGATGCCATAAGGACTAAAAATTCATGAACAGTGCCGAGCAAATCGTAATCAAAAAGCCGCAAGGAATTGAAGTCCGCCATGTGGCGACAAGTGATGATCAAGAACTACGAAAACTGGTCAGTCTGCCGATGACCACGCGAGGGCTGACACTCAGTTTTCAGCGCGAACCAAGTTATTTTAAAGCCAGCCAAGTGATTTACACCCAAATTGACAGTACCGTAGCGCAGGATCACAGTACTGGTTGCTTGGTCGGGTGTTACAACATTGGTCTGCGGCCCTGTTATGTTAACGGCACCGTAATGCCGTTTCGCTACGGGGGCGATTTGCGTCTTTCACCGCAAGTGCGTGGTAAAGCCGTGTTGAAGCAGATGACACCGCATTTTAAAACCAGTTTAAAAAATCCCGATTTTTGTCAGATGATTATTTTTGATGACAACATTGCCGCGCGCCGTGCCATACAAAGTGGACGGCTAGGCTTTCAGTATTTTGATGAAGGACTCATTGAAACCCTAACCCTGACGGGCTTTAAACACACACAGTTTCCTAAAACGCTGCTGCATGCCAAGCAATCGATCGATTTGTCAAAGCTCAAGCGTTGCGTCGCTACAGCGGCCCATATCGAGCAAATGAATGCATTTATCCAGCAGATGGCAGCGCACTATAACTTTATTCCAGCCTATGACTTTGCGCAGCTATTGCACAACGATCCGTATTTTCAGGGCTTAACTTTAGATGATTTTCAGCTTTACTTTGAGCAGGATCGTTTGGTAGGAATGTTTGGTTTATGGAACCAAAGTGGATTTAAACAAAGTAAGGTGCTCGATTATAGTAAAAAAATTCAGACCTTTCGTCCGCTTTACAATGTGTGGGCCAAACTCAATGGCCGTATTCAACTGCCAAAAAAAGGACAATCGTTTAAGTATCATATTTTGCATTCACTGCTGTGTGAACCTGAACAACTCGCGCTACACGACGCCATGTTGCGTGATGCCTTCAAGTTATCTAAACAACGGGGAATCGACGCGATTACCTTTACTTTATCGCATAAAGACCCAAGACAGCGGCTCAACGCCTATTATAAAGGCGATGTGTTGGTGGGCATGCATGGCTTTTTAACCTTCGAGCAAGATCCTCGGGCGCAGTTTGATGCAGTTCGGATTCCTTTTTTGGAGGCAGGACGCATTTAACGACGACAGCAGTCTTTCGGGGCTGCTTTTTCCAATATAACGAGGCTTAAATCTCATTTCGATGATGAGTCACGTGTTCCACGTGGAACCACATCTGCTTCACTATAAATTACAACATACTTTTTTAGCGATTCAACTACACTGCACTTTTTTAAGCAATGAAGGGCGTGGCGATGAAAGTTCGTGTAATGATGGCATTGTTGGCGGCGATGACGGGTGTGGCACATGCCAATCTGCAAAACGTACAACAGCATCTGCAAACTCAATACCCCAAGCTCAAAATTGAAAATCTAGAAAAAACGGCGATGAATGGCCTTTATAGCGGAACCTTGGACAATCAGGTGGTATATATCGGCGAAGACGCAGAACATATATTTGTGGGTTCAATGATTCGCCTGAAAGACCAGCGCAATTTGACCAAGGATCTGGTGATGCAAAATAATCGCATTCTTTGGAGTGATCTGCCCTTGCAGGATGCGATTAAAACCGTAAAAGGTAATGGTAAACGTCAGATCGCGGTATTTTCAGATCCGAATTGCCCTTATTGCAAACAGCTTGAGCAAAACTTGAGTCAGCTCAACAATGTGACCATTTATACTTTTCTTTATCCGCTCAAAACGCAATCTGTTACACCATCAAAACAGGTTTGGTGCTCAGCAAATCGCAGCTATGCATGGAAGAATTTAATTTCGAACAATGTCGCACCACAGGCCAACGCAAACTGTACTACGCCTGTAGAACGTAATCTGGCGCTGGGCGAACGCTTGAAGATTCAGGGCACGCCGACCTTGTTTTTTGCCAACGGACTAAAAGTGACTGGCGCACAAAGTGCAGCGCAGATTGAACAGGTGCTCAGCGAGATCAAGTGAGGCAAGATGTTGCCTCACCTTGAATCTAACCGTTTAGGCGTTACTTCGTTTGGTAATCAGGTTGTAAATAAACAAGATCACAATTGCCCCAATCACAGAGGCAATAAAGCCTGCACTGGAGTTATTGCTGTATAGCCCAAGTAGTCGGCCGCCATAAGTTGCCAGTAAAGAGCCAGCAATACCGAGTAATGTTGTCACGATGAATCCGGCTTTATCGTCACCGGGATGAATCGCGCGTGCAATCAGGCCTGCAATGAAACCCACGACAATTGCCACAATTAATGACCACATGGATGTTCTCCTTGTTTCTCATTTTTTTGGTTTTACATGATGTTGTTTGATTATGATGAAACGAAACCAATCAAAGTGACAGAGAAACTCAGATACATCCTGTAGGTGTTTTGTGCAGAGTGTAAACAAAAAAAATGGTGCGATTGCACCATTTTTCTTAAAGACCGATTTCGCCAATAAACGGCAAATGACGGTATTTTTGATCGTAATCGAGTCCGTAGCCCACAATAAAACGATCTTCAACTTCAAAGCCTAAGAATTTGACTTCAAGCTCGATTTCACGGCGTGAAGGTTTGCTCACCAGCGTACACAGCTCAATAGAATTCGGTTCACGCGTTTGCAAGATTTCCAAAACCTTGCTCAAGGTATTGCCAGAGTCAATAATATCCTCAACCACCAGAACATCTTTGCCACGAATTTCGCCGTCTAAATCTTTTAAGATTCTGACATCTCGGCTCGATACCGTGCTGGCACCATAGCTTGAAACCGTCATGAAATCGAGTTCATGTGGTTTTGCAATCGCACGACATAAGTCGGCCATAAAAATAAATGAACCACGCAACAGGCCAATCAGGACCAGATCTTTGTTGCTGTTGGCATAGTGAGCATTAATTTGTTCACCGAGCTGCTTTACTTTGGCTTGAATCTCTTCGGCAGAGATCATTACGCTCATTTCGACGGTCATGTGCAGAAACCTAAAACATCAGAAAGTTTTCAAATAAAAAAGGTGTTGACCAGCAACACCTCAAAATCATAAATCGATGACTAAAGTTTAAAGCAAAAAAGCCTGCGATGCATCATTTGTTGTGTATACATCATGCGTCAGGCTGAACTGACTGGTCCGATCTGAGTAAACATGCACAGCCCAGTAACAGCACAGTCCAACGGACGAGATTAGTTCGACGCCGCTTTTTGATAGACTTTTTGTCCGTACACGTAGGTCGATTCGACATTACGATCGTCTCCCATGGTAAAGAGCGCAAACAAGGCATCTTCAAGCGATTTGGCTCTCGACTGACGCAGCGCCTGCAAAGCGGTGGCTTTCAAATCGAGTACCACAAAATCGGCTTCTTTGCCCAGTGCAAAATTGCCCAGTTTATCGTCTAGATCAAGCGCTTTGGCACCACCAAGTGTGGCATGATAAAACGATTCATAGGCAGAAAGTTTATCGCCCTGAAGCTGTTGGACTTTGTAGGCTTCGTTGACGGTTTGTAACAGACTAAACGATGTACCTGCACCGATGTCTGTACCTAAACCGACTTTAACCTGTTTATCCCATGTTTTTTTCAGTGGAAACAGCCCACTACCTAAAAACAGATTCGACGTCGGACAAAACGCAATTGCTGAGTCGGTCTGGTGCATGCAGTCCCATTCGTGCTCTTCAAGATGAACACAATGTGCAAATACTGAACGTTTTCCGGTGAGGCCGTAGTGCTGATAGACATCTAAATAGCCCGTCTGCTCGGGAAATAAATCTTTCACCCACGCAATTTCGTCTTTATTTTCGCTCAAGTGCGTATGCACATAGACATCAGGAAATTCTTGTTTAAGCTGTCCTGCCCGTGCCAGTTGTTCTGGCGTAGACGTCGGAGCAAAACGCGGCGTAATCGCATAGAGCGCACGGCCCTTCCCGTGCCATTTTTCAATCAGCGCCTTAGATTCATTATAGGCACGCTCTGCGGTATCGCAGAGCCCGTCTGGGGCATGACGATCCATCAATACCTTACCAGCCACCACCCGCATCTGGCGCGCTTGTGCCGCTTCAAATAACGCGTCTACCGATTCAGGATGTACGGTACAAAACACCAAGGCCGTTGTGGTGCCGTTTTTAAGTAATTCATCGAGAAAAAACTCGGCAATTTCCTTGGCATAGGCCGCATCTTTAAATTGTAGTTCGGTTGGAAAGGTGTAGGTATTGAGCCAGCTCAGGAGCTGTTCGCCATAGGCACCGACCATTTCGGTTTGCGGGTAATGAATGTGAGTATCAATCATGCCCGGAATAATTAATTGCTCGTGGTAATGGGTAATCTCTACATGGGCAGGCAAGTGGTCTTTTAAATTTTCCCAGTGATCAAAGGCCACAATCTTACCCTGCTCGATCAGCATCACGCCATCTTCAAGATAGCGTACGTGCTCTGCAATTTGATCGGCTTGATTAACGAGAGACTGGATATCCAAAAAGCGACCACGAATGATGGCTTGCGGAGCAGAAAATGACATACTGAACCCTACAACGTGTAATTTTTTCGGTTGATTGTAACGTATTTCATCTACCTTGGCGGCACTATATGTTGATGCGCAACATGATTATTCAAAAATACAGATAAAAAGAAAGGGCCTGAGCAAGCCCTAAAAAATGCAAGGTTTTTATTTTTTATAGCTGCAAATTTCTTGCCAAGAAAGGCACCTGGTAATGTGCACAGATAAATGATTGATCCTTTACAGGTTTGCGGACTGTGGATGTAGAATATGTGAGCGTATTTATTCCTTTAAGGACGCTCAGAGATGAATCCACGTGCACAATGATCCCATTTGTAAAACCATTAATCGCCTACTTGCCTTTTTTTGGTGCTATCAGGGGATGGTACCGAAATTGATATGGCAGCACCCCGACGAGCTCAAAATCTGGCAGGTTTTAGGTGTTTCTGAGGTATGGGCACTACGTGCTGTCTATGCTTCAGGTGTGGCTGAGGTAATCTTTGGCTTGTTGTTTTTGTTCTATGCCAGCAAGGTCCTGCATTACTTTAATTTACTGGGTTTGCTGTTTCTGTTGCTGCTCGTAATGTTGTTACTGCCCTCCACTTTGGTTCAGGCCTTTAATCCAGTGATAATGAATCTGGCCATGATGGGGCTTTCATGGGTGTATGTGCGCTATGTGGTATCTTTAAGCCGCTCATAAAAGTGTTAATGCTATAAAAAATGCCTTTGAACAAGTCAAAGGCATTTTTTATGTGGTGCTTTAGCTTAAGAGTCAGACAACTCTTGTTTCTTGTTGTGACGCATCGAAAGCCACGCCGTGATTCCCAATACAATCACAATAAAACTGAGCGAGATCCAGATTGGCATGTGGAACACATCCAGCATGAGCATTTTGAAACCGATGAACAGCAAGATGATGCCCAGACCATACGGTAAATAGTGCATTTTAGATGCCGCACCTGCCAGCAAGAAGAACATGGCACGCAAGCCTAAAATCGCCATCAAGTTTGCGGTTAAAACAATAAACGGATCGGTGGTTACGGCAAAGATTGCAGGAATTGAATCGACTGCAAAAATAACATCCGAAAATTCAACCAGAATCAGCACAATAAATAACGGTGTTGCCCAGAGCACACCTTGCTCACGGATAAAGAAACGATCGCCATGGAAGTTCTGGGTAATTCGCATATGCTTACGTAACCATTTCAGCACCTTCATATCTTCGATGTTTTGTTCTTCTTCGCCCTGACCTTTAAGGAATTTAAAGCCGGTATACACCAAGAAAGCACCAAAGATGTACAGCACCCAAGAAAACTCTTGAACGAACCAAGCACCAATAAAAATAAAGATACTGCGTAAAATAATGGCGCCTAGTACACCGTAAAGCAGAATTTTACGCTGCAGTCCTGCTGGCACAGCAAAGGCCGCAAAAATCATTAGCCAGACAAAGACATTATCAATTGCTAAGGATTTTTCAAGCAGATAACCTGCCAGATATTCCATGGTCTTCTGATTAGCGATCGCCAGTGTTGCCGTTTGTTGTAGATAGAGCCAGAGTCCGCCTGCAAACAAGAGTGCAACCGTGACCCATGCAATACTCCAAGTCAGTGCTTGCTTGAGCGGTACTTCGTCTGCTTTTTTTTGTTTGAAGCCTAAAAAGTCAATCAATAGCATCACAAACACGATGCCAAAGAAGACCAGATACAGCCATGGATTGCCGATAGAGTCCATTTTTTTCTCCCTATCCGGCAAGCAGTCATAAAAAAACCTCGACCAGCTGCCAGATAACATAATAATCTGAAACAACATGATCAAGGTCTTGCCTACACAGAATAAGAACGCTGTGCTCAGATACCGACTTTTTTCAAAGTGTATTGACGATATCTGACGCGTTTGAGTCATGCTCGAAACGCTTGGAGGAGGCTACTCCCCTTGTCAAACTAAATTTTGCTTTGGATGAAAAGCATGCCACAGTCGCGATCAAAGATCAAGCACCGAGTCACAGCTTTATTTCAACCAGCCACGACGCAGTAGCGGATGAAATAACCATGAATATGCGGCAACTGCCATGTGCATAATGTGCGTTTGACACAGCGGCCATATATATACGCCAAGGCCATTAATCACCAACGCCACACCAAAGGCACCGAGCATATCCAGCGGGAAATGTACCCCAATATAAATACGTGACCAAGCCACTGCAAACGCCATGAGCAATAAAATGCCGCCAGCCACTCGTCGCCCAACACTTAAGTATGACAATGCGATGGTACTAAAAATCAGCATGTGATTACTTGGAAAGGAAGCGGTAGCGCTGTGCTCAATCAGGGTATGACCAACACCCAGTACAAAGGGACGCGAATGTGGATAATACAGTGAAATCAAATAACCAAAACCGAGTGCAATCGAGGTCAATAAGACTGCTCTTAAGGCACGTTCCTTGTTGGCAAGATCGCCAAAGCACCACAAAAAAACCAGCAGACCTAACACCAGATACAGTAAATCATTGGCAATAAAAATAGCCAGATGAATGATCCACGGCTTCGCTTCGGCCGATGCATTGATCAGGCTAAACAGCTCGAGATTGAGCGTTTCAATAGGCATGTGCCCTCCACTCTCAAATGAAGAAAGCACGCATCATAAAGAAATCAGCACAATCTGAAATTGTAAATCCGCACAGTTTTGTAAGAATTGACTGTTTAAGCAGCAATTGAAGACATGACTCGAGTGAAGGCACAAATGAAGCCCCTTCACTCAAGCAGCGCTGCTGATGAATTAATCTTGTAAAGCAGAAATTAATTTTTGATGCAGCCCACCGAAACCACCATTCGACATGATGACGACCGCATCACCTTCAGCGGCTTCTGAACGAATTCGCTGAATAATCTCATCCAGCGAGTGACTGACTTGTGCAGAATTAACCGCAGCCTCAATCACGGGCTGCAAATCCCAGTCTAGACCTTCTGGTTGATACCATATGACTTCATCGGCCAGACGTGCAGCATCTGCCAATCCCTCTTTATGACTGCCCATGCGCATGGTATTCGAGCGCGGTTCAATCACTGCCCATAAACGGCGGTTACCCAAACGTTGACGTGCACCATCGAGCGTAGTTTCAATTGCAGTGGGGTGATGGGCAAAGTCGTCATACACTTCAATCCCCCGAATGGTTCCCAACAGTTCCATACGACGCTTCACACCGCCAAAAGCAGATAACGCCTCACAGGCCTGTGCAATACTCACTCCGACATGCTGAGCCGCCGCAATAGTTGCAAGTGCATTGGCAACGCTATGCTGACCGGTCATATTCCAGCGAACTTCACCTTGAACCACGCCGTGTTCAAGGACTTTAAAATGACTACCGTCGGCGCTGAGTTGCTCAGCACTGATTTGTGCATCGTTGGCATTTAAGCTGGTACGAACCACAGGCGTCCAGCAGCCCATAGCCAAGACTTCATCAATATTGGTTTCGGTGGTTGGACTAATAATACAGCCTTCACTTGGAATGGTACGTACCAGATGATGAAACTGTTTTTGAATGGCAGCCAGATCATCAAAGATGTCGGCATGGTCAAATTCGAGGTTATTTAAAATCGCTGTTTTAGGGTGATAATGAACAAACTTGGAGCGTTTATCAAAAAAAGCAGAATCGTACTCATCCGCTTCAACACAGAAATATTTTCCGCCGCCCAAACGCGCACTTTCGCTAAAACCCAGCGGAACACCGCCAATCAAAAAGCCGGGATTTAAACCCGCCTGGTCGAGCACCCAGGCCAGCATAGTTGTAGTGGTGGTTTTGCCATGTGTCCCTGCAACGCCCAACACATGTTTGCCTTGCAATACATGATCGGCCAGAAATTGTGGGCCGGAGATATAAGGTAGGCCCTGATTCAGCATGTACTCGATCGCATCGATACCACGTTTCATGGCATTGCCCACAATGACCAGATCAGGGTGTGGTTGTAAGTGGCTTCGGTCGTAACCTTGCATCAATTCGATGCCTGCACGTTCGAGTTGAGTCGACATGGGTGGATAGACGTTGGCATCGGAACCTGTCACTTTATGACCCAGATCGCGGGCCAAAAGCGCCAAAGAACCCATAAATGTGCCACAAATACCCAAAATATGCAGATGCATTACTTGCCTACTCCACTGTCATTGACACATCACTTCATTTGCTCGGTGCTGTTGTCTAAATCGTTAAAATTTGAGTGCAACGATATCAAGGCTGTTTCTGAAAAGATAGTTTTTCTTGTTATCGGCTGAGGTCGTCGCATTCTGGCTAAAAATACGGCATAGTAATGCTTAGCGCGTAAATTTGTAGCAAGCTGAGCAGTGAGTAAAGCATCCATTATACAGACGCAACCCACCCGGATTTTTAGCTTTGAGCGGGTGTATCCTTATTCAGCATTTCAGGTGCTATGGATGTGTGTGCCTGTTTTGCTGGTTTTTGTACTGATCTATGTCTATGTAGTGGGTGCAGACTTTTATTTAGGGCCTGTCAGTCTCTTATTTCTACTGTATTTCGGGACGGTTGCAGGGTTGGTGCGCATGTTTTCAAAGCAGGTTCAGATCTGGTTTGATGCCAGTTGCATGTATGTGCAGTTGGGTCAGGCGCTGCCACAGTGCTATGCCAAAGCCGATATTGTAGGTTTTTATAGTTATGACTATGCCACTCAAGCACCTGCCTTAAAAAGTTCTAAAATTTGCATCCATTTTTATTTACGAAACGGACAGAAGATTATGCTGAACGATTCGGATTATCGGCGTTCAGTCGATGAATCCTCCCAGATAATCCTCAAGCAATTTCTGCAAACTACGCAGCGCGAACTTAATTTTTTGCCTGTACGGCAGCGCTATAAGCATTACGCCGATGGCGTGTATTGGTATAGTGATGCCAGTCGTGATATTGACTGATTTTACTTTTAAGCATTGCCGTGTACGCTAAGCAGGCATCAATCACTTTTGAGCACATTATGGCCCTCTCCTTTCCTTTATTGCTGCTGATTATTTCCAACTGTTTCATGACCTTGGCATGGTACGGACACTTAAAGTTTTTGCACCACGCTCCACTCTGGCAAGCGATTTTATTTGGCTGGGCCATTGCCCTACTCGAATACAGTTTTATGATTCCGGCCACGCGTTATCTAGATCAGCATGGCTGGAGTCTGGGACAAATGAAAATTACCCAAGAAGTGGTGACTTTGCTGGTCTTTACGCCGTTTATGCTATTTATGTTTAAACAGCCGTTTAAGATTGACTATTTGTGGGCCATGCTGTGTTTGATGGGCTGTGTGTATTTCGTATTTCGTAGTCAGTAAAGAAAAAATCGAGATCATCAAAAAAGCCCGACATCCTGTCGGGCTTTCTCGTATCTTGGTTCCTAGGTATAACGCCTGTCGTACCTCACATCCTGATGCATGAACGTATCATTGTTGTTTTATGTTCTGGAACGTCCTGTTCCTGATGAATTTAGAATAGGCGATCTGACAGCATCAAAACAGTCGAAAATTTCCTGAAATGCTGTCAGCAAAAGCGTACAAAAGCATCGCAGAATCGATGAAGATTTTTGGAGACGTCGAAAAAAGACGCTATAATGGCGCGCATAATCTTTTTTGTCTTGATGCAAGTCAGGATATCCCGTTTTTCTTATTACTCTCTGGAAGTGCCAATGAACGCGGTCGCAGCGAAAGATGCTCAACCCTTAGTCGGAATTATTATGGGGTCTCAATCGGATTGGGCAACACTGGAACATACTGCCAATATGCTCAAACAGCTTGGCGTACCATTTGAGGCTGAGGTGGTATCAGCACATCGGACACCAGATCGTTTGTTTGAATATGCCGAGACAGCGCGTGATCGCGGGATTCAAGTGATTATTGCTGGTGCAGGCGGCGCGGCGCACCTCCCAGGTATGTGTGCAGCAAAAACCGATTTGCCTGTATTGGGTGTTCCAGTCAAATCATCGATCTTAAACGGTGTCGATTCTTTGCTTTCGATTGTACAAATGCCTGCGGGTATTGCAGTGGGTACTTTGGCGATTGGCCCGGCAGGCGCAACCAATGCAGCGATTATGGCGGCACAGATTTTAGGGCTGACGCGTCCAGAGATTGCGCAAAACGTGGCGGATTTTCGTGCTGCACAAACCGATAAGGTAGCCAGCAATAACATTCCAGGTCAGGCATAACGAGGCGATCATGAATAAAACCATCGGAATTTTTGGTGGTGGACAGCTTGGCCGTATGATGGCACAAGCGGCCCTGCCCCTTAATCTTGAATGTACGTTCTTCGAGTCGAATGCAGATTGTCCAGCAGCAATCTTGGGTCAGGTTTACTCTACCGAGCAAGATCCGAATGCATTGCAGGCATTTATTGAAAGTGCAGATGTATTTAGTCTTGAGTTTGAAAATACGCCATTGGCCGATGTAGACCGTCTGAGTCAAGACAAAGCCATTTATCCGCCACGTCAGGCCTTGGCAACTGCGCAGAATCGTTTGCTTGAAAAAGAGCTGTTTCAGCGTCTGGAGATTCCAGTCGCGCCGTTTCGAGCCGTCGATAGCCTTGAATCGCTTCAAACTGCTGTAGCGCAGCTAGGTTTACCGATTGTGCTGAAAACAGCCACTGGCGGTTACGATGGCAAAGGTCAGTTTGTACTGCGTGAAGCGGAGCAAATTGATCAAGCTTGGCAAGAGCTTGGCCCTGCCAAATCATTGATTGCAGAAAGTTTTGTTCAGTTTTCTCGTGAAGTTTCGATTATTGCAGTGCGTGGTCAAGATGGTGAAGTGAAAACTTGGCCGTTGGCAGAAAATCACCATCATCACGGCATTTTGTCGCATTCGATTGTGCCTGCACCTCGCAGTGAAGCCTTACAGCCTGTTGCTCAGGATTACATTACGCGTCTGCTGAACCATCTGAATTATGTGGGTGTTCTAACGCTTGAGCTGTTTGTCACCGAACAGGGCTTATTTGCCAACGAAATGGCACCACGTGTTCATAATTCGGGCCACTGGTCGATTGAAGGTGCGGTGTGCTCACAATTTGAAAATCATGTTCGTGCCGTTGCTGGCTTGCCTTTGGGTTCGACCGAGGTGGTTCGCCCGACAGTGATGGTGAATATTATTGGTCAGCATCCAAAATCTGAAGATGTTTTGGCGCTGAACGGCGCGCATTTGCACTTGTATAACAAGAGCGAACGTGAAGGCCGTAAATTGGGACACATCACTTTAATGCCGTTGAATCAAAGTGAATTGACGCATTTATGTCGTCAATTGGCGGAAATTTTGCCAGAACCGTTGGCATTAACTCAAGACATAACCATTTAGTTCATTTCAGGTGTATAAATCAAGCGATCAGCAAGCTGGTCGCTTTTTTTTAATTTTTTTTTGGGTAAGATAGCCGCCCTGATTTTGGAACAGTAGATATTCAGCCACTGCAATGAATTTAAAATCGTGTTCAAAAACACAATTAGCCGTGATGAATTCCTGCAAATGATCTGTTTTAAATTCAAATTCTGCGCACAATAAAACTTTAAATTTAAAACAATATGAAAACTTTGAATTCAAAGTTTTTCTTTAGATGCGATTTGAATTCAAAACCAAGTTAAAGTGACTTATCCACAGCTTGAATGCAATAAAAGCGTGAAAAATTTTTGAATTTAAAATGTCTGGATTTGAATTTAAACTTTTTGAACTGTTTTTGAATTTAAAATGAGTGGTGTGGATAACTTTTTCTATACTTTGAATTTAAAGTGCAGAATATGAATTCAAATTTACGAATTCACGCTTTGATTTCGTTGCCATAGTGCTAAGGTAAGCACAGGATTTGCTTTTTTAAATTTAAAACAGGTGATGATAATAATGCGACGTTTGTCTTTTTTTCTTGGTACGTGTTCATTGCTGATGGCGCCCGCGCATGCCGAATTAATTTTGAATGAAAAAGTGGTGAATGGCTCAACCACAAATAAACCTGTCATGACCACAGCCGTTACACCACAAAATGATAATTTTCAGCGTTGTCTTGCAAATCTACGCTCACAGGCGATTGCATCGGGTGTTTCTGAATCGACCTACGACCAATACACACAAAATTTGACTCCAGATTACTCAGTCATAGATAAACTTAATTACCAGCCCGAATTTTCAACGCCGATCTGGGATTATCTGTCTGGTTTGGTCGATAACGAACGTGTAGATGCTGGAAAGCAAAAACTGGCACAGTATCGAGATGTGTTGAACCGCGCCTCGCAGGTGTATGGTGTACCTGTTGAAACCATTGTGGCGGTGTGGGGTGTCGAAAGTAATTATGGTGATATTTCCGGTAAATATCCGTTGTTACAAGCACTGGGGACACTCAGCTGTGAAGGGCGTCGACAAAGTTATTTCCGTGGTGAATTTTTTACCACATTACGTATTTTACAGCGCGGCGATCTGCGTTTAGATCAGTTAAAAGGCTCGTGGGCAGGGGCGTTTGGCCATACGCAGTTTATGCCATCGACTTATGATCGATTGGCAGTCGATTTTGATGGAGACGGGCGTCGCGATTTGGTCTCAAGTGTGCCAGATGCCTTAGCATCGACAGCCAATTTCTTAAAACAGGCAGGCTGGCAAACGGGGATGCCATGGGGTTTTGAAGTGCAATTACCTCCCGGAATGTCTGTCTCGGGCGAAGGGCGTCGTAATAAACGTCCACTGAGCTACTGGTTGGCACAAGGCCTAACACGCGCAGATGGAACGGCTTTAATTCAGGGAAATCTCTCGTCGAATACGCCAGCGGGCTTAATGCTACCTGCAGGTGCGACCGGACCAGCATTTTTAGTCTTTAAAAACTTCGATGCCATTTATAGCTATAACGCCGCAGAAAGTTATGGTCTGGCAATTGCACATTTGTCAGATCGTCTCCAAGGTGCCGGACCTTTTCTAACCGCATGGCCCACAGATGATCCGGGAACCTCACGTGCCGAGCGCCGTGAAATCCAGCAGTTTTTACTTCAGCGTGGCTATGATATCGGAGCGGTAGATGGTTTGATTGGAGATAAAAGTCGTCAGGCGATTCAGCAAGAGCAAACCCGATTGGGCCTAAATCCGACGGGTCGGGCGGGGCAACAAATTTTACGTGCCTTCCGACAAGAGCAAGCAAGACGCATGATGCAATAAAATAAAAAAGGGCGATCAGACCGGTATCGCCCTTTTTTTATGCTGACTGTTTAATAGTTAAAGTTCGATTGGAGGCTGATCCAATTTTACCGCTTCTAAAATATCCATAATGACGGTAGTGACATCTTGGCTGAGTTCACGATCATTAAAAATTTCGTAAGCCGTGATGGTGACATCGGTGTCGCTTGGTAGCAGTTTTTGTTCTTCTTCAATCAAGTCTTTAATTGGTAGCAGCGTTTGTTTAACTTCAAGATGTAAAATATCCTGATAATCAAGATTTTCATCTTCTAATTCAATAATTTGTTCGTTGAAATACGGCAGTAAAATCGAATGTAAAAAGGGTTTGATCTCAATAATATCAAAAATCTCGATATCACGTGTTTGCTCAATTGTGCTGATGTGATCGTTCACTTCAATCAAAATATGATAATAACTCACTGATATCTCCCGACTAACATTCATCTTCAATATTGTTTATACCGTAGCACGGCAAAATTTTAGATACAATCACCGCCTTTTGTGGGATTTTGAATTTTCTCAGGCCAGTAAGGAATAAACTGAAAGTTTTTAAACCAGATCAACAGGCTTAATGGCAATCAGTTAATCCATTAACTTGAGTAAACCCAGTGCTGATTGTTAGTTTATATTATTCAAAGAACTTAATATCTGTCGGTGTAGATATCTTGGCGGCATCACCAGCAGGCTTTAATGTGCCGTGCTTCGGGTCAAAGTGAAATAAGCTAATGTTATTGCTAAATACGTTGGCTACATACAGATATCGACCTGTGGTATCGAATGAAAAAGCACGCGGTTCAATGCCATTGGCTTTATAAGACACGGGTTGAGCAAGTAAACCATTCGGTTGAACTTTAAACACCAAAAGAGCGTTATGTGAGCCGCGGTTGGCAGTGATGATGTATTTGCCATCTGGACTGAGAATAATGCCGCTGGCACTCTTAAATTTAGGTGTTGCATGCGCTGCAACCAGTTTATTTTGTGCGACTTTTTTCAGATAACCATCTTGCACCTTGAAGGTCACAATTTCACTCGACATTTCTGCGGTCACGTATGCATGTTGACCATTTGCGGAAAAGACCATATGACGTGGGCCAGAACCCGGAGCAAAGGTCACATCTCGGCGAGGATCTGCCTTGAGCGGCTGGGTTTGATTGGGGTGATATTGAAAGGCGTATACTTTGTCATTGCCCAGATCGGCCGCATACAAATACTGACCATCTGGACTAAACGTCGTGGAGTGGGCATGGCCACTGTCCTGACGACCTTTTACTACGTTTGATCCTTCCGAAAAAACAATATTTTGAATTTTTTCACCCAAATGGCCGTTTGGCAAAATTGGAAAAACAGTCACGCCACCGCGATTTTTATCGATTGCTGAATAGTTTGAAACTACCAGAAATTTATTATCGAGACTGATGGACGCATGCGTCGGGTGTCCACCATGGCTGTCTACTGTATTGAGCACTTTAACTTGATTGGACTGAACTGAAATGGCAGTCACTTCACCTTTATTTTCTTCGTTGGTGGTGTAAGCAAAACGTCCATCTTTAGATTTTACAATCCAAGAAGGACTTTTCATTTTAAAAACATGTGTTGGCGTTAAGGTACCATCCTCATTCATTTGAAGTTGATACAACCCATCGCTGGCCTGAGCTGGCTTTTGCACCAGCGGCGCATCCGGAATAGATGTCCATGTACCCACCAGCGCAATTTGCTGAGCTGCTACATTGGCGCTCGCACACCATGCAAAGGGCACAACCAAGAGTGACAAGATTGTCGCAGACGGTTTAATCCATTGAATGCGCTGTGTGTTTGAATGGCGAGTTTGAATAAAGAGGCTGTTTTTCATTACTGTTCCTTCAGCAAAGTGTTGTTTCTTGGATAATATCAATATACATAAAAAAAGCGCCCGATAAATCGGACGCTTTTTCAAAAAACGATCAATTATTTTTTGTCGTCTTTCACTTCAGTGAATTCAGCATCGACAACGCCATCATCTGCTTTTTGTTGCTGACCAGCTTCGCCGCCTTGGAATGCATTTGGATCAAAACCTTGTGCACCACCTTCAGCGCCTTGAGCTTGCTCATAAGCACGTTGCGTGATTGGCATCAAAATGTTTTGTAGCGCTTCAGTTTTCGCTTTGATCGCGTCTACATCATTTTCTTTAGTGGCTGCTTCAAGTTCAGTCACCGCAGTTGCAACAGCAGTTTTTTCATCTTCAGTCACTTTGTCGCCAAGATCTTTCACTGCTTTGTTTGAGCTTGAAATTAATGCATCAGCTTCGTTACGCGCTTTTGCAAGTTCTTCAAACTTACGGTCTTCTTCGGCGTTTGCTTCTGCATCTTTGATCATTGCTTCGATTTCAGCATCAGACAAACCTGAGTTTGCTTTAATCTGGATCGATTGCTCTTTACCTGTGCTCTTGTCTTTTGCAGATACTTTCAAGATACCGTCGGCGTTGATGTCAAAAGACACTTCAATTTGTGGCACACCACGTGGCGCAGGTGGAATGTCACCTAATTGGAAGTTACCCAACAATTTGTTTTGTTGAGCCATCTTACGTTCACCTTGGTAAACCGAGATATCTACAGCAGGTTGGTTGTCAGCAGCAGTCGAGAACACTTGTGATTTCTTCGCAGGAATCGTGGTATTTTTCTCGATAATTGCTGTGAGTACGCCGCCCATAGTTTCGATACCCAAAGTCAATGGGGTAACGTCAAGAAGCAATACGTCATTTTTGTCGCCAGACAAGACTGCACCTTGAATTGCAGCACCGATTGCCACAGCTTCGTCCGGGTTCACGTCTTTACGTGGCTCTTTACCGAAGAACTCTTGTACTTTTTGTTGTACAAGTGGCATACGAGACTGACCACCGACCAAGATCACGTCAGAGATATCAGAAGTCGAAAGACCTGCATCTTTAAGCGCAATACGGCAAGGTTCAATGGTGCGCGCAACCAAGTCTGCAACCAAACCTTCAAGTTTTGCACGAGTAACGTTGATCACCAAGTGTTTCGGACCAGTTGCGTCAGCCGTGATGTACGGCAAGTTGATTTCAGTCGCATTCGATGAAGAAAGCTCAATTTTTGCTTTTTCAGCAGCTTCTTTCAAACGTTGTAACGCAAGCGGATCATTTTTCAGATTCACACTTTGTTCTTTCTTGAATTCTTCAACCAAGTATTCAATCAATGCGTTGTCAAAGTCTTCACCACCTAGGAAAGTATCACCGTTGGTCGATAACACTTCGATTTGCTGGTCGCCATCAAGGTCAGCAATTTCGATGATCGATACGTCAAATGTACCACCACCCAAGTCGTAAACAGCAACTTTACGGTCGCCTTCTTTCTTGTCCATACCAAACGCAAGTGCCGCAGCAGTTGGTTCGTTGATGATACGTTTCACATCAAGACCTGCAATACGACCAGCATCTTTAGTGGCTTGACGCTGTGCATCGTTAAAGTATGCAGGAACAGTAATCACCGCTTCTGTTACTGTTTCGCCAAGATAGTCTTCAGCCGTTTTCTTCATCTTTTTCAAGATTTCAGCAGAAACCTGTTGTGGCGCTAATTTTTTGTCGTTTACTTCAACCCACGCATCACCATTGTCTGCTTTGATGATTTTGTAAGGGACTAAGCCGATGTCTTTTTGTACGGCTTGATCTTCGTAACGACGACCGATTAAACGCTTAATGGCGAACAATGTGTTTTTAGGGTTCGTAACCGCCTGACGCTTTGCAGACTGACCTACCAAGATTTCGCCATCTTTATACGCAATGATCGATGGTGTAGTACGCGCGCCTTCTGCGTTTTCAATTACTTTAACTTTATCGCCCTCAAGTACAGCGACACATGAGTTGGTTGTACCTAAGTCAATACCGATAATTTTTGCCATGAGTTCAATTCCTCAAAATTTTTTTGCAATGTTTTTGCTTGTTATCCGATATGAGAGTGAATTGATTTTTTTCAAGCATTTTCATCAAAAAAAATCAAAACACGTTCCGATTTATTCAATTATTGACCGACAGTCACCATGGCTGGGCGCAACAAACGACCTGAAAGGGTGTAGCCTTTTTGTAAGACATTGCCAATCTCACCGGCCTTCGCTGTTGGATCAATCCCGACGGCCTGATGCAGGTCGGCGTTGAACCCATTCGAGGTATCTACCGCAGCCACTTCAAATTTTTCAAGCGTAGTGGTCAATGATTTCAAGGTCAGCTCAATACCTTCAACTAAAGGTGTTTTTTCGTCGCCCGCAGCCTGAATGGCGCGCTCAAGGTTGTCGACTGAATCGAGCAAGCCTTTTGCAAATTTTTCAAGCGCAAATTTTTTGGCACTTTCTGCTTCACGTTCAGCGCGTTCTTTTACTTTTTCAGCTTCGTAAATGGCATTGGCTGCGCGTGCTTTTTCAAGCTTGAGGCTTTCTTCAAGCTTGCTGATCTGAGCTTGCAAATCTTCAACGCTAATCTCAGCGACCTGCTCGGTTTCTTCAGTTTGAGTGTGCTCAGTGTTAAGTGCTGCTTGCTCTGAAGATAAGTCTTGAGCCTGCTCGTTTTGCTCATTAGCCATTGATGATCTCCGTTTAAAAGGGTTCTTAAACATGTACAGTCCTTTGGGCATCAGTGTTTGTAACTGCAAATTCCTGAACTGCCACGAATTTTGTTCATTTGTGAATAATCATAGAGGTATGGGCATTGCTTAAAAATTCAAGTCATAGAAAACAGATAAAAAAATTATTCTTCACAATTCAGGTAATTGCCCAGATGTTCCATTAAAAATGCAATCAAAATCTGGGTCATGTGCGGCAAATGCTGTCGAGAGGCATACACCAGCGAGAGCGATAAATCGGTTGCGGTATACTCTGGTAAGACGCGAACCAGTCGACCGATTGCCAAATCTTGCTGTACCAATAAACTGGGCAACATGGCAATGCCTTGACCATTTATACACATATCATATAAAGCATTCACATCATTACTTTTAAAGCTGCTCTGGATTGGATAATTTTGCGGATGCTGCTCGGCATCAATGAGCGTCCAGTACTGACTATAATGTTGATGACTGATACAGGCGTGTTGCAATAACTGGCTCGGATGGTTCAACTCAGGTGCTTGAGCCAAATAGTCTGGATGGGCACAAAAGGTCGAAGCAATGGTGTAAATGGGGCGTGCAATCAAGCCATCGGCAATTTTCTGCGTAATGCGCAGCGCCAAATCGATATTGCCGTCGATTAAATCCAATGCATTTTCTGTGAGCGTTAAATCAAACTGAATTTGAGGATAAGCTGCCTGAAAGGCACGTAAACAACGATTCAGTCCCAACTGGTACAAAAACAAACCGCAGGTAAGACGAATGCTGCCGCTTTGTTGTTCATGCGCGGCTAAATCATGCAGTAACAACTGCTGCTGTAAAATATTTTCACAGTAACGCAGTGCTTTTTCACCCGATGGCGTTAGTGAGATTTTACGGGTATTACGTTGAAACAAGCGAATCGAGAAGGTGTGCTCTAAATGATGGAGATAACGTGACACCATGGCGCGCGAATAATCCAGCTGATCGGCAGCTCTGGCTAAACTGCCATGATGAGCAATTGCGACAAAAACCCGCATGGCTTTTAAAGTATCCATCATTAACCACATTATTGTTGCAAGATATGCAACAGTTTATCTTGAAAATGCCGATTTATTAAACACAAGTTGCAGCTTAAAGTGTATTCCATCTTTAGGAGACACACATGAATTTTATTAAAAATACCACACTTGCTGCCGCCATAATGACCAGCCTTGCAGTCAGCACGGCTTTTGCTCAAACCGTGACGATTAAAAGCTTTGTGGCACAGCCAGAGCATTTTGGTGTGACCTCGACGCTCATTGAAAATGATAAAGAAGTGATGCTAGTCAATGCTCAGTTTTCTAAATCTGAGGCACTGCGTCTTGCGGCCGAAATACTCGACAGTGGTAAAACACTCAATACCATTTTTATCAGCTATGGCGATCCAGATTATTACTTTGGTTTGGATGTCTTAAAGCAATACTTTCCGGCAGCCAAAATTTTAGCTACACCAGAAACAGTGCAGCATATTCAGCAAACTCAGGCCCTCAAAGTGAACTACTGGTCACCTCTCATGGGCGCAAATGCCCCTTCAAAGATCATCGTGCCCGAAATTTATCGAGCTAAAACTTTGAAACTTGGAGATCAAAAGATCGAAATCAAAGGCAAAAATGAACTGACGTATTTATATATTCCAGATGCCCAAGCTGTGGTGGGGGGAATTGCTGTATCGTCAGGCATTCATTTGTGGATGGCGGATACACCGCGCACTCAAGACCGTCAAGCCGTACTAGAGACCTTAAGCAGTATTCAGGCGTTACATCCGAAAGTCGTGATTCCAGCACATATGGCAGCGCATGCACCACAAGATTTGGCTGCGGTTAATTTTTCGATTAATTACATCAAAGATTATGAAAAAGCCGTTCAGGCCAGTAAAACATCGGCCGACGTGGTTCAAATCATGCAACAGCAGTATCCCACTTTAACTGAAAACAGCAATCTGGAACTGGGTGCAAAAGTGGTTAAAGGTGAGATGAAATGGCCCTAATCAAGATCTGCAGATGCAGAACTTTTTTTAAAAAAAGCCTGCATGAAATACAACTCACATAGCGAAGGGTATCTGAGCCGCGAAAATCATTGTTTCGCGGCGTAATCTTCTTTGTATGGTTTTTATAAATATATGAGACAACCGGTTTATGTGCTAAAAAGTATAAAATTTCAAAAAACATCAAAAAGATTAAAAAATTACGAGCTTTTAAAGCAAAATATGAAGATTTTTATGCAAAAAAGCCGATTAATAAAAAATTTCACAATCGCTACTGGCAAGCCTAAAAACTCCAACGAATTGTGCGAGCACCACTAGAAAAAATTGGGAATGATAGGCAGCGCAAAGTTGGACTTTGCATATTTTTAATTTGTCATAGTGAAAGGAAAGATCCCATGAAAAAATTAGCGCTTATGTCGTTGGTGTGTGCCGGTGTTGCGTTAACTGCTGTAGGCTGTGCCTCTGAAGCCGGTTTGAATGCATCTGGTTCTGCTCAAACAACATCTAGTCCGCAAGCCGGAGTACAAGGTGGTGTTGCAGCTGAAGCGGGTGCTTCAACTCAAACTCAACAGCCTGTACAAGCAGCGCCTGAAATGGCACAGCCGTCTACTGACGCTTCAACAATTCAGTAATATCAGAGTACGGGTCACTTAATTAGATCGTTTGTTTGCCTTCAGGATGCCACCTAGGTGAAAAACTTAACCTGATCAAAGCTGCTACTGAGATCAAGTGTCTACATAAGATGACAGTCGCCGAAGAAATAACCTACAGCTTGCGCAGGAATCTCCTCTGGGTAAGCATGAGGTATTCGACTAAGATGTTTGAAAGCGAACAGGATGTTCACTCTGGTTTGTTTATCAATATGTCACAACGGATTGTGCAGTAACAAACCCATCAATAAACCCCTAAGTCACCCGATGATTTAGGGGTTTATTTTTTGTCGATTGAACGACCACCTTAATTTGATTTGATGTTTATGGGCAAATCATGAAAAATCCGTGTTTCTGCGGTCAATGACATTTAACAAAAACCGTCTACGTTTAATAAAAGCAACACAGAACAGGCTTGATTGCCACTTTTAAACAAGAATATAGTCATACATGACCCACATATGCCAAAAATATAAACATCGAAGGGAGACAGCGGTGGTTGCCATTACTCAAAATATTCAGGAACTACTTGAAAAAGGTCAGGGGCCTGCGGCTCGTGTTCTCGATAAGCTTCCTTCATTTGTGCAGGAATCGCTTGTCCGCGTATTGGGCTATCCCTATCAATATCCGCAGTTAGACAGTTTTACCAAATGCCTTATGGCTGTTCAGCTTAAACAAGGTTTGGTCGGCTTTATTGGTTCCGATGTAGAGCAATCTCGTCAAGCGTTTGAGCTGCAAATGCAAACCATTCGGCGTAAACCCACCGCTGTTGCATCTGTCGAGGATATCCGTCTACCTTTGCAAAGCGGAACGATATTTGCGCGGCATTATCATCCTGCACCCAGCAAAAAATTGCCGATGATTGTGTTTTATCATGGAGGCGGATTTGTCGTTGGCAGTGTAGATACCCATGATGAAGCGTGTCGCTTGATTGCAAAATACAGTCAAGCTCAGGTACTCAGTATTGAATATCCGCTTGCTCCCGAAGTATCGCCACAACGTTTAATTCAGTCCTGTGAAGATGCACTGGCATGGGTATATCAAAACAAACGACATTTCAAAATCTTAAAAAATCGAATTGCGGTGGCTGGAGATAGCGCGGGCGGAAACATCAGTACGGTGATCGCGCAGCGTGCAGTGGGTAAAGTTTATGCGCCTGATGCGCAGTTCCTCATCTATCCGGCTGTAGATTTTAAAAGTCGCCATCCATCCTTTTATGCCTATAAAGACGGATTGGTGCTAACCGGTACAGATATCGACTACGTGACGGACTATTATGCGACCCAGCATGACGTTCGTCTGGATGATCCAATCATATCGCCAACTTATGGCAATTTTAAAAAAATGGCGCCTGCCTATATTGTTACGGCCGGGCATGATGTCTTGCATGATGAAGGTGAGATTTACAGCCACAAGCTACGTCAAAATGGCGTTAAAGTACATTTTGAAGAGTATCTCGATCAAACACATGGCTTTATTAATCTAACGCCAGTATCGCATCAAGCCAAAGCTAACCTGATTCAGATGAGTCGCGGTTTTCGTAAGTTTTGGAACAAATATGCTTAAATGCTGAATCCGCTTTATGCCTTAGGTCAACAAGTCTGGTCTTCACTGATCATCAGATGAGTTGATTAGATGGATGCCTAAGGCTTATTTTTTGAATGATGTATCAGGAATTAAAATGCTCAAACAATCGTTATGTTTATCTGCTGCTTTGCTCATGAGTGCGCATGCGCTTGCTAATACTCAGGTGGAAATGAAAACCACACTGGGCAATATTGAAATTGAGCTATATGATCAAAAGGCACCTGTTTCAGCAAAAAATTTTGAAAACTATATTAAGAGTAACTTTTATAACGGCACGATTTTTCATCGTGTGATTCCAGGCTTCATGATTCAAGGCGGTGGGCTAGAGTCCAACATGAAAGAAAAACCAACGGCTGCTCCCATTAAAAATGAAGCATCAAATGGTTTGAGTAATACACGCGGTACACTGGCAATGGCGCGAACCAGTAACCCAAATTCGGCCACCAGTCAGTTTTTTATTAATGTGGCAGACAATACCTTCTTAAATGCATCATCGCGTGATGCTGGTTATGCAGTGTTTGGTAAAGTGACCAAGGGTATGGATGTGGTCGATAAAATCGCAAATGTACCTACTGCCAATGTGGGAATGCACCAAAACGTACCTAAACAAGCGGTAAAAATCTTGAGCGTTCAAATAAAAACCACACACAAATAAAAGCAAATAAAATAAAAGAGAAATATTTTTTTCATATTTCTCTTTTATAATTAGAGGTTTAGGTTGTTATTTTGCAATTTTTGCATCAAGTTGGTGCGTAAAAATAGAACACTCGACAAAACAAAGGCTTAAAAACACTTGCGTGCCAAAAAAAATCTCCTATAATGCACTCATCCCGACGCGATACACGAAAGCAACTTAGCTTACAGGGTTAAGTTGAAAGAAAG
>NZ_BBNM01000018.1 GCF_000760595.1 Acinetobacter soli | reverse complement strand
GAATAAGACCCGAAAATGTCCATAAACAGTTTGCTGGCGACAATAGCAAGAGTGAACCACCTGATCCCTTCCCGAACTCAGAAGTGAAACCTCTTCGCGCTGATGGTAGTGTGGCGTTAGCCATGTGAGAGTAAGTCATCGCCAGCTTTTAAATACGAAAGCCCCCTTAACAAATGTTAAGGGGGCTTTTTTATGCCTAAATGAAATAGAAATAGAAAATAAATAAAAAGTGCATATCAAATTAGAAAATACAAAATCTGCCCAGCCCATCGGTCACTTTACGTTATGATGAATGAAAACGGAGGGATTTTGTGTGCAGTTTAAGGTAATAAGCGCGAGCGATTTAACGCATAATCAAAGAGAGCAAATCGCAAAATTATGTTTTGAGGCTTTTGATGAAGATCCTTGGAGCCAATATGCATTTATGCAAAATGCTGTGCATGTTATTGGATCAGTAGATAATGTGATTGTGTCACATGCTTTATGGACAAAAAGAAACTTCACTGTAAATACGCTTCAGAATATTGAAACGGCATATGTTGAGTATGTCACTACCGATTTGAGTATGCGGGGTAAAGGCTATGCATCGCAGTTACTTAAGTATTTAATCCATTATTTAACTCTGAATCAGTATCCTCTTGTAGCTTTACAGCCTGAAGACGATGAGTTTTATAAAAAACTAGGTTGGTTACCATGGAAAGGTAATCTATACGTTCAAAATGGGCAGTCGTTGTACCAAACTGAAGACGTCGAGATTTTACTTTATCCATTGAATAATGAGATTGAGGCATATCTCAAGTCACAACATCAGCTTCTGTGTACAGACTGGAGAGAAGGTGAACTTTGGTAAATGAATCAGATTTTATGATGAGATTTGACAGGCTTATTTTGATTCTGAATAATGCATGAGAATCATTCCAACGCTAATAAGGATAGTTATGTCTACCGATCCACACTTCAAAACGCCTGAAAATCGTGGTGTTGCAGTTTATGCGAATAATGCTGATGCCATTGGTAATACGCCCTTAGTACGAATTAACCGTATTATTCAAACGGGTGCAACCGTGTTGGCAAAGGTAGAAAGCCGTAATCCTGCATTTTCTGTGAAATGTCGTATCGGTGCTGCACTGATTGCCGATGCTGAAAAGCGTGGTGTGCTTAAGCCGGGCATGCACATTGTGGAGCCAACAAGTGGAAATACTGGTATCGCATTGGCATTTGTGGCCGCTGCAAAAGGTTATCCAATTACACTCACAATGCCTGCAAGTATGAGTCTTGAGCGTCGTAAAGTGCTGAAAGCCTTTGGTGCGAATCTGGTTTTGACAGAGCCAGCGAAAGGTATGAAAGGTGCTGTCGATGAAGCTGTCAGACTGGCAACCGAGCAACCTGAGCTCTATTTTTTACCTCAGCAATTTGAAAATCCTGCAAATCCGAAAATTCATGAAGAAACGACCGGGCCTGAAATTTGGGAAGCCACGCAAGGTCAAGTGGATATTCTGGTAGCTGGTGTAGGAACTGGTGGTACGATTTCAGGTATTTCGCATTATTTTGAAAAAATACAAAACAAACCGATCTATTCGGTTGCAGTTGAGCCGGCAGAATCTCCAATTATCTCTCAAACCAAACGTGGTGAAGCCATCACTCCAGCTCCTCATAAAATTCAGGGAATTGGAGCGAACTTCATTCCAAAAAATCTAGATTTAGACATAGTCGATGAAGTGATCACGGTCGAGAGTGCAGAAGCGATTGAGTGGGCACGCAAGTGCGCAACTCAAGAAGGGATTCTGGTGGGGATATCATGTGGTGCAGCATTGGCTGCAGCAGCAAAAATTGCTGAAAGATCAGAAAATGCTGGAAAAACAATAGTCGTAATTTTACCTGATGCGGGTGAGCGTTATTTGTCTTCTGTACTTTTTGAAGGCATGTTTGACGAGTAATATCAAGAAGGAAGAAGCCTATGTCGGGCTTCTTCTGATTTGGGTATCGCTCAATAGATGATACTAAAGTTCCTTTTTTAAAGTTTTTTCAAAACGCTTGACAGATCGCGCATATTTCTTAGCTTTGTGTCTTGTCCAAAAGCTCGATTTATATCCTGTTGGTCCTACATTATAGTAAGCGCTGGCTTTAAACCAACTTCCAGCCATGCTGTTATAGCGTTCTAAAATATAAGCACTACATTGAATATTGGTATATTCGTCCAACAAGTCGCCCGGACAGCTCTGTTGCCAGTAACTTGGAATAATTTGTGCCAGACCGACGGCTCCACCTGAAGAACGAGCGTAGGAATTATAATTCGACTCTTGACGAATCGTGGCTGCAATTAATAGTGGTGGTACATTATAGCGATCTGCACTTTGAATAATCATAGGTGAAATACGGTTCGCTGCATTCGGGGAAACTGAATAGGCACGCTGTAGTCCGTGAGCAAGTTTATTTGAGCGTTCGACTACGGTTCCACTGTGTGGTCCTAGTGTCGTACATCCTGTAAAAATTAGACCGATTGTCATCACACTTAAGGTTTTTAAAGAATGAATCGGATTAATAAGAAATTTATGTTTATAAGATAACTGCGTAAATAAAGCCAAGGTGACGATCTATCAGAAATACTATTGTTCTGGATAGTAGTGATAAGCACATTTGAGGTCAATATATGATAACTTTTCATAACAACATGTTGCTCGCAACAGTAAAATGATGCTTATAAGCAAAATAAGTGTTTTAACGCACGCTAAACTATAAAAGAAATTGCACTCAAGTAAATAATGTAGGACATCAAAAATGAAGTGGATGGTTATTGCGCAGTATTCATTTCCCTATGAAGCACACATTGCAAAGGCTCGACTGGAATCGGTTGGTATTCCAGCATATATTGAAAATGAACATACTATTAATATGTATTGGCTGTATTCAAATGCTTTAGGCGGGGTACGTGTTTTAGTGCCTGATGAGCAGGTAGACACGGCACGTTATTTAATTTCTCAAGATTTTAGTCAAGATCTAGATGATGAACTGAATTTGACTTCGGTACGATGCCCAAAATGCAACAGTACGCAAATTGAGCCATTTACTCAAGGCAAAAAAGCAGCTTTCATTGCGTTTTTTGTGATCAATGTTCCATTATTTATATACAAGCACGGCATGCGCTGTAAAGCATGCCAGCACTTTTTTAATTAATATTTTGTTTGCTATTGATGCTTTAAGTCCACCAATATCTCAAAATATGAAAGAAAATCGGCGCTGAAAAACAAACGGAGTCGATACGATCCAGCATCCCGCCATGACCTTGAATCAGTTGTCCCCAGTCTTTAACACCGCGATCGCGTTTGATTGCAGACATCACCAGTCCGCCAAAAAAGCCAAAAATACACACTACTAAACCAATTGCTGCTGCCTGCCAAAGATTAAAAGGCGTTAACCATTTCATGGCCACACCTAATGCGCTCGCCAGTATAACCCCACCAATTAAACCTTCAATCGTTTTAGACGGAGATAAAATAGGCGCAACTTTATGTTTGCCAAAGAGTTTGCCGCAGACGTATTGCAGTACATCTGAAGCTTGCACCACCATAATTAACCACATTGCCAGCCAGATTTTATCTCCATGAAAGTGAATTAAATTCAAATTGAGAAGTGCGGGCACATAAGAAACACAAAAGACACAGATCATCAGACCCCATTGAATTTTTGCACTTCGCTCTAAAAAATGTTTAGTATCTTCTTGTTTTAAACTTGCAATTGGAATAAGTAAAAAGGCGTAAAGTGGTATAAAAATAGAATATAACCCATACCAATCGGTATAAACCAAGTAATACTGATATGGAATCATAAAATAAAATGAAATGAGTAGAGGGAAATAATCACCACGTCGGGTCGGCAGTAGACTAATAAATTCACGTAAAGCAAATAACGAAATGAGCCCAAACAGCACAATAAATGCAATTTTTCCAAGCAAAATAGCGGTTGCAAGTACAATCAGCATGATCCACCATGCATTAATGCGTGCATTTAAATTGTCAATCACAGGGGAGGCTTGAGTGCCAGCGCGTTGCTTTAAAACAAAACCGATACTCGATGCAATAAGCAAAACGCCTGCAAAAATAGCAAAAAGAAGGTAGGTTTGATATAAATTATTCGCCATCATTGATATTCCGCCTGTTTAAGTTTAAGCAGTTCATCTTGAGCAAGACTTAAAAAATGGGCTTTGTCTAATGCAGAAGATACTTGCAACGGACATCCAAAAATGACGCTAGAGAGTAACGGTAAAGGAATAAATGCACCTTTTGGCATGACTCGTTTCAGGTTTGAAATCCATACGGGTACAACTTCCACCTCGGGAAATGCCTGACTTAAATGATATAAACCACTTTTAAATTCGAGTAGTTCAATATCATCGTTTAAATTACGTGTGCCTTCAGGAAAAAAGATGATCGAATAGCCTTCTTGTAACACATCTTTGACGGGCTGTAAGGGATCTTCATGATGTTCTCGTTGGCGTTTAATAGTCACACCAGAGAATGTATCTTGAATTAAAAAGCGTCTGAAACCATCTTTTAACCAGTAATCTGATGCTGCAATGGGTCGGGTTTGTCTTCGAATCGCTTTGGGTAGTGATGACCAGAGCAAAATAAAATCGATATGGCTGGTGTGATTGGCATAGTAAATTCGTTGTTTCATTTCTGGTGCACAGCCTAACCAGACACTCCGCGCACCCGTCAATAACCGTGCACTGCGACGAATAATGAGCGAAATTAAACGCGCAAAAAGTCGACTGATTGTTGAGTTTGTGCGGGTAGTAGGATCAGATTGAGCAGGTATTGTCATTTTTATCTCTATGAATAGCCAGATAGCATTTGAATCAAACTCATCATTAACATAGCGTATTGCAGCACAAGAAGAACAATTTGTAGTTTAAATAATCGCTTGCATCCATTTAATCGCTCTGTCCAAGTTCGACCTGCTTTACTGTTTGGCATTAATTTTAACGCGATTAAAGCCAAGTCCAGATCATGAGTTCGTTCATTTAGCATTTTGGGGTCATGCTCAGCCAAGTAAAGCAAGAGTTCTGCATCGAGTTTGACACGGATAGAGACATAAAGATGACTAAATATCAGAATAAAAATTACAGCAAAATAACCCCATATCCAGATTGTTGGCCAGAGCGCATAAAAGAAACATAAAATGCATAACACAAAAGCCACATAGCCTGCCATTAACAATGAATGGGTGCTTTGTAATACTTTTGCCAGTACAACAAACTGCATATGCATGATTAAAACTCCAACTTTTGAGCATAGTCATGTAGACATTGCATTTGCTCAATGTTCAAACGTACCCATGGTCGCTCCGTTTGAACGATACGTAGTGCATCTTCTGGATCACGTGCAAAGTTTTGATCAATCAGCCAGGCACACAAAATAGCGGTACTGCGTGAATAACCGAGTGCACAGAAAACAAGTAATTCATAAGGTCTTTCTGCTGCTTTAGATTTTTGTACGAGATCATCAAAAATACGTACTGCATATTTTAACTGTTTGGGCTGAAGCGGAATAAGATCTAGACTGAAATATGCTTGATAATGTTTTTCTGTGTGAACAGGCAATTCCGCGCAGCAATCAAATAATGCAGTATAGTTCTTTGCCACAGATGACGTTGGTATTCTACCCAGATAAAGATTTCCAGATTGATAAGTCAAAATTTTGGAATCTTCTGGATGTTTTTTGGTCCAAAGTCGACTATTTAGCCAAGCCATGACCAAATAAGGCCCCAACAATAAAGTCGCTGCATGCGTTAAGCGACCGTTGGCTTGCTTCTGAAAAAAATGCGGTCTGACCAACAGATATGCCAATCCGACAATGGTTAAACTGACGGCAGGATAGAGCAACCAGAGTGTCCAGCTGGCATAATAAAATGCAATAAAGCTAAGCCCTAAAGCGCCAACAAGATAATAACTGGCCAGACGAATGTGCCGTGATGTACGGTACTGAAGTGAATCCGCTTGATAAGGTGCTTTGACATGAAAAGGGAACAGCCAAATACATAAGGCGCCCGCCAACACACCTGTTGGAATGTCGATAAAATGATGTTGCCATGTCGTCAGCACTGAAAGACCAATCAAAAAGGACCACAGATCTACGATCCATTTATATGGAGCAACTACATGCCGACGGTAGAAATCCCACAAAATAACCAGAAGCACAATATGCAAAGAGGGCGCCTGATTAAATGGCTTGTCAAACCCCATCAGCACATCAAACCAAACACCAAAAAAACCATCAAGTGCGGGCCGATCAAAGCTAAATTTAAGTGGGAAAAGTAAGAAGCAACTTACAGCAATCAGCTGTGCGGTGAATAATCTTAGCGCATGTTGTTTAAGTTCTAAGCGATTCCAGCACAATAGCAACGATAAACCATAAAACAGATCAATCGACCAATATGGAACAATGGTCCAAGGCCACAGCGGAATTTTATGCTCCCAGTCAAATACAATACTTCCAACGTAAGGGAGATTGTCGGCATATTGATTGGCAAAGCCATAACTTAAGAAAAAAAAGGGTGCTAAAAAAACTAAACAGAGAAGTCCCCATTTCCATGTGCCAGCCTGTGGTTCAAAATCTTGCTGCATACGTGTCTTTCTCTGATCTCTATTTGATTTTTTGGGCAACCGATACACTAAATATTCCAAATTCATCAATACATTGATCAATTTTTTTAAATCCGGCTTCTTCTACCAACGCATCAATTTCGGCTTGAGAACGTAAACGCATCACCCAAGCATCTCCCTGACGGTGTGAGGTGAGTGCACGAGCAATAAATTCTTGTTGAGGATGCCAGATCTGACCGGTGTAAATAAGGTAGCCTTCTTTTTCAATGGCTTGAGAAAGACTACGAAGTGACTGTCTGAGTAGATCATTATTACTAAAAAGCTCGTACAATCCAGAGACCACCGCCAAAGTGATTTTAGGCTCAATACTCGCCAGTGAGGCTTCATCAAAGGCATCACCTTGTTTAAATACTGCAATATCGTCCAAACCACGAGAGCGAATTAGTGTATTACCTGCATTTACGTTCAGTGGGCTGTAATCTCTTAAAAGCACATGGGCTGGGCGCACAGAGAGATTTTGTATAGCATCGAGAATATATCGGCCATGACCTGCGGCGATATCTAATAGCCTAAGCGGTTTTCCTAATTGATTCAGTTGTTCTGCATATTGAATAAGTAACTGCTCGATATGTTGCTTGCGTATACGAATTCCTCGCCAGCCTATGGCATTTAAATATTGCCGATCAATCAGCTTACCCAATATAGAGGTGCTTTCTGGCTGGTTGCGATACACAAAATCAAGGGTACTTCCTGAGTCATATCCTGTATCTTCACCCAATTGAAGCCCTTTAGAAAATCGGCTGCCTATTTTTAAATTTTGCTTTGTGATCGACCAAAACCAGTGTTTCAGCGAATTACGAGGAAAAGGTGTACTTAACTGTTCAGCGGTCGCACAGCTTGGCCCGACTTTATCGGCATCTAATATATCTGGCGCGGTATAAGCGTGTGCGAAGCATTGGAGAATATAGCGGCGGATTTTCTGTACTGCAATATTGCGGTGCTGCTCTCCCAAAGTATCGTGATAAAAGCCTTCAAGAATATGGAATTCTTTATTGGGATGTGCCAGCCGCTGATAGAAAAGCTGTTGTGGTTTGCGATGTACGACAAAATCTGCACCCGAACATAACACTTGGGTAGGCACAAAAATGTGTTGAGCATCGTCAACGATACGTTGAGCAGCTGCATACAACCCAAGTAACATGCGCACTGAAATTGCTTTGGCAATCTGTGGATCTTGAGCATAGTCCGTTGCACGTTCGCGGTCATGCGTGAGCATGTTGGCTTTCACATAACTGGTAATAAAAAAGTTACCTTTTATCTTGCTGAGTAATGACAAGCCTGGTTTTGCAAACGGAACATAGAGCTTAATATCAAAAGCAGGTGAGGCAAGACACAGTGCCCGAAGTGGCGGGGCATAATCATGTACCCATGTGGCAGCTAAAACAGCGCCTACACTCTGTGCCACAATGGCGATATCGGATGTTTTGATCTGATACTCAGCTTCGATATGTCGCATAAAGTATTGAATATCTTTGACACAAGCCGAAAAACTTGGTGCATCTCCACGTTCGCCGGGTGATTGACCATGTCCTCGGGCATCCCATGCAAAAAAATCAAAATCTGGAAGATTCAGCTCTTCAACCAAGTGTGCCATACGTTCAGAGTGCTCATGACCCCGATGAAATAATAAGATGGCTTTTTTTGCAGGTTGATGTGCCGCCGCCCAGCGCTGATAAAACAGGGTAGTTCCATCATGTGTGATAAATTGATGATGACTGTTGTGATGCATAGTATTTTGTCCTGTTTATTATTTTAAATGAATTGCGTGTCGAACTCGATTGGATATCGTGAGCATTAAAAGTAAAGCCATAATACCTAAGAGGCCGTTTGCTACAGAATGAAGGATCTGCTCTGAAATGATGGAATTCAACTTACTTGCCAAAACAATCCAGAGGGCAAGAAGACTAAAACAAAATGCTCGATCACTTTTACCCATGGGGCCATCATAGCGTCGTGCTTGACCAATAAGTGGTGCCATTACACCCGCATATTCACTTAAAATAGCCATAAAAATGACCGCCACTAAAAGTATCGGCTCGATAAAACCAAACGCGATAAAGCAGCCGTAGAGCGCCGTATCGGAAATCACATCACACAGCTCGTTTAGGTAAGCACCTAGCATGGTTTGCTGGTTGAATTCTCGTGCCAACATGCCATCTATAGCATTGAAACCCATACGCACCAACATCCAGAGCGGAATGAATAACCAAATCAAATAAGGCGCTATATTTTCATGTAACAGCAAATAGGCTGCCAGAGCGACAGAAATCAGCAATGCGAGTACTGTAACTTGGTTGGCGGTTACTCCCTTGTGATAGAGCTGTTTTACCAAAGGTCGTAAAAGATTCTGAAACGCTGGTTTTAATTGATAAATTGAAGGCATTTTTGGTTTTTTTAGTTCAATCTAAAACTTATTCTTATCATTTTGACTTATAACTTACAAGCTGATGCCGAATTTAACTAAAATAGCCTAAGTAATTTTAAAATCTATATAAAAGAATTTATACTCAATTTGCTTTCAATAACTGGACTAAAACAACATGACACCTGCCTGTAAGCTTCTTAAAAATCAAAAGATTGAATTTAGTCTGCATGAATACGAACACGATCCGCAGGCTAAAAGTTTTGGTCTGGAAGCCGCCGAAAAATTGAATCTGAATGTCGAAGATGTGTTTAAAACACTCTTAGTCACCGACGACAAAAACTATTTCGTTGCGATATTACCTGTTAATCATCAGCTTAATCTAAAAAAAATTGCGTCGGCTTTGGGCTGTAAAAAATTACATATGTCGGATCCTAAAGAAGCGGAACGGCTGACTGGATATTTAGTGGGGGGGATTAGTCCGCTTGGACAAAAGAAACGACTTAAAACAGTCATTGATGCAACTGCGATCAATAAACCCAAAATTTATGTCAGTGGTGGAAAGCGTGGTTTAGACATTGGCGTTTCACCACAAGATTTGTCCAAACTTCTTGGCGCAGCATTTGCCGATTTACTCGATATCTCATGATATTTAAATGAATGTCTTTAAATGGTCGTGAAAGCTTCATTAAAATGACATCTTGACTGCGCAAAATCAGTCAACTTTTTTTAATGCCTAAACAAAATGAAAACTAGAATGCTGCTTTTGATGATCTTGACGGGGAGTGGGTTGATCGGACTGACAGGCTGTAATGACAGTTCGAATGATGATTCGACTACCACAACTTCAGTTACAACCAACACATCTGGTTATTTTCAGACCAAAACACCGTATCAGGCGCAGCAGAGCATTGCTAGCTATCAGGCAGCACCGGCTGGATTTGAGCCCGTATTTACAGAACTGGTTGCGCGTCATGGTTCACGCGGTGTATCGAGTATGAAATACGACTTGGCATTGTACAATCTCTGGAAACAGGCCAAGACAGACAATGCATTAACACCATTAGGAGAAAAGCTCGGCTCAGATCTTGAAGCGATGATGAAAGCCAATATCGTCCTTGGTTACGGCGTCGAGGGAATTCGCCAACCGGGTTATGGCAATGAAACTGCACTGGGGATAGACGAGCATCGCGGGATTGCAGATCGTCTGCTGCAACGCTTACCACAGCTTTTTAATGTCTCTGCGATGGGAAATCAGGATATTCTGGTGCAAAGTTCGGGGGTAGACCGAGCCGTAGACAGTGCCAAATTTTTTAGTAATGAACTTATACGCCAAAATGCCGCTTTATCGAGCAAAATTCGTCCTGCAAGCTATACGATTTTAAATACAAGTCTCAGTCCAACTGTTCAAGATCAGGGCGTCGATCGCTTCTTACTGTATTTTCATAGTTTAAATAAAGACACTGATGCAAGCGAAATCAATTCAAGCTTCAAACAACGCATTTTTGACGCCAGCATGAATTATCAAAACTTTGAAAGCAATGATCTTCAGTTACAGCAAAAGCTCAAACAACTTTCTAGTCAAACGCAAGCACAGCAAGTTGCACTGACAGTGCTAGCTCCACTTTTTAAAGATGCATTTATTCAGAAGTTGGGAACGCCAGGTTATACCTTTAGCAACACGGGCTCTTTTTCAGCCACAGCACCAGACGGCACTGTGGTTACGGAAAAAGGCAAAGGCAAGAATACCATTAGTAGTGCAGTTGATGCTGCGGCATATTTATATGAGTTATATTCGATTGCACCAGGCATGAAAAAAGAATTGGTCAATACAGATTTTGCTCAATATATGCCACGAGAAGCAGCTAAATTTTATGCAGAATATAATGATGCCAACGATTTTTATGAAAAAGGACCAAGTTTTAGCGAATCTAATCAGGTTACGAGTATGATGGCTCAAGGTTTAAAGCAAGACTTTTTTAACCAAGTCGATGCTCTGATGAATCAGCAGCAGTCACATAAAGCGGTTTTACGTTTTGCACATGCCGAAATCATCATCCCATTGGCGACTGCGTTTGAACTCAAAGGTATGATGACGCCGTTACAGCTTGTCCAAACTTATTCATACAGCAACAGCGCATGGCGTGGTGAAGATATTTCCCCAATGGCAGCCAATATGCAGTGGGATATTTATCAAAATGCGCAAGGTTATACCTTAGTCAAAATGCTTTACAACGAGAAAGAGACCTTATTTAAATCGAATTGTGACTATGCTCGCTACGCACCGAATAGCTATTTTTATGATTATCTGAAATTGAAACAGTGCTACAACATTTCAAATTTTTAACAGATTTTGCGTGGGCAGCAGTGTTTGACTGCTGTCCAATTCTTACATTTAGTTTCATAGATTTCTTATAAAAACAATATTTTCTGATTGATTTGATTAAAAATGTTGAATAATAGACTATATTTTGTTTAAAAAACAATCAAAAATGTTTCATTTATTAAGATTGGCCCGCAAAGGCTGATTTATTGGTTACTCTAAAAAACAACAAATTATAAACAAAGGGGAAAAATATGCTGATATTTCACTCGTTTTCTGTTCAGGGCGCGCTTTTTGATATGGATGGTACAATGTTTGATACTGAACGACTTCGGTTTCAAACATTGAAACAGGCATCTCAAGAACTCCTTGGGCAGAGCTTTTCAGATGACTACTTAATGCAGTGTTTGGGTTTAAGTGCCACCACAGCAGAGCAGTTGGCCAAAGAGCGCTACGGCGAGCACGTTCCTTATCAGAAGATTCGCCAGCGCGCCGATGTGCTCGAACTCGAACGTGTCCGTAACGAAGGTGTACCGATTAAAAAAGGCTTGGTGCAAGTTTTGGAGCGTTTACGCAAATCGGGATTACGTATGGCAGTTGCCACATCGAGCCGCCGTGCGATTGCAGAAGAATATCTGATTAATGCCAATGTATATAAGTTTTTTGATGTGCTGGTTTGTGGCGATGAGGTGACTTGCGGTAAACCGCATCCTGAAATTTTTGAAAAAGCGGCAGAACAGCTCAACCTCAAGCCGACACAATGTTTAATGTTCGAAGATTCTGAAAATGGCATTTCATCTGCACATGCAGCGGGTGGTGTGACTATTTTGCTCAAAGACATTAAAACGCCAAATGACAACATGCTTTCAAAAGCAAATTTTTACTACGAAACCATGTATGACTGTTTGCATGATCTGGATCAATTTGTCGCAACGATGGACATGCCTGAACTCGATGCGTCATTTCCGCAGTCATTAAATCAGCTCACTGTTGGCATTCATGGTTTTGGGGCAATCGGCGGCGGATATCTGGCTCAGATTCTTTCGCATTGGGATGGTTATACACGACCGCAGCGCATCTTGGCTTCCACCAGAAATTCCTTATATCGTGAAGCCGTCAATGCATTTGGTACCTACTGTATCCGTTATGGGCAGCGTTCTTATGATGAGCGTATAGAATACATGTCGGTGATCGATGCCGATAATGAACAACAAATGCTGGATATGTACCTCGAATCGTCTTTGATCGCGTTATGCTTACCCGAACAAGCGATTCAAGATGAAGCCAAAATCATTGCAAAAGGCCTCTATGCACGTTATGCCTCCCAAACAATGCAAAATCATCATCCACTGACATTTTTAATTATTTTAAATAAAGTCGGCGCTAAAAAGATGGTGATCGATCATATCCGTGACGCTTTGGCTCAGCTTTCAACCGTTGAGATTGCAGAACAAATCATGCAACAGCATTATTTTTGCGACACGGTGGTCAACCGCATGGTTTCAAAATTGTCAGAGCAAAATCTATATCGACAACTTAAGATTAAATACAACTTTTTTAAGCAATATCAGTCGGATGTAGAATGCGATAATGTCGAGATTGAAGATACGTCTAAGTTATCGAGTGAGCAAGAGCATCAAGCTGCGATGTATATCGATGATATGCGTCGAAATTTTCAGCCAAGCCATATTTTGCAAACGATGGATCTGATTTTGTTCAATAGCGAAGTAGATATGCCAATTTATGTAGAAAATTGCAGTCCGCTTTTAGCTAAATTAAGGCAAGTCATCCGAGTAGATAACATTGCAGATATTCAATTGATCAAGAATCGTTTATGGAACGGTGTACACGCCATGATCGCTTGGTATGCAGCGACGCTCGAACACGACACCATTGGAATTGCGATGGGAGATTCACGTGTAAAGGATTTTGCTGATGCATTGATCGGTAATGTGCAGGCGGGATTGAGTCGGCAGTTGCCTCATCGTGAAAAAGATTTACAGCGTTTGGCCAAAAGCTTCATCGAATCGTGCCAATACGCCTATAAAGACCCATGTGAACGTGTGGCACGCGATCCCTTACGTAAACTCAGTTATCCCGAACGTGTTTTTGGTTCGATTGCCATAAATCTTCAGCATGACCAATCTATCGATGTCCTAATTGTTGGCGCAGCGTTGGGTTATTACTACGCACAACATGCGCAAAAGCAGCCTTTAACAACTATTCAGACACATTTACAGCAAACGCTAGATGCTATGAATATCGCTGCCAAGCACAAACATTTGATCAAGCAGCAAATCCTAAACTATTTAACCGAATGGAATGAAAACCCTGAACAGCTGCTGTCAACGAGTTTTTTGCAAGATGCATTAGAACATCATGCTGTAAGCGCTTGATCTAGACAATTGATTTCTAAATTTAAGCGCACTACAGAATCTAAAAGCATGTTTTAATATTGGTCTTAAAGTTTTCGGTGCCATGATGTGTTTATCAAGCCAAATCAGTTTGTTATACCAACCGAGCAACGTGATTATAGCGAATGGCACCGTGGACGCACACGTTATGCACTATGGTATTTGTTGCTTGATCAGGTTAAACATGCAAAGATAATCAAACAGCTTGATCAGATCCGTCATCAGTTTTCGGACTGTTTAATAAAATCTTCAAACCGCCAATACCATATTACATTGTATATTGGCGGTTTTTTGACATGTGATGAGTCTATTTATAACGATGATTTTCCACAGTCATTGTTTGTCAAACAACAGCAACAGCTTGAATCTTTAAATTTATCTCATTCGATCACACTAAAGTTGACCGCTGTAAATAGCTTCGAAAGTGCGCTTTTTGTGCAGGTGAGTGACTCACTGCATCAACTCACATCGATCCGCTCCGCTTTAAGATTAGCGCATCATACTGAAGTGGCTACGCAAACATACTGTGCGCATATTACATTGGGGCTTTACGCTCAAAAAGTGATGGGACAAGATGTTTTGCAGCGTTTGGATGCATGTGCAGCACTTGATGTAGAACTGGAATTTGATCAAATCCATTTTGGTTATTACAGTGCGCAAACACTGCAAGGCCCGTTACATTCACTTTATTGTTTTAATCTGGAATGATCTATGCTACAGCTGATCTTGGGCGGCGCACGCTCTGGAAAAAGTCGACATGCAGAGAAAACTGCTAAATTCTTTGCGTGTCCTGTGATTTATATTGCGACCGCAGAAGCGCGAGATGCTGAAATGCAGGAGCGAATTCGCCACCATCAATCACAACGGCCCGCCGAGTGGAACCTAGTGGAAGCACCACTCGATTTAGTCGATCAGTTGCTGGCACTTGATCATGACAATCAAGTGATACTGATTGATTGCTTAACGTTGTGGCTGAGTAATCTTTTAATCACAGAAGATGTGCATTTTCAGTCACAGCAATGCGATCGATTGGTTCAAATCTTACCGACTTTAAAATCGGATGTGATTATGGTCAGTAATGAAACAGGCCTTGGTGTGGTTCCGATGGGAGAACTGAGCCGCCGTTTTGTCGATGAGTCAGGCCGATTACACCAGCGTTTAGGCGAGGTGGTCGATAAAGTAGAGTTTTGTGTTGCGGGTTTTGCAATGTGTTTAAAAGGAGAGGCATCGTGAATTGGTGGATGGCACAGATTACACCTGTAAATCAAATCGCACAGCAAATGGCCGAGCAGCGACAGCTTCAATTGACAAAGCCGGCAGGCTCACTTGGAATGCTTGAGCAGGTCGTGATTCAGCTTGCTGGATTACAAGGTACACCTCATCCGCAGCTGAGCAAGCCGTGGATCAGCATTTTTGCAGGCGATCACGGCATTATGCAAGAGCAGATTTCGGCCTTTCCGCAAGCGGTCACGCGCCAGATGCTACAAAACTTTGCAACAGGTGGCGCATGTATCAGTGTGATCGCACGTGAACACGCTGCTTACTTACAGGTGATTGATTGCGGAACGGTGGGTGAGGCTTATCACATCGATGGCGTTGAAACCCATTGTATTCGTGCAGGAACAGCAAATTTTATTCAAACCCAAGCCATGACGGCATTCGAGTGTCAACAGGCATTAAATTTAGGGCGTGAAAGTGTTGAAAAAGCCCAGACCGCCCAAGCAGATATATACATTGCAGGTGAGATGGGTATTGGAAATACCTGTGCGGCTGCTGCGTTGGCCTGTTTACTTTTAAATGAAGATCCAGATCAGCTCACAGGCGTAGGAACGGGTATCGATGCAGATAAACTCAAACACAAAAAGGCGGTGATTCAAACTACGCTGAATCTACATCGAGAAGCAAAAGGTAATGCCTTTCAATCACTATGTGCAGTAGGCGGGCTTGAAATTGCTGCCATGACAGGCGCCTATATACACGCAGCTCAATTAGGAATCGCGATGGTGGTGGATGGTTTTATCAGTTCGGTAGCCGCACTGTGCGCTGTGCATTTAAATCCAGATGTTCGTCGGTGGATGATTTTTGGCCATGCCTCTGCCGAATACGGGCACCGCCGAGTGCTTGAAGCATTAAATGCAACTCCACTGCTCCAGCTTAATTTACGTTTAGGTGAAGGCAGTGGTGCGGGTGCAGCGCTTGGTTTGATTAAGCTTGCATGCAGCTTGCACAATCAAATGGCCACATTTGCTCAAGCGGCTGTGTCGGATCATACAGGCTAACCGAAATGAATCTGCCAATCATTCAACTCGATCTATTGCGTCACGGAGCCACCGAGCAAGGGCATACTCTACGTGGTCATATCGATGATGCACTGACAGCAGAAGGATTAGCGCAGATGCAGGCATCAATCGATACACATCGCAACCAAAACTGGCATGTGATTGTAAGTTCGCCTTTATTACGCTGTGCTCACTTTGCAGCGCCTTTGGCACAGCGCTTGGCGTGTCCATATATAGAAGTTGAGGCACTCAAAGAAATGTATTTTGGTGAGTGGGAAGGTAAAACCACCCAATCCATATATGAGCAATCACCCGAAGAATTGGCAAACTTCTGGCAGTGCCCTACACAGTGCAGTGCTCCACAAGGTGAACGGCTAATCGATTTTCAAACACGGGTTTTAAATGCCTTGAAAAAACTCATCGAACTGATGTCGATGCAGCATCAGTCGCATGCTTTGGTGGTAACTCATGGCGGGGTAATCAAACTATTACGCTGTCTTGCGCAGCAGCGCCCGTTAGACGAGCTCTTGACCATGCAAGCACCTTTAGGTGAGCTGGTTACACTGCAATTAAGCACTCAGGATGATCAGTTAATGATTCAAGAGATGTATCAATGATGCCGTTTTGGATTGCCTTACAGTTTTTGACGATTTTACCTGTACAGCTTGATCGCATGCCGACAGCAGAAGAAAATGCGCGAGCTGTATTGTTTTATCCTGTGGTTGGGCTACTTTTAGGTGGGCTTTTATACGCTCTGGCGCTGCTTCTTGTACCAGTGCCAACCATTTTAACAGCAGTGCTCATAACGGTTTTCTGGATAGGCCTGACAGGCGGATTGCATCTTGATGGTTTGGCAGACACGGCCGATGCATGGGTGGGGGGCTTTGGAGACAAAACCCGAACGCTTGACATTATGAAAGACCCTGCATGCGGGCCTATAGGTGTATTAAGCTTAATTGCGCTGGTTGTTGTTAAAGTGTGCTGTGTATATTTGCTTTTGATGCAAAGTCAGACACTATTTTTAATTTTTGTGCTGGCACTGAGCCGCACAGTCCCTATATTATTGTTTTTGAGCACACCTTATGTACGCAAAAAAGGCTTAGGGCGTGATATTGCGGCAAGAATTCCTAGATTATATGCATACTTGATTTCAATCTTGATTGCACTGGGAGGCATCAACTGGGGCTTACGAGGTATGTTGACTGTCTTGGTTTCGATAACGACCATTATTTTTTTGCGTAGATGTTTTATCAAACGTATCGATGGCATCACAGGAGATACCATCGGGGCGAGTATTGAAATTGTTGAAGCCATGCTCATCTTAAGCTTTGTTTTGCTTGGCTATTATTTGATGTAACCCGACTTTGGTGATGAGTGTTTCAATTAACCTAGTAACTTGATAACCAGATGAATCAGGCTCGGACCAGCCACCACCATAAAAATACCAGAAAGTACCATCGTGAGGCTGGCAATCACGCCTTCATCTTTATGCCGGGCATAGGCTTTACTGGTGCCAAAACCATGCGCTGCATTGCCTAAAGAGGCACCTTGTGCCAGCGTAGAGCGTAAGCGCAAAATCGCCAATACCACATCACCGATTACCATGCCTGTAATTCCGGTGATCATGGTAAAAACAATTACCAGTTGCACCGATCCACCAATGTGTGCCGTGAGTGCCATGGCAAATGGTGTGGAAATTGAGCGCGACATTAAACTAAGCGTGGTTTGCTCATCAAAATGAAACCATTTTGCCAGATAAAATGCACTCACAATACCCGCTGTCATACCAATACATATTCCGAGTCCGATTGCCAATGCATGACGACGGATGATACCCCGATATTCATAAATTGGAATAGCAAACGCGACAGTAGCTGGGCCAAGCATCCACACAATCCACTGGTTATCTTGCATATAGGTGTTATAGGAAATATTGAAAGCCACCAATATAAGTATGATGATGGCCGGCAATAAAATGGCGGGTGAAAGCAGTAAATAGGGAAAGCGTTGGTGTAGGGCTTTGACCAGCACGTAACCAGCGAAGGTTCCGATTAAACACAAAAGTGATAGCATCATGACAATGACTCACTTTTACTGTTACCTTTGCCAAAGCGAAACGTATGTTGAAGCCATTGTTCAAGCTTAAAGCACAAATGGACTGTATATACGGTTGCAAGCATGACGCATACTGTACCAAGTACGACCGCCGTGATGAGTTGCAAGCCTTCGCTAAGAAAAAGCACTTTATAGTTCATTAGCCCGACCACACAGGGAACAAAAAATAGAACCAGTTCGCTCAAAATAAAATCTGAGCCCGATTTAATCCAGTTCAGCTTAAAAGTTCCACTCAGTAATCCGAGCAACACCAAAAATAACCCAATCACACCTGCCGAAATCGGAAGTTGAAACAGCTTTTGAATCAGTGATCCTATCCACCACAGCATGATCAAAAGGCCGATCTGTAAACTTATTTTTGCCAAAACCGAATAACGTGAGTTCATCACCAGAAGTATCCTAAACTTATGCGGGAGAAAGTGATGTAGTTAGTTTAAATCGACTTTTTATATCAAATTATGAATAATAAAATTATAATTATGCTGTATTGGAATGTTTGATTGTGGATATTAAAGCCTTAAAAATTTTTGTGCAGATTGTTCAATCGCAAAGTTTTACACTTGCGGCTGAACATATGTTTGTAACTCAACCGACCGTAAGTAAGGCCATTTCTCTTTTAGAGAATGAACTCGGAACAGCACTATTTAAAAAAGGCGAGGCAGGGCGTAAGCGTGAAATTGAACTGACCTATACCGGTGAACTGGTTTATCAGCATGCATTAAAAATTTTAGCCGAACAAAAGAAAATCTATGAAACCCTAGAAGATATCAAGCAGCTCAAAAAGGGCAAGTTAACTTTAGGTTTACCTCCTTTAGGCTCTGTTCTACTTACTCCTCTAATTGCAATGTTTCATAAACAGTATCCCAAAATTGAATTAAGTTTTTTAGAAGTGGGTTCCAATACCATTGAGCAGGCGATTTTAGCGAAAAAAATTGATGTTGGAATTTTATTGAGCCATCTCAATCCGGTACTTGCGACTATACCCATCATCGATTCTCCTCTGTATTTACTTGCAGCAAAAGATTCATACTGGAAACATCATGAAGCTGTGGTATTGAGTGATTTACGTGAAGAATCATTTTTGTTGTACGACGATAGCTTTACCCTGAACCATTTAATTTTACAAGCAGCACAACTTGAAGGCTTTCAACCCAAAATCGTATGTAAAAGTAGTCAGTGGGATTTTATTGCCAAGCTAGTCGAGTTTTCGATGGGTGTTGCACTGCTGCCAAAAATTTATTGTGATCAACTTGATGTCTCCAGATTTACGATAATCCCTTTGATTAACACACCGCTACGCTGGACTTTAAGTATGGCATGGAATACCTCCGTACCCATGACTAGCGCTACCCAAGCGTGGTTAAAGATTGTAGAGCAACATAAGCAGCAGATTGGGTTTAAAAAATAACTTGAACAAATTATAAAAAAATATATTATAAAAATATATATTGTTTAGTGAGGCTAAGCACATGCACGAAGTTCTGTTGGCTTTTTTTGGAGGTACGCTTCTGGGGCTTGCTGCTGTTGGATATCTATATGTTCATGGACGCATTGCCGGCATTAGTGGCCTGATTGCACAACAATTCGGTTCGGGCTTGCCAACAAAGTCACCTGCATTTTGGTTTTTGTCTGGACTCATTCTCACCTCATTTGTAGTCGGGCTATTCTGGCAACCAGAAATTCAGCTTAATAGTCATCCTTTGATACTGATTATTGCGGGTTTACTGGTGGGATTTGGTACACGTTTAGGATCAGGGTGTACCAGTGGACATGGCATATGTGGCTTAAGTCGATTGTCATTACGCTCAATCATGGCAACGTTTACCTTTATGCTGACCGGTTTTATCACGGTTTATGTATTACGTCATATCATTGGAGGATTCTAATGAAAAATCTCCTTGCATTTGCTTTTGGTGCTTTATTTGCTTTGGGTCTGTTAATCTCTGGTATGTCGAACCCTGCTAAAGTTTTGTCTTTTTTAGACTTATTTGGAAATTGGGATATCAGCCTTGCCTTTGTTATGCTGGGTGCTATTGTGGTCGCATTTCTGCCGTTTCAGCGCGCCATCAGACACCCAAAAACTTGGTTAGGTGAAAAAATTGATTTGCCTTCAAATCAGCAAATAGATAAAAAACTCATTAGTGGTGCGATCTTGTTTGGTGTGGGCTGGGGGATCGCAGGTGTATGTCCTGCACCTGCATTGACATTGATTGGGCTTGGGCACTTTCAGGTTGTGTATTTTGTGGTTGCCATGCTGATTGGCATGTATATTCATCGTAAATGGTTTGGAGTATAAGCCCATGTCTCTTATGAAGCCGCAAGTAACTGCATTTTTTGATGAGTCAACCAAGACTTTCAGCTATGTAGTGACTGATCCAGACACCAAAATCAGTGCCATCATAGATAGCGTGCTGGATTATGATGCTGCATCTGCAACTACATCGACCGTACATGCCGATCAGATTGTTGAGTATGTCAATCAACATCGCCTTAGTATTGCTTGGATTCTTGAGACACATGTACACGCTGACCATTTAACGGCTTCGCAATATTTAAAAGAGCAGTTGGGTGGCCGAGTGGCCATGAGTGAAAAAATTAGTACGGTACAAGACACCTTTAGCCACATCTATCATCTAAATGCAGAAGCATTCAAAGCAAAGCATACTTTTGATTATTTGTTTAAGGACGGTGAACAGTTTCAAATTGGTAATTTACAGGCTTACAATATTCCAACGCCAGGGCATACGCCCGCTTGTTTAAGTTATGTGATTGGCGATGCTGTGTTTGTAGGAGATACCCTGTTTATGCCAGACTACGGCACCGCGCGCTGTGATTTTCCTAAAGGCAGTGCAAGCCAGTTATTCGACTCGGTACAACGCTTATATCAATTGCCTGAATCCACACGGATGTTTTTGTGTCACGACTATTTGCCAGAGAGCCGAAAAGACTATGTGTACGAAACTGATGTGCGTACGCAAAAGGTTCACAATGTGCATATACATGAAGGTACATCTAAATTTGATTTTGTCGAAATGCGTCAGGCGCGTGATGCAACATTGGCAATGCCCAAACTTATTTTACCGGCGATTCAGATCAATATGAATGCGGGGAAATTTCCAGAACCGGAAGCCAATGGTCAGCGTTACCTCAAACTTCCTTTGAATTACTTTAAAGTCTAAATTATGTCTAATCTTGAAGATCCGCGCGTTTTACTCGCGCTTGAACGTACTTTACTGGCATGGAACCGAAGCAGTCTTGCCCTGATTGCTTTTGGTTTTTTAATTGAAAAATCGACACTTTTGGTACATTTGATTGATCCAGTGCGTTATCACGACAAAATTATTTTCAATCGCTGGTTAGGCGTGATCGTGATCGTGATGGGCGTTGTGGTCAGTATTCTTTCGATCCAGCAGTATCGAATAGCACTACGTTCTCTTACACCGCTCGAAATGATACCTGGGTACAAAACCAATCTTGCCAGTGTATTAAGCTATTTCACCATTTTAGGTGCAATTATGCTGATTATTTCATTTTGGATGTAGTTTTTAACAGTAGCCCTCGAGAGGACTACTGTTACCTAAAAAATAATATTGAAGCGCTTAATAACACGCTTATTATACGGGCCACCTAAAGCTGGCCTGTATCTGATGTGCCCAAGGGCAATATTAGACATTATGATTGCTGCGGATCGTATTGTTTTTCCTTAATCAATAATGCTGGAATTACACCGCAAATCAAATAGGCAGCGCCCATGACTAAAAAGCCTAAGCCGATGGAGCCGCCCGAGGCTAAAAAGCCAATCGTCGCAGGTGCAATTGCCGCACCCAAACGACCCACATTGTATGCGCCACCTGTAGCGCTACCGCGAATATGGGTAGGGAAGCTTTCCGTCATATAGGTGGCATTCACGCCGTAAGGAATGCCATATAAGAAGCCAAACGCAATCAAAAGGAAAAGAATATTATCTGGGGAGTTGTAAAACACAATGAGTGGAAGAAAGATTGCAGTTCCAATGGCACCAAAGGCATAGGTAAAACGCCGTCCAAGTTTATCTGCCATAAAACCTGCAAGAATTTTACCTAAGATCATTGCACTGTATGTTCCGACCATGTAGGCAGTCATTTGCTTAAACTTCATGCCTAACTCACTTTCAAGGTAAGAAGGCATCCAGTTATTTACGCCATAATAGCCAAATTGCAAGAAACCCGCAGTTAAAGCCCACAAAATAAACATCTTACGGTTTCGTGGGTCTGCAAAAATGCGTTTTAACGCACTTTCTTGCGTGTTGGTATTTTGCCCATTTAGATCGTTGCGAGAATGATACCAAGCTTGTGGTTCGGGAACTAAAAAATGCATCAATACTGCAATAAGTACCGGCACGATCGCAACGTAAAATAGCATTCTCCAGCCATGATCCGGGATAATCCAGCCTGCAAGTAGAGTTGCCACAATATATCCAACCGTCCAGCCCGCTTGAAGTGTACCTAGAACAGTTGTACGGTAGCGAGTTGGCACATACTCGGCCATGAGAGTATTACAGGCAATATAAAGTGAGCCTAAACCCAATGATGCAAAAAATCTTAAGATACTAAATTGTATGAAATTTTGTGTGAGTCCTAATCCACAAGTCAGCACTGAAAACAGCAAAATCGAAATCACAACAATCCGAACTCGCCCGAATTGATCACAGGCCCAACCGCCAAAAATTCCACCAATTGCCATTCCCGCAAGGGTAAAGCTACCGAGCATACCTGCTTGAACAGAACTTAATTGGAATTCAGCCTTGATGCTATTAAGGCTGTATGACAGCAACATCAGATCGGCGCCATCGACTAAAAGGGCAAGAAAAGCAAAAAAGAATGCGATTTTCCATGTATGAGGGCTGAGATTGACCTTATTTTTCATATTTTTCACTGCTCTGTTCCTTAAGCACAACAACCGATATATCTCGTTAGCACTGATGATAGTGCGAGATGAAATCGATGAATTTTCTGGATAGTAAAACAAGAAAATTATATTTTCAATTAAAATAAAATTAAATATCGCTATGCGGTATAATATTTTCTTATATAAGATAATGTTTTTGCTTACAAATCTTTTGTGTTGGAAAGTTTAATCTTTTATTCAGTTTTTAAATCAATTTGATGTTTCATTAAATATCTGTATTATTGAGTTTTCATATCGCTATGCGAAATATTTTGCTAGTGTTTAACTTTTAATACGCCATAATAATGGAAATAAGAATGGGTGCACTTCAAGGAATCCGTGTTTTAGATTTAACTCGTGTTTTGGCTGGCCCGTGGTGTGGCCAAGTACTTGCAGATTTGGGCGCCGAGGTCATCAAGGTTGAGCGGCCAAAAAAAGGCGATGATACGCGTGCTTGGGGGCCACCCTGGATGAAAGACAACACAGGCCAAAATACTCAAGAGGCTGCTTACTATCAGTCGACCAACCGCAATAAACTTTCGGTTGCCATTGATATTTCTACGCCTGAAGGGCAAGAGCTTGTTCGCAAACTTGCAAAAGAATCTGATGTTTTGATTGAAAACTATAAAGCGGGTTCACTGAAAAAATATGGTTTAGATTATCAAACTTTGGCAGAAATAAATCCTCAGCTGATTTACTGCTCAATCACCGGTTTTGGTCAAACTGGCCCACGTGCACAAGAGCCGGGTTATGATTTTATCATTCAGGGTATGGGCGGTCTGATGTCTGTTACAGGTGAGAGAGACGATTTACCCGGTGGCGGCCCGCAAAAACTTGGGATTGCATTTTCAGACATTACCACGGGCCTATATGCGGCCATTGCCATTCAAGCCGCGATCATAGATCGATATACGTCCGGACTTGGCCAATATATCGATATGGCTTTGCTCGATGTGCAAATCGCAACACTTGCCAATCAAGGCATGAATTATCTGGCATCGGATCAAATTCCAGTTCGCTATGGCAATGCGCATGCCAATATTGTGCCGTATCAAGTCTTTCAGGCGTCTGATCGGGATTTTATTATAGCCTGTGGTAACGATTCACAGTTTATCAACTTATGCACCGCGATTGATCGTTCAGATCTGGCACGAGATCCACGTTTTAAACGTAATGCCGACCGGATCGCACATCGAGAGCAAATTATTTCAGAGTTAGCGCATCATTTTAAAACCAAAAAGGCCGATGAATGGGTGAGAAAAATTCATGCTGCGCATGTTCCCGTTGGGCTAATTAATGATTTGAAGCAGGCTTTTGAAGAGCCACAGGTACGAGAGCGAAATATGCTGATCAAGATGGAGCATCCTCAGCGAGATGAGCTCACCATTGTGGGTTCACCTATTAAAATGTCGAGAACACCAGTTGAGTACAAACTTGCGCCACCCACTTTGGGGCAGCATACTAAAACAGTACTTGGGCGTTTTTTATCTTCAGATGAGCTTCAAAAATTATCGCAGCAAGGCGTGATTGAATAGTTAGCTTGAATTATTGAATAAAAGAGGCTGGGCATTTGTCGCTTCTTTTGCTATTCCCAGAATAATTAGATTATAATTTTCGCAATGCGAAACATTAATTGAGTTGAGTGCACTCATTCTTATGACAGATTTAAATGACATTGAACATAATGAAAAATTATTAGCCCCGCTGCGTCATGAATTGCTTCATCCCATCGAAGATATGCAAGATGAAGATGACCGACAATTTATCACGGCTTTGGCGCGTGGTCTGGAATTATTGCGCTGTTTCTCTGCCAAACAACCGCATTTAGGTAATCAAGAATTGTCACAGATGACAGGCTTGCCCAAACCTACAATTACTCGCTTGACACATACCTTGTCGCGTTTGGGGTATATTCGTCAGGTGCCCAATTCGACCAAATTTCAATTGTCTGTTGGCGTCTTGGCGTTTGGTTATTCCATGCTTTCCAATGTCTCGATCCGTTCAATTGCTCAGCCCTATATGAAAGATTTGGCCGATTATGCTGGTGCTGCTGTGGCCATGTCGACCCGCGATCGACTCAACATGATTTATCTGGATGTTGTGCAAGGTAAAGGTAATGTTACCATGCGCCGTCAGGTCGGAACGTATTTACCCATTCACCTCAGTTCGATGGGGCGTGCCTGTCTTGCTGCTATGCCTGAAGATGAGCGCGACTTTCTGTTAAACGCGATTCGTAGCAAGCATAAAGAAGACTGGATTAAAATTAATCGTGATCTGGATAAAGCATTTCGTGATTACCAAGATTTTGGTTACTGTTTTTCGATAGGCGACTGGCATAAAGATGTTAATTCGGTGGCGGTGCCACTCATGCATGAGCAACATGGATTACTGGTATTTAATTGTGGTGGGCCAAGTTTCATTATGAAGCGAGAGAAACTCGAAGAAGATATTGCACCGCGCTTATTGCATATGGTCAATAACATCAAGACAGAAATTAGCTGATTTTTTTACTATCACGCTGATTTCTAAAGCTGTTAAGCCTGCTTTGATAGTAAAGTACTTTTACTGTCGAGGTAGGCAATCCATAAGGTCAGACCTCCAAAACCAATGCCGATCAAACATACGCCATGCCATCCTGAATGTCGCCAAGCATAACTTCCGACCGCTGTGCCGAGTGCGCCACCAAAAAAATAAGCCGTCATATAAATTGCGTTAAAGCGTGATTTCAACACCTGATTCAATCGAAAGACGATACTTTGATTGGTGACATGAAGCGCCGATAATGAGGCATAAATCAAAAGAGTTGCCAAAATATAAAATATAAAAGAGACAGGTAAAAATAAAAAGAGGATCCAGCTCCCAATAAAGCCACCAGCAGAGATATAGGATATCCAGTGGACATTATGCTCATTTAAATGATGACCAGCCAGATTTGCAACCAAAGTTCCTAAAATGCCCACAAAGCCGAACAGTCCGATACTAAAATCAGAAAAATGATATGGCGCAGGCGCAAGTAGTAAAGACATTGTTGTAAATACCATACTCACACTCGCAAAAATTAAAAAACCAAGTGCGGCACGTCGGGCCAAGCAGGGTGAATTTTTTAATAATACTGGAATAGAAACAAGCGTTTGCATATAGCCCTGTCGCTGTGTGGCGGGAAACACATCGAGCTTGCGATACAACATAAATGCAATCATGAGCAAGGCGATTCCGCTGATCAAATAAATGATTTGCCAGTGCCAGAGCGTAGAGGCCAAACCAGATAATGACCGAGCTAATAAAATTCCAAGCATGAGTGCGCTAATTAAAAAACCAACCACACGGCCACTTTGTGTAATAGGCACCAGACTGGCTGCAAGTGGCAGGAGTAGCTGAGCAGAAACTGAAAATAATCCAGTTAAAATTGTGCCTACGATCATCCATCCCAAACGATCTGCGCTTCCGGTAATGAGCAGTCCACAGGCGGCAAGCACCATCAAAATGACCACCAATTGACGCTTTTCTAACAGATCTCCAAGTGGCATCAACACCAATAAACCAATGGCATAGCTGATTTGAGCACATGTGGGAATCCAAGCAACAGATGTTTCTGGAAGTGCAAGAGATAGCGCAATGGAATGAATAAGCGGTTGGCTAAAATAATTACTACCCGAACAAATTCCCGCTGCAATCGCCATGAGTATTAATGTAGGCGTATAAAATGAACAAGATCTCATAAAACCAGACGGCCATTGCTGTGCTTACAGAATTTAAGAGTAATAAATTTAAATTGTATTTACAATTAAATAAAACATTATTTTGCTATGCGGTACTTTAATTTGATATAAACATGAATCATGTGTCAGATGCATATATTACAGAATGAGGGATGCTATGGGAGCCTTAACAGGATTTAGGGTACTGGATTTAAGCCGTATACTTGCTGGGCCTTGGTGTAGCCAGATTCTTGCAGACTTAGGTGCAGAGGTCATCAAAATTGAAAAGCCATTTCAAGGCGACGATACGCGTATCTGGGGACCACCGTTTTTAAAAACCGATCAGGGTGAAGATTCAAATGAGTCAGCCTATTATTTATCTGCAAATCGCGGTAAATATTCGGTGGCCATTGATATGGCAAGCGTTGAAGGTCAGGCTCTCATTAAAAAAATGGTACTTGAAAGTGACGTTCTACTCGAAAATTACAAAGCGGGTTCTTTAAAAAAATACGGGCTGGATTATGAAAGTTTAAAAGAAATTAACCCTAAACTGGTGTACTGCTCAATCACTGGATTTGGTCAAAAAGGCCCACGTGCTCAGGAGCCAGGTTACGACTTTATTATTCAAGGTTTGGGCGGGATGATGAGTGTGACGGGGGAGCGCGATGATTTACCGGGTGGCGGCCCTCAAAAAGCAGGTTTAGCTTTTGCAGATTTAACCACAGGGTTATACGCTGCGATTGCAATTCAGGCTGCTTTATTGTCTCGTGTGAGTACCGGTCAGGGGCAGCATATTGATATGGCTTTGCTCGATACACAAGTGGCTTCACTTTCTGTATTGGCCATGAATTATTTAACTTCAGAAAAAATACCGGGCCGTTTGGGTAATGCGCACGCAAATATTGTACCGTATCAGGTATTTAAAGCCTCTCAAGGCGAATTTATTATTGCATGTGGCAATGACCAACAGTTTAAGGCCTTATGTGAAAGTATTGAGCGTCCAGAGCTGGCTGTAGATTCAAGATTCAAACAAAACAAGGGAAGAGTGACGCATCGTGACGTACTTGTGGAGATCTTGCAGCAACACTTTATGAGCAAGCCTGCACAGGTCTGGGTAGAACGGATTCATGCTGTGCAAGTACCTGTTGGCATGATCAATAATCTTCAACAAACGCTTGAAGAAGAGCAGGTCCGTTTTCGTGAAATGGTTGTTCAAATTGAACATCCGCTTAAGAAAGACTATGTATCGATTGGCTCGCCAATCAAACTCTCAAAAACTCCGGTGCAATACACCAAAGCACCGCCGTTTTTGGGTGAAGACACTGATCTCATCTTACAGCGTTTTGTTTCGCCGCAAGAACTTGCGCAGCTCAAAGATCAGCGTGTGGTACAGCAAGGTTAATAACGCAGTGAGGTGTGAGGCAGCGCGTATCACGATTTGGTTTAAGATCACAGGCTTTCCGTCAGCGCATCTTGAATACTGTGCACCATATATTTCAAGCGTGGTCCGATCTCGTCGACTAATTTTTCTGCGCTGAGCAAATAAGAAGGCGAGCCGCAGTTAAATACATAAATGCCGTGCTTTAAACTGACGAGGGGTACTGCAACTGAGTTAATGCCTTGTTGCCAATCGCCCAGAGACAAACAATATCCGTACTGGGCGTACTCATCAAATGCTTTTTTGAGCATCATTTCAATTTGTGGCCACTCTTCAGGATGTTTCTTCTGAATCGCCTCAAGTAAGCGTTTACGTTCAAATTCTGGTGTCGCAGCAAGGCAAGCTCGTCCCATAGAACTGCTATAAAGTGGTAAGGTGGAACCAATCGGGCGACGAATTTTACTATTGGTTTGAACAACATCCAGATAGAGCATATTTAGACGATCACGCGCTGCCAATGCAACGGGTGCCTGAGCATATTGGCTCATTTCTTCCATATAGCGATGTGCAGTACTACGCACAGTTAAATTCGAGAGCGCGGCATAACCCAAAGACAATACGCCAATATCCAGCATATATTTTGGAGAATCTGGCATTTGTTTTAAATAGCCTAAGCAAACCAGCGTATTGGTTATTCTGGCAATGGTGGGTTTGGGTAGTCCTGTCATTTTTGCCAGCTCGAGATTACCAAGAACTTGGTGCTGTAAAGAAAAACAACGCAGAAGTTCAAGGCCACGTGCCAAAGACGCAATAAACTGAGGATTGTTTTCTCGATGAATATGGGAAATTGGATCTAAACGAATTTCATCAAAATTGAGTGGTTTATCATTTTTTTTAAGTTCAGTACTTTGCGACATTCCATGCTCAAACAGAAGGCTAAAGACCGATAATAGAGCATTTCATTTTGTATTGTAAGTATCTCCATTCATCGCAAGATACAATGAATGGATCTGATGAATACATGTAGGGCAGATCAATTATCCAGAAACATTTTCAATGACCATCGCTAAGCCTTGTCCTACACCAATACACAAGCTCACCACCGCATACCGTTTATTACGACGCTGAAGTTCTCTAGCAACCGTAAGAGCTAAACGTGCACCGGAAGCGCCCAGTGGATGCCCAATTGCAATAGCGCCGCCGTTTGGGTTTACACGCGGGTCATCAAGCGAAATGCCTAATCCCTTTAAACATGAGAGTACTTGTGAAGCAAAGGCTTCATTAATTTCGATAATATCTAAATCATCTAGCGTAAGTCCTGCACGCTGTACTGCTTTTTTGATGGCTTCAATTGGGCCAGCACCCATAATTCGAGGTTCAATACCTGCTGCTGCCGCAGAAAGTATTTTAGCCATAGGCTTTAATCCATATTTTTGACCCGCCTGTTCAGAACCGATCAGCAGTGCCGCTGCACCATCATTAATCCCTGATGCATTACCTGCTGTCACTACACCACCTTCAAAAAGAGGCTTAAGTTTACTCAAGGCATCAACGGTTGAGCTTGGGCGAGGGTGTTCATCTTCGCAGATGAGTTTAGGTGGCAGTTTCTTACCCTGAGGCACTTCAACAGGCGTGATTTCGTCAGTAAAAAAACCATCTTGTTTGGCTTGCTGGTATTTTGCCTGTGAATCTGCTGCAAACTGATCGGCCTGTGCACGGTCTATACCGTATTCCACCGCGACATTGTCGCCTGTTTCGGGCATAGAGTGCCCACCAAACTGCGCGGTAATTTTTTTATTTGGGAAGCGGGTACCAATGGTGGTGTCATAAATTTTTGCTTCGCGGCTAAACGCACTTTCTGCCTTGCCCATCACAAATGGCGCTCTAGACATGCTTTCTACTCCACCCGCAATGTATAAATCGCCTTCACCACAGGTAATTGCACGTGCCGAATCGATGACTGCCCCAAGGCCGCTCGCACAGAGACGATTGATCGTCTGACCCGGTACCGTTACGGGTAAGCCTGCGAGTAATGCAGCATGCCGCGCAATATTGCGACTGTCTTCACCCGCTTGATTGGTATCCCCTAAAATAACATCTTCAATGTCTGCACCCGGTACGCCGGTTTTTTCAATGAGTCGTTGAATGACCAATGCGGCCAAATCGTCTGGTCGAATCGAGGCCAATTCACCTGCATGGCGACCAAATGGTGTACGTAATCCGTCGTAAATATATGCATTTAACATGTCTGAAATCCTGAATTATGATGCGCTATAGGTAAGGGGTAATTGTAATGTCACTCTACGTTGCAGCCATGGACTAGGTCGATAACGTGGGTCTAGGGTAAGTGCCGAGATGCGCGTTAGAATCAGTAAAATCTTATCGGCGCCTAGTACTTCGCCCCACTCAATAGGGCCGTGTGGATAGCCTAAGCCCAAACGTACTGCTGCATTGATGTCATCTACGGTTGCAATACTTTGCTGAGCCATGTCACAGCCCAAGTTAATCACCATGGCCAGTACGCGCTGCGCAACAAAGCCAACACTTTCTGCAATCGTGCTTGCACCAACGCCGTCAAGGTTGAAAATAGAATGTGCAGCTTGGCAAAGTTCTGGTCGTGTTATTAGTGAAGGCATCAAGGTTCGATGGCGCTCAAGCCCATACAGTAGATCAATCGCAACGCATTGTTTGGCATCGAGTCCTAATCGCTTTGCGGTATGTGTTGTATCTTCGCCGTAGCAGGCTAATAAACATAAGCTGTCTGGCTGCGGTGTTGCGCCGTTATCCATTGTGATCTGCTGTTGTTTTAAATAATGGATCAGGGCATCATGATCTGCCGTGTAATCTGCAGCAACCCAGACCGCTGGATATTGCTCAAGCCGAGCGACATGTGAGGGGGCGGCTTCATTGGTTTTTTTACCAGCTTCATAACGATAAAATCCCTGACCGGTCTTACGTCCAAGCTGTTTACCCGCTAGAAGTTGTTGGGTAAGCGGGTTTGGACGATAGCGTGGCTCTTGATAATATTGCTGATAAATAGACTCCATGACAGGATGCGATACATCTAATCCGGTCAGATCGAGTAGCTCAAATGGCCCCATTTTAAAGCCAACACCCTCTCTTAATATCCGGTCAATTTCGCTGAACGTTGTAACCGATTCATTGAGTATTTTCAGTGCTTCAGTGCCATAGCCACGGCCGGCATGGTTTACGATAAAGCCCGGTGTGTCTTTTGCCACGACTGCCCGATGTCCAAATGCATGAGACAGTTGCATCATGGTCTCTACATGTTTTGCATCGGTTTTTAAACCTTGTATGACTTCGACCACTTTCATAAGTGGAACAGGGTTAAAAAAATGATAACCAATTACACGTTCTGGAATACGACACTGCGCCGCAATCGCAGTCACAGACAGGGATGAGGTGTTAGAAGCTAAAATCGTGCTGTCTGGCACAATCTCTTCAAGCTGCTGCATTAAGGCCTGTTTGATGTCTAGCCGCTCAATAATTGCCTCAATAATCAGATCACATACTTTCAGATCAGGTAGGCTTTCGGTCACGATCAGGCAGTCGATGGCCTTTTGAGCCTGTTCAGACGTAATTTTATTTTTTTCGACCAGTTTATTGAGGGTTTCAGCCAGTTTATTTTTGGCTTGTAAGGCTGCGCCATCTTTAGTGTCATACAAATAGGTGGTATGTCCTGATTGAGCTGCAATTTGGGCAATTCCACTGCCCATAATGCCGACCCCAATAATCCCTATATGTTGTATTTGCTGTGTCATACCGTCGTTCCTCGGGTATTTGATTATTCTCTTAAACGTTGCACAAGTTTAAAAATTATTTGCCTTGATAAACGGGTTTACGTTTTTCCATAAAGGACTGAATACCTTCAGATTTATCTTGTGTTGAAAAAAGCAGTTGAAAAGACTTCCGTTCTAATGTCAGTCCTGCATTGAGAGGTACATCTTCACTGTGTAGCGCCACTTCTTTAATCTGCTGTAGCGCGATAGGCGGCATTGCGGCAAGGTTTTGCGCCATTTTGATGGCAGTTGGAATCGTGTCTGCATCTTCGGTCACTTGAGATACCAGCCCAATACGATAGGCTTCATCGGCAGGTACCAATACACCAGTCATGATCATGCGCATGGCGTGAAATTTACCGACCGCACGAAACAGGCGCTGCGTTCCACCTGCACCCGGCATAAGTCCCACTTTAATTTCTGGCTGGCCAAAATTGGCACTTTTTCCGGCAATGATAATGTCACTATGCATGGCAAGCTCACAGCCACCACCCAAGGCAAAGCCGTTCACTGCTGCAATAATTGGTTTTGGACACTGCGCAATGGCATTCCAGTAACGTTCGGTGTGTCTGAGCAACATCTCTGTAGAGGTAGCATTTGCCATTTCTTTTAAATCTGCACCCGCAGCAAATACCGAGTCTCCACCAGTGAGTACAATCGTATGAATATCATCATTAAAGCTTAAATCGTTAAATGCTCGAGCCAAATCTTTACGGATTTGCGTATTGAGCGCATTTTTTGCTTCTGGTCGATTAATTTTCACAACGGCTATGTTTTTAACTGAATAATCGACTTCTACGAAACATTCCTGTTGAAGATTTGTCATTTTATTATCCTTAATTTCGCACATCAAAACACTGTTCCTCATATCATGCGTATTTGTGATTTTTTTTCAAGCACTTTTTCCTTAATTGCGTATCATTTTTAAAAGATAAACAAAATAAAGCATCAAAAATTCAAAATTACGATAAAAAATTTCGTTTAACGAAATTTATTTTTAAAAAGTATTGTAAATTTGGTTTTAGTTCTCGTAGTATGAAATTAGTTTAAATTATTTTAGATATGTGAATTTGGTGGACAGGGAGAACACACATGATCCGCGATGATGGAATGTTGCAGCAGTTACTTTCAACCATTCGAGACTTTGTCCGCAATGAATTGATTCCCAGAGAGCACGAAGTAGATGAAAATGACCGTATTCCACAGGATATCGTGCAGCAAATGCGTGAAATGGGCCTATTCGGATTAACTATTCCAGAAGAATATGGCGGCCTTGGTATTACCATGGAAGAAGAGGTCAATGTTGCATTTGAATTGGGACATACATCGCCAGCGTTTCGTTCACTGATTGGAACAAATAATGGCATTGGCTCGAGTGGCTTAATTATTGATGGTACAGATGAACAAAAGCAGAAATACCTGCCCAAATATGCCAGCGGTGAGATTATTGGTTCGTTTTGCCTCACTGAACCAGAAGCAGGATCTGATGCAGCATCCTTAAAAACGACAGCAGTGAAAGACGGTGACTTTTATGTGATCAATGGAACCAAACGTTACATCACAAATGCACCACATGCTGCAACCTTTACCGTGATGGCGCGAACCAATCCAGAGATCAAGGGGGCAGGAGGAATTTCAGCATTTTTGGTTGAGGCCAATACACCAGGAATATCGTTAGGAAAAATTGACAAGAAAATGGGCCAGAAAGGCTCACATACCTGTGATGTTATTTTTGAAAATTGTCGTGTTCCGGCTTCAGCACTAATTGGAGGCGTAGAGGGCGTTGGTTTTAAAACCGCGATGAAAGTACTCGATAAAGGGCGCTTACATATTGGTGCGTATAGTGTCGGAATTGCCGAGCGCATGCTCGATGATGCACTGCGTTATGCGGTAGAACGCAAACAATTTGGTCAACCGATTGCCAGTTTTCAATTAATTCAAGCCATGCTGGCCGATTCAAAAGCTGAGATTTATGCAGCAAAATGCATGGTGCTTGATGCGGCCCGACGTCGTGATGATGGTCAGAATATCAGTACAGAAGCCTCATGTGCCAAGATGTTTGCTACTGAAATGTGTGGCCGTGTGGCAGATCGCTGCGTACAGATACACGGCGGCGCTGGATATATCAGCGAATATTCAATCGAACGTTTTTATCGAGATGTTCGTTTATTCCGTTTATACGAAGGCACAACTCAGGTTCAACAGCTCATTATTGCCAAAAACATGATTAAGGATATTACACACTAAACAAAAGTATATGAGGCAGAGGATGCCTCATCATTTAATTGTCTGAGGAAATAGACATGACAACGGATACAATTACACAAGATCGTCCTGTTGCAGTGATTGAAACACCCAAAAAGATTTGGATTACCGCGTTTGTTTTTGCTTTTTTAGCGCTATTGTGCGATGGCGCAGATCTTGGATTTCTGGCACTAAGCTTAACTAGCTTAAAGGCAGAGTTTCACCTCACGGGAGTACAGGCCGGCACTTTAGGCAGTTTGACTTTACTCGGATCGGCCATAGGCGGCTTGTTTGGTGGTTGGGCATGTGACCGTTTTGGACGAGTCAGAATTATTGTTTTTTTTGTTGCTTACTCGTCGATTCTCACCTGTGCGCTCGGCTTTACTCAATCTTATATGCAATTTGCATGTATACGTGTGCTTGGAGCAATGGGGCTTGGTGCGCTGTATATCGCGTGTAATGTGTTGATGTCTGAAATGGTGCCTACCAAACACCGCACCACCGTTTTGGCAACACTCATGACCGGCTATACTTTAGGCTCATTGCTTGCAACCTTACTCGCGGGACATATTATTCCCGATCATGGCTGGCGCTATTTGTACTGGTTATCGATTACACCTATTGTATTATCATTTTTTATGCATTTTATGGTGCCTGAGCCAGCATCATGGAAAATCTCATTCGAACGACGTGCTCGTGTGCATGCCCAGCAACCAGCTGTAAAATCTACAAATCCATATCGGGAAATCTTTAAAGAGCGTCGTCATGGCGTCATGTTCTTACTTTGGGTGGTGAGTACAGGCGCCTTACAGTTTGGTTATTATGGTGTGAGTAACTGGTTACCTGCCTATTTAGAATCTGATCTTGGTATTAAATTTAAAGAGATGGCCATGTATATGGTCGGTACCTTTATGATCATGATCTTTGCCAAAATTATTGCTGGTATGATTGCCGACCGTTTGGGCAGACGCGCTGTTTTTGCCTTTGGTACGATTGGTACCGCACTATTTATTCCGGTGATTGTTTATTTAAACACGCCTATGAATATCTTATGGCTCATGTTGATGTTTGGGTTTTTATATGGCATTCCGTATGCAATTAATGCCACATACATGACCGAAAGCTTTCCAACCTCAATGCGTGGCTCTGCCGTCGGGGGTGCCTATAACGTAGGCAAAGTGCTCTCTATTTTTTCTCCACTTACCATTGGTTATTTATCACAGCAAGGTTCTATTGGTTTAGGGCTACTCGTGATGGCTGCTGCGTATTTTATTTGTGGTGTCATTCCTTTGTTATTTATTAAGGATCGTTTGTTTAATCCACAAAAAGCAGATTAACTCTACGTAATTTTAAATGCGTAGAAAAGATTACAAATGATTTTAGCAACAATAATGAGAACAATGGATCAATTAAAAAAGGTGTATCAATGAAAATGGAAGTTTTAGATTCGATACAAAATGACGTGGTTCAAACGCCTAAGCGCATCTGGATGACTGCATTTATTTTTTGTTTTTTTGTTTTATTGTGCGACGGTGCCGACATCGGAATTTTGGCATTTACATTGACCAGCTTAAAGGCGGAGTTTGGCTTGACCAGTGTTCAAGCAGGAGCGCTGGGAAGCTGGTCAATTTTAGGCATGGCCATTGGTGGATTGGCGGGTGGTTGGGCCAGTGATCGTTTTGGTCGCGTCCGGATTATTGTGATTGCCACTGCCGCATTTGCAATTTTATCTGCATGTACGGGTTTTGCGCAGTCTTATACCCAAATCGCAATTTTAAGAACGATTACCTGCATGGGGCTGGGGTGCCTGTATATCGCCTGTAATACCCTAATGTCGGAATTGGTGCCAACCAAATATCGCACCACAGTTCTGGCCACACTCATGACGGGATATACCCTAGGCTCGTTAGTTATTACCGGTTTATCGGGTTGGATTATTCCAGAGTTTGGCTGGCGAATGCTGTATTTCATCACCATCATTCCCATTGTACTGGCTATTTTGATGTGGATGCTGGTACCAGAACCTGCCTCTTGGCAACGTGCACGTGAGTTAAAGTTGCATGCTGCACCCACAAATCATGCTCAATCGAAAAACCCGTATATCGCTCTTTTTAAAGATAAACAGCACGGCAGAATGCTGATGCTCTGGTCGTTTAGTTCTGGATTTTTACTGTTTGGTTACTTTGGAGTCAGTAACTGGCTGCCTGCTTATCTTGAGGCCGAACTCGGCATCAAGTTTAAAGAGATGGCGGTATACATGATTGGTACCTTTATTACCATGATGTTTGCAAAAGTAGTGGCCGGTTTTGTAGCGGATCGTATTGGTCGACGCATTGTGTTTGCTTTTGGCACCTTTGGAACAGCCCTGTTTATACCGGTTGTGGTCTACTTTCATACTGCTCAGAACATTGGCTGGCTGATGCTGATCTTTGGTTTTCTCTACGGGATTCCGTATGCCATCAATGCGACCTATTTAACTGAAAGTTTTCCAACCTCGATTCGTGGTACAGCAGTGGGTGGTGCCTTCAACATCGGACGTATTGGGGCTATTTTTGCACCGATCGCGATTGGATATCTTGCCATGCACAACTCCATCGGTGCCGGATTGTTACTCATGGGCGTGGCTTATTTTATGTGTGGCCTCATCCCGACATTACTGATTAAGGATCGTTTATACGATCCGCAACGTGCGGATTGAATCCGGTTTGTTTATCGAAACCATTCAAGGAATAGATGATTATGGTGAATAAAATCACGACAAATATAGAGTCGGTCTTAAAATCGATTCCAGATGGTGCAACCATTATGACCAGTGGCTTTGGTACCACAGGGCAGCCCGAAGCCTTGATTGAAGCGCTCATTGATATTGGCACCAAAGATCTGACCATTATTAACAATAATGCATCTTCTGGGCCGGGAGGGCTCACCAAGCTATTTTTGGCCGGTCGAGTGAAAAAGTTAATCAGTTCGTATCCTAAATCCATCAGCTCGACAGTATTTGCAGATTTATATCGTGCAGGGAAAATTGAACTTGAACTGGTGCCTCAAGGTAATTTGGCCTGTCGAATTCAAGCTGCTGGCGCTGGTTTGGGTGCAATTTTTACCCCAACCGGCTATGGAACCAAAATTGCCGAAGGAAAAGAGACACGTCATATCAATGGTAAAAACTATGTACTTGAATATCCATTAGAAGCGGACTATGCCCTGATTTATGCAGATAAAGCGGATCGATGGGGAAATCTGACTTACCGAAAAGCTGCCCGAAACTTTGGTCCTATTATGGCCAAAGCTGCAAAACAGACCATTGTACAAGTGAACCAAACCGTTGAACTGGGAACACTCGATCCTGAATGTATCATTACCCCTGGGATTTTTGTTCAACATGTCGTTGCAGTAGGAGACATCTAATGCATGTTCAAAAAAGAAATCGCGAAGAAATTGCTGCGCTCATTGCACAGGATATTCCTGATGGTGCCTACGTAAATTTAGGAATTGGCCTTCCCACGCATGTGGCGAAATATTTGCCAAAGGACAAAGAGATTTTCTTGCACTCGGAAAATGGTGTCTTGGCATTTGGTCCACCACCTATGGCAGGTGCAGAAGATCCCGATCTGGTCAATGCAGGAAAAGAGTTGGTGACGCTCCTTGATGGTGGATGTTTTATGCATCACGGTGATTCGTTTGACATTATGCGGGGCGGCCATCTGGATATTTGTGTGATTGGAGCGTTTCAGGTGGCAGTCAATGGAGATCTGGCCAATTGGCATACAGGGCGAGCCGATGACTTACCTGCGGTGGGCGGCGCAATGGATCTGGCAGTTGGTGCAAAAAGCATTTTTGTATATATGGAACACATCACCAAAAAAGGTGAACCCAAAATTGTGGAAACACTACATTATCCGATTACTGGGCAGCAATGTGTGGATCGAATTTACACCGATCTATGTGTGATTGAATTAAAAGCAGGTCAGGCGCATGTCATTGAAATGGTCGACGGACTAACATTTGAAGCATTGCAGGCTGTGACCGGATGTAAATTAACTGATGCAAGAGCCGCTGCATGATGATGTGCTTAGTACAGCAAGGTGATCTCGCAGGTTGAAATCAAAATAAAATCTTTAAGGATAAAAGATGAAAAAACTATTACTGGCTGTGGCTTGTACCACGGCCTCAGGAGCGCTTTTTGCAAATTCGGGTACTACAGAACAACGAATTCAGACATTAGAGATGGAGTTAGCGCGCTTAAAGGCCGATTTGGCTCAGCAAAAACAACAAAATCAATCGGTTGAAAGTGTTCAGGCACAGCAAGTGAGTACACCTCAAAATACAGCCCCAAAAGATAAAGTAATTCCACCGTCTTGGGTCAATTGGACGGATCAAGTGAAGGTGTATGGAATTGCACGTCTTGATGCCGCTGTAGATTTTCAGTCTTCACCAGACAGTGGCGGACGTACTACGAGTAGTCTATATCGTACACCTTTTGAAAGTAGCACCAGAGCCAATCACGCACGTTCGGATGCCAGTATTAATGCCAGTCGAATCGGCGTGTATTTTAATAATCCCGATAAAACAATTTTAGGTAATGTCGAAGCAGACTTTTTTGACAGCTCGACCATGGGTACAGGCGATGGTAAATTCCGTATCCGACATGCATTTTTCACTTATAAAGATTGGACTTTTGGTCAAACATGGTCCTTGATGTCGAATATGGAAACTCGAACGGAGTCTGTCGATTATACGCAGTTCTTAGGTACCTCATACACCCGCCTGCCACAAGTACGATATGACTGGAAAATAGATGCTCAGCAGGACTTGAAATTGGCACTGGAATACACCGGTTCACGTGTATCGGCGTTGCCGTCTTTCACCACACGTTATAGTTATAAACAGGGCCCTCTCTTGGTTTTGGCACAAGGTTTTATCAATGAAAAATCGGTCGATGTTGGGACAGAGAATATTAAAAAAATCAGTTGGGGCGCTGGTGGTGGCTTAAAATATGCCTTTACACCTATGCAATCGATTCAAGCCAATTATCAATATATCGTGGGCGATCAAAAATTTATGCCTTATACCGCGCAAAGTGGGCTGGCCAATGCATCTACGCTCAATGCTGCTGGAGACTTTTCTTTAAATCAGGATAAAACGGCATTGGTCATGAATAAGTTGCATGCCTTTAATTTAGGATATACCTATAAGTTTAGTCCGTATTGGCGCACCAACTGGTCGGCATCGTTATTTAAGTATGACGATCGTACCACCTATGCAAAACTAAATCCCGATGCCAATAAGCAGCTTGTCGATTACGTAGCAAACTTATTCTATAGTCCGAATACTCAACTCGATTTCGGTATTGAATATCATCAGGGGCAGCGAAAAGTGTTTGATGGTCGTACCGCCGATGTGTCACGAATCAATGTTGTCTCTATGTACAAATTCTAGTTTGGGATGATCTAAATACAATGCAAAATGTCATGCAGTCCGCTGCTCAACCCTTGAACATGTCACGAGGTTTGGTATTTATCTTGGCCATGACATGCGGCATTTGTGCAGGCTCAAACTATTATAATCAGCCGTTGATCTATTCTATCGCGCACGCATTAGGAGTCAGTCCAGATCAAGCGGCACTAGTGATTGTGATTGGGCAGCTCTCATATGCGGTGGGGCTGTTTTTACTGGTGCCGCTGGGCGACTTTTTTGAAAAAAGACGCTATATCGTTCTGTTAATGTTATGCACTGGATTTTCACAAATCGGCATTTCATTTAGTCCAAACCTGAGTGCATTGTATGTTTTAACATTCATGTCGACATTTTTTTCGGTATCGACACAAGTGCTGGTTCCTTTTGCTGCTGGGCTGGTCTCTACACAGCAAAGCCCCCGCATTGTGGGTACGCTCATGAGTGGCCTGTTTATGGGGATTTTATTGGCCCGATCTGTTGCAGGCTTGATCTCTACATTGTGGTCGTGGCACGCGGTCTATTTACTCAGTGGTGGATTAATCCTGATTTTTGCAATTGTGGTTTGGTTCCGTTTACCTGAAGCACATCGAAGCGGGCAGATCAAACTTTGGCAAATCTATGTATCACTCTTTACGCTTGCCACCCATGAGCCACATTTGATTCGGCGTGGTATTGTAGGCGGTATCGGGTTTGGAATTTTAGCGCTCATCTTTACTACCATGACTTTTTTACTGGCCAATGCACCTTACTATTTTAATGATTTTCAAATTGGCGTATTTGGTGTGGTAGGGCTGGCTGGTGTATTTGCGACACATTGGGCGGGTAAAAAAATTGCTAAAAAACAAGAAAATTTAACCGCATTGCTCAGTTTGATCTTACTTATAGCAGCATGGTTTCCATTATTTTTTGCCCAAAAATCATTGATTCTTTATGCTTCAGGTGTAATTTTGGCCTATTTTGGATTATCTGCATTACACGTATTGAATCAAAATCTGGTCTATCGGATCTCACTTCAGGCAAGATCAAGAATTAACTCGATTTACATGACATTGTATTTTGCAGGTGCTGCACTGGGCTCACTCATGGCGGTCTATGCTTGGAAACATTGGGGCTGGACCGCCTGTGCAAGTATAGGTTTAGGTATGGCGATACTCAGTTTTATGATTGATCGTTATGACTTTTATATCATGAAACGCTCGGCTCATTGCGACTAAACAAAGCGTTTCATCGCGCTGACTTAACGTCGGATAATCATAAAGGTTGCTGAGGCAAAGGCATAAATCTTACCTTGATCATCAACAATTTTACCCTCGGTGGTAATGATATTCCGTCCCGCATTAATCAGCTCCCCATGCGCATAATAGGCGGTATCTATTTGCATAGGACGGATCATCTTTACATTTAAATCAATGGTGCCGTAGCCCGTATTTGGGCCGAGTACCGAATGTGCTGCGCCACCCGTAGATGTATCTAAAGCAGTGGCACAAAAACCGCCGTGTACGCCACCTTGTACATTTAAGTGGCTCTTATTGGGAATCACTCTATACACCACTTTTCCTTCAGATGCTTCAATCAATTCCATTGGCAAGGTGTGTGCCATTGGGGAGGCATCTACTTCTCCTTGTTTTAAAGCGGTTAAAAACTCAAGACCCGTTTGCATATGACATCCTTGTTAAATGGTAGAATAAAACAGAATTAAACATACTATAAAAACAAATTATTCAAAATATAATTTTGCATAACAAAAATTAAATTTATTTTCAGTTTTTATTTAATATTTTTATTAATACGTTGATAAGTTATTAAGATATTGTAATTGTTCATTTATTTTTAAAATAAAAGTTCCTCTAATCTATATATTTGCATAGTTAGCATTGAATTCATGTTGTTTTGCAGAAATTAATTTTGCATTATGAAATTAAATTGGTTATTTTTGATTCATAGAGTTACAAGATTGGATGTGTCTATCCATCACTTACAACACTGCAAGGGATTACAGAGATGCCGGTTTATCAAGCGCCACTTCGTGATATGCAATTTGTTTTACATGAGCTTCTAGAGGTTGAAACTACATATCAGCAATTTCATGATTATAAGGATATGCTCAGCACAGAGGTGATCAATCAGTATTTAGAGGCAGCCGCAGATTTTTGTGAAAATGAAATTGCACTGCTCAATCAATCTGGTGATCAGCACGGGTGTCGATTACATGAAGGTGTTGTGACCACGCCACAAGGCTTTAAAGCGGCGCATCAAAAATATGCCGAGCTGGGTTTTCCATCCTTGACAGCAGATCCCGAATATGGCGGGCAAGGGATGCCAACCTTGCTTCGAATCGCAATTTCTGAAATGTTGTGTGGCTCGAATTGGTCTTGGGCCATGTATCAAGGGCTTTCACATGGTGCAATGCGTACGCTTGAGCATCATGGTACACCTGAACAAAAACAAAAATTTCTGAGTAAACTGATTACAGGCGAATGGACGGGCACCATGTGCCTCACCGAGTCACATGCCGGATCAGATTTAGGCTTGATACGTACAAAAGCAGAACCCAATGCAGACGGGAGCTATGCAATTTCTGGTGAGAAAATCTTTATTTCTGCTGGAGAGCACGATTTAACCGAAAATATTGTACATATTGTGCTGGCACGTTTGCCTGATGCACCTGCTGGGACCAAAGGCATTTCGCTTTTTATTGTGCCAAAATTTAATCTTGATGAGGCGGGAAATATTGCAGATCGAAATGCAGTGCTGTGTACATCAATCGAGCATAAGATGGGGATTCATGGGAACGCGACCTGCGCACTCCATTTTGATCGAGCAACAGGCCACTTAATTGGTCCGCCACATCGTGGGCTCAATTGTATGTTTACCTTTATGAATACTGCACGTATTGGAACGGCTGTACAAGGATTGGCAGCATCACAAATAGCCTTTCAAGGGGCTTTGGCTTATGCCAAAGATCGTATGGCTATGCGTGGACTTACGGGTGCACATTTTCCCGAAAAAAATGCCGATCCGATTATTGTCCATCCCGCTGTTCGTAATATGCTAATGACGCAAAAAGCTTTTGCAGAAGGCGGCCGTGCACTTGTGTATTTTTTAGCACAGCATGCAGATATTATCGAAAAATCAAACGATCCTGCCCAAATTCAACGCTCCGATGAGCTGCTGGCCTTTTTAACTCCAATTGCCAAGGCATTTTTGACCGAAACAGGCAATGAGTCGGCCAAACATGGTATTCAAATATTTGGTGGTCATGGATTTATTGTAGAACATGGTATGGAGCAAATTGCACGCGATGCCAGAATTTCTACGCTTTATGAGGGAACCACTGAAATCCAGTCGATCGACTTACTTGCGCGTAAGGTATTAAAGTCTAAGGGTAAACTTCTGAACAATATGCTTAATTTGATCGATACATTTATTGCAGCGCATCATGCAGATCCAGCCTTGAGTCTATATATTGAAAAGCTCATTGCATTAAAAGGAGAGTGGTTGAATCTTACTCAAGAGATTACAACGGTTGCAAAGCAAAATCCTGAAGAAATTGGCGCTGCCAGTGTTGATTACTTATATTATTCTGGTTATGTAGTATTTGCTTATCTGTGGGCAAAAATGGCACAAGTTGCCCATGAAAAACAACAAAACACAGCACAGGATACTCGTTTTTATGCGGCTAAAATTAAGACTGCGAATTTCTTCTTCGATAAGCTGCTGACCAGAACACAAAGCCATGCCGCTTCAATTAAATCAGGCGCTTCCTCTGTAATGGCATTGAGTGAAGAGGACTTTGCTTTTTAAAAAACAGATGATGCTTGAAGATATCAGATTCTATTGATATACATTTTAAGCGCGACATTTTCACTGTTATTATACTCAGCCCATGATGAGGCTGAGTATTTCTTTATAAAATGATCAGATACGATCATCGAACAAGATGTATGGAAAATGAATTATAAAATATTGCGTAACTCACGTGCTGTTTCTTGCAATAGGGGCAAGATATGCTGAATCAGATATTCTTTTGTGGTTCGCATCGTGGGCGACACAATATTGAGGGCGGCTACCACACGTGATTGCTGCCCATAAATAGGAACAGCCAGTGCATGTACACCGAGTTCATGTTCTTCACTTGAATAACACCAACCCTGTTCTTTAATTTCAGATAACAGATCTAGAAAAATCACATTATCGGTATGGGTATACTTGGTTAAACGCTGTAAAGGGTACTGATTTAGCCATTCTTGTTGTGCGAAATCATCTAGATAGGCCAACAGAATTTTTCCAGCTGAGGTGGCATGTGCAGGAAGTCGATTGCCCAAATGTAATCCGTAAGGATTTACACGATCTGTCTGTTGATGCGCTGCGCTACGTGCAATGGTAATGGCTTCATATCCATCTAATACCATCACGGAGTAGATTAAGGAAGTTTGTGTGGTCAGTAAGTTGAGCAGGGGTTGCGAAATTTTTGGAAGCTGGGCACCGCCCAAATAAGAGCCTGAAAATTTTAAAATTTTTGGTGTTAAATAAAAGTAATGACCATCTGAATCTAGATAACCAAGATACTCCAGCGTGAGTAGATGCCGACGTGCTGCTGCGCGCGTCATGCCGGTGCGTTCGGCTGCCATGGTAATATTAAGGCGATGACGATCTGTGCCAAAGCTATCAAGTATTGCCAGACCTTTGCTAATACCTGCAACAAAGTCTTCATGACGAATCGTTTTTTTATTGGCAGGATTTTGAAGAATATTTTCTTCTCTGACTGAATTTCTATCCATGACGCACTCAAAATATGTTCGTTACAATACAGGTCATATTGCATGCTTACTATACTCTGAAAACGGATCAATTAAATGATGTTTTGTTCGAACATCGAACATAATTTTTACAAATCGAACAAAACCTTGTGAGTTGCTCTAGCGCTCAACCATAAAATTATAAAAAATGATCAAACAAGGGAATCCTACTAAATGACTAAGGAATAGTGATTTATATCTCTCATTCATCTCCTTCTTCATGTCTGTTTTCCTTCCTTTCAAATTTGCTAGATGCACATTGGAGTTATCTAATGATAGATAAAAGTGCAGCGACCCTAACGGAAGCGCTCTCCCAGATCCACGACGGTGCCACCATCC
>NZ_BBNM01000019.1 GCF_000760595.1 Acinetobacter soli | reverse complement strand
TTTTTAATGCTTAAATTACTGAGCATTCCACTGTTGAATGAAAGACATCGTTAATTTCGCTGCGTTTCGCTGTGCGATGCCTGAACCAAAGAAAGCTGCAACGTTTGGATCATGGTCTGCACCTGCGAGGTCAGACAAGCTACGAAATGCAATAAATGGAATATTATTTGAATAAGCCACTTGTGCCACAGCTGCTGTTTCCATATCTACACAATCGCCAAGCAAGTTTTTATGTAGATAATCACGATATGCTGCATTGGCTAAGAATGCACCACCAGAGATGCCACGCTGTCCAACCACAATCTTTGGATGATAACAGTCTACGCCTGAACAAATGGCTTCTAACTGTTTTTCAGTGCCTTTTTGCACGCGATCGACGATTGCAAGCATTTTATGATCTACAGGGAAATCGACACGCATTTCGCCATATGCCATTGGCACATCGGTGTCACCAAATCGACTTGTAAGCGCAACATTTTTGTAGTTATTGGCATTCATCACGTTGGTTTCACGTAAAAACTGATTATTCCAAGCCGGAACATTGTCGGCCAGTTTAATCCCTAAACATGAAATATCACCGGGTTGACCACATGCCGAGGGTAACTCTTTCGTATTGTTATAATACACTTCATTTGGTGCTAACCAGCTTTTGGCAATGACTACATCACCAACGTGAAGGTTTGGATTTAGACTGCCTGCGATACCGCTAAACACAATCCCTTTTAAATTAAAATGATCACTGATCATTTGAGTGGTCATAGCGGCATTGGTCATGCTGATACCACTTAAGGTAATCACAACAGGTGCATTCTCTAATGTACCGGTGACAAACTTTCTACCATTAATGAGATATTCTTTTTTGTCTTTAGTTGATTCAATCAGTAGATCAGCTTCTTGACCAAATGCTGCAATAATAGCAAGGCGCGGTGTGCTGTCGGTGAGATGTTGAAGCGTTGTTGTCATGGATTGGACCTTCATCGATGGAGTTGTTGTGGTACATCCAACGAGACCTACTGTTAGGCCAATCGCACCAAAAATTACCGCTAATTTTGAAAACTGCATCGTAAATAAACTCTTTCTTGAAGTTAAACTTAATACTGAGATTATAAATAATTAAGCAATAACTGTTCCAAAATATGTCATAAAATTTGCTGCGATTTTAGCGTATTAAGTTTGGTCAAGTTGACGTCGTGCTGCTTTTAGGGCAGTACGTAATCCTTCTTCAAGCGTTGGATGATAAAACGGAAATTGTAAAACATCATCTATGGTTGCATCTTGCGCAATTGACCAAGCCAGCATATGTGCCATATGTTCTGCTTGCTCGACACATAATTCCGCACCTAGCAGTACTCTAGACTTAGGATCAACATAAACTTCAACTGCGCCCTGATTTTTACCCAGTACTTTTGCACGTCCTTGATTGCTGTATGAGGCTTCACCCGTAACAAAAGCTTGCTTTGCTTGAGTCAGTTGTTTGTGAGAACGTCCGGCAATCGCCATTTCTGGTGAACAAAATACCATGCTTAAGGGTGTTAATAATTTTACATTTTGAACATCGGGATAATTCAAACAATTCTGAACCAACATTTTGCCTTCAAAGGCTGCTTCATGCTGAACTGGTGTGCTGGTAAAGGCATCACCTGCAATAAAAATTGGAAAATCGCCTAATTGTTTTGTCTTTGAATCTACAGGCAATTTTTTGATATCGTCATACTCTGGCGAGATTTTTTCTAATTTTAATGTATTGAGTAATGAATCCCGTCCGGTTGCATTCAATACATAATCATAATGCTCGGTGACTTGTTGTCCTTCTTGGCGATAACTGATTTTAACCTGATCATGTTCAAGTAAAAGCTGATCGGGAAGCACTTCAAATTTGATATCAAGCTCTTTTGCCAGAATGGTCTGAGCAAGTTGCTGTAGCGAAGGACTAGAAAGGATACCAACGCGTTGACTACGGGCAAAAATAGTGATTTTGACCCCCAAACGAGATAATGCCTGTGCCATCTCGATCGCGATTGCACCACTGCCAATGACTGCTACAGAACGTGGAAGCGTGGGAAGTTCAAAAATATCATCTGAGGTAATAAGACGTTGTTGCAATTGTGCTTTCCATAAACCAGGCACATTGGGCGTGGAGCCGACAGCCAAAATAAATGCTTTCGCTTGATAGTCTTGCCCATTCACACGCACAGTGGAAGCATCTATGAATTCGGCTTTACCAGAACATTTGTGTTCTTTAGGCCAAGCGTTCACTTCTTTTAATGTAGAAGCAGTAAATGAATCTCGAAGTGTACGCACGTGCTGCATGACTTCTGTACAATCGAGTTGAACGCGACCTTTCAGGCCGACTTGATCAAGCTGTTGAATATCATGACAGCGATTGGCGGAGGCAATCAGCACTTTGCTGGGCATACAGCCCACACGGGCACAGGTGGTGTCCCAAGGTCCGTCATTAATAATCAGTAGATTTTGTGTGTGTTTCACTGCTTGTTTATAAGCGCTAATACCCGCTGTGCCTGCACCAATAATAATAATGTCGTACATTATGCAAAAACCATTTTGTTGTTCTATCTCTATGTTTAACATAAAAACAGCCTGCGAATGCAGGCTGTTTGGTTAGCGCGTGTAAGGTGAGAGTGCTTTGGACGCACAAAACTTCAGAGCGGAACGCCCATACTCACGCCGACGGTTGGACGGACATTCATGCTGCTACATGCAGTCAGTAGCGAACATACACAGATCATCATGATGAATACTTTAGTCATTCAGTAAACCTTGTTGCTTGGCTTGAGTATACAAATCGAGCGCGCGTTTACCAGATTTACAAATCAGTAAAATCGGCTTTGGCAAGCTGTTATAGTAGCGAGCAAAAGCGTAAATATCTGTTTGAGTATTGCTGCCATTTTCAATGGGTTGATAGATCAAACTGACACGGGCTTTTTCAGCGACGTCTCTGAGTTGATATACCGTAAGACCATTGCCACGATCATGATCTGGACGCTGCAAAATCACAGAGCGAAAGCGACTGCGGTCGATTAGCTGGTTTAAGTCCTGCAACGAAATTTCATCAGAAATTGTCACGGCTGAACTCACCTGTGTGACTGCAGATTGTGCAAAGAGTGTGACCGGACTTAAAAATAAAAATGTAAGAATGCAAATTCGAACAAGATTAGTCATCCAGCAGATCCATCTGTTTGGCGAGTTGATAGAGGTTGTTGGAGCGGTTACCGGTACGACAAAACATTAAAATTGGTTTTGGTAACTCGTTATAATGATTTGCAAAAGTACGTACATCGAGTTCGCTAATCTGACCAGCTACCACAGGCTGATAAACGTAGTCGAGACCAACGTTACGAGCAGCTTCTTCAATCTGTGAACTGGTTGGCTGTTCTGGACCACCCTCAAGATCTGGGCGATTATTGATAATCGATTTAAAGCCTTTTTCTACCACTTGTGCAAGATGTTCTGGTCCAATTTGACCGGCGAAACCGACATTCTCTGTCATTTTGTCACTCCAAATCTTAAAAAAACGTATATGCTGTATCATAGCATTATGCAAGATATTGAGTTAAAGCGTCATACGTTTTTTTCGAACTCAATCGAGCTTATCGTGAAGGCAATGGAGCACGTATGCACGCTTATACAGTTGAACCACTGTATGTACAACATGGTCAAGACCTGATTGCTGCTGACTTTTACCGACCCAAACATCAAAAAAAAACCTGCCGTAGTCATTATGGCGCATGGCTTTGCAGGATTGCGTCATTTTAAATTAGCTGCATATGCACAGAAGATTGCACAAGCCGGTTACGCGGTGGTGCTATTTGATTATCGCTATTGGGGTGGCAGTACGGGTAAGCCTAGGGAGCTGGTACATTTAAAGCAGCAAATTGATGACTGGAAAACCGTGATTCAATATATGCTTGCCAGCAAACTGATTGATGAGCGGCGCATCGTACTTTGGGGAACTGACTTAAGTGGTGGATATGTTTTAAGCCTGGCAGCAGAGCTGAAGCATGTGCATGCCGTAATTGCGCAGGTGCCCTTTATTGACGGTGCAGAAAGTGCCAAGTTGTATCCTTTACAGCAGTTGCCTCGGGCGCTGAAACTTTCCAGTCAAGATTATATGGGAGCCAAAGTCGGATTGGCTCCCAAAACACTTCCCGTTATCGCCGAACAGCAACTCTGTTTTTTGCCTACATCTGACAGCCGCTTGGGATATCTGTCGATTGTCAACCCTGATTTTTACTGGAGCGGACAGGTTCCTGCACGTGCCTTTTTTCAGCTGCTGCGCTTTCGACCTATTCAGAGCGTGCGCAATATCAGTGTGCCGGTTTTGTTTATTGCGGCTAAGCAAGATTCCTTGATTCCGATTGACTCGAGTCGCGAAGCTGCAACCAATATTGCACCATTTGTCGATTATCATGAGTGGAATATGCAACATTTTGATGTTTATCACGGTATTTGGTTTGAAAAAGCCATCGCAACCCAATTAGAATTTTTACATCGACATATTGGAGTGAGCTAACATGATTGTTGTATGCCCGTCATGTGGTGCAAAAAATCGCGTTCCCGAAGAAAAACTGAGTGCAGATCCGCAGTGTGGTCAGTGCCATGCCAAGCTTTTACCGCGCGAGCCGATCGAATTAAATGAGCAGAATTTTAGTCAATTTGTGACACATAGTGATTTACCCATTCTGATTGACCTGTGGGCTGAGTGGTGTGGTCCGTGCAAGATGATGGCGCCTCATTTTGCACAGGTTGCGGCTCAAAATCCTCAAGTAATCTTTGCCAAGATCAATACCGAAACTTCGCCTCGACTCAGTCAGGCATTTCATGTTCGTAGTATTCCGACCTTGGTGCTGATGAATAAAACCACCGAAATTGCTAGAATAAGTGGCGCGCTGCGATCGACCGAAATGCAACAATGGTTAGATCAGCACCTACAGTCTTAATTTCGGAGTTAATGTGTTGGATACCCCTATAAAACCTGAAGGGACATTGTCTTTACAAACCATTGCCATGCCTGCGGATACCAACTGGAGTGGAGATGTGTTTGGTGGCTGGATTGTATCGCAGATGGACTTGGCTGGTGCCATTCATGCGGAGCGCTTTAGTAAAGGGCGTTGTGCAACCATTTCGATTAATCAGATGACCTTTTTGGTTCCAGTCAAAGTAGGGGATGTGATCAGTTGCTACACCCGAATTTTAAAAGTGGGCAATACCTCGATTCAAATGCAAATTGAAGTATGGGACAGCCATGACAGCTCACGTTCTGCAAAACGTGTCACTGAGGGTGTATTTACGTTTGTGGCTGTCGATGTAAACGGCAATAAACGTCAAATTTCAGATGAGGTCAAACAGGCATTTTTAGCCCAATAGAACTCAAATCAATTCAAGAGCATATATTGAAATTAAAAAGGTACAGCCGATGCTGTACCTTTTTTTATGCGGTTGAGCGTATTTAGGGTTTGCGTTTAGGCAACCATGCCCAAATCATTTCACACTGAATGGCTTCCACACCAGCGTCATCAACCACCGTGACCGGAATGGAAAGCTCAGCTTTATCATGCTCAGCGATAAAACGCTGTTGTTCAAGGCTTAATTGAGCGGTTGCAGTTAACCCACCTTGAACAACTTTGAGATAATCGACATGCAAAGACTTGATCAGCAAAATCCGGTCATCGGGAACATGTAAACCGGTCAGAAACCCTGTTGCCGTTTCTGCCAGTAAAGCCATCGCGGCCGCATGTAAGCCCTTAATGTGATTTTGCATATTGCGCTGGTTCTCCAGACGAACCTTGACATGATGCTGATCGACCTCTAAATAACGAATATTGGCTGTGCCCACCATCGGCACAATCCGACCAAAGGCTTTACTCCAAAGCGTGCTTCGAAGCCCTTTAGGAAATTTAGAAGTCGCCTTTACCAGCTTTGCTAAACGATTGGTCTGAGCCATAACACGTCCCCATCTACACCGCAGAAAAATTAGTCTTTGAAATTATTAAACTGTAACGGTAGACCAAATTGTTGTTCGCGCAAAAAGGCCATCACTTGTTGCAATGTGTCGCGTTTTTTATCGCTGACTCGAATTTTGTCACCCTGAATTGAAGATTGCGCTTTGATGCCACTTTCTTTAATGGCTTTATTGATTTTTTTTGCGGTATCCGAGTCAAGTCCGTCTTTCAGTTTAATGACTTGAACCACATGTTTACCTGATGCGCTGGCTTTTTGTGGATCAAGCGCTTGGACATCAATTTTGCGCTTGTAAAAATGATTTTCAAGCATGGTGTATACTTGCTCACACTGAAAATCGCTTTCTGTCGAAATTTTAATTTCTTTCGATTTTTCGTTCAGTTCGATGGTAACGTCTTGACCACGGAAGTCAAAACGCGTCTGGATCTCTTTTTGCGTGTTTTGAACCGCGTGATTAACTTCAAAAAGTTCCAATTCAGAGACAATATCAAAAGAAGGCATGGTTTAGACCTTTACAAAGTGAAAGAATATTTGAGATGCTAGGGATGTTTTCTTCATTTGCCAAGTGTTGTTTACATCAAAGGAGTGCGCAATGATCCGTAAACAAGAAATTACGACATTTGAGTTCCCAGAAGATGCCATTATCTGGGATGTCCGTGATGCGAGTTCTTATGCTGAAGGGCATGTTAAAGGTGCTAAAAATCGACCGATCGGTGATTTAGGTGCAGAAAGTTTAACTCAGGTGCCAACGGATCAGCCGATTTATATTTTATGTGGTGGTGGTAGTAAAGCCCCGCGCGCTGCTGAAAAGCTTGAAGAGCTTGATAACTCGCGTGAATACGTGATCTTAATGGGTGGTACTCGCGCAGCCAAGGCTGCCGGAATGCCTTTGGATCAAGGGCACACAGCCTAAAAAAAGCGCCTTCGGGCGCTTTTTTTTAACTGAAATTTTATGAGTGTGTTTCAGGTTTAGGGTGTTCAGTTCTTTGCTTGATTGCAACTTTCTTTTTAAAGCGCTGTGGATTCAAGCGTTTGAACAAACTCTCTGGCACAGGGCAACTTTCTTTTAGAATCTGTGCGGCAAGTATTTCGCTACAGAGTGGGGAAAACATAAACCCTTTTGAACCCAGTCCTGCAAGCGTATATAACCTGGATTGTGCAGTTGGTGCACCAGCCAAAGGAAAATAATCTGGAGATTGTGCCCGCACTCCGGCACGACCTGACCATGTACTCACTGGCGGCAATCCTTGTGCATATTCTGGGAAGACGCTGTGGATTAAATGAAAGTTATGCACATGGTCTTCTTCGTTGACCTCATCATCTTCACGCTGTGGCAAAAATGATGCGCCCAAAATCAAATGTGTCTTATCCAGTTGCATGCAGTAGCCGCCATAACTATATGCCTGCTCAAAAGGCAATGGATGCGCTGCGGTATCTACCCAGCTGATTTGTCCGCGAATTGGCTTAAGCTGTGGATAATGCTCAAACAATACGGCACTGTGCCGTGCAGCACATACAATCACGGCCGAGGCACGCAATAACTCCTGTTGCTGCGCCATGATACGCACATGATCTGTATCTTCCTGAATTTGATCAATCTGGGCTATCTGCAAATGAATATTGGGATGTGCTAGAACTTCCTCACAAAACTGATGCGGCCGAATTGCACCGGCTTGCGTTAAGGTGAGGGCATCAAAAGACGTTTGAACTGGTGAGGATTGAGCAGGCTGAGGCTGTAAAAGCTGCTCGGGATATTGTGCTGCCAGCGCCAGCAATTGCTCAGGCTCTTTGAGTGCAATCTGATTGACCTCAAGGGCACGAAACGCACCAAAGTGCTGATAAAAGCGCATCGCATATTGCCAGCACACCAGCATTAAATGATCTGGACTTTGTGTAATCGGGCACAGCTTAGGATTGAGTAACGCCAATGGATTACCAGATGCGCCTGATAAAGGATGTGCCTGCTCAAAGATCGTCACCTGATGACCGCGCTGCGCCAAAGCCCATGCACAATTTAAACCTGCAATTCCGGCCCCAATAACGGCAAAGTGTTGCTGGCCTGAAGAGGTGGATTCCTTTAAGTGTTCTTCAGCATCGGGCCAAATGCCTTTTAGCATTTCCCGTTTATGCCCAAAACCTCGTGGTCGGCTGATTTGAATACCGTGCTCTCTGAGGCCACGTTTGAGCACACCAGCCACACTAAATGACGCAAAAGTGGTGCCGGGCTGAGAAAGCCGAATCATTTGGCTTAAAACCTGAGTTTCCCAAAGTTCAGGATTGCAGGAAGGTGCAAAACCATCGAGGAACCACGCATGAACCGCCTGCGTTTTGACGATGCATGGAAATACATCGTGAGCATCACCGAGCCAAAGATCGAGACTAAAGCGCTCGTTTGGAAAATTTAAGCGATGACACCCGGCAATCGGGAGGGGGTATTGCTCAATCAGTGCATCTGCAAGCGGTTTAAGCTCGGGCCATGCACGAAGTGCGCGGCACAGATCGGTTTTACTGAGCGGAAATTTCTCCACGCTGATGGCATGTAAGTGACTCTGGTTATCGGGACGTACCTGTTGCCAGAGTTGCCAGAGCGCTAAGATATTCAGGCCTGTTCCAAATCCTGTTTCGCCTACACAAAAGTACTCAAATGGTGCTAAGGCTGCCAAACGTGTAGGCAGATCATTACCATTTAAAAAAACATGGCGTGTTTCGAGCAATCCATTGTCTTTGGAGAAATACACATCTCCAAACTGCTTTGAGACCGGAACATCAATTCCGTCTACACAATGCCAATCTAACGTTGCGGTTTGGATGCTCGCTGACACGCACAGATCCTTTTATTCGGGTGAATAGAGGGTTGAGTTTACCATTGACGGCGACGCTTGGTGTAGACATAACCTGCAATCAGAAAGCCTAGAATTACCCCGACCGCAATCGTAGCGGCGCCATACAAAAACATTTGGGCACTGCGCTCACTTTGCAATACCTGGACCTGCACCATAAGATTGTCGTTTTTAAGCTGCAATTCTTGATTTTGAGTCAGAGCATCCAGATTGGCTTGCTCAAGCTGTTTTAAACGACCCGCCTGATCTTTAACCAGCGCTTTAATTTTGGCATCTTGCTCAGCTTTGAGTTTGGCAATTTGCTCGGCGGTAAGCGGTTTTAATGCAGTATTGGCTGCATTTGCCACACTAGCAGTTGCTGGAGCCGTCGCAGTTGTAGCAGCAGATGTGCTAGGTTGAGCGGGTGCAGGCGCTGGTTCAACAGCCCAAACACTTGAGCACAGCAAAGATAAGCCGATCAGCGTTTTCAGCGTGTGAGACATGGAATTACTCTTTTGGAAAGGCTTTATTAAAGGGTTTGACATCGATGTGCCCATACACGCCTTCAATCCAGAATGGTTCTTCTTTTAACCAAGCATCCAACGCTTCACGACTGTCAAAATCAACAATAATGGTGCTGCCGTAAAAGCCAGCCTGCGGATTGCCTGCTTCTTTAGGCATGGCACCAGCGACAATCAGTCTGCCTTCGTCATCGAGTTTTTGTAAACGTTCGAGATGCTGTGGACGCGTCGCTAAACGTTTTTCTAGCGTCCCTTCGTTATCTGTACAGGTCACCACAAATAAAGGCATAAGGATATCCTTTTGTAAGAATTTTCAGAAGCTTAGGCATCTGGTGTCTTGAAAAATTTACGTAATACAACAAACTGGATAATGATAAATGAAAACATCACGATCATGTCACCAAATGCGGTAAATTCACCCCAATATTTTCCATGCATAAATACAAATGCAAAGAAGAAATGCAGTAATGACATCACCACAAACATGGCAGCCCATGCAAAGTTTAGATTTTTCCAGCCTTTGGCTGATAATTCAAAAATAGGGCCAAACAAACGTTGAATCAGCGGTGTTTTATCTTTACTAAAAAATGGTGACAGTAAAAAGGCACCTGCAAACACCAGATTAAGAATGACGGCTTTGAGACGAATATAGAAGTCATCGCTGAGCATCAAGGTAATGCCACCAAAAATTACGGTCATAAACAACACAATCCACTGTTGTTTTTCAAGACGAAATTTTTGTGAAATGAACAGCCCGCCGTATACAATCAACATCGAGATAATGAGACCCGTGGTCGCAACCAAAATATTGTTATTGTCTACACCACCAGCCGAACCAATCAGTTTCAATAACGGATGCTGGGTATCGGCCGGATCGACAGTCTTATATAAATAAAAGAAAATAATGAGGGGCACAAAGTCTAAAAGTGCTTTCATGTTAGAGTATCTAAACCAGATCATAACGAATGGCATAGTATAGAAGATGCACGGCATAGATTTACATACGCACAGCAATATTTCTGATGGGACCTTATCGCCTCAGGCTTTGGTCGAATCTGCTGTCGCGTGCGGTATTCATACCTTAGCACTGACCGATCATGACACGATGGATGGACTGGAAACTGCGCGAAAAATCGCCCAAGATCATGATATTCATATTATTTCTGGTGTGGAGATTTCGAGTCAGTGGTCTCGTCCCAATACCAAAAAAGCCTATGGCGTACATATTGTGGCGCTGAATATGCAAAATCCAAAGCCCCTACAAGATGCATTAGTGATACAAAAAAATATTCGGGCGACACGTGCCAAGCAAATTTGTCAGTTGTTAGAAGGCTGTATCGGATTTGATATTTACCCGGATGTACTGGCCAAGGTAGAGCATGTCCCTGACCGTATTACCCGAACCCATATTGCCAAAATCTTGATTGAGAAAGGAATTGTGAGTCGTCCGCAGCAGGCATTTGACCGCTTTTTAAAAGAAGGCAAACGGGCCTACGTCAAATTTGATGGCTTAGCGCTGCCCGAGACGATTCGTATTATTCATGAAAGCAAAGGTTATGCTGTGTTGGCACATCCGACTCGCTACGATCTGTCGTCTACCAATATTCGCTACTTAATTGAGTATTTTGCCTCGTTGGGTGGCGATGCAGTTGAGCTACCACCCAGTATTGACCCACTCTCTACGCGCCAGATGGTCGATCGTTTGATTGCACAATTTGATTTAAAAGTATCGATTGGCAGTGATTTTCATGGCGATAATATGCCATGGATTAAACTGGGCAATACGCCACAGCCTAATCCTCGGCAGACCGGCATTTGGGAAAGCTTCTAAAGCAAATTATTATCTTGCGCTTGAATCGGTGGAGGCGTCGGTTTACCCAAAGTACTCAGAAGTTCAATTTCGATCATACGGACCATCGAATCTAGAGGTAAGTCGTTACTTTGCGTGCCAAACGGCTCTTCAATTTCAGTGCTTAAAGCATCAAGGCCCAAAAAAGTATAGGTCAGAATGCCCACCAAGATCGGAGTTGCCAAACCAAGGGTCGAGCCTAAACTAAAGGGCAACATACAACAGAAAAAGTATACGGTTCGGTTAAGCAAAACAGAGTAGGCAAAAGGAATAGGTGTATTGGCAATACGGTCACATCCGGTTTGTACCAGACTGAATTCGGCCACATATCGATTCATCTGGGTATAAATAATATCGCTGATTTCGCCTTCTTTCAGTGCTTGCATTAACTCCCAGTGAATAAGGCTTAAGGTGTATTGCGGTGCATTCACCTGTTGATACAACTGAGTGAGTGCTTGCTGGCTCAAGCCACTGGTTTCGGTCAGCTCAGTCGGATTAGCCGTTTGGTGACGTAGACGATCACGCAAAACATTGGCAAATACAATTACATGCTGAATGATCCGTTCACGTCGTCCTTGCGGTAAAATTCTACAGTCACGATCAAAGTGACGCGCATTTGCAATCAGTGATCCCCATAATTTACGTGCCTCCCACCAACGGTCATAACATGCACTGTTTTTAAACCCCAAGAAAATCGACAGCACCACACCAATAAGGGTAAAGCCGACCAACGGTAACTGGGGAAAATTAAAAATCTGGGTATATTGAATGCCGCCAATCACAGCCGAGATCAGCATCAAAATCCCAAGCGGTGGAAGAATTTTGGGTAAAATGGTTCCTCGCCAAGAAAAGAGTAGGCGAAAAATATTGGTTTGATCACGGACAATCATGCGAGACGTTCACAGCTTTTTTGAGCACGATCTTCACCAGTCGGTGCGGCTTTGTCAATATCTGGGCGACTGATTTTTTTGTACATGAAGTAAGCCGTGTTCTGCAAATGAAAAGCAGCCGTTTTTTGCAATAATAAAATGATCGATTAACTGGATGTCGACCAGTTCACAGGCCTGAAGCAAGCGTTGAGTAAGCGTCGTGTCGGCCTCGGAGGGTAGTGCGTGCCCGAAGGGATGATTGTGCGCAATCACAAGATGTGATGCGTGTTGTTGTATCGCATAACGTAACGTTTGATTAATCGAGATCTCGCAGCTATTCAAAGAGCCAAAAAACAATTTTTTAAAATGCAGCTTTCTTAATTCGTTGTCGAGACACAGCACGGCAAAAATTTCCTGTTTTTCTCCCAACAGTTCATAACGTAAATAATCCAACACCTGTTCGGAGGAAGACAAACTTAAGGCATCTTGATGAAAATAATGTTCGAGATAGCGCCGTCCGAGTTCTTTTACCGCCATCAAGTGCGCATATTTGGTTGCACCCACTCCATGAAAGCCGGAAAGTTCTTCTAAGGAGGCGTCAAAGACTGGATTCAGGCCGCCAAAATGTTGAATCATGTTGCGCGCCAGCTCAACTGCCGAGTGCTGCTTGGAGCCTGTACGTAAGAAGATGGCCAGCAGTTCGGCATCTGATAAGCTTGCAGGCCCAGTGTGCAGTAACCGTTCTCGGGGTTGTTCGTGCTTGGGCCAAAATTTAATAGACTGTTGCATTCTGATTGAAGATGTACGTTATAGTTCTGATTTCGAAATTACAATGACTTGGGTCTAGGTCTATTTAATGCTATTGTGAGCGCCACTGCAACAGAAAGGTATGCTGTTCGTGAGCTTTGATTTAAGTGTCATTCCAAATAAAAACATTATTTTAGCTGTAACAGGCGGTATTGCGGCCTACAAAAGTGCCATTTTGGTACGCCGATTAAAAGACTATGGATTTAATGTCCGTGTGGTCATGACACATGGCGCACAAGCCTTTATCACACCCTTAACCTTTCAGGCTTTGTCTGGCTATCCTGTCCATACAGAATTGCTCGACACCGAAGCCGAAGCGGGTATGGGACACATCGAACTTGCACGCTGGGCAGATCTGGTGCTGGTTGCTCCCGCCAGTTGCGACACGATTGCCAAATTTGCACAGGGCTTGGCCGATGATTTACTCAGCACGCTGTATTTAGCCACTAAAGCACCGGTATGGGTTGCACCAGCAATGAACCAGCAAATGTGGGCGGCCAAAGCCACCCAGCGTAATTTACAAACGCTGGTCGAAGACGGTGTACACGTTATTATGCCAGATGCAGGCGCGCAAGCCTGTGGCGACGTAGGCTTGGGGCGTATGCCTGAGCCGGAGCAACTTGCTTATCAGGTGCGAGAGTACTTCCATAAAGCTCAACGTGCGATTGCAGAAAAATTTGGTTTGCTGGCTGGACAGCATGTCGTGATTACTGCTGGTCCAACCCGTGAAGCGATTGATCCCGTGCGCTATATTTCAAATCATAGTACTGGAAAGATGGGCTTTGCATTGGCAGCAGCCTGCTATGCTGCGGGTGCTAAAGTAACCTTGATTGCCGGGCCGGTGAGTTTGGATACACCTAATGGTGTACAGCGCGTCAATGTAGCATCTGCGGTGCAAATGCTTGATGAAAGCTTGAATACGCTCAAACAAGGTTGCGATATTTTTATTGCCACTGCGGCTGTCGCCGATTATCGCGTTGCACAAGTGGCTGAGCAAAAGATTAAAAAATCGGGCGATGAACTTGAGGTGCGACTCATCAAGAATCCGGATATTGTGGCCACCGTTGCACAACAAGCAGAGCGGCCATTTATGGTGGGCTTTGCGGCAGAAACACAAAACGTGGAAGCTTATGCGGCTGGTAAGTTGGTGGCTAAAAATCTGGACATGATTGCTTGCAACGATGTGTCACGCAAAGATATCGGATTTGCATCGGATGAAAATGCCATGATGGTGTTTTTTGCCGAGCGTTATCACCTGAAAAAGCGAGAGCTAGAAAAAGCGTCTAAGCAGGAAATTGCGCAGCAACTGGTTGAAGCCATTTCTGATGCACTGCGCCGTAAAGTTTAGTTTTGCGGCTGATCAAGTTTTAAGTTTTTAAACATAAAGCTCCTACAAAAGGCGCTTTATGTTTTTCTCTAAACTGTATATTTTTAAGGGGGAGATAATCTCTGTAAAATGGACTGAGTGTATGAACAAGAAACTAATAGGAAGTCTGTTACTTGCAAGCTGTTTGAGCGTGAGCCACCTGACTATGGCAGCCAGCCTTCAAAACAACATGATCAGCATTGCAACGTCGTATTCTGACTTTTCAAAAGCAAGTAATGCCAAAGACGCAGAAATGGCATTAAGTAAAATGAAAATGGCTGCGTTAGATTCGAAAAAATCTAAGCCACCAAAGCTGGCCAATAAACCAGACAATAGTCCAGAGGTGATGGGGTATCACGCGGGCTTGGATCAACTGGTTGCCGAAATTGATAAAACCAATCTTTTAGTGAAGGCGGGTAAGCTGGATCAGGCCAAAATTGAAGGAAAGAAATTAATCGATATTCGTAACAGCAATCACAAAAAATTCAAATAATTGCAATTTTACATGTAAAAAAGCGACCATACAGGTCGCTTTTTTATGCTCAATGCAACTTAAGCTTGGCCTTCAACTTGCGTTTGAGCACGTTGAAGATTGGCTTCAAATTCTGCATCAAAGTTGATTGGTGTCAAAAGCAATTGTGGGAAACTGCCTTTGGTGACCATATCGTTGACCGCTTCACGTAAGAACGGGAACAAGATATTCGGGCAGTACGCGCCTAAAATGTACGGAAGACGGTCTTCTTCGATATTGTCAATTAAGAAAATACCAGACTGAGTCACATCAACAATAAATGCCGTCTCGCCTTCGTTATTTGCTTGAACAACCGCTTTTAATGACACTTCAAAATGCGTTGGATCAATTTTTTCTGCCGCAGACGACAAATTGATGTTCAACTCTGGTTGCCATTGTTTTGTAAAGACTTGCGGTCCTGGGACTTCAAACGAAATGTCTTTGGTATAAAGACGTTCTAAAGCAAGTTGCGGTTGAGTTTGTTGTTCTTCACTCATTCTTTTTTCCTTAACAATTTAAAGCGAAATTAAGCCAGTAGCTCGTCGAGTTTGCCTTCACGCTCTAAGGCATAAAGTTGATCAAAACCGCCAATAAACTGATCTTTGATAAAAATTTGAGGCACGGTACGATGATTGGTACGCTGCATCAGTTCGATGCGCACATCTGGTGCTTCATTTGACAAATTAATTTCTTTGTACTCAATGCCTTTGCGCTCAAGCAGTTGTTTTGCACGAATGCAGTACGGACATACTGTAGTTGAATAAATCGTAACATTTGCAGTCATGAAATTGCTCCTTAAGCTTTAGTCGTCTTTGCTTTAACCAGTGGCAAACCTTGACCTTTCCAGTTGCTAATACCGCCGTCGAGACGGTAACTGTCGGCGTGTCCGATTTTTTGCAGCGCACTACCGGCAACTTGACCAAGGTTACAAATGAACACCAGTGGACGATCACTTGCTTTAAGCTCGTCTACATGGCTGGCGATTTGGCTGTACGGAATGTTACGGCTTCCGCTGATATGACCTTCACGAAAGTCTTTGGCATCACGTAGGTCGATCAATTGCGCATTTTTGGCTTTGATCAAAATACCAAGCGATTGTGGGGAGATTTTGCGTCCGTTACGTTGTCCTTCAAAAATAAAAAACAACACAGCCAGAACTGCAAGTGTTCCAAATAAAAAGGGGTGATTCCCCATAAACTCCAACCAACGTTCCACAAGCCACCTAATTAAACTCAAAATTGACGAAGAGTATAGCTCATATACATGGTGATCAAAATCACCAGTTCAAGAGCAATATTTAGAAAAATTAATTTTTTTGTTGCGCTTCCTGAATTTCATCCAGCAATCGCAAATAGCTGTCCAGTCGGCGCGGCAGAATTTCACCGTTTTCGATGGCCACTTTTAGGCCACAATGCTTTTCATGCGTGTGGGTACAATTTCGAAATTGGCATTGTCCCAAACGCTGATCAATTTCTGGAAAACCATGGCGTATTTTTTCGGCATCGAGATGCCAGAGTCCAAATTCGCGAATTCCCGGTGAGTCAATCAATGCGCCATTTTCACCAAACCGAATCAGTCGGGTTGAGGTGGTGGTGTGCTGACCCAGTGCCGAGTTTTCAGAAATGATATTGGTTTTTTGCTCTGCATCTGGAATGATGGCATTGATCAGTGAACTTTTACCTACACCAGATTGCCCTACAAAGGCAACTGTTTCGTTGTCTAGACGCTGTTGCAAGCTGTGCAGGTCGCCTTTGGCATGACATACTAATGTTTCATAGCCCAGTGCTTGATACTCTTCGAGCATACTCAGAATAGGATCTTGTTCGGTTAACAAATCCGACTTGTTAAGCACCAGTAAAGCTGGAATATCGGCATCGGCACAGGCCACCAAATAGCGATCAATCAGTGTCGGTGCTGGCTCAGGCAATACTGCAAAGACAATCACAATTAAACTGATGTTGGCTGCAACAGGTTTCACCTTGTGATAGCGATCTGGACGAGTCAGTAAAGAACGTCGTGGTTGAATCGCGGTAATAATTCCAAGTCCCGTGTTCGGGTCGGCTTGCCATTTTACCCGATCCCCAGTCACCAGCATTTCTAAATTGGTACGGGTATGGCATCGCCAAACGCTGCCCAGTTCAATAGGCTTCCAAAAAGGCTCAGGTTCGCCATCTGCAACTTCAGGTCGCTCAGGATGTGGATCGGGTGTCGACAAGGCCTGAACTTCGAGTTGACGACCATAATGCTGTACCACCAGTCCTTCTAAATCACTGGACGTGTCTACATCATCTTGGCGTGTTTGCTGTTGTTTCTTGATCCGGCGTTGCTGCTGTTCAGTCAAGCGACGTTTACGAATTAGAGCCATTCATATCCTAAAAAAACCCATTTACCGAGGTCGCAAAAATAGCATGAACTGACCATCGAGTTACAGCGTAGCGACGATTAATTTGCTACTATTCGTGTTTTCTCGCATTTAGATTTGGTAGATATGAGCAGCACACTGGATACGCGGTTAATCTGGATTGACCTTGAAATGACAGGTTTGGACACAGATAACGATCAGATTATTGAAATTGCCACCATTATTACCGATGACAATTTGAATATTCTTGCAGAAGGTCCGGTTTTGGCAATTCATCAACCCGATCGTGTATTAAATGCGATGGACGAATGGAATACTCGTCAGCACGGTCAGTCTGGACTGATTGAACGTGTGCGCCGCAGCAAATTGACCGCACGTGATGCCGAGCAGCAAACCCTTGAGTTTTTAAAGAAATGGGTGAATCCGAAAATTTCACCGATGTGTGGCAACTCGATCTGCCAAGATCGTCGCTTTATGCATCGACTGATGCCGGAACTCGAACAATACTTTCATTATCGTAATCTAGATGTGTCGACGATTAAGGAACTCTCTAAGCGCTGGCGTCCAGAAATTATGAGCGGATTAAAGAAAAATGCATCGCACTTGGCGATGGATGATATCCGTGATTCGATTGCAGAACTGCGCTACTACCGTGAATATTTTTTCATTAAAAACTAAGTTGCATGTTGCAATAACTCCGCAATACGTATCACCGTAGCTTAATTTTGGGCTGCGGTTTTTTATTGTCGCGGGTGGGGTCAAAGTCTTACGAATATATTCATATTGTTACAAAAAGTAGGATGGAACCAATTGGTTTTACAGGGTTTTGTTTTACTATAGAGTTGTATTCCCAGTGAATTATAACAAAGAGATCAAGATGCAAAGTAATAATCCTATATTAACCCGCGTTGAAACATATAGTGATTTTCAGCAACCGATGACTGTAGCGGGCGCAGTACAAAAATCGGTGGGTCTGACCTTGGTGGCTGCCATTACTGGTTTAGCGTTGTTCTTTTATTGCGCCTTTACCGCCAATGCAGGAATGGCTTACGCTGCAATGCTGGTGGGTGCAATTGGTGGCCTGATTTTAGGCCTGATTGCAACGTTTAAAGCGCATACAGCACCAAAGCTGGCGGTTCCTTATGCACTATTTGAAGGTGCATTTTTAGGTGGTATTTCCTTTATTTTTCAGGCCAAATTTCCGGGTGCGCCGTTACAAGCGCTACTTGCTACATTTGTCACCACCTTGGTGATGTTCGGCTTGTATCGCTTCCAGATTATCCGTGCAACCGAGAAATTTAAATCAGTGGTGCTTTCTGCAACCATTGCGATTGCCATTGTCTTTGTCGTGCAAATGGTCATGAGTTTGGCTTTTGCATCTAGTGTACCTTATATTTTTGAAAGCAATTGGTTGGGCATTGGCTTTGCGGCATTTGTGGCTGTGATTGCCTCATTGAATCTGATTTTGGATTTTGACCTGATCGAATCTGCTGCCGCACAACGCGCACCGCAATCATTTGAATGGTTGTGCGGAATTGCCTTACTCTCGACGCTGGTGTGGATGTATATCTCGTTCTTGCGTTTGATTGGTCTGTTGTCGAACGACTAATCCAAAACTCAAGTCGTTCAAATCAAAAGTCGTACGCCGTGAGGGGTACGATTTTTTTATGCAAATCAAAAAAAGATGCATTATGCAATTTCGAAAAGTTGTGAAGCTTGGCATTATGCTTCTAAATTTAATACAGTGAGAAACCTAATGGCACAAGGATTATTAACAGGTAAACGTTTTTTAATTGCAGGTGTTGCAAGTAAGTTATCTATTGCCTACGGTATTGCACAGGCACTCCATCGTGAAGGCGCAGAGCTTGCGTTTACTTATCCAAATGAAAAACTAAAAAAGCGTGTCGATGAATTTGCTGCACAGTTTGGTTCAACGCTTGTTTTTCCTTGTGATGTTGCGGTTGATGCGGAAATTGACAATGCATTTGCAGAACTTGCAAAACATTGGGACGGTGTGGACGGTGTGGTTCACTCAATTGGTTTTGCCCCTGCGCACACTTTAGATGGTGATTTTACTGACGTGACCGATCGTGAAGGTTTTCGTATTGCGCATGACATCAGTGCCTACAGCTTTGTGGCGATGGCGCGAGCTGCGAAGCCACTGCTTCAAGCACGTCAGGGTTGCTTATTGACTTTAAGTTATCAGGGTTCTGAGCGCGTAATGCCAAACTATAACGTCATGGGTCTTGCTAAAGCATCGTTAGAAGCAGGCGTACGCTACTTGGCTTCAAGCTTAGGCGCAGATGGTATTCGTGTGAACGCAATTTCTGCTGGCCCAATCCGTACTTTGGCTGCTTCAGGCATCAAATCGTTCCGTAAAATGCTGGATGTCAATGAAAAAGTATCGCCGTTAAAGCGTAATGTGACCATTGAAGAAGTGGGCAATGCCGCGTTATTCCTTTGCTCACCTTGGGCGTCGGGTATTACTGGTGAAATCATGTATGTCGATGCTGGATTTAACACAGTAGGTATGAGCCAAGCGATTATGGATGAAGAATAATTTTTTATCTTCTAATTAAAATGGTGCTTCGGCACCATTTTTTTTACGTTTAAAATTCAGTTGCAAATAAAAACGTTAGCAAAACATTAACAACTCTAAATAGACAGTTCTGTATCTATTGG
>NZ_BBNM01000020.1 GCF_000760595.1 Acinetobacter soli | reverse complement strand
GGGGAAAATAAGGTATCAATTTTGATACCTTATTCATTAAAAATTATTTGTATGCTTGAATAGATTTCAGAATCTCTGCTCTGGCTTCATCAATACATCCCCAACCAGTAAATTTCATCCATTTGCCGTCTTCTAAATCCTTATAGCTAACCCGATGGTAAAAGTACCGATTAAGTTAGCTAAAACTGTTCCAAAAGCAATAGATAGAAGGGAAAAATACATACATTGTGGCGCTCCAAAAAAAGTAGAGCGCATACCTACGCACTCTAATTGGAAAGAGAGTTACGTAGGCATCATTAGCCAGAATTGGCGGTTTGTAAAAGGAGGAATACCATCTCATTGTACTTTATTATAAAATAATTATTTTAAATATCAATGCGTTTTAATTATTGGTTTAATTAGCATACTCTTTCTTTTTATTTAATTCAGCGATTAAGCATGGAGAAATAAAAAGCGTACCTCTATATGCACCAAGTAGCGTTTTACAAATAACCATCACCCATAAAACAACTAAAAATAAAGTCAATCCATACCCAATATAGCTTATAATTTGCATATTTAATTGCTTAGCTAACTCTAAAATTGCTAAAGAATAAACACCTAATGGAAATGTTAACCCCCACCAACCCAAGTTAAAGCTAAAATTAATATTCAAATGCTTATAAATTGTAAAAATAGCCATAGCTAACCACCACAAACCAAAACCAATTAGAATAATGCTACCCATAATTCCAGTGTAGTGCATGATTTGGCCTAGCGCTTCCATGTGAATATACGCTAAAACATGCGTAGCCTGTTTGCCAAGTAAAAGCAAAGCAAGAGCACCTGTTCCAATCGGTCCTAATGCTAAACATCCAGAAATCGCCATTTGTTGCTCAGGTAATTTATGTACAGCCATTCTCAAAAATAAAATTGTTAAAATAGAAAATGCTGGTAATACAGAAATTCCCCAAAGCATATAACTCCCCACAAGAATATTGATCGCGTCTAAAGGAGCCATGGTATGTGCTAATAGAATTCCACCAGAACTTGCTGTTACTTCAGCTGTTACGATAGGAAGTAACCAAATCGCGGTCATGCTATGCAGTTGATGATCTTGTCGAGTAAACATCATCGCAGGAACAAAAAGAGCAACTAAAAACGCTAAAACAGCATCGAGATACCATAAATTTTGTGCAATAGCGACAATATGATTATCATTGCCAAACATCATGATTCCATATTTTAAACATCCGTTAATTATCGTAGCCAATCCCATAGGAATTGCTCCGAGAAAAAAAAGCATGCTTGAATGTTTTAAGATTAACTTTGCTTCTTGATAAAAGAAGATCCATCTTAAAGCATAAAGTATTGAAAAAGTTATAAATAAAACAATATTGATCAGCCATAACACAGTACCTAGAGCATATAACTGACTATGTAAAAAAGGAAGTTCAGAAATAATTAGAGCAACAACACCTGTTCCCATGGTGACAGTAAACCAATTTGGGGTGAAATGACGAATAATGTTGATCTTACTTTCAATTTTATAAAATGGCTGATTCATAATATATGCCTAAATATGAATAATTGGCTTAAGAAGATAATAAAGCTTTTTTAATATCAGATGAATTGATATTAAATCATTTTAATAATAAGTTATTCTTATATGTTGTTTTAATGCAGAAGTCTGTTAAAACTGTGAGTGTGGATTTCTATTTCTTCAAGAAGTCTAAACTTAACATAATACGCCTTATCCGAAATGCTTCAAATTTTCTATTTAATTTCAGTATATTACTTGGTGCTGCCCTGAATCATATAGCAACAGGGCAGCAACTCCGCTACTTTTCACGTTCCACGCCTGTTTGCTGATCAATGTTTCACAACTTTAATTAGCTATGGTGAATAGTCACCTTAACCATTAGGTAAGAAAAATCGGCTCAGAAATCCTCGCTTCGGTGGTTCAGGCTCCACATGCTCTGGCACTGCAATTCGCTTATTTTCCTTCTGCTCCAGAGTAGTCAATCCCTCATCTTTCGGCTCGGGTTCTGACCGAGGATCCGTTGCTATATCTGGGTCAGGTTTTTGATCGGTAAACGTAGTCATATTGGCTTTGGGGGCTTCCAGTAGACGTTGCATTGCCTCAATTTGTTCTTGATAGAAAGATTCTCGTTCTAAAGACTGATTTTCTCTAAGCAAGGCTTGATTTAATTGCTTTTCAAGCAAGTCAACTTGACGTTTGAGCAAGTCAACTTCTGTTAACTTTTGACTGTCAATTGATTGACTTTGATTGACATTACTCTCTTTCTTTTGTGGTTCGCCAAATACTCTTAAAGCTTCTGAGAAATCAATTAAGCCATCTGCTCCCTTTGATAAATTTCCTTTATTTATATGAGCATATATTGCTTGTCTGGAAAACCCATATAGTTTTGCTAACTCTGAAACTGATAGTTTTTTCATAGTGTAAATTAGCTGTCAATTTGTGTTAATACTTCACTGTCAACTTTACATTGTCAATTGATACGGCTTATTGAAAGCCAACTTTTCGAAGTAATGGAGTGAATTCTTTTACTTTCTCTGTGTCTTGCAGCATATCAGCTATACGTACAGCGAATTGTTCATAGCTTTCTGATCCTTGAGAGTATTTACTCATTTCATGGAGTTCTGACAGCTTACTTGCGAACAAGTAACGTTGAGCATCTGTGAGCACTATTGGCTCATCCTTTTTCTGAACCATACTTTTTGTTGCTGACTTTTTTTGTTTAAAGTTGAATGAGAATCCGGTAATTGATCTACCAGTCTTTTGCTGCTCAACTTTAGCAGTAATATCTGTATGCTGATTTACTTGTTTTAGAGCAATATCTAAGACATATTTTTTAAAGTCATACATCCGTTTATATTCGGTATCGAGAACACCTATTTTATTCCTGAAATCATGTAGGTCTATAAGAGGAGTTTGTCCAGTGCTACGCCATGCAATCAAAATTTCATATAAACGGACGGCATAGGCACTGCTGAGATTACTAATTTGTTGTATTTCATACTTTGTAAATTGTTCTTCTAGCCTTGTAATTAAAGGCACAATAGCTGGAGAAAAAATAAGTCTAACAACAGCTTCATTATCAATATAGGCAACCTCGCTCACCCATCTTGATTTGTGGTTAATAACATTGCCTTTTTCGCTAAGGCTTTGATAGCTGAATTGTCTTGCAAATAGATCATCACAGGCATCTTTTAATGCTTGATAAGCTGTATTTCGATGTACTCCGAACTGATTAATATAACTCTCAGCATGAACTGTTAATGGATCATTGGCATTGATTCCTTTACCAGATTCTCTTGCTTCAACTATCGCTAGTAGGATTAATCGCTGTTCGACTAAATCAAGGTTATAACTGGCATTAATCAAGGCATTATCTTTAACTATTAATTCTGTTTTCATATGACGAGTTATATTTTTAGTTCGTTAAGACGAGGTTATATTATTAACTCGCTTAATGCAAGGTAAACCTCGTTTTAATGCAAGGTAAACCTCGTTTTAATGCAAGGTAAACCTCGTTTTAATGCAAGGTAAACCTCGTTTTAATCTCATTAAAACACTTAAAAATAAAGGGTTTCATCAAGTCTAAAAGTATTTAAAAACTTAAAAATAATTAAAAACATAGTCTGGGCAAAATTGCCCTTGGTTTTCGCTACGCTCAAACTCTATTGAATCTCGCTTTCGCTCGATTCTTGGGGCAATTTTTTGGTTCTTTTCGTTGTGAATTTTAGAAAGAGCAAAAGCAACTCGGCATTCGCTTCGCTCATCAAGCTTTATGCTCGCTGCGCTCGATCTAGACTCAAATTTTTGCATCTAAATTGCACTTTTTTAGGTTTATTCACCTAAAAAAGCGGTTTTTCAGAGGGCCGAGGCGCAAATTTTGGGTATGTCGCTCGTAGACACTCGCTTGGTATCTACTACCTATTCGCGATGAAAAGGATTAAGGGATTCAAATTGGATACCTTCCAGAATGCACTCATTTGCATTTTTAGCGATGTTTGCCCCAGCTTTGTAGGTTTCCTACTGGAGTGCTAAAAATCGCGCTTAAATGAGTGCTTATAGCGATTTATGCAGGTTTTTTAGGAGTACTTTATGGAATTCTTCTTGCTGAATCTTATAGGTCGGCAGTGTATCTAAGGCTAAGAAGAATAATTTACGGGCTTGTTGGTGGTCTTGTGTGAGGTTAAGCGCCTCCTGGTAAACCGGACTCTTTTGCATTTTTGAGCTAGAAATTAAAGCGTTCTTAATTCTATGTTCAACATGTTCCAAATGGTCTGGATCGATCTTCCATTCTGCTTTTTTCCAGATGGATAGAATGATTCCGCCCAATGCATATTTAAGCTGATTCTCGGCATTCCGTTTTTTCTGCGCCTCAGTGAGTTCCTTGTAGCTTTTCTGCAAGATTTCTCGTTTATGTTCGTTCTCCAGCCGGATCCGGTTGTCTAGGGCTGCTTTTTCAATTTTCTGGTAAGACTCGAGTGCTCGATCTAAGCGAAAGAACAGATCCTGATCCATGTCTTGTTTGAGTAATGTCAGGATTTCAATTTCATTGGCAAGCAGGGGCTGTTGGTTTTTTTGCTTCAGTTTGATTTGTTCAATCAGGGTCTGTCTTTGTACAAACTGATTTTTCTCCCGATCGACTGTTTTGAGTAGGCTGAGTTGTTGTTGATTGAATGGGGCCTGCGGTTGTTGAAGCAGGCTTAACGCTTGTTGTTGTTTTTTCTTGAGGTAGGGGAGATTTTCTAAAAACTGCTGCAAGGTCAGGAGGTCATTTTGAGTGAGTATTTTTGTCGGTCTTCCACGGGCCGCCATCGCATTCTCCAGCATAAAATGGGTGGGATTTTTCTGTTTTCAGTCTAGCATAGTGCAGCACGGGAATAATTAAATAAAATGTGGGAACATTTTATTTAATTATTTAGCTCGTTTCCGTGTTTTTAATTTGATACCATTACTCCGCAATGATATCAAATTAAAAACACTCCTCCTCGTGCTCCGCAGGCTCTGCGAGGCAGCATGAATTCGAAGGTGGAAATATGTTCTACTGCAATCTGGAACACACAACCAAAAAGGCGGTAAAGACTCGATCCGGAAAAGTGAAAAATGCCGCCACGGCCAAGAACCGGTTTCACTACATTACCCGGACATCGCATTTCAAAAATTACAAAGAACATGCTTCAGAGCAGATTGAGTTTGTCCGATCCGGAAATATGCCGAGTTTTGCAGAAGGAAAACCGGCTGGGTTCTGGGAGGCTGCAGATATTTATGAGCGCAGTAATGGCCGGACTTGTTCAAGTCTGATTGTTGCGTTACCCAAAGAGCTGAATCAAGCGCAACGGATTGAGTTGGCTGAAGCGTTTATTACCGAGTTTGCCGATCGTTATCAGTATCCATTTACCTGTGCCATTCATAATCATGCCGGTTCTTTCGGTGGCCAAGAGCAACCGCATCTGCATTTTATGTACAGTGAACGGCATGTGGATAGGATTGAACGCACAGCCGAACAGTTTTTTAAACGCTATAACCCAAAGGATCCACAAACAGGTGGCGCACAAAAGCTCACAGCTGATGTGCTTGGGATGGGCAAGACGCAATTGCAGTTGTACCGGCAGAAAACCGAAGAATTGATTAATGAGAGTCTGATGCGCTATGCCCCAACAAAAATTGTGGAGATTAAGGGCATCCAGGTGGAAGTTCCTAGCCTGGTTAGTTGCTTATCCAATAAGGAATACAACAAAAAGTACGGTACCCAGTTACAGGATGTACCGGTGATGAATAAGGCGCTTCGCTTTGCACGGGAAAATGAGCCAGAACTGATGGCCAAACGTGAAGAGATGGTGGCTGAAATTAACCGGTTAAGGGCTGAGAATTATTATGCGCTGTATCAATCTTTCTATGAAGCTGAACTGCAACGGCAAAACCGAGTAGAAACACCTCGTACTCGGCAGCATGATCATGCGAAAGCACAGTTATTGTTGCTTCAGCAGCGTATGCAAGATCGTTTATTAGAAAACCCTTCGAGACATCATTCAAAAGAGCTGATTTATCCAGATTTATGTGCCTATGTTGAGCATTTGAACACGGGTCATTTCGATCGGATAGAGAAATTAGATTATCTCGGCCAGCTGCAACTTCAGCTGCAGGCATTGAGTACTCAAGGTGCAGAGATCTATGAGGAACTAGAAGGACTTCAGCAGCAGATTATGGCTCGTCAAGAGGTGTTGACGGTGCCTCCACTCAAGAGTACGCCAAAGAAAAAACCAGATCGAGACGATGATTTTAGCCCCGGTTTTTAGGGAAATTGTTTAAAGCACGCCATTGCATGAGTAAAACTGCTTCTTCATCTTCCAATGTGGTTTCGCCAGACTGGATCCGCTCAAAGCGCTCCCAGGAACTTTTTTCATGGCGTTTTTTCTCTTCAGGACTCATGCCAAAGGTGACTATTGATTGAGCAGATTTCCATGCCTTTTTATCCATTTGTCTAGTGCTTGATAAAGGACCTTGTTGGTCACGGATCCCACATCTTTGACATTGGATGATACGCTGTTCAAAAGGATCATCTGAAGTGCTCGGATCCATTAGGGTTTCATCATCTTTTGCACAACATAAGCAAAACCAGTTCGTTTCATATTGATGGTTGTACCAGGCGACAAACTTGTGATGTGCCGATAGCCGATGGACCAGTTTACCTAATTGTTGTGGGGCAATAGTTTCTGTTTTTATTTGGTTTATTTTTTTCTCTAGATCTATGTTCTGCATGGTTTTAACCTTATTTTTTAAATGGGATATATCCAGTCTAAATCATAATTTTACTTAAATTTTTTTATTGAAATTTTTAGCTGGGGATTACCGTCTGACTATCCGAGGTTGAATTGATGATGATTGATGATGAATTGAGTGAGCGCGGGATTGCTCTTGCTGCTGCGTATGCCCTGCAGGAAAAAGGGATTACTGTGGCCCAGACTGAAACAGTTCTTTATGTTGAAAATGATGTATTGCTGAGAAAAGATCCTGATCAGCCGCCCGTGTTCGTGAAGCAATTGGTTGGTCGAAATCCCAACTTAACTGAACATCTGCTTCAGCGAAAAACGTTTAAAATTAAGAACCGTTTTTGAAAAAAATCTATATACATTAATTAATTACAGTACTAACTGCGAATTTTAGTTATTTTTTAATAATTGACTATTTACATATTTATCAAATACTTATATTGATAAGTGCGAAATTTAGTTAATAACCAAATTTCGCATAAGGCGTATTATGTTAATTTTAGAAATACTTTAAATTTCAGTTTACTAACTACAGGTATTAATATTTCTTCTTCACTAAATAGGCTAAGAAGCTCTTACCCTTTTCAGTAGCTATTACTCTTCTAGCTGTAGCTGTATTAGTTATTTTTTCTATTTGCATTAACCCATGAATTTGTAATTCAGGAGCTAAATCGAAAAAAACAAATAAATCATGGTTTGTTGCGTTTCCAGAGTTAGCTACCCCTATTACAATCTTATCTTTGAAGACTTCTACAGCTTCTAAAATAGAAATTTCTTCTGGGTATTTATTTTCATCTGTTCTAACTCTCTTCAAAGAAACCATCTCTTTTGAAAAAATACCTATGAGCTGATCAAAATCAGCTTCCAAGTTGGAACTGCCTGACGATTGATTTTTCAACTTAGTATTTTCTTTATTTAATTGTTCTTTTTCTTTTTGCAGAGCAGTAATTTGATCTAAATATTGTTTTGGATTTAATACCTCATCAGCACGTACCCAGCCAATTAGTTTATTTTCCTGCTGTAATTTACCAACACTTTCATGTACAGCTAATTTAATATCTTTATGATCCTCAAAAAAAGACGACATATAAGATAAAACTTTATTTTTAAAATCTCTCATTTTTTGTGGATTCTCGGACTCTAGAACACTCCTACCACTTGTCCTAACTTTTTCATCAAGTGCTTCATCTTTAATGATGACTGCAAATAAAGGCTTATTTTGAGTCAATGCATAGTTATACTCTAATTCGGTATAGCTTAATCCAGATTCTGGTTCTATTGACCCGTAACGCCCCCCAAGAATAAGCATATAAACATCTGACTCATCTATCCATCTCTGAATGATAGACCATTGGCTTTGATTTGATGCGGTAAACAACTCCATACCAGCAGGAATATGACCTGCCTTTAGAATTGCCTCGACAGCAGCTTGACGTTCATCAATTAAATCAAGATAAGTTGATGATACAAAAATTTGATATTTTTTCATAAAGGAAAAACTTATAAATAAAATTTCTGCTTATTGTAATAACTATCTAATTAAATGAAATACTTATTAAAAATAGACCCAATCAATTCTCC
>NZ_BBNM01000021.1 GCF_000760595.1 Acinetobacter soli | reverse complement strand
GAGCATGGCACTATGTTTACTCTTGCGCTTGTTCGTTTTCCGCCTACTGCGACTAAAGAGATTCAGTACCTTAACGCTAAAGGTGCTTTGACTTATACCGATATTGCTGGCGACCCTGTTTTGTATGGCAACTTGCCGCCGCGTGAAATTTCTATGAAGGATGTTTTCCGTTCTGGTGATTCGTCTAAGAAGTTTAAGATTGCTGAGGGTCAGTGGTATCGTTATGCGCCTTCGTATGTTTCTCCTGCTTATCACCTTCTTGAAGGCTTCCCATTCATTCAGGAACCGCCTTCTGGTGATTTGCAAGAACGCGTACTTATTCGCCACCATGATTATGACCAGTGTTTCCAGTCCGTTCAGTTGTTGCAGTGGAATAGTCAGGTTAAATTTAATGTGACCGTTTATCGCAATCTGCCGACCACTCGCGATTCAATCATGACTTCGTGATAAAAGATTGAGTGTGAGGTTATAACGCCGAAGCGGTAAAAATTTTAATTTTTGCCGCTGAGGGGTTGACCAAGCGAAGCGCGGTAGGTTTTCTGCTTAGGAGTTTAATCATGTTTCAGACTTTTATTTCTCGCCATAATTCAAACTTTTTTTCTGATAAGCTGGTTCTCACTTCTGTTACTCCAGCTTCTTCGGCACCTGTTTTACAGACACCTAAAGCTACATCGTCAACGTTATATTTTGATAGTTTGACGGTTAATGCTGGTAATGGTGGTTTTCTTCATTGCATTCAGATGGATACATCTGTCAACGCCGCTAATCAGGTTGTTTCTGTTGGTGCTGATATTGCTTTTGATGCCGACCCTAAATTTTTTGCCTGTTTGGTTCGCTTTGAGTCTTCTTCGGTTCCGACTACCCTCCCGACTGCCTATGATGTTTATCCTTTGGATGGTCGCCATGATGGTGGTTATTATACCGTCAAGGACTGTGTGACTATTGACGTCCTTCCCCGTACGCCGGGCAATAATGTTTATGTTGGTTTCATGGTTTGGTCTAACTTTACCGCTACTAAATGCCGCGGATTGGTTTCGCTGAATCAGGTTATTAAAGAGATTATTTGTCTCCAGCCACTTAAGTGAGGTGATTTATGTTTGGTGCTATTGCTGGCGGTATTGCTTCTGCTCTTGCTGGTGGCGCCATGTCTAAATTGTTTGGAGGCGGTCAAAAAGCCGCCTCCGGTGGCATTCAAGGTGATGTGCTTGCTACCGATAACAATACTGTAGGCATGGGTGATGCTGGTATTAAATCTGCCATTCAAGGCTCTAATGTTCCTAACCCTGATGAGGCCGTCCCTAGTTTTGTTTCTGGTGCTATGGCTAAAGCTGGTAAAGGACTTCTTGAAGGTACGTTGCAGGCTGGCACTTCTGCCGTTTCTGATAAGTTGCTTGATTTGGTTGGACTTGGTGGCAAGTCTGCCGCTGATAAAGGAAAGGATACTCGTGATTATCTTGCTGCTGCATTTCCTGAGCTTAATGCTTGGGAGCGTGCTGGTGCTGATGCTTCCTCTGCTGGTATGGTTGACGCCGGATTTGAGAATCAAAAAGAGCTTACTAAAATGCAACTGGACAATCAGAAAGAGATTGCCGAGATGCAAAATGAGACTCAAAAAGAGATTGCTGGCATTCAGTCGGCGACTTCACGCCAGAATACGAAAGACCAGGTATATGCACAAAATGAGATGCTTGCTTATCAACAGAAGGAGTCTACTGCTCGCGTTGCGTCTATTATGGAAAACACCAATCTTTCCAAGCAACAGCAGGTTTCCGAGATTATGCGCCAAATGCTTACTCAAGCTCAAACGGCTGGTCAGTATTTTACCAATGACCAAATCAAAGAAATGACTCGCAAGGTTAGTGCTGAGGTTGACTTAGTTCATCAGCAAACGCAGAATCAGCGGTATGGCTCTTCTCATATTGGCGCTACTGCAAAGGATATTTCTAATGTCGTCACTGATGCTGCTTCTGGTGTGGTTGATATTTTTCATGGTATTGATAAAGCTGTTGCCGATACTTGGAACAATTTCTGGAAAGACGGTAAAGCTGATGGTATTGGCTCTAATTTGTCTAGGAAATAACCGTCAGGATTGACACCCTCCCAATTGTATGTTTTCATGCCTCCAAATCTTGGAGGCTTTTTTATGGTTCGTTCTTATTACCCTTCTGAATGTCACGCTGATTATTTTGACTTTGAGCGTATCGAGGCTCTTAAACCTGCTATTGAGGCTTGTGGCATTTCTACTCTTTCTCAATCCCCAATGCTTGGCTTCCATAAGCAGATGGATAACCGCATCAAGCTCTTGGAAGAGATTCTGTCTTTTCGTATGCAGGGCGTTGAGTTCGATAATGGTGATATGTATGTTGACGGCCATAAGGCTGCTTCTGACGTTCGTGATGAGTTTGTATCTGTTACTGAGAAGTTAATGGATGAATTGGCACAATGCTACAATGTGCTCCCCCAACTTGATATTAATAACACTATAGACCACCGCCCCGAAGGGGACGAAAAATGGTTTTTAGAGAACGAGAAGACGGTTACGCAGTTTTGCCGCAAGCTGGCTGCTGAACGCCCTCTTAAGGATATTCGCGATGAGTATAATTACCCCAAAAAGAAAGGTATTAAGGATGAGTGTTCAAGATTGCTGGAGGCCTCCACTATGAAATCGCGTAGAGGCTTTGCTATTCAGCGTTTGATGAATGCAATGCGACAGGCTCATGCTGATGGTTGGTTTATCGTTTTTGACACTCTCACGTTGGCTGACGACCGATTAGAGGCGTTTTATGATAATCCCAATGCTTTGCGTGACTATTTTCGTGATATTGGTCGTATGGTTCTTGCTGCCGAGGGTCGCAAGGCTAATGATTCACACGCCGACTGCTATCAGTATTTTTGTGTGCCTGAGTATGGTACAGCTAATGGCCGTCTTCATTTCCATGCGGTGCACTTTATGCGGACACTTCCTACAGGTAGCGTTGACCCTAATTTTGGTCGTCGGGTACGCAATCGCCGCCAGTTAAATAGCTTGCAAAATACGTGGCCTTATGGTTACAGTATGCCCATCGCAGTTCGCTACACGCAGGACGCTTTTTCACGTTCTGGTTGGTTGTGGCCTGTTGATGCTAAAGGTGAGCCGCTTAAAGCTACCAGTTATATGGCTGTTGGTTTCTATGTGGCTAAATACGTTAACAAAAAGTCAGATATGGACCTTGCTGCTAAAGGTCTAGGAGCTAAAGAATGGAACAACTCACTAAAAACCAAGCTGTCGCTACTTCCCAAGAAGCTGTTCAGAATCAGAATGAGCCGCAACTTCGGGATGAAAATGCTCACAATGACAAATCTGTCCACGGAGTGCTTAATCCAACTTACCAAGCTGGGTTACGACGCGACGCCGTTCAACCAGATATTGAAGCAGAACGCAAAAAGAGAGATGAGATTGAGGCTGGGAAAAGTTACTGTAGCCGACGTTTTGGCGGCGCAACCTGTGACGACAAATCTGCTCAAATTTATGCGCGCTTCGATAAAAATGATTGGCGTATCCAACCTGCAGAGTTTTATCGCTTCCATGACGCAGAAGTTAACACTTTCGGATATTTCTGATGAGTCGAAAAATTATCTTGATAAAGCAGGAATTACTACTGCTTGTTTACGAATTAAATCGAAGTGGACTGCTGGCGGAAAATGAGAAAATTCGACCTATCCTTGCGCAGCTCGAGAAGCTCTTACTTTGCGACCTTTCGCCATCAACTAACGATTCTGTCAAAAACTGACGCGTTGGATGAGGAGAAGTGGCTTAATATGCTTGGCACGTTCGTCAAGGACTGGTTTAGATATGAGTCACATTTTGTTCATGGTAGAGATTCTCTTGTTGACATTTTAAAAGAGCGTGGATTACTATCTGAGTCCGATGCTGTTCAACCACTAATAGGTAAGAAATCATGAGTCAAGTTACTGAACAATCCGTACGTTTCCAGACCGCTTTGGCCTCTATTAAGCTCATTCAGGCTTCTGCCGTTTTGGATTTAACCGAAGATGATTTCGATTTTCTGACGAGTAACAAAGTTTGGATTGCTACTGACCGCTCTCGTGCTCGTCGCTGCGTTGAGGCTTGCGTTTATGGTACGCTGGACTTTGTAGGATACCCTCGCTTTCCTGCTCCTGTTGAGTTTATTGCTGCCGTCATTGCTTATTATGTTCATCCCGTCAACATTCAAACGGCCTGTCTCATCATGGAAGGCGCTGAATTTACGGAAAACATTATTAATGGCGTCGAGCGTCCGGTTAAAGCCGCTGAATTGTTCGCGTTTACCTTGCGTGTACGCGCAGGAAACACTGACGTTCTTACTGACGCAGAAGAAAACGTGCGTCAAAAATTACGTGCAGAAGGAGTGATGTAATGTCTAAAGGTAAAAAACGTTCTGGCGCTCGCCCTGGTCGTCCGCAGCCGTTGCGAGGTACTAAAGGCAAGCGTAAAGGCGCTCGTCTTTGGTATGTAGGTGGTCAACAATTTTAATTGCAGGGGCTTCGGCCCCTTACTTGAGGATAAATTATGTCTAATATTCAAACTGGCGCCGAGCGTATGCCGCATGACCTTTCCCATCTTGGCTTCCTTGCTGGTCAGATTGGTCGTCTTATTACCATTTCAACTACTCCGGTTATCGCTGGCGACTCCTTCGAGATGGACGCCGTTGGCGCTCTCCGTCTTTCTCCATTGCGTCGTGGCCTTGCTATTGACTCTACTGTAGACATTTTTACTTTTTATGTCCCTCATCGTCACGTTTATGGTGAACAGTGGATTAAGTTCATGAAGGATGGTGTTAATGCCACTCCTCTCCCGACTGTTAACACTACTGGTTATATTGACCATGCCGCTTTTCTTGGCACGATTAACCCTGATACCAATAAAATCCCTAAGCATTTGTTTCAGGGTTATTTGAATATCTATAACAACTATTTTAAAGCGCCGTGGATGCCTGACCGTACCGAGGCTAACCCTAATGAGCTTAATCAAGATGATGCTCGTTATGGTTTCCGTTGCTGCCATCTCAAAAACATTTGGACTGCTCCGCTTCCTCCTGAGACTGAGCTTTCTCGCCAAATGACGACTTCTACCACATCTATTGACATTATGGGTCTGCAAGCTGCTTATGCTAATTTGCATACTGACCAAGAACGTGATTACTTCATGCAGCGTTACCATGATGTTATTTCTTCATTTGGAGGTAAAACCTCTTATGACGCTGACAACCGTCCTTTACTTGTCATGCGCTCTAATCTCTGGGCATCTGGCTATGATGTTGATGGAACTGACCAAACGTCGTTAGGCCAGTTTTCTGGTCGTGTTCAACAGACCTATAAACATTCTGTGCCGCGTTTCTTTGTTCCT
>NZ_BBNM01000022.1 GCF_000760595.1 Acinetobacter soli | reverse complement strand
CAACTGTTCGTATTGCTCAAGGAGACGATGCTGGGCTTTATGTTTGGGATGGTTCGAACCTCACACCAGCCAAGGAAAGCAATTTTTTTGAAAGTTCAAATTCTGAAAACTTATTTGAGTGGAAAGACAACGCAGGAAATATCGTACTTGCACTGAATAAAAAGTGCCAGCTTGTCTCGTATGATGAAGATACGAAGCGTTCAATATTGCTCACAAATCAAGAAGACATCAAAGAACTGCAAAAGTTTGTCGATGAACTGAATCTGAACAATATCAGCGTACTGTTAAAGCTGCTTGCGATAAATGATTCCAGTGATTTATATACGTTTGTCGATGACAATGGGGATATTGTCCTACGTTTAACAAAATCTGGAATGTTGCGCTCTGGTCAGATCGATGGGCTTCACAATGCTGTTGATGCACTTGAGTATTTGAAAAAACTGACAAAGCAATCAGATGATTCAAAACTGATTCGATTTGAAGATGCTGAAAAGAACTTGCTCGGCTACGTCGACAAATATAGCAACTGGGTCTTCAACGGTGTCGATGTTTTAAATGAAATCAATGAACTGAAGAAGTTTAAAAACAAAGCGCAAGCTGTGACAGCACTCAAGCAAGTCGCAGTGAAAGCGCCAGAGTCTATCATTCAAATTTATCTAACAGATTTGCCGAATCTGCCTGATGCAAAAGGCACTGTGATTTCAGGTAAAGGTGAGTTTCATTTTGACGGCCAGTCTTTCAACTGCTATGTGAAGCTTGAAGTGCAAGGTTCATCAAGCGCTGCTTATGCAAAGAAAAACTGGAACATCGCATTCTTTTCAGACCAAGCTTTAACAAAAGCGCTGAACGTCAAAATCGGTGATCTGCTGCCACATGATGAACTTGTGTTTAAATCAAACTGGATCGATCACACCAATATTCGTAACGCAATGTGCTATCGACTCTGGGAGCAGATTGTAGCAGCTCGAAGTGGTTATCCACGCCTAGAAACGGAAAAACCGTATATTGGCAAAACAGGTAAAGACGCACTACAAAACGGAGCCAACGGTGTACCGCGTCTTTATTCAGCCCTGCTGTATATTAATGACGAGTTCTATGGTATCGGTTCGTTCGGAACCGCGAAGAAGCGTGCCAACTATAACATTGCCAAAAATAAGCCGAAAGAAATCTTAATCGGTATGGATGGCTGGAATGACATCACAAATCTTGAAGTCACAAATCCGACGCTTTATGAATTAAAAGCGCCGAGTACGCCTACTGCTGATACTTGGGCAGCTATCTCTAACTGGAACGCATTTACACAGCTCAGTGATGCAAACTTCACAGCACAAGCGAATGACTATCTCGATAAGCAAAACGCGATTGATTTTATGCTGTTTGCTGAGTTTGTACGATATGCGGATGGTGCTGGTGGCAACAGTGCAAAAAACTTTCAATTCATGAGTTACGACGGCAAGCGCTTTATGTTTATGCCCTATGACATGGATACGGTTTTTGGCTTGGACTGGACTGGCGGTGCTGTGTATGACAACACGTCTGGAACACAAACAATCGCAACCGGTTCAGGCTCGTTCTGGCGCAAAGTCAAAGTCGCGTATAACACAGATGTTGAAGCACGATACAAACAATTGCGTGATCTGAAAATCATCTCAGTTGAGAACATCTATAACTTATCGACAGATCTATTTTTGAAGTATTCAAGAGATGTATACGATCTTGAGCTTGCTCGTTGGCCCGTGCGTCCGTCTTTAAATCTCACAAGTTTGGAGCAAATTCTGACGTGGACGAGAAAGCGTATCGCATTTTTAGACACATATTTTAATTACACAGCTTAAGCGCAGGAGCAATCAATCATGTCATGCACAGTGTTTAAATCAACAAATACAGTCGATCAATCGATCAACGTTTTCCCGCCAGTCGGCTATGTCAGCAATGTCCGCATTGTTCGAAATCAAGACGTGGAAAATGGCGATATATTTAAATTTCGTAGTGATAACCCAAAGGATTTTAAAGTTGTTGGTGCAACTTTGACTGCTCCATCGCTAGGTATAACACTGCCAATCACTGAAGGAATTCTGAACCCTTCTACTGAAATTATTCTAAAACTAGATGAAGGACGCGACTACGCATATTTGTCATGGAAAGATAAAGACAGATTACTGGGATTCGATACGGGTGATGGAAATTTCTTTTATGGTGCTTATCCTGATTATTCATTGGGTCTACATACGGAAGCACCGAATATAATTAACGGTCTTTGTATTAAGATGGGTAGCTATAATCAGCGAGTAAGCTCATGGGATATGAGTGAGGTGACTGATGCTGCTTATACTTTTGCAGCGGCGGTTAATTTTGATCGTGAGATAAATTGGAATGCACCAAAACTATTAAGCATCGATCATTTACTAATGAATGCTGCAAAGTTTAATAAGAATGTCAACATCACAGCAGCTAAACCAACAAATGTATCGTTTATGTTTCAAGGGGCTGCATCGTTTAACTCGAAATTGAATATTGATACATCAAATTGTAGTGATTTTACTGGAATGTTTTTAGGTGCATCAAAGTTCAATCAGCAGTTAACAGGAATTGATTTTAGTAAAGCATTATTTATGAGCAGATTGCTTAATTACGCAACATCTTTTAATCAATCGGTAGACTTCGGAAACACGCTCTTGCTGCAAGAAGCTTATTACATTTTCGCTGATAGTAATTTCAACGCTTCGATAAAATTTAATGCTCCAGTGCTTCAAAATGCTTCGGGTTGGTTTTCGAACAATCCAAAATTCAATAATACGATAACAGGAAGTTTTAGATCAGTTGTGAATATGGAGTTCTTCTTCTGGAATGCCTCTTCATTCAATAAACCTATCAATGATTGGGATATTCGAAATGTACTGACCTTCCAAGGCTTCATGCAGGGTGCAACATCGTTCAATCAAGATTTGTCGGCATGGCCTGCGAAATTCAATGTTAATTCAAATATTGCAGATGTGTCAGCAGCACCCAATTGGTCTACTGAAAACTACGATCAATATTTGAATGCGCTATGGCTTGATGTGGGTACAACAAGACAAACCGCATGGGCGAACGGTACAAGCCCTAAGGCTGTTTATGCAGCAGCAAAACGATCAGCAGCGAGTCAAGCAGCAGTCAGTGGGCTGATCGGTGCGGGTTGGACAATTGTTGATGGAGGATTAGTTTAATGAACGTTAAAAAATATACAAAAGCAGATGGTCAGTACTTCAAAGTCACAAACAAAATTTCAGGTGCGACTTTGATGTACGGTGAACTGAATGAATCAAATGAATTGAATACAGTTCACAACGTCGAGTTCATTTCAGAAGAGCGGTATGAAGCTGAGCGTCCGAAGCCGGAGCCATTGTCTGAAACGAAGATGATGTAAAAGGCCGCATTTAGCGTTTTTTTTATTGTCAAAATTTAGGTGAGTCTATGCAAAAAAACGATCTTGCCGTTCAAGAAGCCCTCACTTGGCTCGGCACACCTTACCATCACCAAGGTCGAGTTAAAGGCGTGGGTGTGGATTGCGGTACGCTGATCTGTGAAGTCTATGAAAAAGTTGGACTCATGGATCACTTAGACCCGCGCCCGTATCCGCCAGACTGGCATATGCATCAGATGGGTGAGCGATATCTTGAGCATATCCGGAGTGTGTGTTTTGAAGTCGATGAACCGCAACCAGGTGATATCGTCTTATATAAAATTGGTAAATGCGTCAGCCATGGCGCAATTGTCGTTGAATGGCCAACGATCATTCATTCATATATCCATCTGGGAGTCATTCTTCAAGATGGCACCAAAGGAAGTTTAGCCCGGCGAATCGCCGGGTTTTTTCGTATGAAGAGGCTGAAAAAATAATGGGTGGAATCTTTGGCGGTACAACAATCAGCACATCAGACAATCGCATCAACTCTATGCGTGTTCAGCAATCTGCATACGGACTGTGCCAGCCACTGGTCTATGGCAAAAACCGGTTGGCTGCGAATATGTTCTGGTATGGCGATTTCTCATCGACTGCGCATACAA
>NZ_BBNM01000023.1 GCF_000760595.1 Acinetobacter soli | reverse complement strand
TGTTTGATACTTCTTGCCAATTAAATTGTTTAAAAAAAAATCAAAATTGCGACTTTTTCTGATTTCTTAAGCCTTCCATTTCTGAATTTATCCCCATTTTCTGCGGACAACTATCGGGATAATTTTTTGGGCCTTTCACTGTACGTTCTGGCTTACAGCCATTCAAGAAATTCCCCAATAGGCAGATGATCCTCGATTTCCTATCATGGACTCATCAAGAACAGGATGTTCGAAGACCTAAAACAATAATCATAAGTCAAACACCAGGATCGTGAAGCTAGACAGGAGTCATGCTTAAGCATCAAATACGAAAAACCCCGACAGGATGTCGGGGTTTTTCATTATCAGATGTATCAGTACTTACTTAGCATGTCTTTTAAATCATAATAGTCTTTTAAATCAAGACTATTTTCAACTAGCTTAGCTTCATCACGAGCATCTTTTGTAAAAAATCCTGTTGTGACAATAACACTCTTATTTGCATTTCGCATGTGATGGACACCAACAACACTACGAATAATATCTACACTAACTTTATTGTCAGGTGCGTACCGTTTACACTCTATATGCGTTAAATAACTAGAGATACCTGTTCTAATATACGCGATAATATCTCTACCACCATCACGAGTTGCAGGTGTCAATTCAACATCAAATCCCATATCTTTAATAATACTAGCAACTAATTCTTCGAATTTTCGAGATGAAAGCTGATAAAGATCTTGAGGTTTTTTTTTGAAGTATGCCTTAATATGATTATCAATTGACATAATTTCTATTTTAGGTAGATCTAAAACGCCATTTTTATCTTCATATAACTCATCCTTAACCTCTCCAGATGATTCAATATGAAGCATTTTGGTACGCAGCTCGTTATTGGCATCTGATTGACTACCTATACTTGTGCCTACATCTTGAGGTCTATAGTTACCATCTTCTTCTTTTGCAAGAATTACATATCCCCAGTCTTTATCAATATTGTCCAGAAGAAGAACACCAACAAGATCTAAGGTATTACTTTTATACCAAGCAATTTCTCTTGTTATTCCAGTATATGTTTTAGTCACATATTTGGAAAACTCACTTTCTGTTATGAACTCAATAGACACTTTTTTACCTAATTAATTAATTTTTAATATAAAAAAGAAGCAGCTTGGTAAGCTGCTTCCTTAAATTCAATATGACTTAATATTCGTCAGAATCCTGCTCTGGTTCATACTCCAGATCCATTTGGAAATCTTTTAACAAATTAAGTCCATTAGTTTGATGATCTATATAATTAAGTACCCCTTCTGGATACTCATATACCAACCATCGAACTTCTTCACTATTTACATAGGCAGTGCCAATATGCACATATTCAGTCCCCATTTGTCTATCTGGATCATGTACCTCTGTGTCCCATTCTACCTCATCAGGGGAAATGCTAATTTCTTCATATCCCATGTCCCCGTCTTCATTTTCTACTTCTACTTCAAAAATAGCTGTACCACTTAAATTCACTGCTGCCATGTTGGTGCCTTCTCTGTAATCACTGCATAGTTTTTATGATGGGTAAACCTTTAAAATTCAATAGTAAAATAGAAATTTATAACTATTTCTTCACGTTATTACTTATCAAAAGTATTGTAACTATTGTTTAAGTAGCAAATGACATAACTCTCTAAATTACCGCTATTACTCCGATATACTTGGAAACTTTCAACTTTTAACAATAAAAAAAAGCTTTTCCAATTTTTGGATTGTTCAATAGCTAAACTACACTGAGGATCAATATCACGAACAAGATCTAATAAACTTAACAATAATATTTTTAAGCTATTAATCATCTGATTTACCGTTCTAGGATAAAAATCAGGATGCCCAGCTATAGGTTCAGGTATTCGCATAATACTATCGTGATGACCAATACGATTTCTAAATGACTTAATTCTGTTTAATGTATCTAAAATACTTTTTAAATGGTTTAAATCAAAACCTTTTGTAGAGTGGCGAAATATTTCTTTTAGATATTGCGTTGTTAAGCTTCCATGTTTCAGCCATTCCAACCGTTTGAGTAGACTCACCCAAAAGCCAAAACTAACTGATGCGACCAGATCATCATGAGTGAAAGAGGTCTTTCCTTTCTCAATATATTCACAAATGATGTTTATAAAATTTTGTCTATCTTTTTTACTTAATTTAAATGATGAATGTAAATTATAGTTGTTAGCATCAGGATAAAAATCCTTTCCTGCATGTTGGGCACTGAGCATATCTCGCTGAAGTTTATTAACTAAATTTTGTTGCTGACGGCTGCCTACAATCCAATCATCCTGATTTGGATAACAATTCAAAGAGGCCATTGCTTGATGAATTTTACTCCGAAATATAATTTCAAAATCACATAAGATTAAGAATGCTTCGGCAGCTAGATCTTGATGCCATTGATAGACCCCTTGTGTCTCACTTTTAGAAGTAACATTAAAAAAAGTTTGATAAGTCTGCTTTCTTGGTATTGGAATAAGTAATGACATTGAGCTAAATGATTGCAATCAATTTTAAATTGCGTTAAATTGTACACGTTAAGTCTTATTAATTACGGTTGGTAAGACAAAAAAATTGAGTAAAAAGCCCGCTTAACAGTGGGCTTTTTACTGTCTGCAATTTATTCACTTAACATAAAATTTCTTATTCAAAATTTCAAACATTGAAATTTTCTACAATTCCAACACCTATATGAAAAATACTGGTGTTACATAAAAAATTTTAAAAATGGTTAAAATTCAATGAATAAAGCTAATGTATCTCTAATACTTTCGTTTCTAGCTATTATTATTGCTACTTGGTCTGCTTATACTCAATATTTACAGAGACAAGATGCTATTGAAGAAAAAATAAAAATTGAATTAAAAATGACCTTTGATAAAAGCCCTCTAAGCCCAACAGATTTAAGAATATTGAGTGGGGTCGATGAAAGGAAAGGCCTAAAAACTGCTATGTTAATTACAAATATTGGAAATGCCCCAGTTAGAATTATAGAAGCAGGCTATCAGGATCTAGATATGCCAGAATATGCATCTCAATTAGATACAGAAAAGGTCTTATCTGCAGGTGAGAAAGTCTTACTTCCTATGCCAAACCTCATTACTATCGACCATCAGCTCACTGATAATATAAAAATGGGGGTGGATAAGAATGCTAAAATTTTTGCAGTGACAACAAAAGGAAAACGCTTTGAAGTACCTGCAATTATTGAAGTTGCAAAGTAAATTTTATTTAACATAAAATCTCTTATGCGAAGCAAAAATGGGAGTCTATAGCTCCCATTTTCATCAATGATTCTTAAGATCTTCTAGCATTGCTTCACGCAGAATTTTATTCATGCGTGTCTGATAGCCTTTGCCTTGAGCCTTTAACCATGCAAGTACATCTGCATCTAGACGAACAGATGTTTGTTGCTTCACTGGACGATAAAATTGCCCATGGCGAACAGCATGACTCCAGTCGGTAATCTCAGGAATGTCAGATAGATCTAATTGTTCATCTGGTACAGTTCCTTTCGCAAGCAAGCGTTTAATTTCAGCATCTTGCTTGTCACTGAAATTTTCATTCAGTTCTTTGCGTGTATATCTAACCATGCTCATATTGATTGCGTTCCGCTTTAGTGACTTGCCTTGCACTAATGATTCGTATGATCTCACAGTCATCATCGTCAATGATTGTATGAGCCACCAATAACATCAGTACACCTTTAACCATACCGATCGTTTGCCAACGTTCTTCACCATTGGTATGTCGATCCTGGATTGAGATCCGTAAAGGATCTTCAAAAACGAGGCTTGCGGTTTCAAAAGATACATCATGTTTTTTCTGATTCTTTTGGTTTTTAGCCTCATCCCATTCGAAATACAGTTCCATAAAAAACATTCAAATTTGTATATACAATAATGTATCACAAATTTGTATCACTCAAGCTAATTGGAGTAATTTTTAGTCAAAATTATTGGCAAGAAGTATCAAACG
>NZ_BBNM01000024.1 GCF_000760595.1 Acinetobacter soli | reverse complement strand
TGGTATGCGCAGTCGATGAGAAATCGCCATACCAGAACATATTCGCAGCCAACCGGTTTTTGCCATAGACCAGTGGCTGGCACAGTCCGTATGCAGATTGCTGAACACGCATAGAGTTAATGCGATTGTCTGATGTGCTGATTGTTGTACTGCCAAAGATTCCACCCATTATTTCAGCCTCTTCATACGAAAAAACCCGGCGATTCGCCGGGCTAAACTTCCTTTGGTGCCATCTTGAAGAATGACTCCTAGATGGATATATGAATGAATGATTGTTGGCCATTCAACGACAATTGCGCCATGGCTGACACATTTGCCAATTTTATAAAGCACAATATCTCCTGGCTCTGGTGGACCTTCCACTTCAAAGCAGACACTCCGGATATGCTCAAGATATCGCTCACCCATCTGATGCATGTGCCAGTCTGGTGGATACGGACGCGGATCTAAATAATCCATGAGTCCAACTTTTTCATAGACCTCACAGATCAGGGTTCCGCAATCTACACCCACGCCTTTGACACGGCCTTGATGATGATAAGGTGTTCCGAGCCAAGTCAAGGCTTCTTGAACAGCGAGCTGGTTTTTCTGCATAGACTCACCTAAATTTTGGCAATAAAAAAACCGCTAAATGCGGCCTTTTATATCATCTTCGTTTCAGACAACGGCTCCGGCTTCGGGCGCTCAGCTTCATACTGCTCTTCTGAGATAAACTCGACATTGTGAATTGTCGAAAGTGTACTTGTTTCAGATAACTCAGCGATAGCGATAACAGCACCGCTGTCTTTATCAGTAACTTTGTAGAACTTTCCATCATTAATCGTATAGTTGCTCATTACGCTTGCCCTCCATCCGTAATTGTCCAACCCGCATCAATCAGATTACTGCGTGCATCAGCGCTTGCTTGTGAATACTTTTTGCCTTCAGTATATAAAACTCTTGCTGTTGTTCGCTGAGACCACTCGCTTGCTCGTGTTGTCCCAATATCGAGCCACAAGGCATTTAAAAACTTGTCATAGTTTTCTGTTGAAATACCTGATCCATTTAATAAACTACCGAAATCAGCATTAATATTGAATTTTGCACACCACTTTGAAAGATCTTGATTGAATGAAGTAGCACCATTCAAAAAGTTACTAAAACTCGCACCGCTGCGTACATTCCAGTTTGAAATATCCTGATTAAATGCTTTTGCCTGCCAAAACACAAAATCAAAACTCCAAACTTTCGCAACATTTAAGTTAAGCTGCTGATTGAAAGATATGTTCTCACTAAACAATCCAGATATATTCTGAAGATTTGGTGTATTCCAAGTTAAAGCTCTGTTATAGCTCATGTTTGCAAACATATAACTAATAGTTTCAGCTGAAATCATATTCCAATTAGATAGATCTTGATCAAATGAGGTCGCATCTTTAAACATCGAATAAAAATTTACTCCCTTCGATACGTCCAAATTTGAAAGTGGTTGGTTAAATTTCTTTGCACTTTGAAACATTGAATCAAAAAATGCTGAGTTACCTGTTTTTAGGTGATTTAAACTTTGGTTGAACTTTAATGCATTATTAAACATCCCTGAAAATGAAATGCCATTTTTTGTATTCCAGTTTGAGATTGATCTATTAAAGTTTGAGCAAGATGCAAACACGTAACTAAAATCTGCAACATTACTTGTGTCAATTGAGTTGACACGTTGATTAAATAGCGGTGAATCAAAGAACATCCCCGCAATTGAACTTGGTGTTTCAATATGTGCACCGAGTGAGTAATCAGGATACGCACCCGCGCCAATATTTCTGCCCTTGATGTTGCTTGGATTATTCCAGAGCAAATAACCATAATCTCGACCATCTTCCAATTTAAAGATGATCGTGTCTTGTTGACCTGAGATTGTGAGATCGACACTCGGAATTGTTGCACCTGCCGCAACACAGATTAAAGTGCCACCAACCGCTTTAAATGTCGTTGCATCATCTTTGCGAAATGTAAAAGTATCTTGTGTTTCAGAATCATAGTTTCTGACGATGCGTAATTGGCTTGCCCAGCCTTGAGGCGGGAAAACGTTGATCGATTGATCGACTGTATTTGTCGATTTAAACACTGTGCATGACATGATTGATTGCTCCTGCGCTTAAGCTGTGTAATTAAAATATGTGTCTAAAAATGCAATGCGCTTTTTTGTCCACGTCAGAATTTGTTCTAAGCTGGTGATATTTAAAGACGGACGCACGGGCCAACGCGCTAGCTCAAGATCGTAAACATCTCTTGAATACTTCAAAAATAGATCAGTCGATAAGTTATAGATGTTCTCAACTGAGATGATTTTCAGATCACGCAATTGTTTGTATCGTGCTTCAACATCTGTGTTATACGCGACTTTGACTTTGCGCCAGAACGAACCAGATCCCGTTTCAATTGTTTGTGTACCACTGGTGTTGTCATACACAGCACCACCTGTCCAATCAAGACCAAACACTGTGTCGAGATCGTATGGCATAAACATAAAGCGCTTGCCGTCGTAACTCATGAATTGGAAATTCTTTGCGCCATTGCCGCCAGCTCCGTCTGCATAGCGAACAAACTCAGCAAACAGCATAAAATCAATCGCGTTTTGCTTATCAAGATAGTCATTCGCTTGTGCTGTAAAGTTCGCATCGCTGAGCTGTGTAAATGCGTTCCAATTCGAAATCGCGTTAAATGTATCAACAGTTGGGCTGCTCGGCGCTTTCAGCTCATAAAGCGTTGGATTTGTGACTTCAAGATTTGTGATGTCATTCCATCCATCCATACCGATTAAGATTTCTTTGGGCTTGTTTTTTGCAATGTTGTAGTTAGCACGCTTTTTCGCAGTTCCGAACGAACCAATGCCGTAAAATTCATCATTGATATACAACAGGGCTGAATACAGACGTGGTACACCGTTTGCTCCGTTTTGCAATGCGTCTTTGCCTGTTTTGCCAATATACGGTTTTTCCGTTTCTAGGCGTGGATAACCGGATCTTGCTGCTACAATCTGTTCCCATAGTCGATAACACATTGCATTGCGAATGTTGGTGTGATCAATCCAGTTTGATTTGAATACAAGTTCATCGTGAGGCAGTAGATCACCAATCTTAACGTTTAGCGCTTTTGTTAAAGCTTGGTCTGAAAAGAATGCGATGTTCCAGTTTTTCTTTGCATAAGCAGCGCTTGATGAACCTTGCACTTCCATTTTTACAAAGCAACTGAAAGACTGGCCGTCAAAATGAAACTCGCCCTTACCTGAAATCACAGTACCTTTGGAATCAGGCAGATTTGGTAAATCAGTTAGATAGATCTGGATGAGTGATTCAGGT
>NZ_BBNM01000025.1 GCF_000760595.1 Acinetobacter soli | reverse complement strand
AGACTGTGGATTGTATTTCACAGTGTGTGCCGTACTTTGTACCAAATGAGTTTAACGGATTGGAATATTGAGTCGGTATTTTATGTTCTAGCTTTCACTAAATCAAGTATTCGTATCGAATTTATCTTGCTACAACAACTGTTTGGGTGTTGTATAGTCAAGCCTCACGAGCAATTAGTATTGGTCAGCTTCACATATCACTATGCTTCCACATCCAACCTATCAACGTCCTAGTCTTGAACGGCTCTTTAGAGGAATAAATTCCTAGGGAAATCTTATCTTGAGGTAGGCTTCCCGCTTAGATGCTTTCAGCGGTTATCCCTTCCGAACATAGCTACCCGGCGATGCGACTGGCGTCACAACCGGTACACCAGAGGTTCGTCCACTCTGGTCCTCTCGTACTAGGAGCAGATCCTCTCAAATTTCCAGCGCCCACGGTAGATAGGGACCGAACTGTCTCACGACGTTCTAAACCCAGCTCGCGTACCTCTTTAAATGGCGAACAGCCATACCCTTGGGACCTGCTTCAGCCCCAGGATGAGATGAGCCGACATCGAGGTGCCAAACACCGCCGTCGATATGAACTCTTGGGCGGTATCAGCCTGTTATCCCCAGAGTACCTTTTATCCGTTGAGCGATGGCCCTTCCATACAGAACCACCGGATCACTAAGACCTACTTTCGTACCTGCTCGACTTGTGGGTCTCGCAGTTAAGCGCGCTTTTGCCTTTATACTCTACGCGTGATTTCCGACCACGCTGAGCGCACCTTCGTACTCCTCCGTTACTCTTTAGGAGGAGACCGCCCCAGTCAAACTACCCACCAGACATGGTCCTCGCCCCGGATTACGGGGCAGAGTTAGAACCTCAACATTACCAGGGTGGTATTTCAAGGATGGCTCCAATGGAACTGGCGTCCCATCTTCAAAGCCTCCCACCTATCCTACACAAGTAAGGTCAAAGTTCAATGTCAAGCTGCAGTAAAGGTTCACGGGGTCTTTCCGTCTAGCCGCGGGTACACTGCATCTTCACAGCGATTTCGATTTCACTGAGCCTCTGCTGGAGACAGCGCCGCCATCATTATGCCATTCGTGCAGGTCGGAACTTACCCGACAAGGAATTTCGCTACCTTAGGACCGTTATAGTTACGGCCGCCGTTTACTGGGGCTTCGATCAAGAGCTTCGCTTACGCTAACCCCATCAATTAACCTTCCAGCACCGGGCAGGCATCACACCCTATACGTCCACTTTCGTGTTTGCAGAGTGCTATGTTTTTAATAAACAGTTGCAGCGGCCTGGTTTCTGCGGCTGTCAATCGCTCAGGGAGCAAGTCCCATCACCATCAACAGCGTACCTTCTCCCGAAGTTACGGTACCATTTTGCCTAGTTCCTTCAGCAGAGTTCTCTCAAGCGCCTTGGTCTACTCGACCTGACCACCTGTGTCGGTTTCGGGTACGATTCCTGTGTAACTGAAGCTTAGAGACTTTTCTTGGAAGTATGGTATCAGCCACTTCGCTAGTAAACTAGCTTGCTATCGACTCTCAGCATAGAGCACCCCGGATTTGCCTAAGATGCATGCCTACTGTCTTCCACCTGGACAACCAACGCCAGGCTGACCTAACCTTCTCCGTCCTCTCATCGCATTACACAGAAGTATTGGAATATTAACCAATTTCCCATCGACTACGCCTTTCGGCCTCGCCTTAGGGGTCGACTCACCCAGCCCCGATTAACGTTGGACTGGAACCCTTGGTCTTTCGGCGAACGGGTTTTTCACCCGTTTTGTCGTTACTCACGTCAGCATTCGCACTTCTGATACCTCCAGCAGACTTCTCAATCCACCTTCATCGGCTTACAGAACGCTCCCCTACCACGTAACTTAAAGTTACATCCGCAGCTTCGGCACATAGTTTTAGCCCCGTTACATCTTCCGCGCAGGCCGACTCGACTAGTGAGCTATTACGCTTTCTTTAAAGGGTGGCTGCTTCTAAGCCAACCTCCTAGCTGTCTATGCCTTCCCACATCGTTTCCCACTTAACTATGATTTTGGGGCCTTAGCTGGCGGTCTGGATTGTTTTCCTCTTGACTACGGACGTTAGCACCCGCAGTCTGTCTCCCGGATAGTACTCATAGGTATTCGGAGTTTGCATCGGTTTGGTAAGTCGGGATGACCCCCTAGCCGAAACAGTGCTCTACCCCCTATGGTATTCGTCCGAGGCGCTACCTAAATAGCTTTCGGGGAGAACCAGCTATCACCAGGCTTGATTAGCCTTTCACCCCTATCCACAAGTCATCCCCTGGCTTTTCAACGACAGTGGGTTCGGTCCTCCAGTTAGTGTTACCCAACCTTCAACCTGCTCATGGATAGATCGCCTGGTTTCGGGTCTATACCCAGCAACTATACGCCCTATTAAGACTCGGTTTCCCTACGGCTCCCCTATGCGGTTAACCTTGCTACTGAATATAAGTCGCTGACCCATTATACAAAAGGTACGCAGTCACCGAACATGTCGGCTCCCACTGCTTGTATGCATGCGGTTTCAGGATCTATTTCACTCCCCTCACAGGGGTTCTTTTCGCCTTTCCCTCACGGTACTGGTTCACTATCGGTCAGTCAGGAGTATTTAGCCTTGGAGGATGGTCCCCCCATATTCAGACAAGGTTTCACGTGCCTCGCCCTACTCGTCATCATTGTGTGTGCCCTTTCGTGTACGGGAATATCACCCTCTACGTTCGCACTTCCCAGAGCGTTCCACTAGAACACACACAACTTAATGGGCTGTTCCCCTTTCGCTCGCCGCTACTAAGGGAATCTCAATTGATTTCTTTTCCTAAGGGTACTGAGATGTTTCACTTCCCCTCGTTCGCCTTGCATGACTATGTATTCATCATGCAATACCTATCTTATGATAAGTGGGTTTCCCCATTCAGACATCTCCGGATCAAAGGATATTTGCCGCCTCCCCGGAGCTTTTCGCAGGCTATCACGTCTTTCTTCGCCTCTGACTGCCAAGGCATCCACCACATGCACTTAATTACTTGACTATACAACCCCAAACAGTCG
>NZ_BBNM01000026.1 GCF_000760595.1 Acinetobacter soli | reverse complement strand
TGATTGGTGGTTTTGGAACAGCCGGCCAACCCGCCGAGCTGATTGACGGACTGATTGAACTAGGTCGCAAGAACCTGACCATCGTCAGCAACAATGCCGGCAATGGAGATTATGGACTGGCCAAGCTGCTAAAAACTGGCGCAGTTAAAAAGATCATCTGTTCCTTCCCACGTCAGGCCGACTCCTACGTATTTGACGAGCTATACCGTGCGGGCAAAATTGAACTCGAAATCGTGCCGCAGGGCAATCTGGCCTGCCGCATACAGGCTGCCGGCATGGGGCTGGGGCCGATCTACACCCCAACCGGTTTTGGCACCTTACTCGCAGAAGGTAAACCCACCCTGAACTTTGATGGCAAAGACTACGTACTGGAAAACCCGATCAAGGCCGACTTTGCCCTGATCAAAGCCTACAAGGGCGACCGCTGGGGCAATCTGGTCTATCGCAAATCAGCACGAAACTTCGGCCCGATCATGGCCATGGCCGCCAACGTGACCATCGCACAAGTGAGCGAAGTGGTGGCACTAGGAGAACTCGATCCGGAAAACGTGGTGACCCCAGGCATCTTTGTTCAACACGTTGTACCAGTCCAATCTACCCCAGCAAGCGCTGCACCATAAGGAGATCGAGATGAGTTATCACAAACTGACCCGTGACCAGATCGCCCAGCGCGTTGCCCAAGATATTCCGGAAGGCTCCTATGTCAATCTAGGGATTGGCCTGCCGACCAAGATTGCCAGCTATCTGCCTGCCGACAAAGACGTATTTCTACATTCAGAAAACGGACTGCTGGCTTTTGGCCCACCACCAGCGGCCGGCGAAGAAGACCCGGAACTGATCAACGCAGGCAAAGAATACGTGACCATGCTCGAAGGCGGTTGCTTCTTTCACCATGGCGACTCCTTCGCCATGATGCGCGGTGGACATCTGGATATCTGCGTACTAGGCGCATTCCAGATCGCCGCCAATGGAGACCTGGCCAACTGGCACACCGGTGCACCGGATGCCATACCGTCGGTCGGTGGAGCCATGGATCTTGCGGTTGGGGCAAAAAAAGTCTTTGTAACCACCGATCATGTCACTAAAAAAGGTGAGCCGAAGATTGTCGCTGAACTGACGTACCCAGCCACGGGCCAGAAATGTGTCGATCGGATCTACACCGACCTGTGCATCATCGATGTGGTGCCAGAAGGACTGAAAGTGATCGAGAAAGTCGAAGGCTTAAGCTTTGAAGAACTACAACGCCTGACCGGTGCAACACTGATCGATGCGACACAAGGCTAAGGATAACCGAATATGAAACATGCATATATCGTCGATGCGATCCGTACCCCGTTTGGCCGCTATGCAGGCGGATTGGCACCAGTACGTGCGGATGACCTCGGTGCAATCCCGATTGCTGCCCTGATCGAACGCAACCCAAGCGTAAACTGGGCACAGGTCGATGACGTGATCTACGGCTGTGCCAATCAGGCAGGAGAAGACAACCGTAACGTTGGCCGTATGTCGGCACTGCTGGCAGGCCTGCCGGTCGAAGTACCGGCAACGACGGTCAACCGCCTGTGTGGCTCATCTCTGGATGCAATCGCCATGGCAGCACGTGCGATCAAAGCAGGCGAAGCCCATCTGATCATTGCAGGGGGTGTCGAAAGCATGAGCCGCGCACCGTATGTGATGGGGAAATCAGAAGGGGCGTTTGGACGCACCCAGAAGATAGAAGACACCACCATGGGCTGGCGCTTCATCAATCCGAAGCTTAAAGCCATGTATGGTGTGGATACCATGCCGCAAACCGCAGAAAATGTGGCCGAGCAGTTTGGTATCCAGCGTGAAGACCAAGACCAGTTTGCCTACACCAGCCAGCAACGCACCGCGGCGGCACAGGCCAAAGGCTACTTTGCAAAAGAAATCGTGCCTGTCACGATTCCACAGCGCAAAGGAGAGCCGGTGGTGATCGCCACCGATGAGCATCCACGTGCCTCAACCACACTAGAGGGACTGGCCAAGTTAAAAGGCGTGGTCAAGCCGGAAGGTAGCGTGACAGCGGGCAATGCGTCAGGCATCAACGACGGTGCAGCAGCAGTTCTGAATTGCATCAGATGAAGCGGTTGCACAATACCAGCTTAAAGCACGTGCCAAGATCATTGCCTCCACCAC
>NZ_BBNM01000027.1 GCF_000760595.1 Acinetobacter soli | reverse complement strand
TTTGGTGGAGACTAGGAGAGTCGAACTCCTGACCTCCTGCGTGCAAAGCAGGCGCTCTACCAACTAAGCTAAGTCCCCAGCTTATATCATTAATGTATCTTTCTGCCGTAGACTTGGTGGGTCTGACAAGACTTGAACTTGTGACCCCACGCTTATCAAGCGTGTGCTCTAACCAACTGAGCTACAGACCCTCAGATACATCTTAGAAGAACAACTTGTTGTGGATTCTTACCGGCCAATCAATCTTTCGTTAAGGAGGTGATCCAGCCGCAGGTTCCCCTACGGCTACCTTGTTACGACTTCACCCCAGTCATCGGCCACACCGTGGTAACCGCCCTCTTTGCAGTTAGGCTAGCTACTTCTGGTGCAACAAACTCCCATGGTGTGACGGGCGGTGTGTACAAGGCCCGGGAACGTATTCACCGCGGCATTCTGATCCGCGATTACTAGCGATTCCGACTTCATGGAGTCGAGTTGCAGACTCCAATCCGGACTACGATCGGCTTTTTGAGATTAGCATCCTATCGCTAGGTAGCAACCCTTTGTACCGACCATTGTAGCACGTGTGTAGCCCTGGCCGTAAGGGCCATGATGACTTGACGTCGTCCCCGCCTTCCTCCAGTTTGTCACTGGCAGTATCCTTAAAGTTCCCATCCGAAATGCTGGCAAGTAAGGAAAAGGGTTGCGCTCGTTGCGGGACTTAACCCAACATCTCACGACACGAGCTGACGACAGCCATGCAGCACCTGTATGTAGATTCCCGAAGGCACCAATCCATCTCTGGAAAGTTTCTACTATGTCAAGGCCAGGTAAGGTTCTTCGCGTTGCATCGAATTAAACCACATGCTCCACCGCTTGTGCGGGCCCCCGTCAATTCATTTGAGTTTTAGTCTTGCGACCGTACTCCCCAGGCGGTCTACTTATCGCGTTAGCTGCGCCACTAAAGCCTCAAAGGCCCCAACGGCTAGTAGACATCGTTTACGGCATGGACTACCAGGGTATCTAATCCTGTTTGCTCCCCATGCTTTCGCACCTCAGCGTCAGTGTTAGGCCAGATGGCTGCCTTCGCCATCGGTATTCCTCCAGATCTCTACGCATTTCACCGCTACACCTGGAATTCTACCATCCTCTCCCACACTCTAGCCAACCAGTATCGAATGCAATTCCCAAGTTAAGCTCGGGGATTTCACATTTGACTTAATTGGCCGCCTACGCGCGCTTTACGCCCAGTAAATCCGATTAACGCTTGCACCCTCTGTATTACCGCGGCTGCTGGCACAGAGTTAGCCGGTGCTTATTCTGCGAGTAACGTCCACTCATCTTGGGTATTAACCAAAAGAGCCTCCTCCTCGCTTAAAGTGCTTTACAACCATAAGGCCTTCTTCACACACGCGGCATGGCTGGATCAGGGTTCCCCCCATTGTCCAATATTCCCCACTGCTGCCTCCCGTAGGAGTCTGGGCCGTGTCTCAGTCCCAGTGTGGCGGATCATCCTCTCAGACCCGCTACAGATCGTCGCCTTGGTAGGCCTTTACCCCACCAACTAGCTAATCCGACTTAGGCTCATCTATTAGCGCAAGGTCACAAGTGATCCCCTGCTTTCTCCCGTAGGACGTATGCGGTATTAGCATCCCTTTCGAGATGTTGTCCCCCACTAATAGGCAGATTCCTAAGCATTACTCACCCGTCCGCCGCTAAGTGATAGTGCAAGCACCATCACCCCGCTCGACTTGCATGTGTTAAGCCTGCCGCCAGCGTTCAATCTGAGCCATGATCAAACTCTTCAGTTAAAATCATTTTGCACCTTATTATAGACAAGGTGCCAATTCTGGCTCATCAATTTCCTGACTTAAATTTCGCTCAAATAAACTTCGAGTAATTTAAACCAATCAATTAATGATAATATATATCGATTAATCAACC
>NZ_BBNM01000028.1 GCF_000760595.1 Acinetobacter soli | reverse complement strand
CACGTAAACGTGGGCACAATTGGTCACGTTGACCATGGTAAAACAACTCTTACTGCTGCGATCGCAACTATCTGTGCGAAAACTTACGGCGGTGAAGCGAAAGATTACTCGCAAATCGACTCGGCTCCAGAAGAAAAAGCACGTGGTATTACCATTAATACTTCACACGTAGAATACGATTCTCCAATCCGTCACTACGCGCACGTTGACTGCCCGGGCCACGCCGACTACGTTAAAAACATGATTACTGGTGCTGCTCAGATGGACGGCGCGATTCTTGTGTGTGCAGCGACTGACGGTCCTATGCCACAAACTCGTGAACACATCCTTCTTTCTCGTCAGGTAGGTGTACCTTACATCGTTGTATTCTTGAACAAATGCGACCTTGTAGACGACGAAGAGCTTCTTGAGCTTGTAGAAATGGAAGTTCGTGAACTTCTATCTACTTACGACTTCCCAGGCGACGACACTCCAGTGATCCGTGGTTCTGCACTTGCAGCGCTTAACGGTGACGCAGGTCAGTACGGTGAGCCTTCAGTTCTTGCGCTTGTAGAAGCACTAGACTCTTACATCCCAGAGCCAGAGCGTGCAATCGACAAAGCATTCTTGATGCCAATCGAAGATGTATTCTCAATTTCTGGTCGTGGTACAGTAGTAACTGGCCGTGTAGAAGCTGGTATCGTGAAAGTAGGCGAATCAGTTGAAATCGTAGGTATCCGTGATACACAAACTACGACAGTAACTGGCGTTGAAATGTTCCGTAAACTTCTAGACGAAGGCCGTGCGGGCGAGAACTGTGGTGTCCTTCTTCGTGGTACTAAGCGTGAAGACGTACAACGTGGTCAAGTACTTGCTAAACCAGGTACAATCAAGCCGCACACTAAATTCGACGCAGAAGTATACGTACTTTCTAAAGAAGAAGGTGGTCGTCATACTCCGTTCCTTAACGGTTACCGTCCACAGTTCTATTTCCGTAC
>NZ_BBNM01000029.1 GCF_000760595.1 Acinetobacter soli | reverse complement strand
TACGGTCAGGTTGAAGCTTGTTGAAGTCGTACCCACATTGCCGGCCTGATCCACAATCGCAGCAGTGTAGCTGTGTGGTCCTTCGCTGACATTGCTCAACTGGTAACTGAAGCTTCCACCGGTGACGGTTGCTGTACCCAGTAAAGTAGTGCCTTCATAAATCTGTACGCTATCGCCTTCCTTAAGACCTGTCACTGTACCTTTGAGCAATGGTGAGGTGTCGTTGGTCGTGGTGCCTGTACCGAAGTCTCCTGTATTCGGCGCAACATCGTCTGCATAGCCAGTCAGGCTAATGCTGTTGTCGGTGGTCGGAGCTTGGGTATCGACCACGATCACTTGTGTCGCCGCAGTACCGGTATTGCCAGCTGCATCCACCACGCGGGTCTGGATGCTGTAGCTGCCATCGGCAAGCGTATTGCCTGTGTTGTCATAGCTCCAGCTGTTGCCACTGCCTTGGACTGCATTGATCCAGGTTGCACCGCCATTGAGTGAAATCTGTACATATTCGCCTGACGCCAGCGTGCCTGTCGTGCTCAGATTGAACACCAAGGTGTTGTCGCTGGTCACAAAGTCACTGCCTGAACTGCCGGTGTCTTGGGTAATGCTCACCAGACTTGCTGTCGCGGTCGGTGCGGTCAGATCCACATTGACTGTAAACGGATCGCTCTTGCCACTTTCGTTGCCCACAGGATCGGTCGCAGTCACGCTTAGGTT
>NZ_BBNM01000030.1 GCF_000760595.1 Acinetobacter soli | reverse complement strand
TCGGTGTTCGGCAACAATCCGATCTGTACAAAAATACCAGACAGCTCAAGCGTATGCTCGGTATCAGTGCCACGGTCTTTATATTTCAGACCCGTCACCTGACTGCCGTCTCCCACCACTTCAGTGGATAAGGCATGCGTGATCACGGTGGCATTGCTCAAACTGTTCAGCTTGTCTTGCAAGACCTGATCGGCACGAAGTTTGGTATCAAACTCAATCAGCGTCACATGCTCAACAATCCCAGCCAGATCAATCGCAGCTTCAACACCCGAGTTACCGCCACCAATCACCGCTACTTTCTTACCTTTAAACAGCGGACCATCGCAGTGTGGGCAGTATGCAACACCACGAGTGGCATATTCATCCTCACCTGGAACATTCATCTTTCTCCAGCGTGCACCAGTAGAAAGAATGACGGTTTTCGATTCAACTGTAGCGCCATTTTCAAGTTCAAGATGTACCAGACCATTTGCAGTTTGGTCTGCACCAGTAATTTTGCTCACACGCTGCAAGTTCATGATATCGACATCGTATTCACGAATATGTGCTTCCATATCGGTGGCAAACTTCGGCCCCAAGGTTTTTTGTACCGAGGTAAAGTTTTCAATGTCCATGGTGTCAATGACCTGACCGCCAAAGCGCTCTGCGATCATACCGGTACGAATGCCTTTACGTGCGGCATAAATGGCCGAGGTTCCACCCGCAGGGCC
>NZ_BBNM01000031.1 GCF_000760595.1 Acinetobacter soli | reverse complement strand
CGACAACCAAGTCGGGAGGTAAGGGCGGTAAAACTAAAACCAGTAATACCACGTATACATACAGTGCATCGTTAATGCTGGGTTTATGCGAAACCAAAATACGCGACATTGGCAATATCTGGCGAGATAAGGAGCAGATTGTTCCAAAAACTGAAGGCGGTGTACAGCTCAAGCCAATTGACCAGCTCGGTTTTGAACTCTTCGACGGTGACCAGAATCAGGTCTGGGGTTATCTGGCATCCATGCACCCTGATCAGGCAGTACATTACCCATTTTTGGGCTATATCGCGTGTGCAAATTACGACTTAGGTGGTAGTGCATCATTATCGAATCATAACTTTGAAGTAATTAGCGATATTACGTTTTCAGATACGATTCATGATGCCAATCCGGCCGATGTTGTTGAGGATCTAATTAATCACCCGCGCTATGGTGCTGCACCTAATTTGAATATGGCAGATCTCTCAGAGTTTCGACGTTACTGTACAGCAACCGGCTTATTTATCAGCCCTGCACTGACAGAACAGCGTGCCGCGCATGAAATCATTAATGAAGTTGTTGAGGCGGTAAATTGTGC
>NZ_BBNM01000032.1 GCF_000760595.1 Acinetobacter soli | reverse complement strand
CCGTCTGCACCTAGATCCGTCGTGGTCACACTCCAGGTCCCGTCTGAAGCCACTGTGGTTGAACCCACTGCCGTGCCGTCAACATATACCGTTACCACCGCACCCACTTGCCCGGTACCACTGATGGTCGGCGTGCGGTCATCTGTGGTCTGGTTCTTCTGCAGATCTCCTGTCACATCACCCTGATTATCCGTCACGCTCTGAATGGATGGCGCCGATGGGGCTGCACCCACCACCTTGAATTGCCATGCCGCGCTTTGCGGTCCTTCGTTACCTGCTGCATCCACACCACTGGCGGTGAAACTGTGTGGTCCTGCACCAATCGGTGTACTTGGCGTGAAGCTCCATTTGCCATCTGCACCCACGGTCGCACTGCCTAGGTACGCGCCATTGTCGTAGACTTTCACGATCGCCACCGAGGCATCTGCCGTTCCTGAATATGCCGGACGGGTGTCATCGGTCAGACTATCTGGACTGTTGCTGATGGTGCCCTGAATCGCGCCCACATCATCGTACAGATCCAGCACCGTGACTGCATTTGCCAATGGCGGGATGGTATC
>NZ_BBNM01000033.1 GCF_000760595.1 Acinetobacter soli | reverse complement strand
GTGCGGACCTTCGGTCAAGCCAGGTGCCGGGATGGTGTAGTTCCAGCGACCATCTGCTCCTACCGTGACACTGCCCACCACATCATTGCCGTCATACACCTTGATCACATCACCCGGTGTCGCGCCTGTACCACTGAGTGTCGGTGTGGTGTCATCCGTGCTGGCACCGTTGCCAAGCGGACCTTGTACCAGACCCACATCGTCACTCACCAGACCAATGCTCGGAATGCTCGGTGCCGTGGTGTCAATCGTCAGATTGAAACTCGCGCTGCCTTGTGTTCCTGCCGCATTGCTCGCAGTGGCCGTATAGCTATGTGCCCCTTCGCTTTGTGTTGGTAAGGTGTAGCTCCAGTTACCGCTACTATCCACCACCGCTGAGCCAACTGCCGCGCCACCATCGACGCTGATCGTCACGATCGCTCCCGCTGTACCTGTTCCCACCAGTGTTGGTGTGGTGTCATCGGTTGCAGCATTGTTGGCCAGATCACCGACCTTGCTGCCAACATTGTCGACCGCCTTGTTGATGCTTACCACCACATTCGTGGTGTCTA